>NZ_AP024655.1:615864-1231729 GCF_019977355.1 Arthrobacter sp. NicSoilB8 | reverse complement strand
CGAACAGGCCGCCGCCGTTGATGAGCGGAACCACCGAGAGCATTTTGGCGCTGGTGCCGAGTTCCAGGATCGGGAAGAGGTCCGTGAGGTAGTCGCGGAGCACGTTGCCGGTCACCGAGATGGTGTCCTGGCCCTTGCGGAGGCGTTCGACCGTGAAGGCCGTGGCCTCGTCCGGGGACATGATGGCGATCTCAAGGCCCTCGGTGTCGTGGTCCTTGAGGTATTCCTCCACCTTGGCGATCATCCGGGCGTCGTGGGCGCGGCCCTTGTCCAGCCAGAAGACGGCGGGCGTGGCGGAGGCGCGGGCGCGGGTGACGGCCAGCTTGACCCAGTCGCGGATCGGCACGTCCTTGGTCTGGCAGGCGCGCCAAATGTCGCCCGGGGCGACCTGGTGCTCGATCAGCACGGTGCCGGCGTCGTCGACGATCTGGACAATGCCGGCGGACTGGATCTCGAACGTCTTGTCGTGGCTGCCGTATTCCTCGGCGGCCTGGGCCATGAGGCCGACGTTCGGGACGGTGCCCATGGTGGTGGGGTCGAAGGCTCCGTGGGCGCGGCAGTCGTCGATGACAACCTGGTAGATGCCGGCGTAGCTGCTGTCCGGGAGGACGGCCAGCGTGTCGGCCTCCTGCCCGTCGCGGCCCCACATGTGGCCGGAGCTGCGGATCATGGCCGGCATCGAGGCGTCGACGATCACGTCGGAGGGCACGTGCAGGTTGGTGATGCCCTTGTCGGAGTCGACCATGGCGAGTTCGGGGCCGTCGTTAAGGCCCTTCTCGATGGCAGCCTGGACGTCGCCGCGGATCTCCTCCGGGAGGTCCTGGAGGCCGTTAAGGATGGAGGCGAGGCCGTTGTTCGGACTCAGGCCGGCGGCGGCGATCTGCTCGCCGTAGGTGGCGAAGAGGTCGGCGAAGTAGGCCTTGACGACGTGGCCGAAGATGATGGGGTCGGAAACCTTCATCATGGTGGCCTTCAGGTGGGCGGAGAACAGCACGCCCTCGGCCTTGGCCCGGGCCACCTGGGCGGCCAGGAATTCATCCAGCGCAGCGGCGCGCATCACGGTGCCGTCGATGACCTCGCCGGCCAGGACCGGGAAGGCACGCTTGAGGACCTTGACAGTGCCGTCTTCCTTGACGAGCTGGATCTTGATGTTGGTGTCGGCCTCGATGACCACGGACTTCTCGTTTGAACGGAAGTCGTCGGCCTCCATGGTGGCCACGTTGGTCTTCGACTCCGGAGACCACGCGCCCATGCTGTGCGGGTTCTGGCGTGCGTAGTTCTTAACCGAGAGCGGGGCGCGGCGGTCCGAGTTGCCTTCGCGCAGGACCGGGTTCACGGCCGAACCCTTGATCTTGTCGTAGCGGGACCGGATGTCCGTTTCCTCATCGGATGAGGGGTTGTCCGGGTAGTCCGGCAGCGCGTAGCCCTGGCCCTGGAGTTCGGCGATTGCAGCCTTCAGCTGGGGCACGGACGCGCTGATGTTGGGCAGCTTGATGATGTTGGCTTCCGGCGTCTTGGCGAGGGCGCCAAGCTCGGCCAGGGCGTCGCTGACGCGCTGCTCCTCGGTGAGGTAGTCGCCGAATGCGGCGATGATGCGGCCGGCCAGCGAGATGTCGCGGGTCTCCACTTCCACACCGGCCGTCGAGGCGAACGCCTCAATGATCGGCAAGAACGAATAGGTGGCCAGCATCGGCGCTTCGTCGGTGTGGGTATAGATAATCTTTGCCATTGCGCGGGCGTCTCCCTGAAGGTCTGGGTATTTCCGGAATCTTGTGTTATCTCAACACCCCTAACTTACCCGAGGTGCCCCCGTTGGCGCCTACCGGCGTCGTGCGCGGGCGGGTGCATGACACCCCGGCGCGGCATAACAAGAATTGACAAATGACTTTACAGATTAGTCAAACTGCCGTAGTTTCGTTCCCATCCTGCGGCCGCCACGGGCGGCCGCCTCGCTTTCCATCGGTTAGGACACCATGAGAACACCCAAGACTCTGGCCACCAGCCTGCTGACTTTTTCGGCCGCCGCCCTGCTGGCCCTGAGTGCCGCGGGGGCGGCCGCTGCCTCCCCCGCGCCGGCCAAGGCGCCGGCATCCGCCTCCGATGTCTCCAGCCATACCGTCACGGAGACGGGCACGGCTGACTACTGGACCGCCGAGCGCATGCGCAACGCCGTTCCCGGTGACGTCCTGGCGGACAGGGCCCTGAAGCGCAACGCCACCTCCGCCAAGTCCGCGGCGGCACCGCTGGAGGGTGCCGCCCCGAGCATGGTCGAGGCGGCGGCTCCGAGCCTTCAGTCGAAGGCGCAGCAGTCGCAGACTTTGCAGACCAAGACCAACGCGAGCGAGTCCCCTGTCCCGCACATCGGCAAGGTGTTCTTCACCCTTGGCGGGACCAATTACGTGTGCTCCGGCAACTCGGTCTCCTCCGGCAACAAGAGCACCGTCTCCACGGCCGGGCACTGCGTCAATGAGGGCCCGGGCGCCTTCGCCACCAAGTTCACGTTCGTCCCGGCGTACCTCAACGGCGCCGCCCCGTACGGCAAGTGGACGGCCAAGGCCCTCTACGCCCCCACCCAGTGGAGCTCCTCTGGCGACATGACCTACGACACCGGCTTCGCCGTGATGTCCACGCTCAACGGCCAGTACCTGAGCGATGTGGTGGGCGGGTCCGGGCTGCAGTTCAACGCCGCCCGCGGCCTGAGCTACAAGTCCTTCGGCTACCCCGCCGCCGCGCCCTTCAACGGGGAATCCCTCAAGAGCTGCTCCGGCACCGCCACCAACGATCCCTACAACCCGCAGTTCAACACCCAGGGGATCCCCTGCAACATGACCGGCGGCTCCTCGGGCGGTCCGTGGTTCATCGGCACCAGCTCTTCCGGCTACCAGAACTCCATCAACAGCTACGGTTACGGCAGCAACTCCACCAAGATGTACGGCCCGTACTGGGGCAGCGTCATCCAGCAGGCCTACACCACCGCGGCCGCTTCCTAGCCCGATCCGCACGAGCCTGGCTGACCTCAGGCTCGTGCGGACGGTTTTCGAGCTTGTCCCGGCTTACTCTGCCCCCGGCTGTTTACTTCCGGTGTGCGCAGCCCGGATTTCTCTGCCCCCGGCTGTGTACTGCAGCACTCCAGCCGCATCAACTGCAGCTTCGTCTATCCCAGGCATCAGGTACCCCAGCGTGGGGTCACTTTCGGCCCGTCTCCAGCAGAGGGGAAGGTCCGCGGTGGCCCCGCGTTGGTGCTTAAGGCGCCACGGCGGCGCCCCACCCCTGGACATGTCCTCCGCGCAGGTCAGGGCATGGACATATTCCCCATATGCCCACTCCTAGCCACGAAAAATGAGCATGTTCCGCGGGAAGAATGAGCATCTCCCCGGACTGGGCCGTCAGCCCAACCCTTGGCACTAAGAATGAGCATCTCCCCCGGGGACTTGACCGCCGGCCTACCGCGGCCCACAAAGAATGAGCATGCCCCCAGGACGACATGACCACCAGCCCAGCCCTGCGCAAAGAACGAGCATCTCCCCCGGACTTGGCCGTCAGCCCACCGCGGCCCACAGAGAATGAGCACGTCCCCGCCAAGAAGGAACTGCTCCCCCACCTGGCGCCAGCCCGCTGCTGTCACAAACATTGAGCATGTCCTTGCAGCTGGACTCAAAAGCCTGCGCATGCGCCCGAGCTCACCGAACATGCCCTCCGCGCAGGTCAAGGCCTGGACATATTCCGCATATGCCCACTCCTGGCCACGAAAAATGAGCCTGCTCCGCGGGAAGAATGAGCATGTCCCTTTAGGGACTAGTTCACCGCCGCTTGCCCAACACGTCGCACAAAAAATGGACATGTCCTCGGGGTGGGAGGGCATGTCCATTCTTTGTGCTGATCGTTCGTGCGGCTACTTGTCTGGCAGGCGCCGAGCAAACGGCCGTGCCGACGTAAAACGCCCTAGTGGAAGAGCCCTAGTGGAAGAAGTGGCGGGCGCCTGTGAAGTACATGGTGATGCCTGCGGCGTTGGCTGCGGCGATGACTTCCTCGTCGCGGACGGAGCCGCCGGGCTGGACCACGGCACGCACGCCGGCGTCGATCAGGATCTGCAGGCCGTCGGCGAAGGGGAAGAACGCGTCCGAGGCCGCCACCGCGCCGCGGGCACGCTCGGGTGCTTCGGACGCGTCGGTGCCGGCCGCGCCGCCGGCGGCGTCGACGTCGGACTCCACAGTGACGCCGAGCGTGTTGGCTCGCTCAACCGCGAGCTTGCAGGAATCGAGCCGGTTGACCTGGCCCATGCCGATGCCGACGGCGGCACCGTTGTCCGCGAGCAGGATGGCGTTGGACTTGGCGGCGCGGCAGGCGGTCCAGGCGAACGCGAGGTCGGCCAGGGTGGCGGCATCGGCGGCCTCGCCCGCGGCGAGGGTCCAGTTGGCGGGGTTGTCGCCCTCGGCGTCGACCTTGTCCGTGGCCTGCACCAGCATGCCGCCGGAGACCTGGCGGAACTCGGTCGGGTAGCGGCCGTATCCCTCGGGCAGGGCCAGGAGGCGGATGTTCTTCTTCTTGGACAGGATCTCCACGGCCTCGTCCTCGAAGCCCGGTGCGATGACGACCTCCGTGAAGATGCCGGCGACGGTGCGGGCCATGCCGGCGGTGACCGTGCGGTTCGAGGCGATGACGCCGCCGAACGCGGACACGGGATCGCAGGCGTGTGCCTTGGCGTGGGCATCGGCAATCGGGTCGGCCGCGGAGGCGGACCCCACAGCCACGCCGCACGGGTTGGCGTGCTTGATGATGGCGACGGCGGGCTCGGCGAAGTCGAATGCGGCGCGCAGGGCGGCGTCGGCGTCGACAAAGTTGTTGTAGCTCATGGCCTTGCCGTGCAGCTGGTCGGCCTGGGCGATGCCGGCCGGGGCGGCCCGGTCCACGTACAGCGCGGCCTGCTGGTGCGGGTTTTCGCCGTAACGCAGGACCTCGGAGCGTTCCAGGGCCAGGCCGGCGTAGGCGGGCCAGTCGATCACGCCGTCGCCGTCCTCGTCGAGGAACTGGCTGGCCGTCCAGGTGGCCACGGCGGTGTCGTAGGACGCGGTGTGCGCGAATGCCTTGGCGGCGAGCCGGCGTCGGGTCTTCAGGTCAAAGCCGCCCGAGGCGGCCGCCTCCACCACGGAACCGTAGGACGCCGGGTCCACCACGATCGCGACGGCGGCGTGGTTCTTCGCGGCCGAGCGCACCATTGCGGGGCCGCCGATGTCGATCTGCTCGACGACGTCGTCCGGCGCCGCGCCGGACTTGACGGTCTCCACGAACGGGTACAGGTTGACGACGACGAGGTCGAACGGCTCGATCTCCATGTCCGCCAGCGTCTGCATGTGCGCCGGGACGCGGCGGTCGGCGAGGATGCCGCCGTGCACGCGCGGGTGCAGGGTCTTGACGCGGCCGTCCAGCATTTCCGGCGAACCGGTGACTTCTTCGACTTCCTGCACGGGGATGCCCGCGGCGGCGATCTTCTTGGCCGTGGAGCCGGTGGAGACGATCTTGACGCCGGCGTCGTGCAGGCCCCGGGCGAGCTCCTCCAGACCGGTCTTGTCGTAGACCGAAATCAGTGCCCGGCGGATGGGCACTCGGTCAATGGATACACGGTCAAGCTGCGTGAAGCTCACAAAAGTCTCCGTCTTATGTCGCGGCGGGCCGCGGGTGGTGGGGATGCGGCCAGTTTATCGCGTCCGGGCCCTCTGCCTTCCACGGGGCTGCCCGCGCGCCGGAGTGTGAAGCACGCACCGGCCGCGCCCGGGCCACGTAGAGTTTTCCCAGGAGGCGATGATGAACACGTACACCACTGTGCCCAGCGGCGAACAGGTGGTCCAGGAACTGCCGTGGCGGTGGAAGGTCCAGGGCCGGATCTTCCTGATCGGCGGCCTGGGCTTCATGTTCGATGCCTGGGACGTCACCCTCAACGGCATCCTCATTCCGCTGCTGTCCAAGCACTGGTCGCTGAGCCCGGGCGACGCCGCCTGGATCGGCACGGCGAACCTGATCGGCATGGCCCTGGGCGCCTTTGTCTGGGGCACCATCGCGGACACGATCGGGCGCAAGAAGGCCTTCACCGCGACCCTGCTGATCTTCTCAATCTTCACCGTGCTCGGCGCGGTCTCCCCCGATTTCACGTGGTTCGTCGTGTTCCGCTTCCTGGCCGGGTTCGGCCTGGGCGGCTGCATCCCCGTGGACTATGCGCTGGTGGGCGAGTTCACGCCCCGCAAACAGCGCGGCCGCGTGCTCACCGCGATGGACGGCTGGTGGCCGATCGGCGCCGCCCTCTGCGGTTTCGTCTCCGCCGGGCTGGTCGCGGCCTTCGCGGACTGGCGGCTGACCATGCTGGTCATGGTGCTCCCGGCGCTGCTGGTGTTCTGGATCCGCCGCAGCGTCCCGGAATCCCCGCTGTTCCTGATCCGCAAGGGCCGCCGCGACGAGGCCGCCAAGGTGATCGACGGCCTGGTCGAGGCCACCGGCGCCGAGCCGCGGGTCTACAGCCTGCCCGCCCCGCAGGACGCGCCCCGCCTCTCCGCGGGCAGCGCATGGACGCAGTTGCGCGCGCTCTGGCAGTTCAACTGGAAGATCACGACGGCGGCGTGGGCCCTCTTCTTCTCCATCCTGCTGGTCTACTACCTCTCGCTGACGTGGATGCCGCGGATCCTGATCGGCGCCGGGTTCGAGGAGTACAAGGCGTTCCTCACCACCGCGTCCATGGCCGCCGTCGGGCTCCTCGGCGTGGTGGTGGCGGCACTGCTGGTGGAGCGGGTGGGCCGCAAGTGGATCCTGGCGATCACCGGCCCCTTGTCCGCGCTGACGCTGGTGATTGTGGCGATCGTGGTGGACATCCCGACGGCGGCCGTGTTCTGGCTGCTCGTGTTCGGCTTCGTGGTGCAGGTGGCCATCCCGGTCCTGTACGCCTACGTCTCCGAGCTCTACCCCACCGAGCTGCGCAGCTCAGGCTTCGGCTGGGCCTCGACGTTCTCGCGGCTCGGCGCCGGGTTCGGGCCGCTGGTCTTCGCGGCGTTCCTGTGGCCGGAGCTGGGCCTGGCGACCTCCTTCGCCCTGGCCGGCGGGCTCGTGCTGCTGTCCGTGCTGTGGATGGCGTTCTTCGCCCCTGAAACCAAGCAGCGCCGGCTCGAGTAGCCCTCCCCTCCCCCTGAGCCCCCTCCCGCGTCCCTCTCCCAACTGGCTCGCAGCAGGGGCCGTTTTGAGCGCTCAAAACGGCCCCTGCTGCGAGTTAGTTGGGCTGCCAGCCACGGGAGGTGAGCGCGGCGCGGACCTTGGCGACGGCGGCGCGCGCGTCATTCTCCATGTGCCGCTTCGAGATCCGGACCAGGATCCAGCCAGCACCGGAGTAGTCCTCTTCCCTCGCGATGTCGCGGATAACCTGGGCCGCCTCGGAATGCCCGGCGCCCTCGTACTCCACAGCAACCCGGTGCTCCCGGTACGCGAGATCAGGTTGACGCACGACGCCGGAGCGCAGGACCGTGCCCACGTTCAGTTCCGGTTCCGGCAAACCTCTTCGGCAGAGGGCAAGCCGGAGCCTCGTCTCGGGAGCCGAGTCCGCACCGATCCGGGCCTGATCCAAGGCGAGCCGCGCCTTGCGGATGCCGGGCGTGCCCTTGTGCCGGTCCAGCATCTCGGCCAAATCTCCAGGACTGGCATATGGCTCCGCCCGGGCTTCAAATTCAGGCCGAGGGCGGCGCAACAGGTGGTCCGCCACCACGGTCAGCTCATCAACACTCATCTTCCGGGCGCAGTCCAGCCACGTCCTGGTCCGAGTGGTGACCAGCGCACCGTCGACCCTGGTGATTTCGTCGGCGAAGAATTGCCCGACGTGGCCGATCACGCCCCTGCGCCGCGGTATTGCCATCGTGTCCGGACGGGAAATGTGGATGCCGGGGGCATCGGCGCCCGGGAGGAAGCCCGGAAACTCCCAGATCAGGAAGGCGGTCGCGTGGGAGGCCGCCGAGCACTGGGTCACAAGGGTGAGGGGCCGCGCATGGAATGTCAGTTCAGCGGGAAGTTCTGACGGCAGCCGGATCCCGCGGCTTGGCAAGTGCAGGGAGCGATGCTTGAGCCGGCGCCGGCTGACCCCGGCGTCGACGGCTTCCCTGACGGTGAACGGCGCCGAGCCGAGCGGGAACGGGAGCGGCCGGGGTGTCTTCATCGACCCATCGTCGCAAAACCGGGGCTGCCCCGGAGAGTTATCCACAGGCCGCCGCCCGTCACCCCAACTGACTAGCAGCAGGGGCCGTTTTCAGCGCCCAAAACGGCCCCTGCTGCGAGTCAGTTGGGGCAGGCGGGGTGGGGCAGGCGGGGTGGGGCAGGCGGGGTGGGGCAGGCGGGGTGGGTCAGACGGGGGCGTGCTGGGCTGCGGCGAGGGAGGCCAGGGTGGAGACCAGGAGCCGGCGCTCCACCACCTTGATGCGCTCGTGCAGGGATTCCTCGGTCTCGCCGTCCTCGACCGCCACGGCTTCCTGGGCGATGATGGGGCCCGTGTCCACCCCGGCGTCGGCCCAGTGCACCGTGCAGCCGGTGACCTTCACGCCGTAGGCCAGGGCATCGCGGACTCCGTGGGCGCCGGGGAAGGACGGCAGCAGCGCCGGGTGCGTGTTGAGGTATTTGCCGCCAAACGCGTCGATGAAGCCCGCGCTGACAATCCGCATGAAGCCCGAGGACACCACAACGTCGGGGGCATACGCGGCCACCGCCTCGGTCAGCGCCGCATTCCAGGCCGCCCGGTCCGGGTAGGCCTTGAAGTCCACCACGAACGTGGGAATGCCGGCCGCGGCGGAGCGCTCCACCCCGAAGGTCCCGGGCCGGTCGGCGCCGACGGCGGCGATCTCGACGTCGAGCGCGCCGGACTTCACGGCATCGATAACTGCCTGGAGGTTGGAGCCGGTGCCGGAAACGAGGACAACTATGCGCATGGTCCTAGCTTATGGGGCCGCTCGCGTAGGCTGGAAAACATGAATTCCCCCACGGACTCCGGCGGCGGCGAGCCGGGGCATCCGCGCGGCGCTGCGGCCACAGAATCCCCGCAGCTGACCGCCACCCTGTTCCGGCTGTTCGTCGTCGCGGTGCTCGGCTCGTTCTTCGTCTTCCAGCTCGACGTCAGCTACCTGTGGCTGACGGCCCTTCTCACGGCGGCCGCGATCGTGCTGGGCATTATGCTGCTGATCCGGGCGGTGAAGTACAAGGAATCGCGGCTGGTCCTGTTCGGCGCGATTTCCGGCCTGGTCGTCTCGGCCGTCATGCTGCTGGTGGTCCTGGCCTCGACACTGTTCTTCACCCAGATCCGCGACTACCAGCAGTGCGCCCGCCAGGCCCTGACGGAGCAGGCAACGTCGGCCTGCCGCACGCAACTGGAGAACTCACTGCCTGCACAGGTGCGTTAGCAACAGGTGCGCTAGCGGCTGTTGACCGCTTCGAGATCCGCCTCACGCAGGTGCTGCTGGCGTTCCAGCCAGGGACCGGCTGCGTAACCGATCACGACGCCGATCCCCACTTCCGCGGCCATGAACAGTGCCGTGCGGAGCGGGTCGGGCCCGATGTCCGTCAGCCTCCCGATACCGGCGGAACCGCGGGCCAGCCAGGCAAGTCCGGCCGCGAGCAGCCCGGCGACGGAGCCGATCACCGCGCCGAGCACCAGGGTGGACGCCGCGGCCGTGAACCAGCGGGCCCGGATCTTGATGGACAGCCATTCGTCGAAGTGGTTCTCGCCCTCGCGCAGGAACCACCAGCCGGCCAGCACCCCGGCGAGCGCCGGCACCACGAGGGCCACGAAGCCGAAGTCCAGCGACCCGGACGGCAGCGCGGCGAACACGGGAATCGACGGCAGCGGCCCGACGGCGGTCCCCAGCGGCCCGGCCAGCGAGCCGGCACCCAGGGCGAACCCGGCGCCGGAGATCCAGGCCAGGGCAAAGACCACGAGGTTGGGCAGGAAGCCCAGTTGCGCGATGGTGAGGACGGCCCCGCCGGTGGCACCGGCGTCGAGCCCTTCATAGACGGCGACCACGAGGTTCCAGTGGATGAAGAGGTCGACGGCGAGCAGCGCCGCCGACATCGCCAGGCTCGCCATGAGCGCCACCGATCCGGCCTTGATGGCCGAGCCCAGGTACGAGCCGGCCCAGCGGGAGTGCTGGCTGGTGCGGGAAAGCCACGCCACGGCGTCGACGCCGATCAGACGGCTCCAGGAGCCGGCCTCGCGGCGCGCGCCGACCGCCATGCCGAGCCCGAACGGGATGAGCGGAATCAAGGCGGCGGACCAGAGGCTGATGCCGACGTCGGCCGCGCGGCAGACGAAGCCGGTGGCGATCCCGAACCCCGCATACGCGAGCCACGAGCCGAGCAGCGCCTGCCAGAGCTGATCCGTGTACGAGGCGCGGGCGAGCCGCCGGCCGGCGCGCCAGGCGAGCAGGAACGGGATGAGGGTCAGCCCCAGGGGAACGAGCGAGAGCGCGCCCGATTCCGGGTGCGCCGCGGCCCCGGACCCCGGAGTGTCCAGCAGCAGGGGCACGCCGTGAATCAGCAGCCAGGCCTGGCCGGCCAGGCGGGCCAGCACGTCGAATCCGCTGTGCTGGAACCCGGCGGTGGCCCAGACCGTGACGATCGGCGCCACCACCACGAGGGCGGAGATGACGGCGGCCTGGGCAGACTCGAGGGCGCCCTGCAGCCACAGGGGCATGGGAAGGCCACGTTGTCCGGTCTGATCAGCGCGCAGTTTCATCGAGATCCATGGTGCCACGCGCCCGGCACCGGGCCGGTTTCCGACAGGCACAACGCGCGGATCCGCGGAATTCGCCTGCCCCGGCCGCCGGCGCTTTTTCCACACCCCGGCCGTAAAATTGTAAATGTCCGCAATCAGTGGTTGGAGGCAGAAATGACTACCGCATCTCCTCATGCCCATGGCGTTCATTTTGGTCGGACAGATGTACAGAACGTAGGCATGGGTGTAGGTATCGTCCTAATCGTCGTAGGCATCCTGGGGTTCATCCCCGGCATCACGACGCACTACAGCGAACTAAGGTTCTTCGGGCCTGATTCCAAGGCACTGTTCCTGAACCTGTTCCAGGTGTCGATGCTGCTGAACATCGTTCAGCTCGCGATCGGTGCCGTCGGCCTGACCATGTCCCGGACCGCAATGGGCGCCCGGAATTTCCTCATGGGCTCCGGCCTGCTGTACATCGTCCTTGGCATTTACGGCTTCATCGTCGGCGTGGAATCGGCGGCCAACTTCCTGTCGCTGAACACCATGGACAATTGGGCCTTCTTGGTAATGGGCGTAGTAATGGCCGGCGCAGGCTGGCTGATGACGAGGCACCTTGAAGAAGACGTGAAGACCCGGTCATCAACCCCCGGGACCTAGGGAGCCGCGAATGAGTAACGTTTCATAGATTCGAAAAAATTCGTACTACCTGCTGGTGCAGTGGCTTTGCGGAAACGCGGCGGCTGCACCAGCTTTCTTTGTGCTCGCACCCATTTCCTGGTGCCCGCCCCCAACTGACTCGCAGCAGGGGCCGTTTTGAGCGCTGAAAACGGCCCCTGCTGCGAGTCAGCTGGGAAAGCGTGGCGGGAACCAGCTTGCAGCCGTTGTCGAGGTGCTAGGTGATGGCCTCAACACGGGGCGGGAGGGTGTCCCACTCCGTTTCCGCGGCACGCATCCAGGGGAAGGGCAGCAGGTCCTTGATCCGCACCTTCCCCACCTCGCCCCCGGCGTCGACCAGGACGGACGTTTCGGTTCCGTAAGAGCGCAGCAGTTCCCGGCAGAGGCCACAGGGGTTGGTGACTTGGGGCTCCCCCCGACCGTCCATGCTGACGGCGACCACGGAGTGGATTGATGCCTCCTGCGCCATGCGTGCATTGGCGAGGGCGCTGGATTCGGCGCACACATTGAGCCGTTTGGCGCCGATGTGCAGCCCGAGGTAGATGGCCCCGGACCCACCACGCATCGCGGCGGCCACCCGGTGGTTCTCGCTGTGATGGGCGGCCAGCAACATCCCGCGGGCTGCCTCATAGAGCTCCACGTCTGACGCGTCCAGTTCAAAGGAGATCACGTTTTCCTCGCCTCCGTTTCGATCCGGGCGGCTGGTGTCCATGAGCGTTCCCACTTTCCGTTCCTGCTTCCTGTGTTCCAACTTCTGAGCCAGTGTTCCTACCGGCCGACGAAGATGCCGTTCTTCCGCCGGGCGAGCAGATAGAAGACGATGCTGAGCGCCGAGAGGACGGCCACGTAGACCGGGAAGATCCAGGACGCATTCAGCGACTGGAGCCAGACCAGGAGGTAGGAGGCCGTTCCGCCGAAGAGCGCGACGCCCAGACCGTATCCGAGCGCAGTTCCGGCGCCGCGGCAGTTCTTGGGCATGAGGGAGCTGGTGACCACGTTGTACAGGGTCATGTTCAGGACCAGCACCACCGAACCGCCGAGGAGAACGGCCGCGAAGCCGGCGATGCCCGGCTTGACGTACATCAGCATCAGGAAGACGGACGGGATGGCCAGCGCGCGGGTGATCAGGAACCACTTGGAAATCGACTTGCCATCGGCAACCTTGCTGATGATCAGGCTTCCGACCACCAGCACGACTCCGAGGACGGTGGTGAGGGCGAAGACAGCGGTCGCGTCTTCCTTGAAGCCGCTGCGGGCCGCCGTCGGCAGGCCGGTGTTCCAGGCGTAGTTGTAGGCCTGCGCCGCCCCGACGACGAACGTGATGGCAAGTACGCTCAGCCAGTGCTTGCGCACCCCGCCCCAGACCGTCTTGGCGGAGTTGTCCGCCAGCTCCTCGGGCTTCATGGTTTCCGGCAGGGTGCGGCGCAGGTAGACCACGACGAAGCCGAAGACCGCGCCAACGATGAACGGCACTCGCCAGCCCCAGTCGGCCATGACGGCCGCGCCGAGCATCAGGCTCGACAGCCAGCTGACCAGCGAGGCGAGCAGGATACCTGCGTTGACGTAGAAGGAAATGATGCCCGCGACAAAGCCCTCGCGTCCCTCGGGGACGAGTTCGACGGCGTGCGCGGTGGACAGCGGGGCCTCAACACCTGTGGAGATGCCCTGGATGATGCGGCAGACCAGCAGGATGACGCCGGCGGCTGCACCGATCTGCTCGTAGGTGGGGCACAGGGCAATGATCAGGGTGGTGCCGGCCATCATCATGATGGACCAGAGCATCACCCGGCGTCGTCCGATCCTGTCGGCCAGGGTGCCGAGCAGGATGCCGCCCAGCGGGCGGAAGGCGAAGCCGACGGCGAAGACGGCCAGGGCACTCAGCGTTGCGGCGATGGGGTCCTGCGAGGGGAAAAACTTTGGCCCGATGAAAGCCGACAGGAGGCCAAAGACCATCCAGTCGTACCACTCCAGAGTGTTCCCTAGTCCGAGGCCCAGGAGCCCCCGGCGCACTTCCGGAGAGAGCCGGGACCTCCGGCCATCCTCCACGTCAATCTTGACGAAAGTGTCAGTCATGATTCTTTTCCTTCCCCCGGCCGTCGGGCGCGGGAGGGTACGGATCACCGGCGGACGCCCTCACGGGGTCACCGGCAATCGAAACTATCGTTTGGCTTGGTCCGCAGGGCGGGACCGGCTCACCACATGGGAGGCGAGTTAGCCCAGATAGCTACGCATGCCTCTTCGTAGCGATTGAATGCAAACGGGCCATCCGGCCCGGCAACGGGGAGTGCGTCCGTAGGAACGTATCCCGGCTGACCGGACAACATCAGGTTTGCGGATGGTTTGGCAGATGCCACTGCACAGTACAAGGGAACGATCACGAACGCGGGCCGGACGCGCCTTCCGCCAGAAGGCCGTTGCGCCCCGTCCCTGTTCGAATCGCGTTGAACCCTTAGTGGTGCGGCTCACACAACTATATTGAAGATCTTCACAGAGTCAATGGTTTTGCCGAAAGTGCGGCCTCACCTCGACCGATGCCGCCCGGCAGCGCGGGAGCGGATCAGACCCGGGGCCCGGATCGCGCCAAAACAGGCGCCACTCCAGCCCCAAAACAGGCCCCACTCCAGCGCCAAAGCAGGCCCCACTCAGGCCCCAAAACAGGCCCCAGACCTGGTCAAAGCCCAAGCCTCAACCCCGGGCCCCGCCGGCGTCGCGGCAGCGCATGAGCCGCAAGAATTTTCACAAAACCATTGATTCGCTAAAAGTTTTCACTATAGTTATGTGTGTCAGCTCACCCAGAGAAAGTCGGACCATGGCCAACGAAAGCGTCACGGGATCTTCCCCTGCCGGCACGAGCGTCCTTCTTGCCACTGTAGGCAACAAGGTCCGCAACATGCGCAAGGACAAAGGGATGACCCTTGCCAAGCTCTCGGAAGTCACCGGCCTCAGCCCGGCGATCGTAAGCCAGATCGAACGCGGCCTGGCCAATCCGTCTTTCACCACTCTGGCGCAGCTGGCGCACGGCCTGGACATTCCGGTGGGGAAGTTCTTCCTCGGACAGGAAGAAACCAGGTCGCCCGTGGTCCGCAAGGCCGAGCGGCGAAACCTCAAAGGCGTTACCAAGAAGTCTGTGGGTGAGGCGGTCTATGAACTGCTCACCCCGGACCTCAACGGTGCGCTGGAGGCGCAATGGATCGTGAGTCCGCCAGGCCACGACACCAGTGCCACTCCTTTCCGGCACAGCGGCGAGGAATTCGGCATCATCCTCTCCGGCCGGAAGGACATCTTCCTGGACGGAGAGTGCTACACCCTGGAGGAAGGCGATTCGATCACCTTCTCTTCGGATACGCCTCACTGGTACAAGAACAGCTACGAAGAGGTCTGCGTAGCGATCTGGGTTAACGCACCTCACGCGTGGTGATCGGCCGGCCCTAGCCGCCGTCGCCATCCTCCGGTCCGGACGCCCGAGTGTCCGTCGGAACCCTTTCCACACTCCGCAGCAAGGTCCGCAACGGGCCGCGCTGCGTCATACCCTCTGCCGGGTGGATTTCGCGGTCAGCGCCGCCGCGCCCTCCTCCTGAGCACCGTCTTCTACGTCACCGGCCGCCGTTCCGACGGCACTTCCATGCCGGAAAGTAAGGATCCCCCCATGACCTCCCTGAACTCGCTGGAACTCAGCACCACGACGGCGGACCTCACCGCCCCCGTCATCTCCCGCTCCGACGTCCTCGTGGTTGGCGGCGGCCCCGCCGGCGTCGCCGCCGCCGTCACCGCGGCCCGCTCCGGCGCAGCCGTCACCTTGCTGGAGCGCTATTCCTCCCTCGGCGGCCTCGCCTCCGGCGGCATGGTCCTGGTGCTCGATGACATGATCAACGGCCAGGAAATCACGGTCACGGGCATCGTCTCCGAGTACGTCGAACGGCTCCAGAAGCTGGGCCTGGCCATCGTCCCGCCGGCCGATGACCGCAAGACCTCCGAGGAACTGTGGAACAAGTGGGGCCGCTACGGCACCTTCGACTTCCACTCCCACACCACCCCCAAGCCGGTCTGCTACGCCGCCGCCTTCGACCCGGACGGCTGGAAGCGCGTCTCCAACGACCTCGTCCGCGAGGCCGGCGTCAACCTCCGCCTGCACTCCTGGTTCTCCCGTCCGATCGTGGACAACGGCGTCATGAAGGGCGTCATCTGCGAGACCAAGTCCGGCCCGCAGGCCTTCATGGCCGACATTGTCATCGACACCACCGGCGACATCGACGTCGCCTCCCGGGCCGGCGCCAGCTACATCAAGGACAGCTACCTCACCACCCTCGTCTTCCGCCTCGGCAACGTGGACACCAACGCCGCCGAAGCCTTCGAACAGGCCAACCCGAAGGAAGCCCGCGCCATCAACCGCAAGATCAAGCGCCTCCTCGGCGGCGCCTGGGAACTGTGGTGGCTCAAGACCCCCATCGACGGCGTCGTCTGGTGCAACGCGCCCCACATGACCGGTTTCGACGGCGTGGACCCGGCGGACATGACCGCCGCCGAGTTCGCCGCCCGGGACCGGATCACCGAGGCCGTGGACTACGTCCGCGCCAACCTGCCCGGCTTCGAGAACTGCTACATGCTCGACGTCGCGTCCCAGATGGGCGTCCGGCAGACCCGCCTGCTCGAGGGCGAGTACGTCATGACCAAGGACGACGTCACGCAGCGCCGGCACTTCGCCGACACCGTGGCCCGCGGCCGCGACTACTACTACCCGTACCGCTCGCTGCTGCCCAAGGAAGTGGACCAGCTGCTCGTTGCCGGCCGCCACTACTCCGCCACCCCCGAGGCGCAGAAGATGTCCCGCGAAATCCCGCCCTGCATGGCCATGGGCCAGGCCGTCGGCGTCGCCGCCGCGCTGGCCATCCAGAACGGCACCCTGGTCCGCGACGTCTCCGCCCTGGACATCCAGCAGGGCATGCGCCGGCACGGCGCGGACCCGGGCGACGTCCCGTCGTCGAACGCCACCGTTGACGTGGACGCGGTGGTGGGGGCATGAGCACCGTCATCGAGGACCTGCTGTCAGGCACAACAACCGGCACGACGGCGGCGCCCGCACCTGAATCTGCCGGCACCCCGCTGCCGCTGGACGGCATCAAGATCGTCGACTTCACCCAGGTGTTCATGGGCCCGTCCTGCACCCAGCTGCTGGGCGACTACGGCGCGGACATCATCAAGGTGGAGCGCCCGGGCGCCGGGGACATCTCCCGCAACTCGTTCCCGGACAAGGACGGCCAGGACAACCCGATCTTCCTGTCCATCAACCGGAACAAGCGCAGCATCTCCGTGGACACCCGCACCGGCGAGGGCAAGGACGTGCTCCGCCGGCTGCTGGCCGACGCCGACGTGGTGGTCAGCAACTTCCGCTCCGGCGTCATGGAGCGGATGGGCTTCGGCTACGAGGACCTCAAAGCGGAGAACCCGGGCATCATCTGGGCCTCCGGCACGGGCTTCGGCCCGGTGGGCCCGTACTCCCACAAGGGCGGCCAGGACGCGATCGCGCAGGCCTACTCCGGTGTGATGTGGCGGCGCGAGTCGGAGGACATGAAGCCCTCCATCTACCCCACCACGCTCTGCGACTACATCACCGGCATGCACCTCATGCAGGGCATCCTGCTGGCACTGCGCACCCGGGAATCCGCCGGTGTGGGGCAGAAGGTGGAGGTGACCATGTACGACTCCATGCTGCACCTGCAGATGCAGGAGGCGTGCATGCAGCTCAACCGCGGCTACGAGGTCAACTGGGGCGCCATGCCGCTGAGCGGCGTCTTTGAAACCACCGACGGCGCCGTCTGCATGGTGGGCGGCTTCACCCCGGACCCGCTGGCCCGCATCTCCGAGGCCCTCGGCCTGGACGAGGACCTCACGCAGCGTCCCGAGTTCGCCACCCTCGAGGAGCAGTTCAGGCACAAGCCGGCACTGCAGGCGATCTTCCGCGAGCGCATCGCCACCAACACCACCGAGTACTGGACCGGCCAGCTGGAGGACAAGGGACTGCTCAACGCCCCCGTGCACACCCTGGAACAGACCCTCGCCGACGCGCAAACGCACGCCAACGGCATGATCGTCGAGGCCGAACACCCCGGCGTCGGCACCGTGAAAATGCTCAACGCCCCCATCCGGCTCTCCGCGACACCGCCCAGCATCCGCCGGGTGGCCCCGCGGCTCGGCGAACACAACGTCGAGGTCCTGCTGGAGAACGGGTTCGACGCCGAGGCCATCGAGCGCCTGCAACAGCTGGGAGTGCTCCGGTGAGCGCCGTGACAGAAGCGGCGAAGACCGCCTCCGTTCCAGTGGACGAAGTGACCCTGACCGTCGAGAACCACGTCGCCACGGTGGTCATCGACCGCCAGCACGTCCTCAACGCCGTCGACGGCCGCGCCCAGGCCCGGCTCAACGAGATCTGGGACCAGCTCGAGGCCGATCCCGACGTCCGCGCGGTGGTCATCACCGGCGCCGGGACCCGCGCCTTCTGCGTCGGGGCGGACATGTCCGCCGCCGCCGTGGACAAGACCGGCCTGCAGTACTGGGCCGGGCTGGATCCCAACGGCTTCGGCGGGCTCAGCCTGCGCACCACGCTGGACGTTCCCGTGATCGCCAAGGTCAACGGCTACGCGCTCGGCGGCGGCATGGAAATCGTGCTGGGCGCGGACATTGTGGTCGCCGCGGACAGCGCCCGGTTCGGGCTGACGGAACCGCGCGTGGGGCGTCTGGCGCTCGACGGCGGCATCCACCAGCTGGTGCGCCGGATCCCGTACACCCAGGCGATGGGCATGCTCCTGACCGGGCGGAAGGCCGAGGCGGCGGAAATGCAGTCGATGGGCCTGGTCAACGAGGTGGTCCCCGCGGAGGAGCTCGACGCCGCGGTGCAGCGCTGGCTGGACGCGATCCTCGCCTGTGCCCCCACCTCCGTCCGGGCCGTCAAGCAGATGGTCACCCGGACCGCGCACCTGACCGCCACCGAGGCCCGCGGGCTCCGGCTCCCGGCCCTCATGGCCGCGCTGGACAGCGCGGACTCGGCCGAGGGCGTGCGCGCCTTCCGGGAGAAGCGCCCGCCGGTCTGGCCCGGACATTAGGGATGCAGCCGGTGAGGATGCGGCCGCCAGAAATGCAGACATCAGGAATGCAGACGCCAGGAATGCAGACATCAGGGACGCAGCCATGGGAGCAGCAGCCACTTTGGGACAACGAATGAAGGAGAATCCGATGCGGGAGTCACTGACACCCGGAGTGTGGGGCGTCGTCGCCACACCATTCCAAGGCAGCAGCCTGGACGTGGACCTGGACAGCCTGGCCGGGCTCGTGGAACGCTACGAGGCCATCGGCGCCACCGGCCTGACCGTCCTGGGCGTGTTCGGCGAAGCCGCCGCGCTCACCTCCGGGGAACGCGCGCACGTGCTGGAAACCGCCGTCGAATGCACCGAACTGCCGCTGGTAGTGGGCGTGACGGCGCTGGCCACCCGGCCGGCCATCGAGGAAGTCCTCGCCGCCCAGGCCGTCGCCGGCGAGCGCCTGGCCGCCGTTATGGTCCAGGCCAACTCGCCCCGGGCGGACACGGTGATCCGCCATCTGGACGCCATCCACCGCGCCACCGGCGCCAAGGTGGTCCTGCAGGACTACCCGCTCGCCAGCGGCGTCAGCATCACCGCCCAGTCCCTGATCACCGTGGTGCAGGCCTGCAGCTTCGTCACCGCGGTCAAGGCCGAGGCGCCGCCCACGTCCGTGGCGATCGGACAGCTGACCGCAGCCCTCGACGTCTCCGTGTTCGGCGGCCTCGGCGGACAGGGGCTGCTGGACGAGCTCCTGGCCGGCGCCGCCGGGGCCATGACCGGCTTCTCCTACCCCGAGGCGCTCATCGCCTGCGTCCGGGCATGGCAGTCCGATGGCTACGAGGCCGCCCGCGATGCCCTGCTGCCCTACCTGCCGCTGATCAACTTCGAGCAGCAGGCACGGATCGCCCTGGCGGTCCGCAAGGAATGCCTGCGCCAACGCGGACTGATCGCCGACGCCGGTGTCCGGACTCCGGCGTCGCCGTTCCCGGAGGTCCTCCGGCCGGCCCTGCTGGCCCACCTCGCCGAGGCGGCACAGGCCCTGGAATCCGGTGCGGCAACGACGCCGGCCCTCACGACGGCGGGGAGGAACTGATGGATCTCGGAATCAGCGGAAAAACCGCCTTCGTGGCGGCCTCCACCGGCGGACTCGGCCTGGCCATTGCCCGCGCCCTCGCCGCCGAAGGGGCACGCGTGGCCATTACCGGACGGCGCCAGGTCCGCGCCAAGGAAATCGTCGCCGAACTGACGGAGGCCTACGGGCCGGGCGCCATCGCCGTCGAAGCGGACCTCAGCACCGCCGAAGGGGTGGCCGCCGCCGTCGAACAGACCGTGGCGGAACTGGGCCCCATCGACATCCTGGTCCTCAACGGTCCCGGGCCCAAACCCGGCGCGGCCGCCACCCTCGGCGCCGACGACATCGCCGCCGCCTTCGAACAGCTCGTCAAACCGCACCACGCCCTGGTCTCGCACATCCTGCCGGGCATGCGGGAACGGCGCTGGGGACGGATCCTGGCCGTCGGCTCGAGCGGCGTCGTGGCACCGCTGCCCAACCTGGCCGTGTCCAACACCGGCCGCGCCGCGTTGGCCGGCTACCTCAAGACCCTCGCCGCCGAGGTCGCCCTCGACGCCGTCACGGTCAACATGCTCCTGCCCGGCCGCATCGCCACGGACCGGGTGGCGGAACTCGACCACGCCGCCGCCAAGCGCCGCGGCACCACACCCGAGGAAATCCAGCTCGAGTCCCGCAAGACCATCCCCGCCCGCCGCTACGGCGAACCCGAGGAATTCGGCGCCGCCGCCGCGTTCCTCTGCAGCGCCCCGGCCTCCTACATCACCGGCGTGGCCCTGCGGTGCGACGGCGGCCTGATCCGCAGCCTCTAGCCGCCCGCCACCAGACCTCCCGCCCTTTCCCGAATCACCCGAAGGAACCCCATGACTTCCACGGCAACAGACCTCTCCACTGCAACCGAGACCCCCACCGAGCGGGACCTCATCACCGCCCGGCACCTCATCAACGGCGCATGGCTCGGCCAGGCGGACACCGGACGCATGAACCCCGCCCGCCCCGGCGAACTCGCAGCCCTCTCCCCCAGCGGCACCGCGGCCGACGTCGACGCCGCCATCAGCGCCGCCACCGCCGCCCAGCCGGCCTGGGCCGCCCTGCCCGCCCCCGCCCGCGGCGCCATCCTCATGGCCGCCGGCGACCTCCTGCTGGAACGCCAGGCCGCGATCGCCGGTGACCTCGTCCGCGAGGAGGGCAAGACCTTCGCCGAGGCCAAGGGCGAGGTCAAGCGCGCCTCCGACGTGCTGCGCTTCTTCGGCTCGCTCGGCTGGGCCGCCACCGGCGAGGTGCTGCCCAGCGGCCTGCCGGACACCACCATCACCACCCGGCGCGAGCCGCTCGGCGTCGTCGGCCTCATCACGCCGTGGAACTTCCCCATCGCCATCCCGGCGTGGAAGTCCGCCCCGGCGCTGATTAGCGGCAACGCCGTGGTCATCAAGCCGGCCGAGCTCACCCCGCTCTCCGCCACGCACCTGGCCCGCGCCCTGCAGGACGCCGGGCTGCCCGCCGGCGTGTTCAACGTGGTCCACGGCAAGGGCCGCGTGGTGGGCGACGCCCTGGCCCGCGACCCGCGCATCGCCGGGCTGTCCTTCACCGGCTCCACCAGCGTGGGCCTGGGACTGCAGGAGATCCTGAACGCCCGCCGCGCCCGGGTCCAGCTCGAAATGGGCGGCAAGAACGGCGTCCTGGTCCTGGACGACGCCGATCCCCGCAAGGCCGCCAAGGTGGTCGCCGCCGGCGCGTTCGGGCTCACCGGCCAGGCCTGCACCGCGACCTCCCGCGTCTACGTCACCCCCGGCGTCCGCGAGGACTTCCTCGCCGCCCTCACCGAGGAAGCCGCCGCCTACACCCCCGGCGACGGCCTCGGCCGTGACGGCTCGGGCGGCGCCGCCATGGGTGCCGTCGTGAGCCGCCAGCAGTTCGAACAGAACCAGGCGGCGGTGCGTACCGCCGTCGAACGCGGCGCCACCCTGCTCCACGGGGCGTACGACGGCGGCGCGGACGCCGGCTTCCTGTTCCCGGCCGCCATCCTCACGGACCTGCCCTTCGACGACGCCGCCGTGACGGAAGAGATCTTCGGCCCCGTGGTGGCCGTCCTCGAGGTCCCGGACTACGAGGCGGGACTCGCCGCGATCAACGATTCCCGCTACGGCCTCACCGCCGGCATCTGCACCGACTCCCTGGCGCTCGCCACCGACTTCGCCGCCCGAGCCCAGGCCGGCGTCATCAAGGTCAACCGTCCGACGGCGGGCCTGGACCTGAATGTGCCGTTCGGCGGCGTCAAGGACTCCTCCACCAACACGTTCCGCGAGCAGGGGAAGTCCGCGCTGGACTTCTTCACGTGGGGCAAGACCGTCTACACGGGTGTGTAGCCTGCCATGACGTACGTGATCGCGCAGCCCTGCGTGGATGTGAAGGACAAGGCGTGCATCGAGGAATGCCCGGTGGACTGCATCTATGAAGGCGAACGCTCGCTCTACATCCACCCGTCCGAGTGTGTGGACTGCGGCGCCTGCGATCCCGTGTGCCCGGTCGAGGCCATCTACTACGCGGACGACGTCCCGGACGAATGGGCCGACTACGTCCGGGCCAACGCGGAGTTCTTCGAGGAGCTGGGGTCACCGCTTGGCGCCTCGGTCCTCGGGAACCTGCACCGCGACCACCCAGTGGTGGCGGCGGCAACGGCTGCACCGGCAACGGCAGGGGCCGCCGGCTGACCCTGTGACTTATGGCTCTAGTCGCCGGCGGGCGGCCTGAGGAGCATCACAAGGGTCAGGACTCTGCCCGGCCAGGGCATCCTCCGACCCCGAGTGCAAACCCGACCTGCAAGAAGGACCGTCATGTCGGTGGCCTGGATTCGCCCTTCACCCCGCCGGCTCACGGCCGCGGTCGCCGCCGTCGTGCTCACCGCGGCCGTGGGCGGGTGCAGTCCCAGGCCGGCAACGCCGGCCCAGCCGCTCCCGCCCGATTCCGGCTACCGGGCGGTGCTCGAAGAGTTCAGCAGGAGGATGCTCGACGACGGCGCCCCCGCCGTGCTCATCCAGGTCCGGGTAGGCGGGGACGAATGGTCCGCGGCGTACGGTGTCCGGAACCTGGACGGCGGCTCCCGGGCCGAGGCAACGGATCCTGTCCACGTCGGCGGCATCACCAAATCCATGGTGGCGGTCTGCGTGCTGAAGCTGGCCGAGGAGGGCCGGATCCAGCTGGACACGCCGGTCAGCGCCTATCTGCCGGACTTCGACCGGGTCACCCACGCTCCGGGACCCGTCACCGTCCGCCAACTCTTGCAGCACCGCTCCGGGATGCCGTCCGTTGACGGGCCGCTGTACGATCCCGCCACCGTGCAGCAGGCCCTGACCACCAAAGTCAGCCTGGCCGACCTGCTGGCCATGGCCGGCCGGATCTCGTGGCAGGCGAAGCTGGCCCAGGGCTTTGAGTACTCTAACTCGAACTACATTGCCCTGGCGCTGATCGTCGAACGCCTGCGCGGACGGCCGATCGGCGAGGTGATCCGCACCGACATCATCGAGCCGCTCGGGCTGACCGGGACCTCGATGACGGCGGCCGGGCCTCCGCCGTCGTCCATGGTCCACGGCTACATCACGCTGGACCGCAGGCAGCTCGATGTCACGTATCCGGCGGCCCAGATCGACAACGCCGCCGGCGGCATGGTGTCCTCCGTGGCGGACGTGAACACCTTCTACCGTGCCCTGCTGCAGGACCGGCTGCTCAAGGCCGATACGATCACGCAGATGCAGAGCCCGCTCTACGCCAGGTACGGCCTCGGCGTGGTCCGCTGGAACGACCTCTGCACGAACGACTTCTACTATGGCCATCCCGGCGACGTCCCCGGCTACGGCACCATCGCCATGACCAGCGCCGACGGAACCCGGCAGCTCACCATGGCGGTGGCATTCCCGCCGGAACCGCTCCAGTCCGGCGCCCCGCGCATCCTGCAGGAAATGCAGGCCATCGCGGAGGACACTCTCAACGCCACGTGCCAGGCCGCGCCCTCAGGGCCCGTCCAGGCTGCCGCCGGCCGTCCGGCCCGCCACGCGTCCGGCTCCGTGACAAACTCTGTGAAAAGCTCTGTGACAAACTCTGCGAAAAGCTCTGCGACAAACTCTGTGACACTCCGGCAAGAGTCACTGGGACAATAGGCAGATGACAGCCATCATCCTCGTCTGGAACCCGGACGAGTGGAACGAGTGGACCTACCCGGCGGTCCTGGACGAGGTTGCCGAAACCGGCTGGCACCTGGCCAGCTGGGAGGTCGGCAACGGGGGCGCGGAGGCCGGCGCGGGCAGCGGGGAGGCCGACTTGGGCAGCGGCGAAGCCGGGGCCGAGGGCGGGTTCGCCGGTTCCGGCACGGAGGCGTGGCTCGTGCTTCAGGGCCGCCATGGACGCGGCCTGATCGGGCACGGCGTCATCGTCTCGGAGCGGCCGGCGCCCCGCCTTCAGGAATCCGAGGCCGGGACCGGCGCGCGGGCCGGATCCCGGATGGCCGGCACCCGGCGCTACGTGCGCGTGGCCTTCGATGCCCTCCTGCCCGCCGGGGACCAGATCCCGCCCGGCGTCCTCAAGGAGGCCCTGCCCGGCATCGACTGGGACGCCGTGCACGGCTCCGGTCTGGCCATGGACCCGTCCGTCGAGCCCGTGCTCCGCGGGCTCTGGGACGAATTCGGTCCGCGGCCGGGGGCCGACCCCACGCAGCCCCTGCCCGGGACCGTCCCGGCCGCAGCGGTCAGCCGCGTCGAGGTGAACCGGTATGAGCACAGCCCGGACGCGCGGCGGGCCTGCATTGCCCATCACGGGACCAGCTGCGCCGTGTGCGGGTTCTCGTTTGAAATTGCCTACGGGGAGATCGGCAAGGACTTCATCCCGGTCCACCACCTTGTCCCGATGTCCCAGCTGGGCAGCCACTATGAGCTGGACCCGGTCACGGACCTCGTGCCGCTCTGCGCCAACTGCCATGCCATGGCCCATCACGGCGTGAGCACGCCGCGCACGGTCGCGGAACTGCGCCGGATCAGGGCCGCCGCCGGGTACCTGACCGGACACGCGCTGAGCCAGGACGAGCTCCAGGCCCAGCAGGACGCGCGGCGGATCCTCGAACAGCAGTAGCGCGATCACAACAGTAGCGCGGTCAGAGCAGTAACGCAGGAATCTCAATGACGTTGTCAACGGATTCCTCGGGTGCCGACTATGGCGTGGGGTCATGGCGTGGGGTCATGGCGAGCGGTCGAGCCGGAGCAGATGCCATTGCCATGCGTCCAGCCCGACGAACAGCCCCTCGACCAGATCGTCACCGGCGCGCTCGAAACTCATATCCCGGGTCGGGTCGGTCAGCTGCCACCGGTGACCACGCAGATCCGGCCACGGTGCTCTCACCTGACCGGTTGCGGGCGCATCGCTCAGATTCACCACGATCAGCCACCGGGTGGCACCGTCCCAGCTCCAGGCGACGAGATTTTCGAAGCTGTTGTCCCCCGGCCATCCCGACCGTTCACACAATTGCCAGTGCCCGTCCCGATAAGTCGGGTCGGCGACAGCCGCCACGAGCCGGCGGTAGAAATCCGCCAGCTGGTCATCGGCCGGCTCGGTGGGGAAGCGGCCGAGGAACACCGGAAGGCGTACCCGCCGCCCCGACAGCTGGCCGTGGTGAATCAGCCGTGCCCCGGTCTGGGTCAGTGCCGTCACCGCCGCCGCCTCTGCACGGCCGGCTATGAACGCAGCCGCGGCCCGTGGCTCGTCGTGATTCTCCACGAACCGGACGAGCGCGTTCTGATATGCGGGCTCTGCCAGCAGGTGCAGCCGCACCTCCTCGGCAGTACCGCGGAGAAGGCGGTCATACAAACGCTTGTCGTAGCAGTAGTCGAAGCCCTGCTGCATGAGGGACCACTCAAGATCCCAATAGGCTTCGGCGATGAATACGAAACCGGGGTGGGTTTCACGGACGGCGGTGATCACTGTTGGCCAGTACTCTGTGCCCGGTGCGGGCCCGACCCGGGCGCCCCAGGTCCGGGCGAACACGTCGTTCATGACCAGCATCGCCATGTCGCAACGCACCCCGTCGCACTGATCGGCGATCGATCTGACGGTCTCCACCGCCGCCGATCGCAGGGCGGGGTCGAAGGCGTTGAGCTGAACGACATCCGGCCACGCCGGGAAGTAGGGGTCCCGCCCGTTGGCGAGCACCCGGCCGCCCACCTCGACGAAGGACGCCGGATCTTTGTCCAGGTCCGCCGCGGTCCCCTGCACGAAGAGCTCAGGTGTCTCCGTGGTCCACGGATGATCCGGGGCGACATGGTTGGGCACGAAGTCCAGGATCAGCCGGACGCCGCGCACCGCCAGCGCCTCCCGGGCTGCGGAAAGCCCGGCAGGGCCACCCAGGCGGTCGTCGACCACATAGTCCCTGACACAGTATGGCGACCCGACGACGTCCTCGGCACGCCAGTCGGGAAGAGCTGCCTGGAAGTCGGCCCGCAGGGCAGGGTTTTTCAGTGCGATCGCGATTCCGGCGGGGCTGCGACGCCAGACGCCCATCAGCCAGACCGAATCGAAGCCCAGTCCGGCAATCTCGTCCCAGTGCCGTTTCGGGACGGAGCCCAGATCGATGGGTTTGTTTTCTTCGGCGCTGATTGATGCGAGCCATGCCCAGGTGTTGATCTCGTAGATATAGGGGTGGGCCACCGGTGGCGTCAGGCCCGGTGCTCGGACCGGCACTACCATCCCGTCCGTCATCGTGCCGTCGCCCCTCATGGCTCCCCGGAAACGGCTTTGTCCCTCAGTGTTGTTCGGCATCGGTTCACAGCTCCGTTTCCGGTGGTCCTGTCGTGGTGGCGGGCGCCGGGTTGTCCCCGAACACCATCCGGTGGCTGTGGTGAGGCGGGTCCAGGATGAGGTCCGCGACCACGGCGGTCCACCCGGTCTGGTGCATGGCGCCGAGTCCGGCCCCGTTGTCGCCGTGGAAGTACTCGTAGAAGAGCAGGTTCTCTTTCCACGCGGGATCGTTCTGCAGCAAGTCGACGCCACCATAGACGGGCCTGCGTCCGTCCGGGCCGGGGAGCCAGATGCTCACCAGCCGGTCGGCGAGGTCACTGGCAATCTCTCGCAGGGTCAGGTGGTGACCGGACCGGGTGGGGTATTCGATGGTGAAGTCTGGCCCGAAGAACTGGTCGTACTGCAGCAGGGCCCGGATGACGAGATAGTTCACCGGCAGCCACACCGGTCCCCGCCAGTTGGAATTGCCGCCGTACATCGCCGTCCGCGATTCGGCGGGCTCGTACTGGATGGCAGCGGTAGGCAGCCCCGGGACGGTGTAGGGGGTGTTGTGCCGTTTGGAGAGCGATCGCAGTCCGTGGGGAGACAGGAATGCCTCCTCGTCGAACAGGGTGCCGAACAGCCGGACGAGTTTGTCCATCGGGAGGACTGACAGCAGCGTCCGCCGCGAATCCCCGCTGCCACGGACCTGCCAATCGAGAATCTCGTGCCGGTCGGTCTGTTCCAACCGGCTGGCGAACCGCTTCCGCAGCCGGCGGTTCCGGTCCGTGTCCTGGGTGGGGAGCGCGACCGCGGGCAGCGCAGGGATCAACCCGACGAGGGTCTGCACCTTGATTGGAAAGCTGGTCCCGGAAGGATCGGTGAGCCGGTCGTAGAAGAAACCGTCCTCGGTGTCATAGCAGCCTGAGTCCTCCAGCGCGTCCATGATCAGCACGGTCTGTTCCAGGAATTTCACGACCATGTCCTCATAGACGTCGTCATGTTCGGCGAGTTTGGTGGCCAGGGTGAGCATAGCCACCGAGTAGTACGCCATCCACGCGGTGCCGTCGGCCTGGTCCAGTTTGAAGCCGGGTGGGAGGTGCGAGCGGTCGATGGGGCTGATGTTGTCCAAGCCTAAAAAGCCGCCGCCGAACAGGTTGTTCCCGTCGGGGTCCTGCCGGTTGAGCCACCAGGTGAAATTCAGCAGCAGCTTGTTGAACACCCGTTTTAGGAAGTGTAGGTCGGTGCCGCCGTCGATGACGAAGACCCGGATGGCGGCCAGCGCATGGACGGGCGGATTGACATCGTCGAAGCTCCACTCATAGGACGGGAGCGCACCGTTGGGATGCTGGAACCATTCCCGAAGGAGCACCAACAGCTGGTATTTGGCGAACGCGGGGTCCAGGTGTGCCCAGGTGACGGCGTGAAACGCCAGATCCCAGGCCGCGAACCACGGGTACTCCCACGGGTCGGGCATGGCCAGCACGTCGAAGGAGTCCAGGTGCCGCCACCCCGTGTTCCGGCCGTTACGGTGCCCGGCCGGCGGCGCCGGTTGGCCGGGGTCGCCATCCAACCACCGGTTCACCCGATACGGGTACATCTGTTTGCTCCAGATCAGCCCCGCGCAGGACTGGCGCATCACCTGCATCGGCCCGGCATCGATCTCAGCGGGGGCTATGGCCGCATAGAACTCGTCAGCGTCCCGCTCCCGGGCTGCCATGACGTCATCAAAGTAGGCATCGGACCAGCCGGCGCGGGGTGTGGCCCGGTCCGGGACCGGCCGGTGCAGCCTCAGCCGCAACTCGACCCGGCCTCCGGCCGGCACGGCCACCTGGTACCACCAGGCTGCCTTGGTGCCCCGATGTTGCGGATTCACGGTCTCCGCGCCGGAGACCACGTGGTCGTTGATGCCGTCCTTCGGATAGGCGGTGACCGGAGCCGCCCCGAACAGGCGGGCCGTGTTCGTCTCGTTGTCACAGAACAACGCCTGCGGCCGGACGCCCTCCGTGGTGGGAGCGGCATCGAGCCGGTAGCCGGACAGCCGTGGGTGCTCGACCGCGATCCCGTCCCCGTCCAGGAACAGCGACGGCGCGCTACCGCCGTTGACCCGCCACGTGTTGCGGAACCACATGGTAGGCAATACCGAAAGCACCGCTTCCTCGGATGAATGGTTTTCGAGGGTGATCCGGGCAAGTACCTCGGTAGGTGATGCCTTCGCGTACGCGACATCCACCGACCAGTACCGGCCGCCGTCGAACACACCGGTGTCCATCAACTCGAACTCGGGTTCGTCCCGGGAGCGGCGGGCGTTCTCCTCGACCAGCCGCTGATAGGGAAACGCTGCCTGCGGATAGTGATACCGCCACCGCAGCCATGCATGGCTGGGCAACGCATCCGGGTACCACCAGTATTCCTTGACGTCCTCCCCGTGGTTGCCCTGCGGACCGGTCAGCCCGAACATCCGCTCCTTCAGGATCGGATCGGCCCCGTTCCACAACGCCAACCCCAGGCACAGGTCGTGATGAATATCGGACAGCCCAGCCATGCCGTCCTCGTTCCACCGGAACGCACGGGACCGGGCCTGGTCATGCGGAAAATACTCCCACGCGTCACCACTGTCGCTGTAGTCCTCCCGCACCGTGCCCCAGGCCCGCTCCGACAGGTAAGGCCCCCATTCGTACCAGGGATTCGCCTCGAACAAGACGTCCTCCGCGGCACCCATGGCCTCAGCCAGCCGGGCATGTTCAGCGGTCACACCCCGAGGTGCCGCGGGCGGAATCATGTCGTCGGTCATGACGGCCCCTTAGGAATTGACGGTCGGCGGCGTTTTTTCGGCCCGTAGCTCCTCGCCGTGGGCGATGACCGCGAAGATGATCAGCACGTCGATGGCGATCACGATCAAGGACCACCATGGCTGCGCCGGAACGAGCATCAGTTGAACGACCGCGCTGAGGCCAGCCACGACCACAGCGACGATTCGGGCCCACGCTGCACCGGAGAAAAGCCCGACGGCGGTGAGGATCAGGAGCACGCCGAGAGCCACATTCCACCAGCCCCACCCCTTCGCATCGAAGATGAACAGGGCGCGCGGGGTCGACAGATAGTAGGTATCGGGCCCGGTCAGCGCGACGAGGCCTTGAAGGCCGATGAAAACGCCGTTGATTATCAGAATGATTCCGGCGAAACTGACCCAACCAGTCCAGCCGGTTGAAGCAACAGGATGATGAACAGCGCTCAGTTTACTCATTGCGTGGATCGCTTTCCGTTGAATGTTCTGCCATAGCCCACAGGGTCGGCGCAGACGTGTCGTGAAGCTCGTACCGGTTCCGATGATGTGTCAGTGATGGCAACAACCGGATCCAGCCGAACCTGGGAGAGCCGACAGATCGTCATGACTTTCATGACGGGATGCCCGGCGGCCACCCGTTTCCAGGGGCGCGGCGTACTGCTCCACCCAAGGCGACCCGGCTGATGCGGCAGCCCGGGCGAGCTCCCACACCATGCCCGGACCACCCACCCCGGCTTCAACCGCATTCAAAGAAACGCACCACCGCGGTAATTCCATGCTTTCCCGAATCAAAGAACCCCAGTTAGGGTCAAACGGCCTGTCCACACCTGGAACGGAATGCTGCGACTGACCACTCATGAACCAGTGCCTTCCCGCGCGCCACCGCGGCGACCCGATCCCGTGAAGGTCACGCTCGGCCGGCAAGCGATAGGTTGCCCTCCACGCCACCGAGGCTGCGCTACGGGGAAACCCGCTGGATTTCGTGCTTGCCCTGTCCGGGATCTCCGTTCGCGGAGTCCCGGATCCGGATTGGCAGGGGGCGGATTCCCTCCCAACCGGCTCGTGTCGCGGTAAGAGCGTCGGCAAGCCGCCGGGCATTTCTCTCCCGCTCTTCGATTGTGGGCGGCACGGCGCGGGACTCGTTGATGCAGGTCAGCAGTGCTGCCGTGACCTCCGCGCTCAAATTCGGGAACGGGCTAAACCCGTATCCGCCACCAGAGGAGACTTCCGAAGACTTCAGCACCCTGGTGATGAACACGGCGGCCTGTGTCCTGCCCGCCACCCCAAGTTTCCTCAGCACGGCCGAGGTCAAGTTCTTCACGGACTTTTCGGCCAGCACCATCTCCTGGCTGATCTGGCGGTTCGTCATCCCTTTACCCAGGTGGATGGCAACGTTCAGTTCCTGCCTGGTAAGGGTCAGGAGTTTCTCATCCGTGCGCCGCAGCCTGCGCCGGTCTGATGGGGCGACGAGCGCGGCCCGGAACCGGGCGCTGTATGCGGTGTGCCCGGCCAAGGCACGGCGGATGAGTCTGAGCAGTTCGCTGCTGCCATCCTGTTTGGACAGACAACCCCATGCGCCGGCCAGAATGGAGTCGATCAGCACGGCCTCGTCGGTATCTCCGGTCATAAGCACGCATCGAATGTCAGGGGCCACCGCGGCGATGGCCCGGCACACCTCGGCACCGGAACCGTCCGGAACATCGTCATCGAGGATGACCAGCGCCGGGCGAAGATCCGGGATCCGCCGGACCGCTACACCCGCGGACCCCGACTCCCCTGCGATCCTCAGACCAGCTGCCCCCAACAGTTGGCGCAGGCCCCGCCTCACGATCTCGTGGTCATCGAGCAGAAACACGCCCGGGCCGGCCAAAGAGAACTGCGGGTCGTCTTCCGGGCAAGCCATCATCATGACGTTCCTCTGCCTCTGAGACCCCGAAGGCGTGCTAGCCAATCACTGTTCAGTCCCCCTCCAGCGCGCGTTCATCCGCACGCTGGCGCATCCCCCTTACGGTAGACCTATGAGCGTCCGGCCAACAGTGCCCGAAAGGATGTGGCTCGCGAATTTTCTGAAAGTGTCCCGGCGGACAGCCGGAATCGAAACGTCAGGTCACTAGCGGTGCCGTCGTGGAGGATGGCGCGAGAATCGTCGTCGGGCTTTCCTGGACGCTGCCCGCTGCTGCGGTGGTGCTTATGACCCCGTGGTTTGGGGATTTCGGCCGAGGATTTCGGCGCGTTTCCTGACGGCATTGACGTACTCGATGAAAGCCTGCTGCGTGTCGGACGCGAACTCCCGGAGCAGCAGCCCGCAAAGCGGGCCAGTGAACTCTTCTCTTACGCGCAGGTGAGTCATGCCGCCCAAGCGTTCAAGGGTGAAGGTGCGCACCCCGGTAAGCAGGCCCAAGGGCAGGCCCTGGGTCCAGGTCATCACCTCGCCAGGCAACTGCTGGACACGCAGCCGGACGGTGCGATTCCCTCCGGTGCGTGTCCGGATTCTGATAGTGCCACCGTCGCGCAGCTCACCCCTGAAGTGAATGATGCCGGATTCCCAGACGGTGTAGTTTCGTGCATCGGTGATGACGTCCCAGACGGTGGAGCTTGGGGCGTTGATCAGCGTCTCGGCCTCGACGGAGTGCACGGACCTATCGGGTCCTGCGCTTGTAGGCCGCCGGGTTGCGGGTACATGGTCTGTAGACATCAGTCTGCAACCCAAGGCAGTGGCCGCCGGACCGGGCCACGGCCATTCAGACGGCGGCCGGCCCCATGACCGATGTCCCCGGCTAGGGGCAGCGCCGGAGTCTGGACGTCCTTGACGCCGTAGTCCTCAGTCGTCAGCTGGTGGTGCATCACGGGCACGATGTTCCGTCTCAATTCTTCGGACAAGCGGATTCTCCTTTTCAACGGAGTAATAGCCGGATAATAGCCCGGCTCCCTGCGCGTAGCCTGAGTCCATTGACCGGCCACCCTCGCAGCTTCCGCCCGGGCCGGGGCCGCGAGCACGCCATCGACGGCCGTGAACCGGCCCCGGGATCGCCAATTGGGGCATGCAGCGACGGACAGGGAGGAGCCCCGTGGAAGATACTGGACTCCAGTTGAGGACTTCAGCAACACCGTGCCCCAGGTCGATGCTTTGCCTCCGGCAAACTGTGCTGCCGATGGGGCCACGGCGCTCTCAGGCCAGGGCTTTGCTCTTGATCCTTTCAAATTCATCAGCGCTGATCGTTCCCGAATCCCGAAGAGCCGTGGCTTTGGAGATCTCCTCGCTTGGACTGGCCGTAGCGATGCCGCGGATGTACGTATCCGAGGCCTCCCGATTCGTCCGCGCCCGTTCCATGGACCGCTCCGTCATGCCCTTACCGCGGGCAATCACGTACACCAGAAGGCCCAAGAAGGGCAGGAAGGCCAGGACGAGGATCCAGACGGCTTTCCACCAGCCGCTCAGCTTGTCGTCGCGGAACAGGTCGCCGATGACGGCGAACAAGGCCCAGAGGAAGGCGAGGAAGACATACACGCAGAAAAGCCACCAGAAGATATCCCAAAAGTCTTCCCAGAAACTCATGCCACCTTCCCTGCTTCCGATTGAAGAGGTGTTCTACGGGAACGCGGCCCGGGCAGGTCTGAGGTTGGCTGCAGGCCTGGCCAGTGAAGCCCGGACGTCAGCATTTGGTCGCCGTCTGCAGGTCGCTGACCGCGGCCTGGACATTGGCTGCGTCGTCCCGCAGGGAGGCGGCCGCCTGGCTCAGGGTGGCATCATTCGGGACGGCCCTGACGGCTGCGTCGAACTTGTTTTCGGCCTTTTGTACGGCGTCCATCTCGTCTTTGGCTACGTCCTGGCTCGCTTTGACCAGGTCGTCGTAAGTCTTCGCGACCTGTTCCCTGGCCGATTTGATCTGGTCTATCGTGGCGCCAGGTTTGAGTGTCTGTTTGAAATTTGTGAGGGATCCGGCAAAGGCGCTGGCAGCAGCGCAGGCCTGCGAAACGTTCTTCTCGGCCCTGGCGCTACTGACGGACGTGCCGGGGCTGGAGGGGCCGCAGCCCGTGAGCAGCGCGAGGGCCGCCCCGGCTGCGATCGATCCTGCAAGGATCCGGTGTGGTCTGGACACTGGAGTCTCCTTTCCGAAAGGGGTGCGGCAGCGAGCCCTGCCACTGGCAAAGTACGACCATTGTCTGCCCGCACCGTGGTCATGGACCTCACCCGGGGAAGATGATCCGTAGCGGCAGCACCCGGAGTCCGAGGCCCGGACGGCGCCGCAATGTATCCGCTGTCCGCAGGGCCCCTGCACCCGCCGCCAGGCAATCCAGCAGCCGCGGGCTGGCGGCGAGCCGCCGGTGGTTCACTTCCCGGACGGAACCCTTCCATCCGGCACCAAGGCCGTCCGCACCCTCGTTACGGTCCGGTGGCAGGGCCGGCCGACTGCTTTCCCGCGCATGGGGCTACTTAAGGAGCTTGGCGGGAAATATTGCGGCGGTTCCCCGCTTGGACGCGGCAGGAATAGCGGCACGTCCTCAGGCGGACCACACCTGCCGGAACTTGCCGCTGCGGTCCGGCCGGGGCGGCTCATCGGCGAACCGGACGTCGACGCCGTCGGCGCCTTGGGCCGCGAAGAACCGGCCCAGGCGTTCCCTCACTGCAGCCCGCACGTCCGCCGCCGCGGCTTCCGGTCCCAGTTCGAGCCGCACGGTGAGCGACCCCGGCCCGGTCCGGATCGCCTGGAACCGGCGGACGCCGGCGGTTTCCTCGATCACCGTACCCAGCGCCAGCGGCAACACCGTCACCACTCCCCCGGCCGCGCCGGCGGCCGCGAACGTCACCACGTCGCCGCTGCGCCCCTCGACCCGCAGCGCCGCAAAGACGCTGCCGCAAGCGCACGGGCCGGGAACCGTCTGCACGCGGTCGCCGAGGTTGTAGCGGATGAGGGGCTGGACCCGGTTGGCCAGGTTGGTGACCAGCACCGTGGCGGAGAGTTGTCCGGCCGGGACGGGCTGGTAGTTCCCGTCCACGGGCTCCACGATGTACCAGTCCGCGTTGACGTGGAACAGCCCCTCACTGCACCGGCTGGTCAGGGCCAGGGCCTCCGAGGCAAGATACCGCTCAGTGGCACGGCAGCCCAGGGCGGACTCGATGTCCGCCGCGCCCTTCGCCGTCAAGCTTTCCCCGGACGCGATTGCCAGGACTGGGTGGATCCTGAGCCGTCCCGCCTTCTGTTCGGCGGCCAGTTGCAGCATGGCGCTCGGATAGCCGTAGAGCATGGTCGGCTGGAAGTCGTTGAGTTCCGCCACGAGTTCCGTCAGCGGGCGGAGAACGGAAAAAACGCGGACCCGGCGGGCGATGTGCGCACTGCGGCGCCGCGCGTTTTCCGTCAGCACGACGCCGGCAAAGTGGTCCCCGGCCGCGATCAGCGCCGCGGCCCGCAGCCCCCGGCGCAGGAAGGCCCGGGCCTCTGCAGCCGTCACCAGGGTCCGCCGTTCGCGGATCCGGGCGAGGAGGTTCGCCACCAGCCACGCGTTCCGGTCCTGGACCAGGACCGCCGGTTCCCCGGTGGATCCCGACGTCGTCATGACGAGGTACTTCCCGCGGTAGAAGCCGCCGATGCGCGAGGGGTCGCCGAGGAGCTCTTCCTTCAGGCCGGCGAGCGTGACGTGGGGGTCGGTCACCCAGTCATCGAAGTTTTCCATGAGTTCGCGCTTGCCCACTGGAGGCAGCTCCCGCAGGTTCGTGACCAGATCCGTGCCGGTGCCCGTGACTGTGTCCGGCACGTCCCGGTACAGCCGGCGGTAGAAGGGCGAGGCGGACCGCGCGTATTCGACCAGCACGGCGAGCCGGTCCCGCTGCCGGCGGGCGATCGCGTCCTGGCCGGCCCGCTCGGCCCGCCAGATGTCCCACGCGGTCCCGGCCAACTGCATCATCCCGCGAGGAGAGCTGTGCATCACCCATCACCCTTTCGCGGGTGCGGCGGCCCGGCCCCGCTCTTTCGACGCCTGCGCGCTCTCTCCACGCTGGCACGGCAGCGGCCGGCCCGACAGGGGCTTTCGTCACCGGGGGACCTCAGGTGCACGCCGGGATCGCCGATTTGCTGGACTTCCCGGCAGCGAGGACCCCAGACTGTGTACAACGGCTGGCTGGGCGGCGCCGCAATTCGTGCCGCCGGGCCGGCCGGGGACTACCAGCAGCAACGTTTGGGGCTTTGCGTTAGACCTTTTCCACCGCCGTGAAGGGACCTGGTTATGCCGGACTTGTCAGCTTTCTACCCGCTCATTTCGATCATCGTGGGGGCGGCCGTCGTCGTCGGCGTCATCTGGGTGGCAACAAAACTGATGTGGAAGGTGGCTGAACCGAACGAGGCCCTCATCATCTCCGGGCTGACCCGCGGCACGCTGGAGACCCGGGAGGGAATGGACTTCAAGATCGTCACGGGCAAGGGCGCCCTGGTGCTGCCCGGCCTCCAGACCGTGCGGGCGTTGTCCCTGACGCTGAATGAAACCGAACTCAAGGTTTCCTGCGTGACCTCCCAGGGCATCCAGGTGATCGTTGAAGGCGTGGTCATCTACAAGATCGGGGACGCCCCGCCGTTCATTGCCAATGCCGCCCGGCGGTTTCTGGGCCAGCAGCCCAAGATGGAGAGCCAGGTGTACAACGTCTTCGAGGGCCACCTCCGCTCGATCATCGGCAGTATGACGGTGGAGGAGATCATCCGCGAGCGGGACAAGCTGGCTTCCCTGGTCCGCAGCGCCAGCGGCGTCGAAATGGAGAAGCTTGGGCTGGTGGTCGATTCGCTGCAGATCAAGGATCTCCAGGATCCCACGGGCTACATCCAGAACATCGCCATGCCGCACATTGCCCTGGTCAAGATGGAGGCCCGCATCGCGGAGGCCACCCGGAACCGCGAGGCGGCAGAAAAGGAGGCGGAAGCCGAGGCCTTGATCGCGGACGCCCGGAGCGTGTCCGCGATCCGGCAGTCCGAGGCGCAGGCCAATGCCGAGCGCGCCAAGGCGAACGCGGCCCAGGCCGGCCCGCTGGCCGACGCGACGGCACGCCAGCAGGTGGTGGTCCAGGAAACCGAGGTGGCCAAGCTCGAGGCCGACCGGGAGGAGCAGAAGCTGCAAACCACCGTCCGCAAACCCGCCGACGCGCGGGCCTATGCCAAGCGCACCGACGCCGAGGGCCAGAAATCCGCGGACATCAGCGCCGCCGAGGCGCTGGCCCGGCGCACGGAGCTCGAAGCCCAGGTCAACGCCCGCAGGACCGAGCTGCAGGCGCAGGCGAATGCGAACGCGGCAGCGGCGGCGGCCGGGGCCACCAGGGTGACCGGCGAGGCCGAGGCTGCCGCCACGAAGGCGCGCGGCGACGCCGCCGCCTCCGCCATCAAGGCCAAGGCACTGGCCGAGGCAGAGGGCATCAAGGCCCGTGCCGAGGCGCTCGCAACCAATCAGGACGCCGTCATCTCCCAGCAGCTCGCCGAGAACATGCCGGCCATCGTCGCGGCGGCGGCCGAGCCGTTTGCGCACGTCGGCCAAATGACCGTCCTCAACGGCGGAGAAGGGGTCAACCAGATGATCGGCGGGATTATGGCACAGGTGGGCAACTACCTCCCGGCGCTCTCCAACGCGCTCAAGGACGGCAGGGACGCCGCCAAACGGAACCCGAAAACTCCGGATGCGTAGGGCTGCCGTGCGAGCCGAAGTCCCGGGATCCTGATTAACTGGGGTTCTGATGTACTGGGGTTGTGATGCATAAGGATGTTGACCGGAGCCTGACCGGAAAGATCGGGCGCGTCACCGGACGGATCGGCCCGGGAACCATCGGCGAGGTCATGCTCCCCGTCCGCGGCGGAACCAGCGCGTTCCATGCGCACCCGTTCGACAAGAGCAGCGTCTTCGCCGTGGGCGAGAAGGTCCTGGTCATCTATTTCGAACCGCCCCAGACCGTGTTCGTGGACGAACTCCCCGACGTGCTCAAGGACGATTGACCCCCTCTGGACGCTACGGGGCGACGGGCGTATTCTGAAGTCCCGTCGCCTCTGGAGGTATTTCAGATGGAAGGCAATATGCGCGAGCGTGGCCCGGCAGTGAGGTTACCGATGGTTTCCGGCATGCTGGCCCGCCTCCCGGTCGGCAATTGGCCCGATCCGCTGTAGCCCGTCCTTTCGTCATGCCGTCCGGCACCGCCATTCCGTCGGGGTGCGCCTTGGACTCATGGCACCAATCGTTCACGCCCTCCTAGAGGCCTCCCGCCCAACTGCGCCCGGCCTGACCCGGTCCGTGTGCGCCCTCCTGACCCGGTCCGCGTGTGCCCCCTAAAGCCGCCAGCCTGACAGCGCCCGCCTGTTAACCCACTCTTCCCCTGACGGCCACGCCCGCTCCCCCGGACCGCAAACCGCCGCACGCACCGTGGAGGAGTGAGGATCGCAATCGTCGCCGAATCATTCCTGCCGCTCATGAACGGGGTCACCCACTCCATCCTGCGCGTGCTGGAGCATCTGCAGGAGCGCGGGGACGAGGTCCTCGTGATCGCGCCGTCCACGCAGGACACGGATGTCCCGGACGAGGTCTCCGGCGCCCACGTCCACCGGCTCCCCTCGGTCCCGCTGGCCGGCTATGCGAATGTGCGGGTGGCGTTGGGCGGTGTGTATCGGGTCAAGCGAATCCTTGCCGACTACGCGCCCGACGTCGTCCACCTCGCGTCCCCGTTCGTGCTCGGCTGGCGGGCGGCGCAGGCCGCCCACCAGCTCGGCATCCCCACGGTCGCCATCTACCAGACCGAGGTCCCCGGCTACGCGGCGCGGTACGGCGTCCCGTTCTTGGAGAACTGGGCCTGGAACCGGGTGGAACAGATCCATCTGCTGGCCTCGCGCACCCTCGTCCCCTCCACCTTCGCGCTCAACCAGCTCCGCGGCCGCGGCATTCCGCGCGTGGACATGTGGCGGCGCGGCGTGGATACCCGGCGGTTCAACCCGGACAAGCGCGACGCCGGCTGGCGGGCCTCCGTGGCGCCCGGCGGCGAGCGCCTGATCGGCTACGTGGGCCGGCTGGCGGCCGAGAAGCAGGTGGAGGATCTGGCGGTCCTGGCGGATGTTCCGGGGACCCGGCTCGTGATCGTCGGCGACGGTCCGCAGCGGCCGGCCCTGGAAGCTGCCCTGCCGGAGGCGGTTTTCACGGGGTTCCTCGGCGGCGCCGACCTCGCCCGGGCGGTGGCGTCCTTCGATCTCTTCGTGCACCCCGGCGAGTTCGAAACCTTCTGCCAGACCATCCAGGAGGCCATGGCGTCCGGGGTTCCGGTGGTGGCCACGGGCCGCGGCGGCCCGCTGGACCTCGTGGAGAATTCGCGGACCGGCTGGCTGTACGAGCCCGGCGACCTCGCCGCGCTCCGGGCCCGCGTGATGGACCTGATGGGCGACGACGCCAAGCGCCGCGCGTTCGCAGCGGCCGCGCACGCCTCGGTCCAGGGCCGGACGTGGTCCGTCCTCGGCGCCGAACTCGTGGGCCATTACAAGGCCGTGACCCGGGAACCTCCCGTTGGCCGGTCCCTTCTCGCTCCCGCTGCCCTCGCGCCAACGGCCGCCAAGCAGGAATTCTAGGCACCGTGGGTGACGGCGCCCGCGGGTGATGGCGCAGCGGGGTGTTCGTTCTCCCCCGGGCCCGGAGACGCCCCGCCCTCGTATTGACACCCACGGCAGCCCCGGGAAGCCTATGATTTCCCGATGGAAGGGTTTTACATGGTTGCTTGGACTCAGGTTCGCCCGGCGGCAGTCGGGTGACGGCGCCGTCGTCGTACCCGGAGGAAACCTCGGGAGCGGTTCCCGGCTACGGGGAGCTGGTGGAATCCAGCCCCGATGCCTTGATGGTGGTGGCCGAGGACGGCACCATCACCATGGTCAACACCGCCGCGGAGCGCATGTTCGGCTACTCCCGCGGGGAGCTCGTGGGCTCGGACCACCGCATGCTTCTGGCCGAGGGATTCCGGGACGGACTTCAGCGGCTGTTCTTCAGCCTCCGCCGCGAGGCCCACGGCGGTGCCGGCGCCGGTGCCGTTGCCCAGGACGTTGCCGCCAACGCCGACCTTGTTCCCGTGGAGGCCTACGGCCTGCGGGCGGACGGCACTGAGTTCCCGGCCGAAGTGGCCGGATCCGTCCTGGTTACCGCTGAAGGGACCGCGAGCATGATCGCCGCCGTCCGGGACACGTCGCACCGGCCGGAGAGCGACGACAGCCTCCGCGAAGCCATGTCGCTGCTGACCGCGACACTCGAATCCACCGCCGACGGCATCCTGGTGGTCAGCAGCGCGGGCGAGATCGCCGGCGTCAACAACCAGTTCGTCTCCATGTGGGGCATCCCGCGGGAGTTGCTGGCCACCCGGGACGACGAAGCCGTCATGGCCTTCGTCCTGGACCAACTGCAGGATCCGGCCCAGTTCGTCGGGAAGGTCGTTGCCCTCTACGCCGATCCCGCTGCGGAAAGCCACGACGTCCTGAATTTCCGGGACGGCAGGACGATCGAACGCTACTCCCGCCCGCAGAAGGTCGCGGACCAGGTGGTCGGACGCGTGTGGAGCTTCCGCGATGTGACCGCGGCCAAGGTCGCCCAGGACCGCATCACCCGGGCGATGGCGGACCTCGCCGAGCAGTCTGCCCAGCTCACGGCGCTGGCGTTCCGGGACGGGCTGACCGGGCTGTCCAACCGCCAGCACTTCAACGACCGCCTCGCCGGCGCCCTCGCGGGCCCGCTCGTCACCGCCGTCGACGTCCTGCTCCTGGACCTGGACGACTTCAAGGAAGTCAACGACATCCTGGGCCACCATGCCGGGGACCAGATGCTCATTGAGGTCGGCCGGCGGCTGCGCACATGCGTCCGGCCGGACGACGTCGTGGCCCGGCTGGGCGGCGACGAATTCGTGGTGCTCCTGGTCGGCTCGCAGGAGCCCGGGGCCATCGCCGCCAGGATCGTCGACTCGCTGCGCGTTCCGGTGTGGATCGACGGCACCATGCTGCGGCCCAGCCTGAGCCTGGGGCTCGCCTCGATCGGCGGGAACACCGAGAACATCGGGAACACCGGGAACACCGGGGCCACCGACGGGGCCGGCGAGTCCGCGACGGGCGGGGCCGCCGAAGCAGGCGGGACCGCGGTGGACGCCTCCGAACTCCTGCGCCGCGCCGACGTCGCGATGTATGCCGCCAAGGCCGCCGGCAAGAACCGGTACATGCGCTTCCGGCCCGAGATGATGAAGGCTCTCGTGGACCGCAACGACCTCGAGGCCGGCCTGCGCCTGGCCGTGGACAACGGGCAGATCGCCGTGCACTACCAGCCGATCGTATCCGCGGGCCGAGGGACGGTGACCAAGGTCGAGGCCCTGGCCCGCTGGGTGCGTGAGGGTACGCTCGTTCCGCCCAAACAGTTCATTCCGGCCGCCGAACGCAGCGGCCTCATCGTCGAGATCGGCACCGAGGTTCTGCTGCGCGGCTGCACCGAGCTCAAGCCCTGGCTGCTGGAGGACCGCTCCCGGTCGCTGGCCGTGAACGTCTCCGGTGTCCAGCTGCAGCACGGGGACTTCGCGGAGCTGGTCCTGGCAGTGACGGAATCCTGCGGCGTGGACCCGCACCAGCTCGTCGTGGAGGTCACGGAGAGCGTCTTCTTCGAGGACGACTGCCACGTGATCCAGCAGCTCGTGAGCCTGCGCAGGGCCGGCGTCCGCGTGGCGCTGGATGATTTCGGCACCGGCTTCTCGTCCCTCGGGCGCCTCCAGGGCCTGCCGGTGGACACGCTGAAGATCGACCAGTCGTTCGTGTCCATGATCCACGACGGCACCGAACAGCTGCCTATCCTAAATGCCATGATCAGCATGGCCCACGGGCTGGGGCTGACGGTCACAGCCGAAGGCGTGGAATCGGCCGCGCAGGCCGGCTACCTGATGAACCTGGACTGCGATTCCTTGCAGGGCTTCCTGTTTTCGGGGCCCCAGCCGCAGGCCGAGCTCCGGCCGGCACTGGATCAGGCGGCCCGCGCCATCACGGCGCTGCGGGGCGCACGGGTGCCCGGCAGCCGGTGACCGGTGGCCCGCAAAGTCCCCGGCCCGGGCCCCCGGGCGCGCTTCCTTATGGACACGGCTGCATGGACGCGGCTGCGACGCCCCGCGGGGCCTCCGCTTCTCCCGTCCGGGGAGCCCGCACCGCATATGATGCACTCAGCGCAGTGCGCCTTGTTCTCCGCAGGGTGCCCGCTATCCGCATCCGTCGCCTGGGGGGCTGTCAACATCGTGGAAGCCGGTTTCGCACAACACCTGCTCGAATACAGCCCCGACGCCCTGCTGCTGGTCGGCCCGGACGGATCCATTTCCTTCCTTAACGCGGCCGCGGAGCGGCTCTTCGGCTACCCCCGGGCGCAGCTCCTGGGCGCTGACCACAACCTGCTCCTGGCTGAGGCCTCCCGCGAGGTTTTCCACGGCGTCCTGGCCGGGCTCGGCGCGTCCGCGGGCTCCCGTACTACGTTCGCCGGATCGGGCCGCCGGGCCGACGGCACCGACCTCCCGGTCGAAATCACCTGCTCGCTTGTCCCGGCCCCGGCAGGAGCGGCCGACGCCGGCACGTCCGTGGCCCTCTCGGTCCGCGGCGCCGGCCACCGGAACGCGGATGCGAACGTAAATGCTAACGCAAATGCGAATGCACAGCCCGATGCGCAACGGCATGCAGACCACCCCGGCGACCGGCAGGTCCGGCCTTCGGGTGCCGGTCCCGACGCCGGGGCTCACCCCGGCGGTAGCGCCGGCCGTTCCCTCAGCGGCGACTTTCTTCGCCGTCGTGCCCCGGGTTTTACGGGAGTTGCGGGTGCGCCGGGCGCCGCGGGTGCGCCCGGTGCCGCTCCCGCGGCGTTCGCCGGGCACGACGACGAGCTCAAGGCCGGGTCCCTCCGCGATCCCCTGACGGCGCTGCCCAACGGTCCCTTCTTCAATGAGCGGCTGGCCGCGGCCCTGCGCCGCCCGGATCCGGTGGACATCCTGCTGCTGGACATCGACGACTTCGGGCATCTCAATGGCGTGCTGGGTCGCGCTGCGGCCGATGGGCTGTTGGTGGAGGTGGCGAGCAGGCTGCGCAACTGCGTCCGCCCGCATGACACCGTGGCCCGGCTCGGCGGCGACGAATTCGCGGTGCTGCTGACCGAGTGCCTCAACGCGGACGCCGTGGCCACGCGGATCGCCCAGGCGCTCTACGCGCCCCTGCGGGTCGGCGGCTCCATGGTCCGGCCCGGCGTGAGCATGGGCCTGGCGTCGAAGTCGGCGCAGACCCTGGACGGGGCGGAACTGCTGCGGCAGGCCGACGCCGCCATGACCGCGGCGAAGGCTGCCGGGAAGAACAACTGGCAGCGGTTCCGGCCGGAGATGCTCAACACCCAGGCCCACAAGGCCGACGGCGAGACCGGCCTCCGGCGCGCCGTCGAGCTCGGCCAGATTTCGGTGCACTACCAGCCCGTGGTGTCGCCGGGCATCGGCTCGGTGATGCAGTTCGAGGCATTCGCCCGGTGGGAGCGGCACGGCCGGCCCGTCCCGCCCAACCAGTTCCTGCCTGTCGCGGAACAGAGCGGCCTCATCCGCGAGATCGGCGACGAAGTCCTACGCCGCACTTGCGCCGAGATCCGGCCGTGGCTCGCCCGCGACGCCGCGTACGGCGTTGCCGTCAATGTCTCGGGACTGCAGTTCCAGCACCGGGACTTCGCCGCGGACGTGCTCGCTATTGCGGCGTCCACCGGCGTGGAGCCGCGCCAGCTCACGCTGGAACTGACGGAAAGCGTGTTCTTCGACGCGTCCTCGGATGTGCTGACCCAGTTGCGACAGCTGCGGGAGGCCGGGGTCCGGATTGCCATGGACGACTTCGGCACCGGGTATTCGACGCTCGGCCGGCTCCGGGAGCTGCCCCTGGACGGGGTCAAGATCGACCGCACCCTTGTGGCCATGATCAGGACCGGCCAGGAACAGCTCCCGTTCTTCGCCACCATGATCAACGCCGCACATGCCCTTGGCCTGGGGGTCACGGCGGAAGGCGTCGAGACCCCGGCGCAGGCCAAGTACCTGATGGAGCGCGGCTGTGACTCCCTGCAGGGCTACCTTTTCGCGAAGCCGGCCCCGGCCAGCGACCTCGCCGGAACCATGGAGAGCGCCCTGGCCGCCCTGGACAAGGTCGACGTCGGGCGGTAGCGGCTTGGCCGGCGCGGTAGCAGGCTTCGCCACGTCGCGACCACTGCCTCCGTGCCCCTGCTGTCGGGGCGTCGCCGGGGCCGACGCATCGACGCCGCCGAACTCCACCATTGGGCGCAAACGGCCGCTAAGCAGCGTGGCTTAGCGGCCGTTCGTGGCACTTCATTTCATGTACCGCCCTGGAAGTCCGGGGCCAGCCCGGCTTCCGGGCCTAGCGCTTTTCGCAGGCGATGCCGTCGTTGTCACGGTCGAGGTCGTACTCGCCCCAGTGCCGCGCACCGCCGTCGTTGTAGCTGTACACGGTGCTGTTGACGCGGAAGGTCGTGACCGGCGTTCCGCTGGTCTTGTCCCGCGCCCCGGCACGGCCGACGCCGTGCGGGTAGACCTTGTTGAGCTCCGTGCAGTTCTTGTACGATTTCGGCGCGGGCGCGGCGGATGCCGGCACGGCCGTGGCGCTCAGGACGACGGCGGCACCCGCCAGTGATGCAATGACAATTTTCTTCAGGCGCACGTTTAAGAGCACTCCCCCAGGTAGAAGCCCTCAGCCGCGTATCGGAGAGGGGCAGGAGAATGCTAACCCACGATTACGCCGCAGGCGGGCAAGCTCAGGCGGTCAGGCTGACGGTGCCGGTGGGGCTGACGGGGCCGATGGGGTGCAGCCCGGGTGATTTATTGCCGGTGGTCCAGCTTGTCGAGGTCCTGGGCCACCATCGCCTCGCTGCGCTGCCACAGCGCCTTGGCCAGGCCGGCGTCGTAGGCCTGCTTGTTGGCCTTGGAGAGCGTCCGCTTGGCGTAGTACGTGCCGGAGATCCAGTCATGGCCCGGGGTGGCGTTGGCGAGCCACACGAGGGTGTCCGCGCCTTGGTCGGGGGTGAGCATAAAGCGCTTGAGGAACGACTTGTAGGCCAGACGCATGGGGCTCGTGGAGTCGGCCGCGAAGTTGGTGGCGACGCCGCCGGGGTGGAAGGCTGCCGTCGAGATCCCCTCGGCGTTGTAGCGGGTGTGGAGCTCGGTGGTGAAGAGGATGTTGGCGAGCTTGGCGTTGCCGTAGGCGCGGTTGGTGGAGTAGCTCCGGGCCGCGTCGAGGTCGTCGATGTCCAGCCTGCCGAAGAGTGAATTCGCCACGCTCGAAGTGTTGATGACCGTGGCCTGGCTGGCGGTGAGCACGTCAATGAGCTGGGTGGTGAGCAGGAACGGGGCCAGATGGTTGACCTGGAAGGTCTTCTCGTGGCCGTCCACGGTGAGCTCGCGGGGACCCATGATGCCGCCGGCGTTGTTCGCCAGGACGTCGATCCGCGGGTACTTCTCCTTCAGCTGCGCGGCCAGGCTGCGCACCTGGGCGAGCTCGGCGAAGTCACTGACGAAGAAGTCGGCGCCGATTTCATTCGCGATCGCCTCGGTCTTCTGCGCGGAACGCCCGACGACGACCACCTGTTCCCCCTGACGGGCGAACGTCCGTGCGGCGGAGGCACCGATGCCGTCGCTGGCTCCGGTGATGACGATAGTGCGCTCGGGCATGCAAGTGTCCTTAGAACGAAACGTTGGGCTGATCTTTTTGGAATCCAGCCCCGTCGCATTCTAACGAGCCTAACCGGGAGAACGTTCCGACGAAGCCGGTGCTTCGCCCGGAATCTGCTGGGAGTTTCCGGGATCAATATTGCACACGAGGCCAAACAGCAAAGATCGTTAAATGCGGGAGGACCCCCAACGTGGTTGGGGGTCCTCGACCTTAATGATGTTCCGGCGGTGACCTACTCTCCCACACCCTCCCGGGTGCAGTACCATCGGCGCTGTGGGTCTTAGCTTCCGGGTTCGGAATGGGACCGGGCGTTTCCCCCACGCTATGACCGCCGTAACCCTTGCTCCGCCGCTTCGACCCTGTGGGGGTGTGGCGGGGAAATCTTGTGGTTACAACACGCTGCATGTTGTGCAGTTGTGGTGTTATTTAGTTGTTGGTTCTCAAGCAACGGGTTTGTTGGTTGGGAACCACATAGTGGACGCAAGCAGTCTTGTTTCTTTGTACCCTCTCCCGTGGTGCGAACCCCTTTTGAAACGGGTTCGCGGGAGGGGTGTGTGGTGTAAGTTATCGGCCTATTAGTACCGGTCAGCTTCACGAGTCGTTAGTCCTCGCTTCCACATCCGGCCTATCAACCCAGTGGTCTGGCTGGGGGCCTCTCACACACAAGGTGTATGGAAATCTCATCTCGAAGCGAGCTTCCCGCTTAGATGCTTTCAGCGGTTATCCCATCCGAACGTAGCTAATCAGCGGTGCACTTGGCAGTACAACTGACACACCAGAGGTTCGTCCGTCCCGGTCCTCTCGTACTAAGGACAGCCCTTCTCAAATTTCCTGCGCGCGCAGCGGATAGGGACCGAACTGTCTCACGACGTTCTAAACCCAGCTCGCGTACCGCTTTAATGGGCGAACAGCCCAACCCTTGGGACCTACTCCAGCCCCAGGATGCGACGAGCCGACATCGAGGTGCCAAACCATGCCGTCGATATGGACTCTTGGGCAAGATCAGCCTGTTATCCCCGAGGTACCTTTTATCCGTTGAGCGACGGCCATTCCACAATGTACCGCCGGATCACTAGTCCCGACTTTCGTCCCTGCTCGAGATGTCTCTCTCACAGTCAAGCTCCCTTGTGCACTTACACTCGACACCTGATTGCCAACCAGGCTGAGGGAACCTTTGGGCGCCTCCGTTACTTTTTAGGAGGCAACCGCCCCAGTTAAACTACCCATCAGGCACTGTCCCTGACCCGGATTACGGGCCGAAGTTAGATGTCCAAAGTGACCAGAGTGGTATTTCAACGATGACTCCACCCGAACTGGCGTCCGGGCTTCAACGTCTCCCACCTATCCTACACAAGCCACTCCGAACACCAATACCAAACTATAGTAAAGGTCTCGGGGTCTTTCCGTCCTGCTGCGCGTAACGAGCATCTTTACTCGTACTGCAATTTCGCCGAGTTTATGGTTGAGACAGCGGGGAAGTCGTTACTCCATTCGTGCAGGTCGGAACTTACCCGACAAGGAATTTCGCTACCTTAGGATGGTTATAGTTACCACCGCCGTTTACTGGGGCTTAAATTCTCAGCTTCGCCTTGCGGCTAACCGGTCCTCTTAACCTTCCAGCACCGGGCAGGAGTCAGTCCGTATACATCGTCTTGCGACTTCGCACGGACCTGTGTTTTTAGTAAACAGTCGCTTCCCCCTGGTCTCTGCGGCCCCGATCCCCTCCCACCAGCAAGTGGTGTTCAAGGTTGGGGCCCCCCTTCTCCCGAAGTTACGGGGGCATTTTGCCGAGTTCCTTAACCATAATTCTCTCGATCGCCTTAGTATTCTCTACCTGATCACCTGTGTCGGTTTGGGGTACGGGCGGCTAAAACCTCGCGTCGATGCTTTTCTCGGCAGCATAGGATCACCGAATCCCCCCCTACGGGGGTCCCGTCAGATCTCAGGCATCATGAACGGCGGATTTGCCTACCGTTCGCCCTACATCCTTAGACCGGGACAACCATCGCCCGGCTCGGCTACCTTCCTGCGTCACACCTGTTAATACGCTTGCCTCCCAGGATCAGGTCCCGCGCTCCACCAAAACCCTTCCGTCCCGAAGGACGGTCAGGCAGGTTTCGGGCGGTTAGTATCCCCTGTTCAGCATGGGCGGTTTTTCGCCGGTACGGGAATATCAACCCGTTGTCCATCGACTACGCCTGTCGGCCTCGCCTTAGGTCCCGACTTACCCAGGGCAGATTAGCTTGACCCTGGAACCCTTGATCATTCGGCGGACGGGTTTCTCACCCGTCTTTCGCTACTCATGCCTGCATTCTCACTCGTGTAGGCTCCACCGCTGGTTTACACCGCGACTTCACCGCCCACACGACGCTCCCCTACCACTCCAGACGCCTGAACCAACCCCACAAGGGAGCGGCTTGGCTACTATCTGAAATCCACAACTTCGGCGGTGTACTTGAGCCCCGCTACATTGTCGGCGCGGAATCACTTGACCAGTGAGCTATTACGCACTCTTTTAAGGATGGCTGCTTCTAAGCCAACCTCCTGGTTGTCTTCGCAACTCCACATCCTTTCCCACTTAGCACACGCTTAGGGGCCTTAGTTGGTGGTCTGGGCTGTTTCCCTCTCGACTATGAAGCTTATCCCCCACAGTCTCACTGCTGCGCTCTCACTTACCGGCATTCGGAGTTTGGCTGACGTCAGTAACCTTGTAGGGCCCATTAGCCATCCAGTAGCTCTACCTCCGGTAAGAAACACGCAACGCTGCACCTAAATGCATTTCGGGGAGAACCAGCTATCACGAAGTTTGATTGGCCTTTCACCCCTACCCACAGCTCATCCCCTCCATTTTCAACTGAAGTGGGTTCGGTCCTCCACGACGTCTTACCGTCGCTTCAACCTGGCCATGGGTAGATCACTTCGCTTCGGGTCTAGATCACGCCACTGCAACGCCCTATTCAGACTCGCTTTCGCTACGGCTTCCCCACACGGGTTAACCTCGCGACGTAACACTAACTCGCAGGCTCATTCTTCAAAAGGCACGCCGTCACCACAACACAGCAAGCTGCGATGGCTCCGACGGATTGTAAGCACACGGTTTCAGGTACTGTTTCACTCCCCTCCCGGGGTACTTTTCACCTTTCCCTCACGGTACTGGTCCGCTATCGGTCATTAGGGAGTATTTAGGCTTATCAGGTGGTCCTGACAGATTCGCACGGGATTTCTCGGGCCCCGTGCTACTTGGGATACTCTCCAGGCGGTGCACAACATTTCGGTTACGGGGCTCACACCCTCTACGGCCGGCCTTTCAAGACCGTTCACCTATGCCTGCACTCTCACCTCACCAGCCCGGCAGAGCTGGAACGGACAGTCCCACAACCCCGACCATGCAACGCCCGCCGGCTATCACACATGGAACGGTTTAGCCTGATCCGCGTTCGCTCGCCACTACTAACGGAATCACTATTGTTTTCTCTTCCTGCGGGTACTGAGATGTTTCACTTCCCCGCGTTCCCTCCACGCACCCTATGTGTTCAGATGCGGGTCACCAGGCAGCTCGCGCCCCTGGCGGGGTTTCCCCATTCGGACACCCTGGGATCACAGTCCGGTTATCGACTCCCCCAGGCTTATCGCAGATTCCTACGTCCTTCTTCGGCTCCTAATGCCAAGGCATCCACCGTGTGCTCTTAAAAACTTGACCACAAAAGATCAAGGAGTAATTTTCGAGAGAACCACAGAAACCACCCCCACACCCCAAAGGATGCAAGGACAGATCCAGGTTCATATTCTTGGAAATTGCTTCTTATAAAAGATGCTCGCGTCCACTATGTAGTTCTCAAACAACAACCCCGTACCACACACCCCACACACCGGCCCTCCCACCAAAGGAAGAACCACCATGCATGCTCGGTGCAGCCAGGAAACCAGAAACAAACCAGCCCCACACCCCGCAAGCCCGCGCACCCCCCACAAAAAAGGGGAACCACGCGGCCCGCAGGCCGTGGTCCTGTTGCCTCAGGACCCAACAGTGTGCCAAACACTAAACCGCTGATCACCCACCCGCACCGTTCCAGGACCTCCCGCCCCGAGGGGTGAGTGTCCGTACTGGGTGCCGGCGAAGAACCGGCGGCCGCTATTTGCTGATATTCCACCCGTGAGCACCCGCCGCAGAACTAGCGTCTGCGCAACGGGCGTACTCCTGACAACCCCTCCACACCCGCATACACGGGGCAAGGTGACTGTAGGCGCTCCTTAGAAAGGAGGTGATCCAGCCGCACCTTCCGGTACGGCTACCTTGTTACGACTTAGTCCCAATCGCCAGTCCCACCTTCGACAGCTCCCTCCCACAAGGGGTTAGGCCACCGGCTTCGGGTGTTACCAACTTTCGTGACTTGACGGGCGGTGTGTACAAGGCCCGGGAACGTATTCACCGCAGCGTTGCTGATCTGCGATTACTAGCGACTCCGACTTCATGGGGTCGAGTTGCAGACCCCAATCCGAACTGAGACCGGCTTTTTGGGATTAGCTCCACCTCACAGTATCGCAACCCTTTGTACCGGCCATTGTAGCATGCGTGAAGCCCAAGACATAAGGGGCATGATGATTTGACGTCGTCCCCACCTTCCTCCGAGTTGACCCCGGCAGTCTCCCATGAGTCCCCGCCATTACGCGCTGGCAACATGGAACGAGGGTTGCGCTCGTTGCGGGACTTAACCCAACATCTCACGACACGAGCTGACGACAACCATGCACCACCTGTGAACCGGCCCCAAAGGGGAAGGACTGTTTCCAGCCCGGTCCGGCCCATGTCAAGCCTTGGTAAGGTTCTTCGCGTTGCATCGAATTAATCCGCATGCTCCGCCGCTTGTGCGGGCCCCCGTCAATTCCTTTGAGTTTTAGCCTTGCGGCCGTACTCCCCAGGCGGGGCACTTAATGCGTTAGCTACGGCGCGGAAAACGTGGAATGTCCCCCACACCTAGTGCCCAACGTTTACGGCATGGACTACCAGGGTATCTAATCCTGTTCGCTCCCCATGCTTTCGCTCCTCAGCGTCAGTTAATGCCCAGAGACCTGCCTTCGCCATCGGTGTTCCTCCTGATATCTGCGCATTTCACCGCTACACCAGGAATTCCAGTCTCCCCTACATCACTCTAGTCTGCCCGTACCCACCGCAGATCCGGAGTTGAGCCCCGGACTTTCACGGCAGACGCGACAAACCGCCTACGAGCTCTTTACGCCCAATAATTCCGGATAACGCTTGCGCCCTACGTATTACCGCGGCTGCTGGCACGTAGTTAGCCGGCGCTTCTTCTGCAGGTACCGTCACTTTCGCTTCTTCCCTACTGAAAGAGGTTTACAACCCGAAGGCCGTCATCCCTCACGCGGCGTCGCTGCATCAGGCTTGCGCCCATTGTGCAATATTCCCCACTGCTGCCTCCCGTAGGAGTCTGGGCCGTGTCTCAGTCCCAGTGTGGCCGGTCACCCTCTCAGGCCGGCTACCCGTCGTCGCCTTGGTGAGCCATTACCTCACCAACAAGCTGATAGGCCGCGAGTCCATCCAAAACCACAATAAAGCTTTCCACCCCCCACCATGCGATGAGGAGTCATATCCGGTATTAGACCCAGTTTCCCAGGCTTATCCCAGAGTTAAGGGCAGGTTACTCACGTGTTACTCACCCGTTCGCCACTAATCCCCGGTGCAAGCACCGGATCATCGTTCGACTTGCATGTGTTAAGCACGCCGCCAGCGTTCATCCTGAGCCAGGATCAAACTCTCCGTTGAAGAAAAACAGACACACCATGCGCCCCCGGGAAAACGGGAAACACACAATGCACAAAATTTGAAACCAGCCAAAAACACCAGACCACACCACGGGGTGGCGCAACCTGGCACATTCAACCAATTCAATACAATAAATTGGTATCAACAAACTTGGCACACTATTGAGTTCTCAAACAACAGACACACCCGGCACCACCACAACCACACGGTCAAGGATCGCTCCGGAGCAACTTTTCAAACTTACCCGATCTCGGGAGTGTTTGCAAATTCGCATTTCTGCGATTTACATTCTCTCAAGAAGGTCCCCACCCTTATTTGGCTCGCTAATCTGCGAACCATTTTCAGGCTGTTTAGAAGGGGGTCGGTCGCTTTCTTTCCGCATCAGCGGCGGCGACTCGAATTACTTTACACGCCGGGATGACCAGGCACAAATCGGCCCTCCGAGGGGCCCCTTGGCGTCATATTCCCCGGATCGGCGCGGAATCTGACCTCGTCCCGGACCTTCCGCAGCGCCCCGCAGGCAAACGTAGTTCCTGTGGGCTGCATCACCCAATCAGGACAGGACGCTCCGTACGCGTCTGGTACACCCTGTCTGGTACACCGTTTGCCCACCCATCATTCCCCTGCAGCGTCGGGATCAGGCGCTGCCGCAGTTGGGGCATACGTGAGATCGCCCGGGAGCAGCCAGCAATACTGCAGTTCCGAGTCCCTGGCCGTAGCTGACACGCCTCCCCCGGGCCGCGGGACCACCGTGGAGTGGATCACGGCCCACCATGTCTTGACGTTCAGCATTGCCGTTCCTTTCGATCGTTGCTCCGCCGCGATGGGGACCGGAGGCCCCGGGCCAGTCGGCCAGGTAGCTTTCCTCGCCTCCCCGGGCTCCCCCGGTTCGGCCGGCTCGTCGATAGGCAGGCCGGGAAGCCGGGTTGCGTAGCTACTTCCGAGTGGTGCCTGCCTGCATTCCTCGTGTGAACCCGGTCAGAAGCACGTCACCGAGGGTGCCGCGGGACTCCTGCCTGTGGGAGTCCTGCCCACGTGATCCCCCGGCATGCGCTTCCTGGTCCGGATCCGCCTGCCCGGCCGGGGACGCGGCCAACGCAGCCAGCCAGTCACCGTACCGGGTGATGTCCGTGCCTGTCGTGGCGGCGACAGCGTCGCAGGCAAAGCCGACGGCGGTGGATCCGTCGCTGAGGCGCACCGAGCCAAGGAGCATCGGCTCCGGCAAGGCCGCCAGGAACTGCCCCAGAGCCGCTTGGGAGAGAAGCCACTGCTCGGCCACTAGTTCCGCCCCATCCTCCGATCGGTACACCCCCGGTTTGGGCGGCTGGGTGTCCAGTGCGACCATGCGGTAACGGGCCGCCGTTCGGACGTGCCCGTCCCAGGAGGCTCCCAGGGATTCGAGTTGGTGCGCCAGCGGCTGGCCCTTGCGGTGCGCCCCCACCACAACCAAAGGCACCGAGGGCGCGCCGGCCCGGACGGGCCACGGCTCTCCCAAGGGCAACGGCCTGGAAGGAGCGGCCCCGGCCGCGAACAGCTCCGGCGCCGGCGGCGCGGTTTCAATCCTGCGGGCGATGTCGGCCACCACAGCATCATCGAACGTGCGCCCTACAACGGTGAGCCCGAACTGGGACCCCTCCACCTCTCCTGCGGGGACGGCAACGGCACAGAGGTCGAACAGGTTGCAGAAGTTCGTGTAGGTGCCCATGCGCGAGTTCACGCCGACGGGGTCCGCCGCGACATCCGCCAGGGTCGGGTGGAACGGCGCGGTGGGGACCACCAACGCGTCGAACCCCTCCAGCAGCGCCATCGCCCGGTCCTTCAGTCCGTCCAGCCGGGCGGTGTCCGCAACATACGTGTGTGCCGGCACCTGGCCGGCACGGCGGACGATCCCGGCGACCGTCGGGTCCAGCCCCGCAGGATTTTCCAAGCTGTCGCCCGCGGCGTCTACGAATGCCCCGACGGCCGCGTAGCGCTCGGCGACCAGTCCGCCGTCGTACAGCAACCGCGCGGCCTGCAGGAACACGTCGAACTCGATCGGCTCCGCGTCCACGCCCGCGGCCTGAAGCCTGGCGATCTGGCGGCCGAATTCGGCCGCCCACGCCTGCGGAAGCTCAGGAAGGCTGGACGGATAGGCGACGCGCGGCCGGCTGGGCGCCGCGAGCCGGACATCGGCGGGCCACGGGCGCGCCCCGCCGGCCATCGTCCCCATGGCCAGCTCCGCCGTGCCCAGGTCCCGCGCGAATATGGTCACGGCGTCCCAGGAACGGCACGCCGGCACTACCCCGGCGGTGGACACTACGTTCAGGGTGGCCTTGATGCCAACGATGCCCTGCAGCCCGGCCGGGACACGCCCCGATCCGGCGGTGTCCGTGCCGATGGCAATGTCCACCAGCCCCAGGGCCACGGCCACGGCGGAGCCGGAGCTGGAGCCGCCGGAGATACGGTCCGGGCGGCGCGCATCGCGGACCGTGCCGTGCGGGCTGCGGGTTCCCACGAGCCCGGTGGCAAACTGGTCCAGGTTAGTGGCCCCCACAACCACCGCGCCCGCCGCCCGCAGCCGGTCCACCGCCTCCGCGTCCCGTTCCGGTGTGTAAGCGAAGCCGGGGCACGCCGCCGTGGTGTCGATCCCTGCCACGTCGACGTTGTTCTTCACGGCCAGAAGCAGCCCGGCCAGGGGAAGGTCCGTACCCGCGGCCACCGCGTCATCAACAGCCGCTGCCTCGGCCAGGAGTTCGTCCGCGCCCCGCACAGCGATCCAGATTTCCGGCCGGCCGGAGGTTTCGATGGCGGCCAGCGCCGCCCGCACCCGGGCGGTTGCGCTCTGTCCTGCAGTCGTCGTGCTCATGCGGTGGCCTCTTCCAGTTCCTTGGTGTCCAGTTCTGTGTTGTCCCGTTCTGTGTTGTCCAGGTCCGTGATCCGTTCCTCCGCGGGCGGGTGCGCGGTGGAGCTTTCCACGGGCAGCCCGAGGACCACCAGGGCTTCGCCGCCCACCACTTGGGACCCGGCCGCCGGCAGCACCTGCTGGACCACGCCGTCGCACGGGGCGGTCAGCACGGTCTCCATCTTCATCGCCTCCAGGGACACGAGTGGCTGGCCTTTCACCACGTGCTCCCCCGCCGTGACGTCTACTTTCCACACGCTGGCGGCGAAGGGTGCGGCCACCAGGGTGGCGCCGTCGGGCACCACCAGTTCTTCGGGGTCCGGGACGACGGCGGCGGCGGCATCTGCGCGGTCAAACTCGCCCGCGTCGGCCCAGGCCTGACGTTCGACGGCGAAAGCCGCCGCCTGCTGCTTGCGGAACACCGCGATGGACTCGCTGTTCCGGGCCAGGAAGTCCTCATGTTCGGCAAGCGAGAAGGTGCCGTCTTCGATGTCGACGCCGCGTCCCCGGCCTGCGGCCATGTCCGCCCGCAGGTCCAGGAGCTCTTCCGGGCTGACGGGATACCAGGAGATGCGGTCGAAGAACCGCAGGAGCCAGGGTGAGCCCGGTTCGAACGGCGCGGAATCGGCGTAGCGGGACCACACCTGGGTGGTCCGGCCCACGAATTGGTAGCCGCCGGGGCCTTCCATGCCGTAGATGCACATGTAGGCCCCGCCGATTCCCACGGCGTTTTCCGGCGTCCAGGTCCGGGCCGGGTTGTACTTGGTGGTGACCAGGCGGTGGCGGGGATCCAGGGGTGTGGCCACCGGGGCACCCACGTACACGTCACCCAGGCCCAGGACCAGATATTCGGCGTCGAAGACGGTGTCGAAGACATCGTTCACGGACTCCAGGCCGTTGATGCGCCGGATGAACTCGATATTCCACGGGCACCAGGGAGCGTCATCCCGGACGCCGGCCATGTAGCGCTGGATCGCTTCGCGGGTGGCCGGATCATCCCAGGACAGGGGCAGGCGGACGGTGCGGCTGGGCACCACCAGCTCCGAACTGGCCGGCAGGGCGGCTTCGATTTCCCGCACCAGGGCCAGGAGACGCGGCGCCGGAAGCACCGTCGGATCGATTTTGACCTGCAGGGACCGGATCCCGGGCGTGAGGTCCACGATCCCCGGCATGCGAAGCTCCTGGATGTGCTGGTGCAAGGCGTGCACGCGGGCCCTCAGACTGAGGTCCAGCACCATGTCGCCGTATTCCACCAGCAGGTTGTCATCGCCGGAGCGCCGGTAGGTGACCGCGGGCCGGCCGGGACCTTCCGGCACCCGGCCCAGCACGCCGTCGTCGCCGTCTCCCCGGCGGATGCCGGCAGCGGGAGTCAGGGCGACGGCGGACGGCGGGGCGGCTTCGGAGTTCGGGCAGGCGGGGGCACCGCCGGGGGAACGGGACCAGCCGGCGTCGCCCGGCAGCACCAGCTGCCGGCCTGGTCCCAGATCCCCGGCCGACGGCGCCTGGCGGGCTTCCACCGGCACGAAGCGGACGGTGTCGCCGGGACGGAGCTGGCCCAGCTTCCAGCGGTCGGCCGTCACCACGGTCACGGGGCAGACGAAGCCGCCCAGGCTGGGGCCGTCCGGACCGAGCAGGATGGGGGTGTCGCCGGTGAAGTCCAGGGCGCCCACCGAATAGGCGGTGTCGTGGATGTTCGAGGGGTGCAGTCCCGCCTCGCCGCCGTCGCTGCGCGCCCACCGCGGTTTGGGGCCGACGAGGCGGACGCCGGTGCGGGCGGAGTTGAAGTGCACTTCGTAGCTCGCGGCGTAGAGCTCCTCGATGTCCTCGCGCTGGAAGAACTCGGGAGCGCCATGCGGGCCCTCCACTACCGTCAGCTCCCATGCGGACGTCAGGGCGGGCCTGCTGTCCAACGGAACGGGACCGGCCTTGCCCGGAGCTGCCGTCAGGGCTGCCGCAGGCTGGGGGGCCGGCGTCGAATCTGTGACCGTCTCCGGGGCCGCGGCGCGGAGCACATCCCCGGACCGGAGGACGCGGCCTCCGTGGCCGCCGAACCGGCCCAGGGTGAAGGTGGACGCACTGCCCAGATACTGCGGCACGTCAAGCCCGCCCTGGAACAGGATGTAGCCCCGGAGGCCTGAGCCTTCGGCCGTGCCGACGTCGAGCGTGCCTCCCGCGGGTACCGTCACCGGTTCCCAGGCCGACACGTCGGTGCCGTCCACGGTAACCGCCACGTCCGCGCCGGTGACGCACACGGTAGTGCTGTGGGTGAAGTGCAGGCTGGGGCCGGTCATAGTGAACTCGAGCCCGGGGGCGCCTTCAGGGTTGCCAAGGGCCTGGTTGCCGAGCCGGAAGGACAGGTCGTCCATCGGGCCGCTGGGCGGTACGCCCACCTGCCACAACCCGACGCGTCCGGGCCAGTCCTGGACGGAGGTCTGCAGGCCGGGCCGCTCCACGGTGATCCGGGGTTCCGGATCCCCCAGGTCATGCAGGGTGCCGGTGGAGTGGGCCGCGTCGCGGACCACATCCAGGGCCGTCACGGCCCGGAGCATCCCGAGGTTGGTCTCGATGCCATCGATCCGGGTGGCCTTCAGCGCGGCGCCGAGCCGGTCGAAGGCCTGGTTCCGGTCCGTGCCGGTGGTGATGATCTTGGCCAGGAGCGGATCGTAGTTGGTGGAGACCTCGCTGCCTGTTTCCACCCAGGCGTCCACGCGCACGCCGTCAGCTCCGGGGTAGGCGGCGTTGGTGACCGTTCCGGAACTTGGCTGGAAGTTGCGGGCCGGGTCCTCGGCGTAGAGCCGGGCCTCGACGGCGTAGCCGGAGATGGGGATGCTGTCCGGGCGTCCGGCCAGCACGCCGGCGGCCTCGGTCCCGCCCTGGGCCAGGCGGAGCATCCACTCCACGAGGTCGACGCCGGTGACGGCTTCCGTGACGGGGTGCTCGACCTGGAGCCGGGCGTTGACCTCGAGGAAGGACGCCTCCTGGCGGACCGGGTCATAGACGAACTCGACCGTCCCCGCCGAGCGGTAGTCCAGCGATCCGCACAGGGCCCGGGAGCTGCGGTGCAGTTCGTCCCGGAGTGCTCCGGGCAGGTCCGGTGCGGGCGCCTCCTCGAGCACTTTCTGGTGGCGGCGCTGCAGCGAGCAGTCCCGGTCGCCCAGGCTCACCACCCGGCCGTTGCCGTCACCGAAGATCTGCACTTCCACGTGCCGGGCATGCTCCACGTAGCGCTCCGCGAAAACGCCGGCGGTGCTGAAGCTCGCGCCGGCGAGGCGGGCCACGCGGGGGTAGCTCTCGGTGAGCTCGGCCTCGGTGCGGCACACGGTCATCCCGATGCCGCCGCCACCGCCCGTGGCCTTGAGCATGAGCGGGAATCCGATGTCCCGGGCGGCAAGCACGGCGGCGTCGACGTCCGCGAGCAGGCCGGATCCGGCGATCATGGGCACGCCGGCGGCCCGGGCGGCATCCCGTGCGGTGTGTTTGGTGCCGAAGATCCGGAGCTGCTCCGGGGTGGGTCCCACGAACACCAGCCCGGCGGCCTCCACGGCCTCCGCGAAGCCGGCGTCCTCCGAGAGGAACCCGTAGCCGGGGTGGATGGCGCCGGCACCGGTGGCCGCGGCCGCCGCCAGGATGGCCTCGACCTTGAGGTAGGAGTCCTTGGCCGGGGCGGGGCCCAGGAGCACGGCCTCATCGGCCAGCCTGACGTGGCGGGCGCCCCGGTCGGCCTCCGAATACACGGCCACGGTGCGCAACCCGATCTTCCGGGCGGATTCGATGATGCGGCAGGCGATTTCGCCGCGGTTGGCGATCAGCAGGGTGTCGAAGCGGTTCACAGGGCGGCCTCCGGGCGGGTGACGATCATGCGGACGGGCGTGGGGTTGAAGCCGTTGCACGGATTGTTGATCTGCGGGCAGTTCGAGACCAGCACCAGGGTGTCCACCTCGGCCCGGAGGGCCACCCGCTTGCCCGGGGCGGACAGGCCGTCCACGATGCCGAGGGCGCCGTCCGGGTCCACCGGGACATTCATGAACCAGTTGATATTGGAGACCAGGTCACGCTTCCCCAGCCCCCAGCGGGACCCCTCGATCAGGAAGTTCTCCACGCAGGCGTGCTGTTCGCGGGTGTGCTGCCCGTAGCGCAGCGTGTTGGATTCCTGCGAGCAGGCCCCGCCGATGGTGTCGTGCACGCCCACCTCGTCCGCCACCACGGTCATGAGCGGCAGGCCGGCGTCGGAGCGAAGCACGGAACCGGTGGTCAGCACGATGGAGCGCTGAGCGGCGACTGTAACGGCGGCGGAGTAGCGCACCTCGGTGTCGTCTGCCGCGTACAGCAAACAGTCCACCGCCTGGTTGCCGTCAAGGTCCACGATGGTCAGGACGTCTCCGGCGGCCACGACGCCGGACCAGGGTCCGCGCGCTTCGACGCATTCGTCGAGGATGACGGCGCCGGCCGCGAGCGCTGTCCGGCTGGCAGGGACGCTCGCGGTGGCGGCCGGGGGTGTCAGGGTTTGAGTGGCGGTGTTCATCGGGCGGTCCTTGCCGTGAGGTCGTGTTCGGTGTTGTTCAGGGCCTGCCGGTGTTCGGGGGTCAGCGGCCCGGTCAGGTGCCCCTGCTCGAGCAGGCCGAGGTCGTCCGGCGCGTGCCAGGCGACGACGTCGACGGCGGTTCCGGTGAAGTCTGGCCGCGGATCCAGCGGGTGGGCGGTATTCGCCAGCAGCACCACGGCGTCCATCTGCAGGAGGATCTCGACGGCGGCTCCGGCGCCGGCGGACCCGGTGAACCGGATGCCGCCCTCCGGGTCAACCCGGATGCCCTTGAAGAGCGAGAGCGACGGCGCCACATCCCGTGCGCCCAGTCCCTGCTTCAGCGCGGCCAGGGTCAGCAGTTCCCGCCCGGCGGGCGAGCTGCTGTGGACCGTCCCGGCGCCGTAGCGGGCAGTGTTCCCGGCCAGTGTGGTGGTGCCGGTCAGGGCATCGTGGCGGGCGGACGTGTCGGCCACGATCGTGCCCATCAGCCGGCCGGCGTCGGAGAGCAGCGGGTGGCCCGCCGTGGGGTATGCCTGCCACGGTACCTTGACCGTGTCCGCCACATTGAGCCGTTCATGCAGGGCCCCGCTCCGGTAGATCAGGACGTGGACGCAGGCGTCGCCGTCGGTGTCCGTGAGCCGGATCCGGGTGCCGCGGGCCAGCGGCAGCGCGGTGTAGCGGCCGAACGCCACGGATTCGGCCCAGCTCAGGCGTTCCCTGGCGGCCTCGGGCAGGCCCGCGGAGTACCGCGCCGGGGCGGCGCCGGCCGGGACGTGCCGCATGGTGTCAGCCGTGCGGCCGTGCTGCTCGCGGGCGTGCGCCCGGGCTCCGGCGGTGGTGGCGGTCGCGGGGGCTGGTGTTTCAGTCGTCTGTGTCATGTCAATCCTGGGGTGGCGTGGAGGTGCACGGGCTGCGGGTCAGGCGGGCGTGGAGTCAGGCGTCGCTGCGGGCGGCAGACCGGGCGCTGGCGCGCCGGATCCAGAGGCCGAGGAGGAGCACGATGCCCACCATCAGCGGGGCAGAGTAGAGGAGGATGCCGTTGTCGCCGGAGGGGTCGTAGACCTCGGGCCTCGGCCAGGCGAGGTTGACCACCATGACGCCGCCGTAGAGCACCGCGAGGATGTTGACGGGCAGGCCCCAGCGGCCCAGGGAGAACAGCCCTGCCGGCATGGTCTGGCCCACGCGGTCCCAGTCGCCGCGGAGGCGGTTGAGGAGCTGCGGCACCGTGACCAGGAGGTAGGCCACGTACACCATGACGATGCAGACGCTGCAGAGCGTGGTGAAGAGTGCGGCGTTGCCGACGTTGATGGCCAGCACGCCCACGGCCAGTGCGCCGATGGCGATGGAAGGCCACATTGGGGTCCCGCGGGTCGGGTGGACGGAGGAGAGCAGGGCCGAGGCGGGGAGTTTGCCGTCCCGCGCCATCGAGAACACGAGACGCGACCCGGCTGTCTGGATGGCCAGGGTGCAGACGAAGATGGCCACGGCCACATCCACCAGGAGCACTTTGCCCCAGAAGGTGCCCAGGACGGCGGTCAGCACGTACGGAAGGCCCTCGGTGGCGAGCCGGCCGTCGTCGAGGCTGGGCGCTGCCATCAGCGCCGTGATGATCATCAGCGCCCCGCCGATGCCGGAGATGATCAGGGCCGAAAGGATGGTCCGGGGCGCCGTCTGCCGCGGGGACTTGGTCTCCTCGGAGAGCTCACCGGCCGAGTTGAAGCCCACCATGACGTAGGCGGCCATCAGGCCCGAGACCATGAATGCGCCCAAGGCTCCGAGGTCGGATCCGGCCAGGACGGTGGTGTCCATCACGACGTCGGGCCCGCGCTGGGCGGCAGTGATGAGCGCCAGGATCACGGCGGCGACGCCGACGATTTCGCAGGTCACGCCCACCGAGTTCACGTGGGACATGAGCTTGACGCCCAGGGAGTTGATCACGGTGGTGATCACCAGCAGGATGGCGCCGAGGACGACGGCGTTCGCGGCGCCGGTGGTGGTGTTCAGCGCAGGGTCGCCTCCCACCAGCTGGAATCCTTCCCAGAGCTGGGGCAGCACCACCTGCATGGCGATGGCCGCGGCGGCGGCGGTGACCACCTGTGCCAGGGCCATGAACCAGCCGGCGAACCAGCCCACCGTTTCACCGCCGACGCGCCGGGCCCACTGGTAGACCGCCCCGGAGAGCGGGTAGCGTGCCGCGAGCTCCGCGAAGTTCAGGGCCACCAGCAGCTGGCCGATCAGCACCACCGGCCAGGTCCAGAAGAACGCCGGGCCGGCAAAGGAATAGCCGAACGCGAAGAGCTGGAAGATGGTGGTCAGGATGGAAACGAAGGAGAAGCCTGCCGCGAAGGAAGCATAGCGGCCCAGCTTGCGGTGCAGGGAGGGCTCGTAGCCAAGCGACGTAAGGTCTGCGTCATCCGTCTGCGCGGATGAGGGGAGAACTGTGGATGTCATCGAAAATCTCCGGGGCTGGAACGGCGTTGGGGTTGATGCGTTCGGTTGATGCGTTCGGTTGATGCGTTCCGGCAAATGCAGCACTGGGCCCAACACTGCGGAATACCGGTCACTTGATAGTTTTCCAGCCGGACGTCCCGAACTCGTTTCGCCTGTGTAAAAGGTGGATAGCCGGAATATTTCCGTGGTGTTTCCCGGATCTCACCGGGCTGCGGACGCGGCCGCGCGGGCCCGTCAGGTGCAAGAATGATGCCGTGACAACAACCGGCCCCGGGCGCCCCCGCAAGCAGCAACCCTCCCGCCCCGGGGCTACGGCGCGGGACGAGATCCTCGACGCCGCGGCCGAACTTTTCACCACCCAGGGGTACGCCAACACCTCAACCCGCGCCATCGCCGAGGCCGTGGGGATCCGCCAGTCATCGCTTTACCACCACTTCAGCCACAAGGACGACATCCTTGAAGTTCTCCTGGCAGGCACGGTGGCCAGCGGCCTCGCCTTTGCCCGCGCGGTGTGCGCCGGGGATGACGGCGACCGCAGCCCCGTGGCCGCGGCGGCGCGGCTGCACGCCGTCGCCCTCTATGACGGAACCCAGCTGTGCAACGCCAGGTGGAACCTCGGCGTGCTCTACAACCTGCCGGAGGCGCGCAGCGCGCGGTTCCACAGCTTCATGGCTGACCGGACGGAGCTCCGGGGACTGTACCAGCGCCTCGGCGCGGAACTGCCCGAGAACGGGTGGACCGCCGCCGGCCAGAACGGGGATCTGGTGTTTCGTCTGGTGGAATCCCTGGTCAACCTCCGCGCCGACGGGCTGAACACGCCGGACTCCCCGCAGCAGGCCGCCGACGCCGGTATCGTGCTGTGCGGCTTGGCGGGCAGCCTTGCCGAAGTCCGGGCCCAGAGTGCGGCGCTCGTCGCTCGGAGGAATCCCTAGCAGCCTCCGTTCGGGCGAGGCGGGGGCGCCGCCGCAATTTGGCCCTGTCCCGGCCGCGCCCGAAGGACTAACATGCAGCAGTACCGGTGCGATGACGGCCGGTGTTGCTGTTTCTTGCTGGACTTCACGGGATTGCCGTCTGAGCGCCGGTCTTTTCGTGATGACCGGGCTGGTTGGGGTCTGGACAGTCGGGCCTCGCATAGGCACGGGCGGCTGACGACTTGAGGGGGACGTGATGCCGAGTTTCCTCTTCGCCACGCTCGACGCCGGCGGCAACCTGGCGCCGGCCCTGGGCATCGCCCGCGAGCTGCTGCGGCAAGGACACCGGGTCCGCTTCCTCGGGCACGCCACTCAGGCGGCGGCGGTGGAAGCCGCCGGCGCCGAATTCCTCCCCTACCGCTGTGCGGCCACGCTGGATCCGGCCGTTCCCGCCCCGGCGCACCGGCAGTTCGCGGCGATGCTGAACGTGTTCAGCGACTCCGGCATCGGCCGGGACCTCGTGGAGGAGGCACGGCGGGAGCCGCCGGACGTCGTCGTCGTCGATTGCCTGCTCCTGGGCGCGATCGAAGCAGCGGCGAAGGCCGGGCTGCCGCAAGTTGTGTTGGTGCACAGCTTCTTCGCGTACTTCGACGGCCCGTTCCGGCATGGTCCCATGGGCGCCGCGCTCTCGCTCAAGCGGCTGCCGCCGCGCCGCGTGCTGGGGCGGGCGGACCGGGTGCTGGTCTGCGCGGATCCGCTGCTGGATCCGGCCGGATCCTGGGACCGCGTCTCCTGGGAGAGCGACCCGGACCGGGTGGTGTGGTCCGGGGCCGTGGTGGACGACGTCGTACCGGCCACTGCCGCAGGGGCGCCCGGAACTGCCGCCGCGCTTCCCGACGGCGGCTCGCCGCTGGCCGAGCTTCCCGACGGCGGGACGCCGCCGCGGGTCCTGGCGAGCCTGAGCACCACGGCGTTTCCCGGGCAGCAGGAAGTGCTGCAGAAGATCCTGGACGCGGCGTCCGGATTGCCCGTGGAGCTGATTGTGACCACGGGCCCCGCGGTGGATCCCGCGAGCCTGTCCGCGCCGGCGAACGCCTCGGTGCGCCGCTACGTGGACCACAGCGAGATCATGCCGGGCTGCAGCGCGGTCATCTGCCACGGCGGGCACTCCACCTCCATGCGCGCGCTGGCCCTCGGACTTCCGGTCATGGTCCTGCCGATGCACCCGATGATGGACCAGCACATGGTCGGCAAGGCCATCAGCAATGCGGGGGCCGGCGTGCTCCTGAGCCGCAAGTCGTCGCCGGACCAGATCGGCGCCGCGCTTACGGCTCTCCTGGCATCGGAGAGCCAGCGGAAGGCCGCAGCGTTTATCGGCGCCCGCCTCCGCAGTGCCGGCGGTGCCCGGACGGGCGCTCAGGTCCTCGCCGACCTGGCCGGTCTCGTCAGCGTGGCCGGGTGAGCTTGCCGTTTGGCCTTGGCGCAGCCTCTGTCCCGGCGTCGGCGGCAGGACTAAGATTCCAGCTGCACCGATGGGATTGCCACCGTGCGGAAACTGTTGCGTGGAAGGACATCTGTCATGGAATGCATAACGTGGTTCGCGCCGATCCTGCCCGGGAAACTGGAGGAGTGGAAGGCCCTGGACGCCGAGATGGCCGGGGCCCGCGCCGACGACCACAAACGCTCGCGCGAGCGCATGGGCATCACCCGGGAGGTCGCCAGCCTCATGCAGACCCCGCAGGGGGACTTCGTCTGCCTGTTCCATGAGGCCGAGGACCTGGCCAAGGCGTTCGGAACGCTCGCGACCTCGGACGATCCCTACGACGTGTGGTTCCGCGAGCAGCTCGTGAAGCTCCACGGCCTGACGTCCGAGATGCTGCAGGGTCCTCCCCCGGCCCAGCTGACGTTCGATTACAAGGCAGGCTGATCGGCGGCGGCCGACCATTGCGCCATGCGCCGGGCTGGCCTCGGGCTGGCCCAGCAGAGCGACTGCCCGGCCGTGGAATGCAGCCGCGGCGCGTGGAGTACCGCTGTTTCGTGCACTCGCAGGTGCACCATTTCGTCGCTTCATCGCCCCCTAACGTCCTGCCCTTCCCGGGCGACAAGCGCGTTGCTACGATTGCTACGGAGGCTGGCATGACAACAATTCCGCACCGCGAACTTCGCAACCAGAGCAGCAAAATTCTTGAGCGCGTGAAAAACGGCGAAACCATTGAGGTGACCAACAACGGGGAAGTCGCCGCGGTTCTCATCCCTCCGTCCTCCTCCCCGTTCGAGCGGCTGCTTTTGGCAGGGCAGATCCGGCGGGCCGCCCCGGGTGCCGTTGATTTTCAGTCGCTGCCGCGGGTCGGTGCAGCATCCACGACCGCGGAAATACTGGGCGACGTTCGCGGCGACCGTTGATCCTCTACGTGGACACGTCGGCCGCCCTCAAACTCGTGGTGGAGGAACCGGAATCGCCCGCCCTGGCAAAGTACCTCGAGGCCGCCGTGTCCCGCGGCGACAAGCTGGCGGCCTCCATGCTCCTGTACACGGAGCTTCACTGCGCCGCCAACCGGCGGGGACTTCCCGGCGGGCTGGTTAATTCCGTGCTGAGTGGAATCAATCTGGCGGACGTGGCGCGCTCGGACTTGATGTACGCGGCCGCCTTGCCTGGCCGGCTGCGCAGCGCTGATGCCATTCACTTGGCGGCGGCTATCCGGCTCCAGGCCGATGTCGTAGTCGCCTACGACGCCGAGCTGCTGGCCGCCGCCGTCGACGCCGGCCTCAGCGTCTTCTCCCCCGGAGTCCCGGGCTGAACGCACTCACTGCGTCGGCAGGGCCTCGACGAAAGGCACCTGGGTCGCGTATTGCTGATAGAGCTTGACGGCCTCGTCGATCTCTATATGGCCGAAGTTCAACGCGACCTGCAGCCCCTCCAGCTGGGCGCTGGCAGTCTCGGCCGCGCTCACCCGGTCCGCCAGCGAATGGGACGTGGCAAAATTCGTGGCCAGCGCCGCGGCTATGGAGCAGATCACCGCCAGCAGGCACAGTCCGCGCCACACCAGCGAGTCGTCGCTCAGGTTGAAGAGTTCGGCCACCGCGTTGGTGAACCCTGTACCCCCGACGGCGGGGCCGGCGGTGAACGCCGCGGCCAGCGCGCTGCCCACGATGCTGATGTTGGCCAGCCGGGTGCGCCGGGGCCGTTCCCGGCCGAGATAGGAGCGGATGGCCTGCTGTTTCTCGTCGATCCGGGAGGACAGCTTCTGCCGTGTATCGGATGTTTCGTCCATGATCTGGTACCAGCTTCCCTCGCCGATCGTGTCCGCACGCCCGGAGAGTGAGACCCGCCTTCCAGCGGCCCGCCGGCTGCCCCGGATTCCTCCAGCCGGGGCGGAAGCTCCCCGCCCCGTTGCCGCTCTCCTCCCGAAACGCGCACACGTTTAGGATGCTCCCGCGCCGCTGCGGGTGTCTAGATGACGTAGTGGTCAGTCGGCACACCCTCACGTCTGCAGGGTTGGCGGGTCCCGCCCTGCGGAACCGGCGGCCCGGCGCGTTTTTCTCGTAGGAGGTGAACTCGATTTCGCAGCCGATGCTGAGGTCGTCCCCTGCGTGCCTGGCCGGACGGGGGCTGCTTCGGCCTGGTTCCGGGACCGCTGGAGCTATCCGGCCCGGCTCGGTAGCATGCAACGCATGGCCATCAAACTTGAGAACGTCGGCATCGCCGTCCGCGACCTCGAAGCAGCAATCGCCTTTTTCACCGACCTCGGGCTCACCGTCATCGGCCGTGACACGGTCAGCGGCGAGTGGACCGATACCGCCGTCGGACTTGACGGAAACCACGCCAACATCGCGATGCTCCAGACCCCGGACGGTCATGGTCGACTCGAGCTTTTCGAATACATCCATCCCGAAGCGATCGAGTCGAACCCGACTCGTCCCAACGAGATTGGCATGCACCGCGTGGCCTTCTCGGTAGACGACATCGATAAGGCCCTCGAGATAGCTGCGAAGCACGGATGCCATCCGCTACGCGGTGTGGCGACCTATAAGGACGTCTATAAACTCACCTACCTCCGCGGCCCCAGCGGAATCATCGTGATGCTCGCCGAGGAACTGAAGAAAGGCTGACCCCCGAAGCGGCCCGATTGGCCTGCGTTGGTTACGAACGCGAGGGCTTACTTCGCAGTCATCAGGAGATCGCCGGTGAGCGTTGCGACATGATCCTCTACGCTGCCATCCGGGAGACCAAAGCCTGCTGAGGGATGCGCCTGCGGGCGGCCGACTCCTTTTCCGAAGCGCTGAACTCCACAAGGAAACCGCACGACGCCGGGCCTGCGCCACTCCCAACGCTGGAAGCGGCGGTCAGGCCCGTGCGGATATTGGCGTCCGGCTGCTGGAGTCCGGTCAGCGCAGGGACCGCAGCGACGCGTACGGTTCGCTGGGGAGGTTACCCGCCGTCCAGGAGCGGGTGGACCGCTCGAGCGGGGTGTGGCCACGGCCGTCGCGGGCGACCGCGACGATGGTGGCGACGGCTGCATAGACCATGAATCCTACGAGCAGGATGGCGGCAAATTCCATTTGAAGGCACCTCGGGCGATTGAAGAAGCGGGTTGTTGGGGCGAGTGATGAAGTTCCTGGTCGGGGCCGGATTCCGGGGTGATCGGTGCGGTGCGAGCTGCGGTTGTTGTTTAGGTTTCCGGTCCCTTTAAGAGGACATGTCCAGTTTCCGCGGCCACCGTGTGAGCCAGCGTGTGAGCGGTGGGACCCTCAACGTCAAAGGTTGGACGCCGACGCCGCAGCCCGGCTCCGCAGTCCCGCTGAGCTGTTCAGCTCGGCTGTTCCGCTGGCGTGGCCGCACTGCTACCTTGGCTGGATGGAACGATCTCTGATGAGGCCAAGGAACCGCAAGATCCTCGCGGGAGTCTGCGCAGCCATTGCCCAACGCTTCGGCATCTCCGTGACCCTGGTCCGCCTCGGCTTCGTGTTCTTCGGCTTCTTCGGCGTCGGCGAGCTGGTCTACATCGCGTTGTGGATCCTCATCCCCAAGGCAAAATAACGGCCACTCGTCAGGACAGCCCGCCGCGGACACCAGTACGACGGCGAGCGTCCGGCAGCGGCCGGCCTCCCGCCGTCGTGCCGGACTACGAGCAGTTCCATTCCTGGTTTGCGCAGGTTTCCTGCGGTCACGACGGCGGCCCGTGGCCCGGTCTTCGAGGCGGGAGCCCTTGACGGGCACTGGCATACTGACGCCATGGCAATCGGAATGACACGGGGTGGAACGGTGCTGCGGGACGGTGCCGCGGCCGTCCTGCTTGTCGCTGCCCAGCTGGCGGGCTTCTGGTTCCACTCAGCCGGCATTTACCAGGGCACCGCGAACGTTCCGCTCGCCGAATTTCCGGAGGATGTGGACGTCTTCTACGTTCTGACCTTCGCTCCCACCATCATCGGGCTCAAATACCTGGCCTACGACTTCGCGGTGAGGGAGTTTACCAAGACCTACAGGACTCCCGCGCTGCTTCTCTGCTTCTTCGTCGGCTATGCGGCCGCGTTGGCCATCGACGTGGCGTGCCTGTTTTCGGCGTCGAGGCCAATAGCCGACGCCGGGCTTGCCGTCCTGGGCGCGGTTTTCCAAACGCCGTTGGTCCTCTTCGCATGTGCGACCGTCATCGCCGCGACGGTCCTCTTGAAGGACAGGCCTCCTCAAACCGGGGCTGCGCAGGCCCCGTGAACGTGCACGGCGCTCACCTATCCGGCGCCGAATGATGCGGCCGGGCCTCTGGTTCGCGTCAGCTTGCGTTGTTGTTCGCGGCCCTGGCTGCCGCGGCCACCTGGTGGTGCAGCTCTGCATGATCGGCTGCGGTGAGCGCCTCGTCGCCATCGAATGAGTACGGCTGGCCTACGCCGGTTTCGATGAGCGCCTTGAGGCTACCGTTCACGAACATGCCCCACGCGTTCGAACACACGTCGTAGCACTCGTCCTCGGGCTCGAGGCCCTCGTGGGTGAAGGTGACCCGCGTTCCGCCATCGGCCTCCTGGATGTCGAACCGGACGGTCGTGCCATTCCACTCCTGCTTATCTGCGGTGAAATCGAGGTAGCTGCCCGTGACGAGCCACGCGATGCGTCGTGCCGGTTCGATGTCGGTGACCCGGAATCCGCTGTAGTGCAGCCCCGGGACGACGTAGACGAACTCGTCGCCGACTGCGGTGGTCGAGCCGGTGATCCGCCCCCACCACGCGGGGACGTTGTTGATCGCATCGAACGCCTTTTGCGGCGTGGCATCCACGGTGATCGTTGTCGTGTAGTTCGCGGTCATTTTTCTGCTCCTTTGCCTGCCTCCCTCGGCGGAGAGGGCTTCTGAACTTGCGTGATGCAAGTGAGTGTAGGCCGGGTGACTTGCATCACGCAAGTGGTAGAGTCGAGCCATGCTAGGGAAGTCTTACGACACGCAGGTGTGCTCGATCGCGCGATCACTCGAGCTCGTCGGCGAGCGGTGGAGTCTGCTCATCATCCGCGACGCCCTGTTCGCCGGGGTGACGCGCTTCGGCGACTTCCAGCACAACCTCGGGATCGCGACAAACGTGCTCACGTCCCGGCTGGATTCGTTCGTCACCAGCGGCATCATGGAGCGCGCAGGTTCCGCCGACTACATCCTCACGGCCAAGGGCCGCGCACTCGCGGTCGCGCTCATCGCGCTCACCGAGTGGGGCGACACCTGGGCGTCCCCTATCGAACCGCCGATCCTGTACCGGCACGCCGTCTGCGGTGACGGCGCGGTGCACGCGGTCGCAACATGCGAGGCGTGCGGCATTGTGCCCGCGGAGGAGGTCGCGATCCGCCTCGGCCCCGGCATGCCTGCCGATTATCCCTCCACGCGACGCGGAGGAACCCGCGCGAACTGATCGGGCGCGCGGCCTGCGAAGCCCCTGCACCGCCGCCACTCCCCCGGCGTAGCATGACTCATATGGCCGACACATGGATTCGGCTCCTCGGTCCGCCCAGGATCGAGTCCGCTGGCACCCCACCCCGGCAGCCCAGGGGCCGCAAGGCTTGGGCTGTGCTGGCCTACCTCGCGCTGCAACCGGACGGCACCGGCCGCGCCCGGACGGCGGCCCTGCTGTTCCCCGACGCCGAGGACCCCCTCGGTGCCCTGCGCTGGAACCTCTCCGAGCTGCGGCGGACCCTCGGCACGGACTCGGTCGGCGGCGATCCGCTGCGGCTCGCAATGCCGGCCGGATGGCACTGCGACGTCCTCGCGGTCCTGCACCCCGCCGGCGACGCCGACCCCCGCGCGTTCGATGGCCAGCTCCTGGAGGGCCTGTCCTTCGCGGACTGCCCCGTGTTCGAGTCGTGGCTGGAGGACCAGCGGCACCGGCTCGAGAACTGCGTGCTGGCGCTGCTCTACGAGGCGTCGCTCGGTGCGCTGTCGGCGGGAAGGGCGGACGACGCCGTCGACCTCGCCACCCGCGCGCTGCGCCTGGACCCGTTCAACGCCGACTGCCACGCCGTGCTGATCAAGGCCCTGCTCTCCCTGGGCGAGTACCGGCGGGCGCGGGAGCAGGCGGACAAGTGCCGGGACCTTTACCGCCGGGAGCTCGGGCTCGGGCTGCCCGCGGAGGTGCGCCGGGCGCTGGCGGACGCGGACCCCGCGGCCGAGCCGGGGATGCCGGCCAGTGCGGCCACGGTGCGGTCCTACCTCGACGCCGCCGGGGCGTCGCTCTCGGCGGGTTCGGTGGACCGCGGGCTGGAGCAGCTGCGGCTCGCCGTCGGGCTCGCCCAGCGCACCGATGATCATCATCTGCTCGCCGAATCCCTGGTCACGCTGTCCGGGGCCATGATCCACCAGGCCGGCGGCCGGGGAGCCGAGGTGGCCGATCTCCTGCACCGCGCGCTGTCCGCGGAAGGGCCCGACGGCGTCTCCCGGACTGCCGCTACCGCCTTCCGCGAGCTGGGCTACTTGTCCGTGCAGCGCGGCGTTCCGGACCGCGCGGCCGGCTGGCTGGACCGGGCGACGCGCGCGGCGCAGGGAATCCCGGACGAGCAGGCACGGATCCTGGCGATCCAGGGCATGCTGGCCTCGGACACCGCACACTATGGGGACGCGGTGACGGCCTTCACCGAATCCGGGAGGCTGGCCCGGGAGGTCGGGAACCGGCGGCAGCAGGCGTTCAGCGAGGCCCTGCTGGGTCGAGTGCACCTGCTGCGGGGGGACCTGGAGCTGGCGGCCGCCTGTCTGGACCGGGCCCTGGACTGGGTGGCGGGGGAACACTGGACGGCGTTCGAGCCGTTCGTCGCCGGAGTCCGGGGCGAAACCTACCTCGCCGCGGGCCGGCTGGACGCCGCGGCGGACCTGATCGACCGGTCCTGGGTCATGGCCGAGCTCGCCGGCGACCACTGCTACATGGCTCTGGCGGCAGGCGCCGAAGCCCGGCTGTTCCTGGCGCACGGCGACCTCGCCGCCGCAGAGCACTGGATCAACCGCGGCCTGGAACCCACGCCGTGGTACCTCTGGTATTCGGCCCGGCTGCTCGATGTTGCCGCGGAAGTCGCCATCGCCACCGGATCCCCGCGTGCTGCCGAGTTCGTCGAGCGCCTGGCCGCGCTGGCCAGCCGCAGCGGGATGCGGGAGTTCGTGGTCCGGGCGCAGTCCCACCGCGCGGTCCTCGGCGACGAGGCTGCCGCCCAGACCGTGCCGTGGCTGGCCCGGGAGATCGACAATCCCGCGCTGGCCGCCTTCCTGGACCGGCGCCACGGCGTCTCGCTGTGATCCGGTTGGTTGGCACGTGACGGCGTCGTACTCGTTCCGTGGCGAGCTGTGGCACTATCCCGAGGAATCCGGGTGGCATTTCATTACGCTGCCCACGGAGCTGGCCGAAGAGCTCCGGGACGACGCCGCCCCGTTCGCCAAGGCCTTCGGTTCGGTCAAGGTGACCGCTTCGATCGCCGGGCAGCGGTGGTCCACCTCGCTTTTCCCGGACACCAAGAGCGGCTCGTACCTCCTGCCGGTGAAGAAGGCCATCAGGACGGCGGCGGGCCTGCGCGCCGGAGACGAGGTCGACGTCGAACTCGATCTGGAATTCGGCAGCTGAGCGGGTCCGACACAGCACAGGTGGGTTAAACAAAAGCAGGGCCCGTCCGAAGACGGGCCCTGCTAGAAACCTAACGGTTCCGGGTATCTAAGGAAATTAGATAGCCTGGATGTTGGTGGCCTGGGGACCCTTGGGGCCCTGCTCGGTTTCGAAGGAGACCTTCTGGTTCTCTTCGAGGGAGCGGAAGCCGGAGGAGTTGATCGCAGAGTAGTGTGCGAAAACGTCCTGTGAGGAGTCATCGGGGGAAATGAAGCCGAAGCCCTTTTCAGCGTTAAACCATTTGACGGTACCAGTAGCCATTATTTTTGTCCTTCGTGAAGGTGGAGGAACTGTCCCGACTTTCGGGTCCTCCTGTTTGGGGTGCTCAAAACCGCTGCTTCAGAAGAACATGGGCTTTCGACCATGCGTACTGCCTGAACTACGAACTGCATAAACACAACAACAGGATCAACTGTACAGGAGTTTCCGGACGCAAATTACCACCGGCTAACGGGCGTCCACATGCCCACACCGAAGGCCTCGGCTACCCATCGTGCTGATCGGCATCTGGCCAGCCGCCAGGAAGTCATTCACCACGGTTGTCGGCTCCCGCTTCTCCCGCTGGCGATGCTCCATGCCGGCGTGGGGCGAAGGCGCGTTCCAGACGGGAAGCTGCGGCCGCGTACTGGGTGGCGCTGCGCACCGGATCCGTACCGCCGCGCGCGGCGGGGACGAGTCCGCCGGAGGGCGTATCCGAACCCTTCCGCAATGGGCCGCATTGAAGTTAATCTGGGTCATGGGAATGTTGCTTGGGATCGTCATCCTCCTGATGCTCTGGGTCGGCGTGTGCCTGGCCTGCATAATTCTCCCCATCGTTGCCCTCGCCAGGTATAGCCGGAGACGGCCGCGGCCACTGGCCGCGGGGTCGGGGTGGCCGCCGCGGCGAGCGGCATACGCCCCGCCCGCTGCCGTGAGGCTTGCACCCAAGACCAGACCGACCCGCCAGCAGATCGAAGCGGCCGGTCCCGTGGTGGAGCCTAAGTGGACCGGGACCTACAGGTGGCGCGTCGGCCAGGACAAGAAAGCCTGGGACCGCGACTTCAAGGAAGCCGAGCAACTGGCAGAGGCCAGGCTTGCCCCGCCGGGCCGGGGGTCTACATTTTGAATGACACGGCTGCGCCCTGATCCGGCGGGTAAGGTGTTCCGCCCCAGGGCTTGGGCCTTGTGACCGGCGGCAGTAGAGCCAGCGTCTGCAGGCCCCCGCCTGTCCCGTGCCCGGCCGCAGGCATATCCTGCAGGAAGACCAGTCCGCGACCTGTTACCGGAGGAAGATCCATGGAAATGCCGAAAGCGTCCGACGCCGACAAGGAGCACTTCCGCTCGGTGCTCCCGGACCATCCCGAGGTGGTCGTCAAGCCAATGTTTGGGAACCTTGGGGCGTTCGTGCACGGCAACATGTTCGCCGGCTTGTTCGGTCCCACCATTGGAGTGAAGCTGGCCGAGGCAGATAAAGAGGCGCTTGAAAGCACCGAGCGGACCGTTCCGTTCGGGCCGCCGGAGCGCCCCATGGGCGGCTATACGGGCTTGCCGGAATTCTGGAACGCCGAGGGCGACGGCGATGAGGCGCGGGCCAAGGCCTGGGTGGAGAAAGCATTCGAGTACGTGGCCGGGCTGCCGCCCAAGGAGCCGAAGGTTTCTAAGCCCCGGCCCAAGAAGTTGCAAGGCTAGGGCAGGACGACATTCACGAGTTCTGACCGGCTGCCGGTCTCCAGGTCCTCGGTAAGGGCCAGCGCACCGATCTGGGGGCAGTGATACTTGTACTCCCGGGAGTTCTTTTCAAGCGGCGTCCAGTCGTAGACCTTGACGCAGTCGGTGTACGTGCCTGATTTGGTGGAGACGGTCTCGCCGGTAGCTACGGTGTCCCGCATGTCTTCCGCGTGACCGGGGTAGAATTCCTGCCGGTAGGAATCGCCGACGCGCTGGTCGGCCTTCATCCAGATGCCGGCTTTTGCCCCGTCTTTTCCATGGAGAAAGCTGCCGGAGTGGCTTACCAACATTCCATTTGAGTAGTTGTTCACGTCCTCGCCGAAGTACCAGACGTCCCCGTTTTTGTGTTGCGCCAGGTAATCCCGGGTTTCCTCTACCAATTGCCCGTTCTTGTACTCCTTATCCAGATAGACCACCGTCTCCACACCCTCTATGGTCTTGGTCTCTGGCAGGATTTCGATCTCGATCCTCTCGGTGACTCTTCCTTGTTCGGTGGTCTCGTAAGTCAGTTTTTTGCCGACCGGGAGGGCGAAGTATTTGTTGGTGATTTCAGTAGTGAAATCGGCGGGGATGATCTGCGGGTTGTACTCGGTGGCCCTACTCCCTTTTGTCTTGTCGAAGACAAATAATGTCGTCCCACCAACAACCAGCAACAGGACGATCACCCCAAAGAAGGTTTTGGTTCGCCGATTCATGACCTTTCCCACTCCTTCTGAGTAGAAATTCCTGTCGGGGGTCAAAGCGCCGTTGCTGCCCATGCCCCTAGGAAAAAGGTAGCGGTCCGGACTGAACCGGAACACCCTCGACGAAGACCACGCTTGGAGAGGCACCACCTCCCGCAGTGCCAGCGAAGGTACGATCTGTCTCAGCGAGCGGGACGCCGCCCGGCTTTATTTGGCCGGAGTCTTTATGGGGGAGACCAAATGCTTGAATTGAAACGCATCTACTGGACGCGCCAATTACTCCGGTTGGCCATGGCCGCGTTGACGGTGTGGATCCTCGCCGCTGCCATCCTGTCGCTCGTGGCGCGTTCCGGGTACGCAACTGCGGTACGAGCACCCACGACCGTCACAGCCGTCTTTACAGGGATGTTCGAGGGCGTGCTGGCGGCCGTCACGCTTCCAGGCGTCCTCGCCGTCGTCCTGACCATTTGCGCGTCGGTCCTCCGCGCACGGGACGTCAAGCGCCGCGATCCGGTCCGGCGCTTCAGCCGCCAGCAGCGCCGCGAAGGCATGTCGCGGGCAGACGGCCAGTGCGAGATGGAGGCGGCCTTCCGCAGCCGCTGTGCCCGTCCGGCGGAACACGGTGACCATTTCTACCCGTGGTCCAAGGGCGGATCCACCAGCCTGCGGAACTTCGTCGCCGCGTGCAGCAGGTGCAACCGCGCGAAAGGCGCGCAGATCCCGTCGCCCGGCCAGCAGGAAAGACTGGAACGACGACGGCGGACGTACGTAACGCTCGAAGATGCGGTTGCCGTCGGCGAACGGCAGCCGCTCCCGAACTGAAACGAAATCCGGCTCCGCAGTGGGTCAACACCCTGGCGATCGGGGCCGGGCAGGCCGGGCTGACCACCAGCTACGGGCGAACCAAGAGCGAAATGCAGAGCTATTGCAGTTGACACAAATTAATGGCGTAAATGACAGATTTTGTTGAGTAGAGAAGTCTATATCGAACGCGAGTTCCAGTGCTAAGGTCGGCGAGAACTTTCATCTGAATCTGATTTGTGGGGGCACAAATGAATACACGCTTTGAGCGCAAAGATGTTCGATTTCTGGACGGAATGACTTGCCACTCGACCGACGGCAATCGGCTTTCACGAGTTTCTGGTCGGCTAGCAAAGACCGCAGTCATGGCGAGCGCTGCTCTCCTGGCGCTGACAGCGTGTGGAGGCCAAGCTGTGGCCTCACTATCGACGGCGTCAGCTTCTAGTTCCGCTACGCCAACAGCGTCAGACACAACTACTGCACCCGCAACAATCTCCTGCACCACGGAAGATTCAAGTGAAACCCACCAGCAAACTGTCTTTATCTGCACGAAGGCTGACGACGGAAAGCTGCTGTGGATGGAGCAATCAGCATCAAAACGGGCAAAGGATGCTCGGGCAGCGGCCGCCTCGCTCGCCCTCAAAGCCGCTGCCGCCAAGGCGGCTTCTGATGCAGCCGCCAAAGAAGCGGAAGCCAAGGCTGCGCAGGAACAAGCCGCGGCGGAAGCCGCACGCCAAGAGGCTGCAGCCGCGGAAACCGCCCGCCAACAGGCTGCAGCCGCTGAAGCCGCACAACAGCAGGCTGCAGCCGCGGCGGCTGCCGCAGCCAAAGTTCAAACCCCCGTTCGGCCGGTTGTCCCAGCAGCTCCCTCTGGATGCGATAGCAACTATTCAGGTGCATGCGTACCGATCGCTTCAGACGTGGACTGCGCCGGCGGGAGTGGCAACGGTCCAGCGTACGTGCGAGGACCAGTGACCGTCGTCGGAAGTGACATCTACGGCTTGGACCGCAACGGTGACGGTGTTGGCTGCGAATAGCGCGATCAACTCCATACAGCACGTAACCCGTCCGTGATCCTCCACCGGCATGGGGATAGCTGCCTTGCGGGGCCTCAAGATGCCAGGCAGTTGCGGGGAACGGTGGCAGCGCTGATGACGGCGACCTGAAACGACGCCGCGGACATATCCTGCCAACAAGGCCAGCCCTGCACATTGGCTACGGGAGAAGAACTCTGGAGACCCCGACGGCCGCCCGACATGCGGATCCGCAAAGCATCAACACCCTGGTGGTCGGGGCCGCGATGCCGAATAAATTGCACAGCACATCGCCGAGAATAATGCACCGAACATCGCCGCCCGGTGAATGCGACATTCGAGAGAGGGGCGGCTATCCCGCGCAGGGCCCGTCGAAGTCCACGGGCACGGCGAGGCCGGCCGAGCTGAACCATTCCCTGGCCAATGCCTGGACCGCGGGCATCGCGAGTCGCTCGGCAACAAGGTCCGGCGGCCCGTCGAACACGGACTTCCCCTCCTCCGCGAGGTCCCCGGTGCCGCTGCCGGCGAGGAGCAAGAAAAGGGCGGGCTGGTCCAGGAAGGGAAGCTTCCCGCCGTCGCCGTCGGTCAGCACGCCCCAGCGCGAGGTGAACAGCGAAAACTCCTCCGGACGATCCCCGTGGTCCGCCACGAGCGGGCAGGCCTCGCCGTCGAGCCGGATCCGCCGGTAGTTGGGCTCCGTGTCGTCGAGGGCCATCAGTTGGACATCGTCCAGCCACGAAAGCCAGACCGCTGTGCACTCCCCCATCAGCGGATACGGGGCGGCGGCGATGTAGCCGGCCTTGCTCACGTGGGCGGAGTGGCCAACGGCGATGTTGTGGAGCTGGCCCCGGACCAGCGGCAGGACCGCGCTGACGGGCTGGTGGTAGCTGGCGAATTTCCGCCGCATCACGTCGGCGCTTGAATTCGAGCCGATGGAGACCACCAGGGAACGGGCTTCCAGCGGTGCCGCGCTGGCTTGCGCGAGGGCTTCATCCAGCCCGGCTGAAGGCTCCATGGGCCGGAATTCATTGCCGTCCATGACACCCGAGGCCGCGGGCGGATCCCACGGATACAGCAGCGGATCGAGATGGCCGGCGCCGCCGGCCCCGCTCAGTCCCATGGGCTCGGCCGGGTGACGCCGTCGGCATCGTGCTGGAGACTCATCAGGGGGCCCGCTTTCGTGGTCGGTACTTCCAGTGTCCCGCACTTTGGGGAAAGCGAACCTTCGGAGCTTTAGGAGCCGGCCACCCCCGCCGCTTCGGTTCGAGGCCTTTCCCGCGAGTGGGCCTTGTCCAACAAACACGTCACACCCCGCGGTACGCTGAGATCCCCGAACAAACGCAAGCGAGGCAAAACGTGCACGAGGACGCCGTCCGGTTCCTGTCCCAGCCGGTGGAGGCCCAGCCCGGCTCGCCCCTCCGGGTGGCCGTGTACTCCCGGATCGCCGAGGCCATCCGCAACAGCCTGCTCACCCCCGGCTCGATGCTCCCCACAGAGACGGAGCTCGGCGCGGACATGAAGGTCAGCCGCACCGTGGTCCGCGAGGCCCTGATGCTGCTCGAGGAGGACGGCCTCATTAGGGCCCGCCGGGGCGTCGGCCGGTTCGTCGCCGACACCCTCCCCCGCATCGGCATTGAACGCATCCGGCCCTTCGAGGAAGTCCTCGGCGGCCCCGGCCGGCAAGTGGAAATCAAACGCATCCAGGTGGTGCGGCAGCCGGCCTCCGAATTCGCGGCCCCGGGCGTCGGGATCGAGCCCGGCGAGGACTGCTGGTTGTGGGAATCCGTCCTGATCAGGGACGGCGAGCCCATCGCCCAACTGCAGGAAAACATCTCCGCCCTTCCCGTCCGGTTCGCCGGCGGTGCCGCCGCGCCGCTGGAAATTAACGACGACGGCGGCACCACCCTGCTTGCCGCCCTCACCAAGGCGGCGGGTAGGGGCCTCGGCCCGGGCGAGTGCCAGATCAGCCTGAGCCAGGTGGGTCCGAGCCGCGCGAAGCTGCTGGACCTGCGCGCCCCGGACCCGGTCCTTGTGCTCACGCAGTACGTCAAACACGCGAACCGGCCCTTCTACCTGGCCAAATGCCTCATCGCGGACCGGGCCGGACACCTCTCGGTGATGCAGTCGCTCTAGCCTTAGCGAACGGCTTTGTCTGCATTCACGCGGCCGTTCGCCCAGAAGGTGCCGGTGCCGGAAATCTTGTCGGCGGTCGATTCGACGTTTGCACGCACTGACGTGTTCGTCGCACCGGGGTGGGAGCTCCAGGCAAGCGCGGCCGTTGCGGCGACGACGGCGGAGGACATGGAGGTCCCGTTGCCGACGTCGTAACCGAAGGAGCGGTTGTTCTGTGTTCCGAGGACAAAGGGGTGGTTGGGGAAGGTTGAGTAGACATTGACGCCGGGTGCTGCGATGTCCACCCAGCTGGCCCCGTAGGTGGAGAACGATGCCTTGGCGTCGGCGTTGTCGGTGGCGGCGACGGCAATGACGTTGAGGTACGCGCCGGGGTAGATCTTGCTCTGGTTGCCTCCGTTGCCTGCTGCGGCAACGAGCACCACGCCCTTGCTCCAGGCGTTGTTGATGGCCGTCTCGAGGGTGCGTGACGCCCGCACTCCCAGGCTCATGTTGATCACCTTCGCACCGTTCGTGACAGCCCAGTCGATGCCGTTGGCAAGGCTCGAGCTGGATCCGACACCGCTGTCGTTGAGCACCTTGCCGGCCAGGACCGAGCAGCCCGGGCACACGCCGGCGACACCGATCGTGTTGTTGGCGCTGGCGCCGACGAGGCCGGCCACGTGGGTACCGTGGCCGTAATTGTCTTCGTTGGTTGCCGCAGTGCTGAAGTTGGCCCGCAGTGCAACCTTCGGGTTGATGTCGGGGTTGTCGCTGGCAACACCGGAATCGAGAACAGCAACCTTGATGCCGCTCCCGGTGGTGACGGTCCAGGCTTCGACGGCGTCCACATCGGCGTCCGGGGTGGACCCGGCCACGGTCAGCGTGCCGGCCGTGTTCGTAAACGATTGGCCCGTGTTCTGCAGGGCGTACTGGCGGGGGAAATACTGGTCATCCGTCGCGGCAGTGACCGTCTCGTCCGGCTCGGCGTATTCGACGGCCGGGTTGCGGCTCAGAGCGTCGATGAGTTGGGATTCCTTGCCGGCCGGGACATTGACCACGTGAGCGCCGGTGCTGCCGACACCCGGGCCTTCACTGAGGCCATGCTGGCGTAGGACGTCCGCTGCCGCCCCGTTATCGCGGAACTTGACGAGGATCTGACCCGTGATCTGCTGCGGCTCCGTTGCCGCGTTGCCCGGGACAGCTGCGGTGACCGCACCAAGAGCCAGGACCACCGCTCCGAAGCCGGCTATAACAAGTTTTTTCATACGGAGCATCTTGTCCCGAATCTGCACCGGCCGGAAGCGTCTGCCGGAAAATTACCCTTGCGGGTCATGTGCACAGATGCCGCCCTTGGGTCGCGCCACGGGCGGCATCTGTCCACAAACACGCGGCGGCCGGGATTCAGGCCGGCAGTTCAGGCCGGTGACGGGACGGCGGAGGCGAGCCGCGCCGTCGGACTTTCGGAACTTTCAGAAAATGACAGCAGCACCTCCACCAGGTGCGGCGCGAAGTCGCGGTCGAGCTCCAGCACGACCCGGCAGCGGGGGCCGGGCTGCTCCGGGTAGTCCATGTACCGCCCGCGGAGGTCGCAGATGGTCTGGCCGCGTCCCGGCCCGGATGTGGTGTCGACGTCGACTGTCACCACCGGCGCCACCGCCGCGCTGACGCCGCCCACGGCGAGGGCCGCGGCGAGGGGGTCGTGCATCGCCGAGCAGGCCCGGCCGAACTGGCTCTCGTAGAACCGGAAGTAGTAGCCCAGCATCTCCCCCAGCGGGCCCGCCGTGGCGTCGGCCGGTTCGTAGCCGACACCCTGCCCCGCATCGGCATCGAGCGGATCCGCCCCTTCGAGGAAGTCCTGGGCGGCCCCGAACAACACATCGAGATCAAACGCATCCAACGGCAGCGGCAGCCGGCCTCCGAGTTCGTGGCCCCGGCGTGGGCGTGGAGCGCGGCGCCGATTGCTGGCTGTGGGAGTCGGTCCTGATCCGCGACGGCGAAGCCATCGCCCACCTGCAGGAAACATCTCCGCGCTCCCGGTCAGCCTGGGCAGCAGTTCCGCTGCGCCGGCGCCGCTAGAGATGGAAGACGACGACGGCACCCTGCTCGCCAGCCTCAATAGCCGCTTCGGTAGGGTACTGGGTCCCGGCGAATGCCAGACCAGCCTCAGCCAGGTGGGGCCGAGCCGCGCCAAGCTGCTCGACCTGCGCGCCCCGGATCCGGTGCTCGTGCTGACGCAGTACGTCAAGCACGCTCGCGTGCACTATTTGTGGCGTCTCGTTGGCCTGTTGCGGAACCGGGTGCGGGCGTCCAAAATGACCTCATGCCTGACGAGTCCTCCTCCGCACCGGTTCGCGAAGAGCTGCAGTTGAGCCGTGCCGATGCGTATGCCCGCGGCCGCCAACTGCGCCGGACCACGCCGCGTAGTGCACTGGCCGAGCGGAGCACGGCACAGCGTGACGCCGTCGCTCATATCCGCGAACAGAACGAAGACCGCAATCAGGAACTGGTGCCCCTGCGCATGGAGCGCATGCTCGAGAACCCCTTCGCGTTCTACCGAGGGACGGCCGGGCTGATGGCCATGGACCTCGCCCGCGACCCGCACTCGGGGATCGTGGTCGCGGCATGCGGTGACGCGCACATCAGCAACTTCGGCTTCTATGCCTCCCCGGAACGCAAACTCGTCTTCGACCTCAATGACTTCGACGAGGCCGGCGCAGCCCCGTGGGACTGGGACCTCAAACGGCTCGTCACGAGCGTGGTGGTCGGCGGAATGCACGCCGAGTACACGGAACGCGAGGTGCGCAAGGCAGCACAAGGGACCGTAGGGGCGTATCGCAGCGCACTGACGACGATGTTGGAACGAAACCCGTACGAGCGCTACTACATGCATAGCAACATCAAATTCGCCCGCAGCCTCCTGAGCGCGGACGCCCAGAAGGTGCTGCACCACGCGATCAGGGCGGCCAGGAAGCGCACCAACCAGCGGGCCGTGCGTCGCACGACGCAGATAGACCACGACGGTCGCCTGCGTTTCGTTGAACGGCCTCCGGCAATGACGACTGCGCCCGTGCAGAACACCGACGTGGTACCGCGCCTGTTCGCCGAATACCGCCGCACGGTCAGTCTCGACGTCCGCACCGTTCTGGCCCAGTACACCCCCACCGATCTGGCCCGCCGTGTGGTCGGCGTCGGGAGCGTCGGGACCCGTTGCTTCCTGCAGTTGCTGCAGTCCCCCGATGGGGATGCGCTGCTGCTCCAGGTGAAGGAGGCCGGGCAGTCAGTGTTGCAACGTTACGGCGGCATCCCGCAGCCCAGCAGCGCGCAGGATGTGGCAGAGCATGGTCAGGGTACCCGCGTGGTCCAGCTCCAACGGGTGCTGCAGGCAGTGTCGGATCCGTTCCTAGGGCATCTGCAGAACGACGAACGCGACTACTACGTGCGCCAGTTCCATGACATGAAGGGATCGATCGACCTGGCGGGACTCGACTTTGTCCCGTTCTTCGACTACGTCCGCACGTGCGCACTCCTGCTCGCACGCGCCCACGCGCAAAGCCCCGCGGCAGGCCAGATCCTCGGTTACCTGGGGCAATCGGAGGCCGCCACCGAAGCTGTTGTCGACTGGTCGTTCAGCTACGCCCGGCAATCGCTGCTCGACTATGAGGCCCTTCGCGCTGCGCCCTGACCGTCAGGTGCAAGCTCCAAGTCGTGCAAGGCCGGCACAACGGTGAGCAGCTGGTTCCTAGTAACGTCGCGCTGAGGGAACCAGTAATCGAGCGAGAGCACGAAGTCCTCAGCGGGCATCAGGCAACTTTGATCTGAGTTCTTCTACACGGGAAGCGAGGGCCTGACGCTGGTCGCGGGTGAGTCTTCTAGCCTGCAGGTCGAGGACTGCCCGGCTGGGCAACTCTCCCACACCCAACAGCTGACCCACCCGACGCCTTGCTTCGTCCACGTCCTCTGAATCCTCAATTATCTGGAAGACCTCGTCACGCCGATCCATCGCCTGCATCAGGGCATCGAGGATCATCAGTTCTTGCCGTGTCTGCCGCTCATCCTCGTCCATGCGGTGATTCTTGCACGACGGAAGTCATTGGGGCATTGCGTCCAGTGGGGGATCCTTCACCAGACAGCTCAGTTGAATCGAGGACCGAAGGCTATGGCATCCAGATCATTGCCGTTACGGTGGGCTTTGAGGGACAGGACGCTGCTGATCATGTGCGGGACGACGGAGGTTACCGCGCCGTGCTGGTCCATAAGCTGGAGACCGACTGACGGAAGGCTGGCGCCATGCGGAAACTGATCTACGGCATGAACCTGACCCTGGACGGCTACATCGCCGCGGCCGGCGACGACATCGGCTGGGGCGGGCCGAGCGACGAACTCTTCCAGTGGTGGCTCGAGCAGGAGCTGGCGAGCGGCCTGACGCTGTACGGGCGCAAGCTGTGGGAGACCATGAGCTCCTACTGGCCGACCGGCGACCAGCAGTCCAACGCCACCCCGGCGGAGATCGAATTCGCGCGGAACTGGCGGGACACGCCGAAGGTCGTGTTCTCCTCGACGATCGACACGGTCGACTGGAACACCCGCCTGGTCACCGGCGACGCGGTCGCCGAGATCACCCGGCTCAAGGCCGGGGACGGCGGGCCGATGAGCGTCGGCGGCGCAACGCTCGCCGGGGCGGCCATGCGGGCCGGGCTGATCGACGAATACGCGCTGGTCACCCATCCGGTCCTGGTGGGCGGCGGCACGCCGTTCTTCACCGCGCTGGACAATTGGGTGAATCTGAATCTGGTGGAGACGCGGACGTTTCCCGGCGGCGTGGTCCTGACCAGGTACGAGACGAGGCGCTGAGCGCGATTCCTCCGCGCGGTCGGGGACGTACATCCGCCACCAGCCGCCCCATGGCGGTGGCCAGCAGATAGTCCGGAAGGTGCTTGCGCACCGCCCCGGCGACCAGCTCTGCCCGTGGCGTGGGGTCGCTGGACCCGTCTGGCGTTCTTGGACAGATAATGCGGCTTGGGTCATTCCAAGCGTGCATTATCTGTCCAAGAGCCCGGAGCGGGAACGGACTCAGACCGGTGACGGAACCGCGGAGGCGAGCGCCGCCGTCGTACGTTCAGAACTTTCGGAAGATGACAGCAACGTCTCCACCAGGTGCGGCGCGAAGTCATCCTCAAGCGAAAGGACCACCCGGCAGCGGGCACCGGGCTGCTCGGGGTAGTCCATGTAGCGCCCGCGGAGGTCGCAGATGGTCTGCCCGCGGCCGGGTCCGGACGTGGTGTCGACGTCGACCGTCACCACCGGCGCCAACGCCGCGCTGACGCCGCCCACCGCGAGGGCCGCGGCGAGGGGGTCGTGCATCGCCGAGCAGGCCCGGCCGAACTGGCTCTCGTAGAAGCGGAAGTAGTAGCCCAGCATCTCCCCCAGCGCCCGCGGCACAGCACCGGAAGAGGCGAGCAGTTCCTGCCGGTGGCTTTCCTCGAGCACATTGGACATGGTGACGTCCAGCGGCACCAGGGTCACGTCCCAGCCGGCGGCGAACACCTCCGCGGCGGCTTCGGGGTCGTTGGCGATGTTGGCCTCGGCCACGGCGGTGACGTTCCCGGGCGCGAACGCGGCGCCGCCCATGATGGTGATGTCCTGCACCAGCGCGGGCAGCCCCGGGTCCAGGCGGAGCGCTGCGGCGATGTTGGTGAGCGGTCCGATGGCCAGGATGCGCAGCGTGCCGGGGTGTTCGTGGGCAAGCCGGACCAGCATCTCGGCGGCAGACTCGGCCGCCAGCCCGGCAGCCGCCGTCGTAAGCGTGACCTCGCCGATCCCGTTGGCGCCGTGCACCCACGGAGCTCCGCCGCCGAATGAACCGGCCTGGGGGTCGTGCGCGCCGAGGGCGACGGGGACGTGGGCGTGCCCGGCGAGCTCGAGCAGGTCCAGGGTGTTCCGGGCGCCGACGGCGGCACTGACGTTGCCGCTGACGGTGCCGATCCCCCGGAGGTCCGCGTGCGGGGAGGCGAGCAGGTAGGCCAGGGCGAGGGCGTCGTCGATGCCGGTGTCGCAGTCGAGGTAGAACGGGTGGCTGGTGGGCGTGGTCATGGTTCTTCTTTCAGTTGGTGCTGGTGTGGAGGTCAGAGCTTTTCGCCCTTGGGGGCGGCGACGAAGAGGCTGACGAGGAAGGCGGCCGCGGTGATGGCGACCGAAATCCAGAGGGCGGTGGCGTAGCCGGCGGAGGTGGCCTGGGCGGCGAACGGTGCCACGAGCACGACGCCGAGGCTCGCGCCGATGCCGAAGGAGGCGCCGTTGATGCCGGGCAGGGCGGCGGGTGCTTCCTTGGGTGAGAGCAGGACGGAGAGTCCGTTGATGGCGGTGAGGAAGAGGCCGTTGTAGAAGATGCCGAGGGCCGCGATGGCGATCAGGACGGCGATCTGGTTGTCGGAGAACGTAGCCGCGGCGATGGCGCAGGCCAGGCTCAGCCCGGTTCCGGCCCGGAGGGTTTTGATCCAGCCGCGGCGGTCGGCGAGCCAGCCGGCCAGGGGTGCAGCGAAGACGCCGATCAGCGCGGCGGGGGTCAGGAACAGCAGCGCCGACAGGGAGGCGCTGAGCCCGAAGCCGTGGTGGACGTCCTGGGTGAGCAGCACCACGGTGAAGTTGATGATGGCGAAGATGCCGGCGAGGGTCAGGACGGTGGTGGCGATGACGGGCCAGACCTGGCGGGAGCGCAGGTGGTGGACGGCGATGAGCGGGTGGTTCCGCATTTTCTCGATCATCCAGAAGGCGGCGAAGGACACGACGGTTCCGGCGAGCAGCGCCAGTGCGCTGGGCGCAGTCCAGCCCGCGGCCGAGCCGTCGGAGACGAAGTAAGTGATGAAGACCAGGAACAGGGACAGCGATCCGGCGCCCCACCAGTCCATCGCACCGCGGACACCCTGGGGGCGTCCCTTCGGGACGGTTTTGATGATGCAGGCAGCGGCGATGGCCGTCAGGACGAGGACTACGACGAAGATGGACCGGAAGCCGAGGGTTTCGGCCATGAGGCCGCCGACGTAGCCGTCCGCGCCGCCCACTCCCCCGTTGATGGCGGCGATGATGCCCACGGAGGTGCCGAAGACGCGGGCCTGCAGGTTTTCGCTCAGGACGATGTAGGCCAGCGCGAAGACCGCGCTGGAGACTCCCTGCAGGAACCTGCCGGCGATGAGGAGCGGCAGGGTGGGGGCGGCGATGCAGAGAATGGTTCCCGCGCCCATGATGCCGAGGACCAGGAGCAGGGCGGCGCGGCGGCCGATGAAGTCGCTCCAGCGTCCGATGACGGGCCCGGCGATGGCGCCGGCGAGGAAGAACATGGACTGGACGGGGGCCACGCTGTCGGGTCCCTGGCCGAAGGAGGCCGCGATCTGGGGCAGCGCCGGGGTGACCATGCTGGCGTTGAGCTGGAAGGACAGCACGCCGAGCAGCAGGGTGGAGATCAGCAGGGCGGCGCGGCGGCCGCCGAGTTTTGTGGGGTCCTCGCCCTTCGGGTTTCCGACGGCGGCGGGCGGCGAGGTGGCGACTGTTGCCGGGGTGTTCACATCAAACTCCTTTGTTCTGCAGGCGGATCCTGCCTTTAGGATGTGAGTTGTTATACAACCATGTCTGACACGCAAGTACAACCATGCCGTACACTATTTCCTAATCCAGCCGCCTCTGGCTCGACCTGATAGGACTTCTTCATGAGCACTCGACTTCCTGCCGTCACCGTCGTCGGCAGCATCAACCTGGACATCATCGCCACCACGGACCGGCTGCCCACCGCCGGCGAGACCATGGGCGGCGGTGTCCTTCAGCAGCAGCCCGGCGGCAAGGGCGCCAACCAGGCCATTGCCGCCGCCCGGCTGGGCGGGAGCGCCCGGATGATCGGCGCCGTGGGCGACGACGCCCAGGGCCGTCTGATGGTCGAGTCCCTGTCCGGCGCGGGAGTGGACACCGCCGATGTGGCAGTGCTCGACGGCGGCGCGACCGGTACGGCGCTGATCGTGGTGGACCGTGACGGCGAAAACCAGATCGTGGTCTGCCCGGGGGCCAACTCAGGGTTCTCACTGGAGGGTATGGCCTTCGGCCCGGACGAGACGGTGCTGTGCCAGCTCGAGGTCGGCCTGCCCGTGGTGCAGGAAGCCGCTCGGCGCTCCGCCGGGATCTTCGTCCTGAACGCCGCACCGGCCATGGACCTGCCGGCCGAGCTGCTGGAGCGGTGCGACCTGGTGATCGTCAACGAGAGCGAGTACCAGCTGATTCCGGCCCTGGCCGACGCAAAGCTGGTGGCGGTGACGTACGGAAAGGACGGATCGGCGATGCTCGAGCGCGGGCGACGGTTGGCAGAGGCCCCCGCTTCGGCCGTGACGGTCGCGAACACCATCGGTGCGGGCGACGCGTTTTGCGCGGCTCTGGTTCTGGCGCTGCGGGCTGGGCTGGACTACTCGACGGCGCTGGCTGTGGCCAATGCCGTGGGGGCCGATGCGGTGGGCGACCCCTCGTCCCAGCCGGCGCTGGCTCCGCTGGAGACGTACATTGCCCGGGTTGCAGAAACCGGGGTTGCTTGCCGGTGAACCTGAAATTCAGACCTGCCGGGCCGGCCGACTATCCAGCGGTCCGGAGGATCACCCGGGACGCGTACCTCCGCCCCGGTCATTTCTCCGGCGGGCACCCGTACATGAGCGTGCTGGAGAACGTGGAACACCGGGCGGAGCATGCCGAGGCGTGGGTGGCCGAAGCCTCGGGCGCGGTGATCGCGGCGGTGACGCTGACCTTCGCGGGGCAGCCCTACAGCGAGATCGCCCGCGACAATGAGCTGGAGTTCCGGATGCTCGCTGTTGATCCGGCTGTTCAAGGCAACGGGGTGGGACGCGCCGTTGTCCGCCGGATCCTCGACCATGCGCAGTCATTGCCGGATATCAGCGGAATCAGCATCACGAGTGCGACGTTCATGGAACGGGCCCATGGTCTCTACGAATCCCTGGGCTTCCAGAGGGTTCCGGCCGGCGATTGGTACGTGCCCGGCGAGGATGTGCTTCTCTGGGTGTTCCGGCTGGAGGTGTAAAGAAGCCTCCCCGGGAAGCTGCTGTACGCGGCGACGATGCGGGCATATCCTGCCAACAAAGCCAGCTCTGCACATATGGCTACGGGAGAAGAACCATGGAGACCCCGACGGCCGCGCGACGTGCGGCTCCGCAAAGCGTCAACACCCTTATCATCGGGGCCGGGCAGGCTGGCCTGGCCACGAGCTACTGGCTAAGCCGGGCCGGCGTCGAACATCAGTTGCTGGAACGGCGCGACACGCTGGGCGGGGCGTGGCAGGACCGCTGGGACGCGTTTTGCCTGAACACGCCGAACTTCTCGCTCGCGCTGCCCGGCATGCCGTATGACGGCCCCGCCCCGGAAGCATTCATGCCGCGGGATGACCTCATCAGCCATTTCCGGCACTATGCGGAGCTCATCGGCGCTCCTGTCCGGACGGGTGCGGACGTCACGCGTATCGCGCCCGCGGATGGCGGGGGCTTCACCGTGGCCACCACCCGGGGCGGCTGGTGGGCCCGGAATGTGGTGCTCGCTACCGGCGGCTACCAGGAGCCGAAAATCCCCGCACTGTCGGCGCAACTGCCTGGCCACATCCTGCAACTTCACACCGACAGCTACCGCAACCCGGGCCAGTTGCCCGACGGGGCCGTGCTCATCGTTGGCACCGGCCAGTCCGGCGGCCAGATCGCCGAGGAACTGCTCGCCGTCGGCCGCGAAATCCACCTGGCGGTGTCCACCTGCCCGGAAGCACCGCGCCGGTACCGCGGCCAGGACCTCCTCTACTGGATGATGCAGCTTGCACAATTCGGCCCCGACTACGGACTGAACGGCCTCACCGTCGGGCAGCTGCCCTCCCCCGCGGCGAGGTTCGCCTGCAACCCGCTGGTGTCCGGCGCCGACGGCGGCCACGACATCCACTTGCGGGACCTCGGCCGGCGCGGCGTCCGGCTGCACGGCCATTTGGAAGCAGCCGACGACGGCGACCTCGTCTTCAGTGATGACCTTCCGGAACGCCTGGGCCTGGTGGAGGCGGCGTTCTACCAGCGGATGAAGCCGATGTTCGACAGCTATATTGCCGCCACCGGCATGTCGGCACCGGAGCCGGAGCCGCCGCGCAAGGACGACTGGCTTCCCTCGGAGCCGGCGCGGCTGAACCTCGAGGCCGCCAACGTCACGTCGGTCCTCTGGGCCACGGGCTACCGGCTGGATTTCAGCATCTTGGAAATCCCGGTGCTGGACGAATGGAACTACCCCCGGCACCACCGCGGCGTCACCGAACACCCGGGCCTGTACGCCGTCGGGCTGCCGTGGCTGACCGGGCACGGCTCGTCCATCGTGGCGGGCGTGGGCCGCGATGCCGAGTACATTGCGCAGCACATTGCGGGGAACATCGCGGGCCGGTGAAGGAGACGTTCCAGACGTGGCTACCCGGCGCAAGGCCCGTCGAAGTCCACTGGAGCGGCGAGGCCGGCCGAGCTGAACCATTCCCTGGCCCAGGCCTGGACCGCGGGAGTTGCGAGTTGCTCGACAACCAGCTCCGGCGGCCCCTCGAACACGGACTTCCCCTCCGCCAGGAGGTCCCCGGTGCCGCTGCCGGCGAGGAGCCCGAAGAGCGCAGGCTGGTCGAGGAAGGGAAGCTTCCCGCCGTCGCCGTCGGTCAGCACGCCCCAGCGCGAAGTGAACAGCGAAAACTCCTCCGGAGGTTCCCCGTGGTCCGCTTCGAGCGGGCAGGCGTCGCCGTCCAGCAGGATCCGCCGGTAGTTGGGCTCCGTTTTGTCGAGGGCCATCAGCTGGACCTCGTCCAGCCACGACAGCCAGACCGCTGTGCACTCTTCCATCAGCGGATACGGGGCGGCGGCGATGTAGCCGGCCTTGCTCACGTGGGCGGAGTGGCCAACGGCGACGTTGTGGAGCTGCCCCCGGACCAGCGGCAGGACCGCGCTGACAGGCTGGTGGTAGTTGGCGAATTTCCGCCGCATCACGTCGGCGCTTGAATTCGAACCGATGGAGACCACCAGGGAACGGGCCTCCAGCGGTGCCGCACCCGCTTGCAGGAGGGCCTCATCCAGTCCCGCTGAAAGCCCAAGGGGCCGGAACCCATTACCGTCCATGACACCGGAGGCCACGGGCGGGTCCCACGGATACAGCAGCGGATCGAGATGGCCGGCGCCGCCGGCACTGATCAGACACATGGACTCAGCCGGATGAAGCCGGCTCAAGCCGTCGGCATCCTGCTGGAGACTCATCAAGGTGGCCCGCTTTCATGGCTCGGGACTTCCATTGTCCCGTACTTTTGGGGAAGTGGACCCGAACGTGGGTTCAAATCCCACCGTCACCGCGGATGAGAAAGGCCCTTCTTCCATTGTAAACAAAGGGAAGCAGGGCCTTTTGCTTATCTGGAAGAGTCCAGCGGTAACAGAATTTTCACGGTGGCTTGGTGACGCGGCCGCCTGCTTCCCCATCGTCGCCGGGATCTGGCGGGCCGGCCCTCGGAATACGCCCGTAGTGACCGGTACGCAACTTCAACCCACCCCGTCCGGATTCCGCAAGGAAAGATCATCTATGACGTGGCGGGGTCCTCCTGCAAGACCGGCTCCCGCTGGTATGCCTTCGCCGCCACTCATGCCACGCGAGTATCCTCGGCCCCCGGGGTACGCGGAGATATCAGGCAACCTTGCTCCGGCCGAAACCGGTTCCGGCCGGAACATCGATATCCACTGTAATCTCAGACTATGTCTCAGGAGTCACTCCCCAATGTGGTCAGCCGCGGTACGAATGGAAAGCCCGCAGCGAGCGAAGCGTTGGCACGGTTTTTCGAATCCGAAACTGCTCCCGCAGGCGGCCATCTAACCATCGGCTACCCAGTTACGACGGTGTCTGAGGACAGGGGTCCTCTTGATGCCGTTTACGTGTCCCCGCGCACTGGAGTCGTAGCGTTCGACATAGTCGAAGGTGCCGACCTTGGCGACTACCAGACTCGTCAGGATGACGTCTACACCCGTCTCGAAGTCCGACTCAAATCTCATCCGTCACTTGTAGATCGACGCCGGCTAAAGGTGCAGGTCCACACCCTGACGTTCGCGCCAGGGATGTCCAGAGTGCCTGAGGATCTTGAGTACCCAGTCGCCAACGCCGCAACCATCCACGAGGCCCTTTCCCGCATGGTCAGCGCGGACTTTGAACCGGAGATTCATGAGCGCGCCCTTTCGGCACTCCAGAGCATGTCTAGCATTCGTCGCTCCGGCGCTGTCCGGCCTGTCCGTCGCGAGGACTCCCGCGGAGCCATACTAAAGCGCTTGGAAGACTCAATTGCCACTCTGGACGCCCAGCAGAGTCATGCGGTCATCGAGACGGCAGAGGACGTGCAACGGATCAGAGGACTGGCGGGTTCCGGCAAGACGGTCGTTTTGGCCCTCAAAGCGGCATACCTGCACGCCCAGCACCCCGATTGGCGGATCGCGGTGACCTTCAACACGAGGTCTCTACGGGACCAGTTCCGGCGATTCATAAACAATTTCACAATAGACCAGACAGGCGACGAACCGGACTGGTCCATGGTGGACATAATCCAAGCGTGGGGAGCTTCCGGCGGCGGCAATCGTGAAGGGCTGTATCACCGGTTTTGCGTCGAGAACGGAGCCACATACTACGATTTCGGTTCGGGTAAGGGCATGTATGGAGCACAGGACGCATTAGGAGGAGTCTGCGAACTGGCCCTAGGCGAAGCCGAAAGTTCCAAGCCGCTATACGACGCGATCCTCGTTGATGAAGCCCAAGATCTCCCGCCTGCCTTCCTGCGGATGTGTTACGAGATGCTGGGTGAGAAGAAGCGACTGGTCTATGCCTACGACGAATTGCAAACCCTTAACGGCGCAGGCCTTCCCCCGGCGGAGGAAATATTTGGCAGCACAAGCGCAGGGCGCCCGCGCGTGGACTTCGGGGGCGCGGAAGGCGGGCGACGCGACATCATTCTGGAGAAGTGCTACCGCAACTCCAGGCCTGTTTTGGTAACCGCACATGCCCTGGGTTTCGGCATCTACAAGGATCCCTCTCCTCCTGCGACCACGGGCATCGTCCAGATCTTTGAGCAGAAGGATCTTTGGACAGATGTTGGTTACCGGGTGAGAGAGGGCACACTCGGGGACGGTCAACACGTCAGACTTGAGCGTGACGCCGAATCTAGCCCCCGCTTCTTAGAAGAGCACTCGTCTCCCGGGGACCTTCTGACTTTCAGAGTTTTCGACACTGTCAATGAACAGAATGAATGGATTGCAAATGAGATTGAACAAAATCTCAATCAAGATGAACTAGTTGCCAACGACATTATCGTAATCAATCCAAACCCTCTCACGACTCGAAATAACCTTGGTCCCGTGCGTCGCGCGCTAATGGAACGGAGCATTCAGAGCCACCTCGCCGGCGTAGATGTTGGCGCAGACATCTTCTTCAGACAAGACGAACGAAGCGTAACTTTCACCGGGATCTATCGCGCTAAAGGCAACGAAGCTGCAATGATCTACGTCGCGAATGCGCACGAAAACTTTTCCACGAAGCAGAACCAGGCACGTACGCGTAACCGCCTTTTCACCGCCATCACCCGAAGCAAAGGTTGGGTACGAGTCACCGGCGTTGGACCCGAGATGCAGGACCTTCTAGATGAATACAAGAAAATCGAAGCTTCGGGCTTCACTTTGGACTTTGTGTACCCGACCGAGGACGAGCGTAAGACGATGCAGATTCTGCACAGGGAGGTGCCACCCGAGGTGGAGAAGCGGCTTCGCGGGCACGGATCTTCGCTGGAAAGGCTCGTAGAAGACCTGGAGTCCGGCTCGTTCTATCCGCAGGATCTCGATCCAGCAACGTTGGCGCGGCTTGAGGCACTTCTACGTCATGAGTAAGCGGAAACCTGCTGTCGAACTCCTCAAGAAGGAAATAGAGGACGTGACGGTCTTTTTGGTGGGTAAGGGACTTGTGGACGACCAGAACTTGGTTGCGCGCCGCCCGGGCATGAACGGCTACGTTGCCTTGGAGGCTAACTACTGGGCGGATGCGCCTCGAATGCAGGAGAAGATTCCGTATTCCGAGCTCTATGCTCGACTAGCGGAGTCTCGCGCCTACGACCTAAAGTTTCTCGACGGGGCATTCGTGCAGTTTAGGTTCCTATTTAGGGATGCAGACACTCTCGCGAAGAGCGAGTTGCGTTTTCTCCCCTCACCGACGCTCGTCACGTTCCAGGAAGACCCAGAGCTGTATCTTCACGATGAGCCGTACGGAGATGTGATCGACAAACGCGCGGTGACTGTTCCATTGCGATTCGACTACGACGACTCAGAAGACGTCGTGAAGGAAGTCTTGCACCCCGTCAGCCACTTAACACTCGGCCAATATCCCAACTGCCGGATCGCAGCCTCAGCGGCCATCACGCCCTACCACTTCATCGAGTTTGTTCTCCGGAGCTTTTACCGCGGGAAGACGACGCTGCCGACTGATGGCTTGCCTGCCGCTCGGGCTGTAATGCCGCAAACCATCACGGACGGCGAGCGAGCCCTCGTCCACATCTCATTGCCATGCAACTGAAGCAATCACACACATTAGCGGCTCAGATGGGATTGCAGGAATCGTGTGATCCAAGACCCTGCTACGCGATCTGTCTTCCGAACCTTGATTGCTGAATCCGCAACTAAGCCGCGGCCCGTTGAGCGGCCCAGCGACGGCCTTGTCCGTTGAGCTCGACGCGATCCTCCACCACGACCGGGTCCGCGAGTGCGAACCCTTCCTGCAGTCACGTTCAGCTCAAAAGGTCTCCCGCCAGGAAAGGAGACCTGACGACCCCGGCTCACCAGCCTGGCAAGTTCGTCCGGACCGGAGCTTTTCAGGTGGGTTCCGACTGGCACGCCGACAGCGAAAATCACTCAAGGTCTGATGGCGATAGTGCAACAGACGCAATACAGGCTCGCCCCAGACCCTTCTACCTATATCTTCTTTGCTAGCAGGTACTTGGGAAATCCATCTACAGGCTCGGGAAGGTAGTAGCCGTTCTTGGCATAAAAGATTCGCAACTTCTCCTCGAGTCCTGGTGCAGAGGAGTCGGGGTTCAGCACGATCAGAGTATTCCCATAAGTCCTGGCTTCCTCCTCGAATCCAGCTAGGAGCGCGCTTCCGACGCCGCGCAGTGACCGGCCCTCCAAACTGACAAATACTTCCTTGATGTACGAGCAACGCCGTCCCTCCGGACTATTCGCGTACTCGGCCAAGTGCTTCCAGATCTCCGGTTGCTCGTGGCGCCCCTCCAGCCACCCCAGCGTCTTCCCATTCGCAATCGCTACCCATTCTGGGTCCCGCTGAGTTCGCCGGCCAGTCCGCATCCTGTAACTCTCATCTGGTCTCCAGCCCTCAATGAGATCCGCAACGGAAGCTGTATCGGCCGCGGTGGCGCACCTTATCAGCATGAGATACATACTCGCACCTCATTTCTCTCGGCATTTCCAGACGCTCCTGCCTCAATGACTCTGCTGCCTGAAGACGCACCCGCGCCAGCAGGACCCCTGCTACTGTGGCTCGTGGATGCCGACTCACCGACGCCAGTTCATCTTTCCGCCGAATCGGGGCCTTGCCAACCTCGCCGCCTGGGGGGAAGTCCGCCGTCGATTGAGAGAAGATGGCACTAGGGGTTAAGACGCTCAACATAACGGTCATTATGTTGTGAGTCTGCTTCGCATCGAGGGCGGGGCGGCCAGGAACACATAGGTCATAGTTGCCCCGCGCACGTCCCGGAGTTGAAGCGGAGCTTCACCACGTTCCGTCACCAAACAACCCCTTGTCGAAGACTAACGGGCTTTGACTCGCCTACCGCCAGACTGAAGGCGGGGACGTAACCGGGCTGCCTCCCGGACAACCACCGCAGGCTACAACCCTGAGCCGCAGGTTCGTACTCGCGTTCAACCGTCACGCCGCGGTTGCTCGATATACCGCGCGACGATGGAGTCCCTCTTCTCGCTGCCGCAGAAGAACCACGTGAGGCGCCGGCGGACTACCCGGAGGAAATCTGGGTCGCAACCGTGCGTTGGATCAAGAGGACCTGTCTTTTCCCTTGCAGCCAGGCCGGGCTCGTCTGACTGACCCCAGTCGCACACGAGTTGACCACTTCCCCGCTTACACCCCAGTGTGCCTAGCGCACTTGGCATCCTCCGGCCCGGCAGCCCCGACAACCGACTTGCTTGTCTTAACGCGAACCTTCCGTCGAGGTCCCCGGCGCGGCATCTTCTGCGGTCTCTGTTGTCGGATCGGTGTCCGCTCCGCGGGCCGCCATCACGGAGTCTTCGTCAGGCTTCGCAGCCTGCGTCCGCGCGCTGTTCATACTCTTGGTGACCGGCCACGTCACGAGTCGCAGGCAGAACCACCACATGTACAGCGCCGAGTAGCTCCACGCCGAGTTGTCGTCAAGAAGGCCGTGCGCAACGTTGTTGCGCAGGTTCGGGCCGCCTTGGACGACCAGCATCGCCTTCATCTCCATGACCATCCCCGCACCGAAGATTTTCTCAGTATCGGTCATGTCAAGAAGCGCGTTCAAACTCTTCTCGCTCTCCACGCCGAGTTCATCGACGAACAGCGTATCCACGTTGTGCCGCTTCAACATGACCCGCACGACCTGTTCCAATTGAGGTATCAGAACAGAGACCGCAGCACCGTAGTTGCCGCCCAAGCCGAGCGCCAGCCCGTCGCCCCACAACGTCTCGTGCCCCTCCGGCACCGTAGGCGACTCCATGCACAGCGACACCATGTATTGCCGACTGAACCGGTGCTCGGTCGTCAAAACCTCCTGTGCAGGCTGGATGACGCCCTTTCCGACCATCTGGGAGTGAAAGAACACCGTGCGGACCATATTGGCCCAAATCGCGTTCTCGTCGTCCTGACCCGAAGACCCTGGACTGGCGGCAACCTTCCGGAAGTCGGAGGAAAACGTCGAGGACGCGAAGATGTGGCTGATGGTGCCTTCCAGCATCTTGGCGGCGTTCTCTCGCGTACTGGATTCGTCCATGGGCGGTGCAAGCATCGCGAAAGCAGCGAGCGCGTCGAACTTGTCCGTGTGACCCGAGACTTGCGACCGCGCATAGGACACGGCATCTGTCAGATCGACTGGGTCCGACTCAATGCGCATCATCTGCTCCATCGACGACTCCCGGCTATCACGTAGCCGGCCGCGGAGTTCGTCAAGGAGCTCGACGAGACCGTTCTCAACGCGATAGGAGCGCGGGATGGTTCGCAGGACCGCAATCGCCTTCTCCACGAAGTGGCCTTCGACGAGCACACCCTCCTTCGAGTCCGCCTGGATGCGCGCATCCGCCTCTTCGATGTAGGTCCGCGCTACGCGCTCAGTCGCAGCGTTCGCCGCCGCCACATCCGAACCACCCAGCCACGCGAGCGCCTCACGCTCCAGATGACGTGACAGGCGAGGGTTTATCGATGAGGCCTGTGCCGCAAGCCCGAATAGCGCCTCGCGCACCTCAACGCGCCCGGCCGCGTCGACCCGGCAATGCCGACGTAACGTCTCCGCGAACCCCACGGTCCTGAAGTTGTCCGACACCTCGCCGGCCAAGATCTGAGCCTTGAGCGCGTCCGACATTTCCTGTATTCGGGCGCGGCCGTCCGGTCCGCGCCGCATTGCAAGCTCGAACGCCCGAACCCACGCGTCCTTGCCCACCCTGAACCACGCATCGCCTGTTAGCGGCGCCGCCCGGTACGCGTCGATGGCTCGGTCCAGCATCGCGACATTAGACCGGTCCCCGTAGAACCATGCGACGTCAGCAACCCGAGCCCGCAAATCGTCACGCTTTATCAGCGGAGCGATACGGGCCAGCAACGCCACCTGGTCCTCATCTAAGTCCGCCGGCACTAACGTTCGCTTACCACCGAACTGCATCGCGGGTGTAAACGGCTCCAACCAATCATCGGTATTCAACATCGCCGACGAGACCGTCGCCAGCGCCTGCAGGACCAGCTCCTGAAGCCCGATGACCGCCGGATCCGCAGCCGCCCGGTCGAGATGCGCCGACAACAACTCTGGCAGTTCATACGGGCCATCCAGCGGTGCCGCGGTCAGCACACCCTCCCACCAAAGCGGGTCAATCTCGTCGCTCATCGGCTCCATCGCCGCTCGTCCCCCTTCGCGTCTCCGGGCGGTGCCAATGTTTCGCCCCTCAAATCGGTTGCCGATGGAACCGATTTGCGGATCCCTTCGAGCACAGTCGCTCACCCTGTGCCCGCTCCGGGCACGAGACACGTCGTTTACGCATCAATAGGCGGCGGGGTCGGAGGTCAGGCCCTCCGAAACAGCCGATCAAGCCCATCCTATTGCAGTTAGTGCGCATCGTTCCCCGCATCGACGGCTTATCAGCTGGTGGCCCAATTACTCCGAGGCGACGCCGACGGCTTATTCCAGTTCTGGAAGCTCCATCTGGGCGAGCCTCGTGACGGCTTCGGGGGTCACGCGGCCCCGTTCCTTGTCCAGGGCCACTCGGAGCTGCGCGGCCAGAATGTTGCGGCGCACGTGGATAGCCAGTTTCCTCCGGCACGCCGGGATCTGCCCGGAGCTTTCCGTCCGGCGTTCTCAGCGTAACGAAGGGTGACGGCAACCGCGGCGGTGTCAGCTTCGCCAGTCGTACTACCGCCTCCGACGTCTGACGCCTCTGAACCTCGTCCATGGTAATCCGAAGCTGGGCCGCCCGTATTCCCCGCCGAATCCGGAGGATGGATTCTTCCTTGGACGCTTTACCTTATTCATTGTGAGCGGACACTTCCTTGCCCCTCTCAGTCCGTTGCATTCATCATCTCCGAGAGGTCCAGAACAGCCAAGGGCTTAGCGTGGCCCAGGCGAACGATGCACCCGCTCCTGAAAATCCGTCTAGACGGGAGCCGGTGGTCAGGGGTCGCCGATAGGTGATGGGGACTGCCCCCGGTTTTGTTGACTCCTGACTTGTGAGGATTCAGTCCTTGCAGCAAGGATGTTCACATGCCCAAGCCTTTCCCCGCTGAGTTCCGCCGTGACGTGGTCGCCGTGGCACGCAAGCACGAAGCCCCGATCTCACAGATCGCTAAAGACTTCGGGATTTCCGAAGCGACCCTGCACAACTGGCTCAAGAAAGCCGACGTCGAGGACGGCGTCCGCCCCGGAGTGACGGAGAAGGAAGCGGCAGAACTCAGGGATGCCAGGAAGCGGATCCGGCTGCTGGAGCAGGAGAACGAGATTCTGCGCCGGGCAGCGGCCTTCTTCGCCCGGGAGCTGCCCCCAAAATGAAGTTTCCGCTGGTCCTTGACCTTGCCGCGGACGGAATTCCCGTCGCGGTGGCCTGCCGGGTGCTGGGTTTCTCCAAACAGGCCTTCTACGAATGGAAGAGAAGTCCCGTCTCCGAGCGCGACTGGTCAGATGCCCACCTGATCAACGCGGCGGTGGACGTCCACCGGGACGATCCGGGGTTCGGGTACCGGTTTATCGCCGACGAGCTCGAAGACCAGGGTTTCAGCGCCGGAGAGAACCGGGTCGCACGGCTGTGCAGCAGCCAGCGGATCTGGTCTGTCTTCGCCAAGAAGCGCGGCCTGACCCGCAAGGCCGGCCCGCCCGTGCACGATGACCACGTCCGGCGGGACTTCACAGCAACGGCACCGGATCGGCTGTGGCTCACGGACATCACCGAGCACCGGACCGACGAGGGCAAGCTCTACCTGTGCGCCATCAAAGACGTCTACTCCAACCGGATCGTGGGTTACTCCATCGATTCCCGGATGAAGGCGTCCCTGGCAGTCTCGGCCCTGCACAACGCAATAGCGCTCCGGGAGCCGGAGGGAACCGTGATCCATAGTGACCGCGGCTCCCAATTCCGCTCAAACGCCTTCGTGCGGACGTTGAAGGGCAACCGGCTCACAGGATCGATGGGACGGGTCGGCGCGTGCGCCGATAACGCCGCCATGGAATCCTTCTTCTCGCTCCTGCAGAAGAACGTGCTGGACAGCCAGCGATGGTCCACAAGGGCGGACCTGCGCCTGGCCATCGTGACGTGGATCGAGAAAACGTACCACCGGAAACGCCGCCAGCGGCGCCTCGGACGGCTAACACCGGTCGAGTTTGAGACAATCAATAGCGGCCTCAAAGCCGCCTAGCGACACCAAACCCCGAGAGTCAACGAATTCCGGGGCAGTCCCGTGTCACCAAGAAGCGAAGACTGCTGATGCCCACGGCCGCCGAACAAGCTGACCGTCCTGACCCCTGAGCAGAAACGCGAACTCACCATGGACGTTATGGCCAGCTGGGCCCTGGATGGTCTACATCCCGCCCGTCAGACCGTGGAGAACATCAATGCGTACTTGCGCAGCGAAGTCACGAAGGACGAATACTTGCGGAAGCTGAGGGGGTCGTGATCCCGAAGGCCGCAACGGCGCCGGAACGCCCCCGAATCGAATCGCCTTCGTGATGGTGCGCTGTCAGGACCCACGGCTGTCGCGCGCTCATGGGTACGCAATATCGTCTCGCCCAACTGGCTGACGCAGGCCGGGAGCCTATTCGAAAAGGCACTCGACGGACCCTCCTTTATACAGCTTTATATTTTCTATGTTCTTTATGTAAGCCCCCGCCGATGCTCTCGCGACTCCCGAAATGCATCACGTCCAGGCGCTGTCCGGCGATTTTCGGTCGTACATCTTTCGGCGCATCGTTTCGAGCCGGCACTGTGGCAGGATATCTCCCATCATGGACAAGCGATTGCGGCGCGCCCCTGACGCAGAGTGGGTGTTGATGTACCGGCTCGGGCTGAGCCGGAAACGCATCGCTGAGCTGGTGCGTGCCGAACCCTCCGCTGTCGGTTACCACCTCGTTGTCGCGCGACGCCGGGATCCGCAGCTAGAAGCCGCCCATCTGGCCGCCGCCACTGCCGGATCTGCCCCCTCCCCTGCGGCTCTCGCCCGCATGGAAGAGATCATCATGTGGGTTGCGTCCGAGGACCGTTTCCCCCGTGACCGCTCAATGGACAAGTCCGAACGGTCAATGGCCAGGTGGTTCTCCGACCGACGGCGCGAGGTAGACCAAGGCACCCTACACGCCACCTACGGCGAAGGCCTTGCACGGGTCCCCGGATGGGACAGGGACCCCAGGGCGGCGGCCGAGGAAGCCAGGTGGCACAAACTACTCGCCCAGCTCGTGCAGTTCCGAGCCGAAGGCAACGATTGGCCCCGCCACAAGAAATGCGATTCTGAGCGGGAACACACCTTGGGCGTGTGGTTGCATGCCCAGCGACAGAAGCGCCGCCTTGGCGAGCTCGAATCCGTGAAGATCAAGCTCCTGGACGATGCAATTCCAGGCTGGAAGACGGGACGGACTCGCGGGCGACCGCCCCGCAGATAAACAATGCTCCACTCCGGCACGCTTCCGCCCATCTCGCGGAATAGCTGCTCAATGGCTTCCTTGGACGTTGCCGCGGCCAGCCTTTTTTCCAAGCTGTCGTCAGTTTGGCCGGATAGCTGGACGACCGACAGCACTCCTGCAGCGTCCCTGATGACAATCGCAGCTCGGCGGAAATCCCCGTCGTGCTCTCGGACGTACCGGGCCAAGGCGGCCCACTTTGGTGCTGTGTCCGCCAAGGAGTGGTTGTGGGGGTCCACCATGTCAATGGCTACCCCGTCATCACCGTCATCGTGGAAGAACAGGAAGTCCGGGTAGAGGTTCTTGGACACTTCGGAGTCCAGATAGTGCACCGACAGCGCGTGGCTGCCGCCCACTGGGTTCCGGTACCAGCCCAACAATGTGCCCGAAGACTGCTCGGCTTCGAGCACGCTCTCGTCCCATCCGGTGAAGGTGTCCGGGTACAGCTTGGTGTCGGGCAGCGCGTAGCGGTGCCCCGCATACAACGGGAGCTCTTCGACCAGGCCGTTTCCTTGTTGAGGGTCTCCGTTTTCTTGGAGATCATCTCGGGCATACCTAGGTTGCTGGTCGATGCGGAACCGATGGGGGCGAAGATGGTTTCAAATTCCTGGCGCTGCGTCGGCTTCAGGCGTGCGACCGAGCCGGCGGTGTTGCGCCGCCAGGATTCCACACGGGAACCGCACTGGGCCTCCAGCGCGTCCCGGCAAACGCGCTCAAATCACGGCTCTTTACCTCCGCAGCAAGCATGAAGTAAGCAGGGTTGAGAAACAGGAAGCCGCTACACGCACCAACAGGATCAACCACATCCGAAAAACCGTGTTCGGCATGTCTGACAACCCCGGCCCGCAAGACGTCATCTCCTACCGTGACGCCCAGGACAGGATTGCGAACCTCGGAACGAATGACGAAGCGAAAGCAGTGCAACTGTTCGACAGCGGCCAGCTCTCAGGGGACAACATCCTTGCCGCCGCAGTCGTGAGCCGTGCACTCGAAGCCGACTGGGCCAACGTCGCCAACTCCTACATCGAAGCGCACCCGTACTATGGCGCAATGGTTGAAGAACTCTGGTACCTCAACCAACACAGCCTGGAGAACGAAAACAACCTTGGTAAGGCATTCGAAAACTCCCTAGCCTTCCACCTCGAAAAGCCGTCCGAACTCGGGATGTACAACCTCCACTCCCAGATCCAGACCCTCGCCGACTCGGACAAGTGAGGCAACCTGCTTAAGCCTTGAGTGCCCCTAGGCCGAGTATCGATCCTCAGCTTTTGGGGCACTACAGGCTCGACTGTAACGCCCAAACGCGGAATTAGGAAGACTCCCCGGCGTTCAAGCGTTCGGCTCTACGGGCTTCTCGCTTTCGAGCTCTTCTTCGATACGCCTCAATTCGTCAAAAGCCGCTTTGCGCTCCTGCCAAGCGACGATGTCCTCCTCAATAGACGCCTCGTTTCTCATCCATGCGCTGTGAACCTTGTCCCAGTTACGCATCGTCTCGCCATACTTCTCCGCGGCAAGTACGCGGCGATCGAGGAGACCGTCATTTTCATTAGTCATTCGAAAAGAACGCCACACATTTAGCATCATCCACAGCCCGCTCATGGCGGGCCTTTTTTGTACCCAAATCAACCTGAAAGAGCCACCCTGGCTATCGAAACCGACCGGACCAACCAATAAGAAGGACAACTGGCCGTGCCCCAGACTTTGCAGAACGGCATTCCGGTGCCACGAACTCGGGCCCGTACGACCTGACCGGCGACCTCGCCCCCGCGTTCCTGAAAGCCAACGCGTTATACCTGCCGCTGGCTCGACCCAGCGGGACGCACTGACCGGAAAGTTCCCGGGCATGGTCGTCTGCCGCCTCGATGTGACTGGCCTGCCCTTGGAGATTTGGGACGGCAGGATCTGGCACCGGTACTCGCGCTCGTACGCGAATGCTGCTGGCACGACCAACATTGGTGCTGTTGGCGCGTCCGCTTTGACTGGTCCGCATGCTCAGGCGTTCCCCGCGGGCAGGTTCACCCTTGCACCGGTAGTCATCTTAGCTACCGACCAGACCCGGCTAATCGCAGTCGCCGCCAACGTCACTACGACCGGGTTCGACCTGTACGTCCAAACCGTCACGGCTGGAGCATCCGGCAACGGACACATCCGCTGGACAGCGGAACAGATGACACCTACGACGGCAGCAGGCTAGGACACCAGAAAAGCAGGCGGCTCCTGCATGATTGCGTCTGGCCCACGGTCAAACGTTGTGCCCGCAGCTACATAAATACGGCTACGGGCACAACAGGTCGGAGCTAGTCCAAACGCAAGGAGTTCAAGGCCTCATCCAAGGTCCTGTACAAGGGCGCCAAGATATTTCTGGGGCTACCGAGGCGCAGTATTCCCGACTCGGACTCTGAATACCGAGTCAAGAACGCCAGAGGCGCATCGTCGTCAAGGATCTGAATGCGGTCAGGACCATCAGGTGTAAGGCGAAGGTCGCGACCGCGATACTGGAATTCGAGGGGAGAACGCTGGACCTCACGGAATAGATGATCGCCAAGGTTAATAGTCATGCACTCAAGCTACCGCGCTAGAAGTTGAGTTCGCCGTCCTGAGAAACCAGCAATTCCGTGTGCACATCCTTGGGCTTTGTTTTGTTTGCGGCATCTTCCTTTGCCATTTCGGCGAGACGAGCTGTCGCGGCGTTCTTAGCGGTCACTTTGTTCGCCAGTTCCTCGCCACTGATTGTCCCTTCGGCGCGTAGAAGCGCCTCAGAATCAAACTCGCGCAGGATGTTTTCGTTTTGGGTTCGCTCTGCTTCACGTTCTTCTGCATTGTTCATGTGGTTCATCCTGTCAGAACAACCCCATCGCTATGACTAAGAGCCGACTTCCTCGTCAGCTAGCAGCTCTCCCGCAGTGATCTTTTCAGCGGTTACCCGGTACGCACGCTCGACGTAGTCCTCAAGGTCCTTTGCAGCTACACGCCACATCCCGCGGCCCCCGATCTGCAACGCACGTAACTCACCCGTCTTCAGCAACTGGCGAACAGTCGGCGCACCCACAGCCAACTCCTCAGCTACCTGGTCAATCGTCAAGAACCTCGGGCGCTTCGGCGCAATATCATCAGTCACCCGACAACCATAACCACAACGCGCAGCGCCACCCTCAGGCGTGTCTTACTCGGCCCGACTTTTGCCTGGATGTTGCGGTGCGGCCCCTTCGGAGAAAGAAATATCCCACCTCGCCCGTCCGGGCGTGGTGGGATGCTCATGCTCAGGCCTCGGCCGGATCCGACGTGGGCGCCGCTGCCGGTTGCGCCGGAACGCTGACCCGCTCGGTCTCGACAACAGCCGGAACGGGCAACGCATCAATCTTCGAAAGTGCACGATGTGCACCCATGCACATCTGGATAAGGCCGGTCAACGCGAAGACGCTACCCAAGAGTCCTAGTACGACTGCCCCGCCGTTGCTACTGGAGGAGTAAATGCTTCGTGTCATTGCGCTCGTAATCGACACGGACATCGCCATGGCATTCATGAATCCGCCGACAACAAACAAAACGAAGCCCGTCACGAAGATGAAAGCCGATGATTTGAACTCCACTGAGTTCCCCCTTTATTTGATTGAAAGTGCAAGGAAAAGAGTACAGCTCAACATGCATACACCCTCGCCATCGAGTCGCCAGGACCCCGCCTGAATTGCGGTTGCTATTGGAGGCTTGCAGGACCGTGGATGAGTTGGAAGTCCTCAGAACGGCCATTTTGGAGGGCGACTTGATCACTCAGGGCAGCACGGGCCAGCCTGTTGTGTCCCGTGTGTACGACGAAATCCGTAAGCATCGGGATTCCTTGGCAAAGACGATTAGCGCTCTTGGTTTGCCGGCAGAGGATGATTCGAAGCCGTTGACTGTGGCTCAGATCAGGGCTCAGAAGGCGAATGACAGCCGGTGGGCGGCTCATCGTAGCGCGGTTGCGACTCATGGCTAGGAGGCGCGTTGCAGGGCCCGTAGTGGTCCCTCTTGAGGCCGACCCTTACCTGATCGTGCAGCAGTCTTTCGATTCGCCGCGAGGCAAGGTCCGGGCATGGTTCAAAGGCGGTGTTTGTTACCGCGCGCGGATAGCTGGCACCACGTCGGGCGGGGGCGAAGGTCCGGCAATTTGGGCGGCTGTCCTGGACGGCAGCTTTCGGCCGGACGACTTCGGAAAACACAACCGCTAGACCCCGCCCGTTGCCTATTTGTTGTGCTGCTTCAATGCAGCGGCTCAAATAAGCGTTGCTATGCATGGCACCGCACACAGGAGCGAGAAAATTGTCGGAGTTATCAGGGACTGAGAGCAGACCGCCGCAGAAACCCCCTGAACAAAGCGGTTCCGAACTCAGGAACAAATCGGCCGCCAAAGTAGGGCGGCACAACACCAATCGCGAAACCTAGGGCAAGGAGCGCGATACCATTGCGAGTCAAAAACCGTATACGGGATTCATTTTCAGGACCTTTTGCGGATGAACAATACTCATATGCGTAGAACTCAGGTCATGGCGTCATGGGCTCGGTCAGATAACCATGCTGGCGGGGGTTCCGGCGTCGCCATGTCAGTCGAAACGGACCTCCGCAGCCATACGTGTGAGGTTTTCATAGCGGGCGGCTTCGGCTGCCGCTTCCGCGTCGCGCTGACGCTGAAGTTCATTTTCAGCGTCCGCTGCTTTCCTGGCCTCTTTTTCCAAGGCTGTTAGCTGGCTTGAGACGAGAGAGGCGCCCTCTGCGATTGTTTCGACAGTTGTGTCAAGGAGTTCCAGCGTGTTCCCGTATATGCGCCCCTGGGGGAAGAACTTCTCGACGGCTTTTTTCTCGAATACCGACCCGTTCCTGCTCAACTCAATGCGAACCGTGTACGTCGTCGTTCGCGGGGAGGCGGCCTCGGTCGCGGGTGGATAAACCTTCACAGCCTTCAGAGGGATGCTGTGATCGTAGTCCTCCGTAGGCGGGCCGGGCTGTTGTGCGTTCATTCGTTCAATCCTTTGTCCGTGCGTTGCTTGGCTGAGTCCTAGGTTAGTATGCCCAGCCAACACTCTCGCGCATCCACCTCAGCTCATTGTCGCGCCCTGCCCGTAACCTCGGAGACGTGGTGAAGATAGATGTGGGCGCCGTGCAAAGGATGCTGGAGGGCGCGAGAGTTGGACGCCGGTATATTCGGGCCATGGCATCTTTCACGCACGGCGGCCAAACGTACGAGTATCTGAAACCGGATACAGGGCACGCGCCGGAAGACGCTAAGTCATGGACTTATGGTGCTTAACCCAGGGCGCTTGCAACTGTTCCCCTAGCTGACGGCGCCACGGTGACTGTTTACGCGGTGGCGGAGCGCTGGAACCCCTCGCACATTTTTTCATGGGCGGACGACGGCAGGCACCCGCATTGGGCGTGGATACCCGCCGGCAACGTGGAGCGCGTAAACGACTCCGAATGGGACATCCGGGAATACCACCGCTGCCCCGAAAACCTGCGCAGCATCCAATGGGGCGACCGCCCGCCCGGGTTCATCCCCGCTTAGGCCAGCATCAACCGCTTCTGTCGGAGCTGCAATGTACGGTGACGCCGTAGCGCTATAGCGATCTGCCCGGCGCCTGACTTGGGGTAAGGAAACCAATGACGAAGAAGATAGTCGATGCAATCAACGAACACCTGACCGCAGCTAACCACTATTGGCCTAGATCGGCTTTCAACCATGCCGAGGGCCAGGCCGTCTACCTGGAGCGGTGGCTGGCGCGTTGCATTGGCGACGCCACGGTTGAGCACTGCGTTGCAACGGTTGATGAAACCGAGGCGACTATTAGCTATTCCGCCCTTGTCCTCACGGCTGAAATGGTGATTGTGGGTGCTTTGAGCGCAGCGCGGGAGCGGGGATTTCAGAGGCTGCCTGATGGAGTGGTTCACATGGTCCCACGCACCGCAATACAAGGTCTGGCAGTGCATCATGTTGAATACTTCGGCTATGCAGAGGACACCTCCGCGAGCAAGGAATACGTGTCCTTCACTGCGACATTTGGAGGCATGCCGCCTGCCTACGTGTCGCTTCCGAGCAAGGGTGTCACCAACGACGGCCGCACGGGTCGCATGTTTGACTCTTTGGCCGCCGACCTACTGGCCGCCGGCAAGCACTAGCCGAGAGCCGAGGCAGATGGACTTCCCGGATTCCTGCTCAATAGAAAACCCCGCCGGTCATTGCGACTGGCGGGGTTTCTTTTGTGTCCCGCGTAGCCTTGTTCCATGCAATCAAGAGATACCGAAGCACCCAGACGCCGAGGAACCCTTTTGCTGATTGGTAGCAACCCACCTACAACTGATGGGCACCGCACTCTGGCACGCGCCGAACAGGCCAGGGGCCTTCTGCAGTTTGAATATTGTCAGATGGCCAATCTATTCAGCCTCCCAACGCATCGGACGGGTGGGATTGCCGTAGCCGGAGTTTCGTCTGAAGGTTGGCTGGAAGCTCGGCCCTCCCTTAATCGGGCCCTCGACGAAGCCTCAGCGGTGCTGTTGGCGTATGGGGTCAGCAAACCCACAGGCACTGCCGCGGAGCATCATCTCGCTCAGGTGAAGTGGCTGGAGGACCAGATAACTAATCGAGGGCTGGCGGTTTGGTGGGTCGGCGGAGCCCCCCGTCATCCCTCGCGATGGCAGCGACACACTTATCGTGCTTATCCCGGGCTGGCTTTCCCCCTCGCCTTGGCAGCGGCCCTCCAGATGCGCACTCCGTCAGAGGCCTAGTGTCGGACGGGACCCAAATGGTTCGCCTGCACGATGATGTTCGTCGCGCAGAGAGGCTGGGGAATCGTCGCTGGTGCCGAACTGACTTCTCTGTCGATAGCTGCGTCTAGGTCTCTGTCGACTCGGCATGGTTCGGAGGGGCTTCCCTCTACGCTCTTCCCTTCATCAGGGAGCGCCGCGAACTCGGCCCCTCGGATGTTCTGCAGTCTTTGTTGCGAGGCGATGTCCGAGTTGTCGAATAGATTATTCGTGACGCCGATTCACCTTACACGGCGCTGGAGGAGGAGCCATGCTAGCCGACGAAGTGCAACCAGGCATCCGTGTCACTGGTTTGGGATCTAGGCCCGCTACTGTTGTCTCGGCGGCTCGGATCGGCGCCGACGCGGTTCAAGTCACCGTCCGGCATGAAGATGGCGCGCTCGATGAGCAGATCCTTTTTGCGGAGGACCTCGCCCGACTTCAGGCCCAAGCCACTCCCCACAGGTGGACGTTCGACGCCGACGGTGCTGAGTTCCGACTGGCTGCTGAAGCCCTGCGGATGAAGTACGTTGGGCTGTCGGACCCGATGCTCGCGGTAGAGACGAGCGCGGTCGACCCTTTACCCCACCAAATCCGAGCCGTGTACGGCACACTTCTCGACCAGCCGGGGCCGCTGCGTTTCCTACTCGCGGATGACCCCGGTGCCGGCAAGACGATTATGGCCGGCCTGTACCTCAAAGAACTCTTGCTACGCGGAGATGTACAGCGGTGCCTAATCGTCGCGCCCGGCGGCCTCGTGGATCAGTGGCAAACCGAGCTCGCAGAGAAGTTTGGACTCGAGCTAACTATCCTGACCCGTTCGCTGGCTGCGGCGGACCTTGAAGGCGATCCATTCCGTAAAAACCCCTTACTGATCGCACGCATGGACCAGCTTGCCCGCGACGAGGAGTGGCTCGAAGCCTTGGGAAGGTCCGAATGGGACCTGGTGATCGTTGATGAAGCTCACCGTATGGCTGCCCGCTGGTACGGAAACGAGCTGACGCGCACCCGTCGTTACGAACTAGGAGAGGCTCTCGGGAAGGTGACGCGGCACCTCTTGCTCATGACAGCGACTCCGCACGCGGGCAACGAGGCAAACTTCCAGGCATTCCTAGCCCTCCTGGACCCTGACCGATTTGCCGGCCAGTACCGTCCGGGCGTGCATTCAACAGACACCTCTGGTTTGATGCGCCGCATGATCAAGGAGGACCTGCTCACCTTCGAAGGGAAGCCCTTGTTTCCCGAACGATTCGCCGAGACGGTCGAATACACGCTCTCCCCCCTTGAACTCAAACTGTACGATGAGGTCTCCGAGTACGTCCGCACGGAGATGAACCGTGCCGACGGACTGGATGAAGGCACCGGCCGCCGCCGCACCGTTGGCTTCGCTCTGACCGTCCTCCAGCGTCGCCTTGCCTCCAGCCCTGAGGCGATCTACCAAAGCATCCGCCGCAGGTCAGCGCGGCTGCGCTCACATCGTGATCGAATTCTGAACGTTCCCTTCTTCCCTGAGTTCTCGGTCGAGAGGGCTCTCGCGGATGACGAGTTTGTTCCCGACGAAGACTTCTCGCCTGAAGAACTGGAGCACATCGAAGAAGAAGTCCTCGACGCCGCGACTGCGGCACGCACGGCCTCAGAGCTCGATGCGGAGCTCAATTCGCTCGCCAGGCTCGAAGAGATTGCCGAGGAGGTCCGCACGTCGGGAGAGGATCGCAAGTGGACTGAGCTGCGTACACTCGTGCTTGAAGCCCGCGACGACGGGTTCAGGAGCAGCATTGGAATTCCCCACAAACTGATCGTTTTCACTGAACACCGGGATACGCTCGTCTACCTGCGTGACCGCGTACGCACGCTGCTCGGCGACGATGACGCTGTTGTCGTCATCGAGGGGGCGACCCCTCATGCAGAACGCAGGAACATCCGCGCGCGGTTCTCCAACGATCCACGATGCCACATTCTTGTTGCTACGGATGCTGCCGGAGAGGGACTGAACCTACAGGCAGCACACCTTATGGTGAACTACGACCTGCCGTGGAATCCAAACCGGATCGAACAACGTTTCGGACGCATCCACCGCATTGGGCAGAGGGAAGTCTGCCGTTTGTGGAATCTTGTGGCTGCCCAGACGCGCGAAGGCCAAGTGTTCCGGCGTCTTCTGGACAAGATCGAAGAGCAGCGCCGAGCTTACGGTGGCAAAGTCTTCGACGTCCTTGGTGAGAACGCCTTCGCCGATACGCCACTGCGGGAGCTGCTCGTCCAGGCGATTCGTTACGGGGAGCGTCCGGAAGTACGCGCTCGGCTTGACCTTGTCATCGATTCGTCGGTGGCAGATGGTCTGGAAGACCTCATGCGCGAGCGAGCTCTGGCAACTCCCGAGATCAGCCTCGAGGAGCTAGCGAACCTTCGCAAGCAGATGGACGAAGCTCGCGCCCGCCGCCTTCAGCCACACTTCGTTCAGGTCTTCGTCCTCGAAGCCTTGCGCGCATTCGGGGGGCGTGTCTCCGCACGTGAACGGGATCGGTACGAGATCACCCACGTCCCAGCATTCTTGCGCACGAGCACACGACCCGTCGCGCCGCGCTACTCGCGGATCACCTTTGAGCCCGACGCAATCGAGGTCACAGAGCGACCAACCGCTGAACTGGTCGCCCCTGGTCACCCCCTCATGGACGCTCTTGTGGAAGCCGTTTTGGAAAGGTTCGGCAATGCCTTGGTCTGCGGCGCCACTTTGATCGACGCATCCAATGCCCCTTCCAGTCCGCGACTCGTAGTTCAACTGCTTGAAGAGCTCGTCGATGGCAATGGCAGCCCTGTGAGCCGCCGCTTTGACTACGTAGAAGTGCTGCCGGACGGTAGCACGGGCCCCGCCAGCACCGCGCCTTACCTGGACATGCAAATTGTGGAGAACGGCACAGCTGCAGCGGTGTCGATCCGTTCCTACCGTGAGTCGATCCTGTCCCAACAATGGTCCAGCCACGGAGCCGAAGAGCTCGCACAGCGGTGGGCCATTAGCGAGGGTCTGCCCAGTCATCGGGCGGAGGTCACCGCTCGAGTCCAACCGTCCATCGAACGCACTCGCAGGCTCGTTCGACAGCGACTACTAGCCCAGATGAACCACTGGTACGCAGAAGCCTCCCGGCTGTCCGAAGAACAGGCCGCCGGGAGGCGGATCCGTCTCTCCCCGGCCACGGCCCGACAACGGGCGCAGGAACTTGAGGTGCGCCTCGATCGCCGTCTCGCAGAATTGAACCTTGAGGAGCAAGTGCTGGTCCGCCCGCCCAGGGTTGTGAGCGCGGCACTTGTCCTTCCCCTCAGCACCATTGAGCTTTCGCCGCCTGGGCCGAATGAAGGGGCGGCGCAAACCGATGAGGCCTTGGGTAGAGCGCTCGACACCTCACTCACCGAGCGTCGAGCCGTCGACGCTGTCCTCGCTGCCGAGCGAAGCCTTGGCCGTCTCCCCATCGAGATGGCCCACAACAACAAGGGATTCGACATTAAATCCATAACTCCCGAGGGCTCGACGATCTTCATCGAAGTCAAGGGCCGTGTGCTGGGCGCAGAGGATTTTACCGTCACTTTCAGTGAGGTGATCACGGGCAAGAACACACATCCCCAGTACCGGCTTGCACTGGTGGCAGTCGATACCAGCAGTCTCGACGGTTCTGCCGACGAGATCCGTTACGTAGTTGACCCGTTCCGCGACCTCATTCTCGACGAATACACAAACGATCTACGGCGGCCTTGGAAGAGAGAATGGGATCGCGGGGTGGCACCGCACTAGCGCGCCTCCTCTCGCCGAGGATCCGACCGGTTTTCCGACGCTGCGCGCTTCTATGCGGTCGTTATCAACAACTACCCATATATTTGACAGGTGAACTTCTCCCTGCCCGCGTCCGCAAACAAAGCACCCATCCGCAAGCTCATTGAGGTTTCGATGCCGCTGGAGAAGGTGAACGAAGCGCTCAAGGCGGAAAAAGACAGGAAGGTAGGCAAGCCCCAGCAGATCCACCATTGGTGGGCGCGACGACCCATAACCGCCGCCCGGGCCGTCCTTTTCGCACAACTCGTGGACGACCCCTCCTCTCATCCCGAGCTGTTTAGTACGGATGAAGAGATCGCGGTCGAGCGTCGCCGACTCCATAAGCTCCTAGTTCGCCTTGTACAGTGGGATTCCACGTATGACGAGGCAATCCTCGATGAGGCCCGCTTGGAGATACGCCGATGGACTGGCGGCGCTCCGCCAGCTATCTTGGATCCGTTTGCCGGCGGTGGCGCGATTCCGTTGGAGGCCCAACGACTTGGGCTACATGCCCACGCCAGCGATCTTAACCCGGTCCCTGTGCTGATCAACAAGGCGCTAATCGAACTACCACCAATTTTCTCAGGATCGTCGCCGGTTTTCCCGGGCGCCGCCGAGTCGACGCTCGGCGGCTGGCCGCGGGCCCTGGGACTCGCTGAGGATGTGCGCCGCTATGGCGCGCTGCTTCGCGATCGAGCGACGCAGCGCATCGGGCATCTGTACCCGCCCGCTAAGTTGCCGTCAGGCGAAACGGCAACAGCAATTGCCTGGATTTGGGTTCGGCTCGTTACATGCTGGAATCCAGCGTGCGGAATACAGATGCCACTCACCAGTACATGGTGGCTGAGCAAGAAGAAGGGCAAGGAAGCCTTCGTCATTCCGGCCATCATTGATGACCCCAGTGCGCCCGGTGGCAGACGGGTCACCTTTAGCATTGGCCACGACCCTAAGTCGGCCCCACCACGGGTCACAGAAGGCACAGTTGGCCAATCCGGTGCCACCTGCATAGCCTGCGGGACGGCCGTTGAACTCAAGCACATTCGTTCAGAGGGCAAGGCCAAGCGCCTTGGCACACAACTCATGGCCGTGGTCGCGCAAGGAAATCGCAAGCGCATCTATTTACCACCTACCTTGGAACACACAGAGCATTCGAATGTGCCGCGGCCGACCGACGGCCCAGCCGGGGACCTTCCAACCGCGGCTCTCGGATTCCGCGTTCAGGGTTACGGAATGTCCGAGTGGACGGACATTTTCACTGATCGGCAGTTGCTAGCACTCACGACCCTCAGCGACTTGGTAAGGGAGATACGTTCGCAGGTCGTCAAAGACGCCCTTGCTGCAGATCTCGACGCCGGCGAGCGACTTTCGGACGGTGGTTCGGGGGCCGAGGCCTACGCCGACGTCGTTGCTACCTATCTGGGCCTGGCCCTGTCTAGACTCGCTGATTGGTCCAATTCTCTCTGCCGATGGGAGAGCAACGGGCAAGTATCTCAGCAGAGTTATGGCCGCCAGTCCGTTACCTGGACTTGGGACTTTTCCGAGGCAAACACCCTGGCATCAAGCAGCGGTTCGTTTGACGCAGCGATTAAAGCCGTTGCGCGAGCCCTGGAATTGAGCCGCGCTTCTGGCCCCGCCACAGTCACCCAAGCAGATGCAGCTCAGCGAAGCTACGACAACCTCGTCATCGCTACTGATCCGCCGTACTACGACAACATCGGATACGCGGATCTTTCGGATCTTTTTTACATCTGGCTCAGAAAGACTCTCCGCGATGTCCATCCCTCGTTGTTTTCCACCATGCTCGTTCCCAAGGCTGAAGAATTGGTGGCCGAGCCCTTCCGGCACGGAGGAGGCGAAAACGCTGAGCGGTTCTTTGAAGAAGGATTTCAAAGAGTCTTTGGCCATGCACGGGCTTCTGCGTCGGCCGACTACCCGATAACCGTCTTCTATGCTTTCAAGCAAGCCGAGCTTGAGAAGGAAGGAGTGGCAAGTACCGGTTGGTCTACCTTCCTTGAAGGACTAGTGCGGCAGGGCTGGACCATTACCGCAACATGGCCCGTGCGCTCCGAAATGGAGTCGCGCATGCGAGGACAAAGCGCCAACGCTCTAGCTTCATCAATCGTCCTTGCCCTGCGGCCTCGGGAAATCAGCGCCCCAGCAACTGATCGGTCAGGTTTTCTCGCCGCGCTGCATCGGGAGCTCGAACACGCTTTGCCCGAGATCCGCCAGGGGTCAATTGCACCGGCAGACCTCCGTCAAACCGTGCTCGGTCCAGGGATGGCTGTCTTCTCACGGTACAGCCGAGTACTCGAGGACGATGGCACGCACGTATCGGTCAAGACGGCGCTGGCGTTGATCAACCAGACGTTTGACGCAATCGAGAGCGAGCAAGACACGGACCTCGATCCTGACACTCGCTTCTGCCTCGACTGGTTCAAATCGTACGGATGGTCAACCCGTCCATACGGCGATGCCGAGTCACTATCAGTCCCTCTCGGCCTTTCCGTCGCTGGCATTGCGCGCGGTGGTGTGATCTTGTCGGGAGGCGGCAAGGTTTCGCTCGTCAAACCGCAGGACCTCGATGCGAAATGGAACCCTGCAACTGACGACAGACTTTCCCTATGGGAAGTCACCTGTCACCTCGCCCGAGTCTACGCGGCGGAGGGCCGCGAGGCGGCAGCCCGACTTATGGCCAGCGCTGGACCGAAGGTCAACATCGACGCAGTGAACCGATTGGCCACCCGCCTGTACGAGCTAATGGAGTCGAAAGACGCTGGTACAGCAAGCCTATTCAATGGCCTCGGCGGCGCATGGGCGGATGTTTCACAGACAGCCAGGAGCATCCGGCCGCCAGCAATCCAAGACACCTTCAACTTCGATGAGGACGAGGACTGAGATGGCACTGACTAATAATGAGAAGGTGGGTCGTGGTTTCGCCTTGCTCGCCGACGGCCTCCGCGGCTGGGTCGACGAGCGTATGCAGAAGTCCATGCCGTCAACCCACAAGGCCTGGGTCGATGTAATTGCTGCGCGGGACGCACAGAAGTATGGCAAGATCCCAACGCACTCGCTCGACGACCCACGTTTCCTTCTGCGAGTTATTACTGAAGATTGGCGCGTCTTCGCCAATGACCTCAACCGTGTGGAGAGCGCATTCGCGACGGAGCTCCGGAAGGCAGGGAACGACTGGGCCCACGGCGAAAAGTTCGATAGTGACGACACCGGTCGAACGCTCGATACCATCGAGCGCCTACTCGAGGCAGTGGGTGCTGCCGAGCAGGCCAAGAAGGCAGGCGAGCTGCACTACGAACATCAGCGCGACGTATTTGAGAAGCAGACCCGCAATCGCGTCCTGAGGGCCACAAACACCGTGAATGTCCCAGGTGCAGTGGCTGGGACGGCGATAAAGCCTTGGCGGGAAGTCATCACTCCACACCCCGACGTGATGAAGGGGCAGTTCAGTGCCGCGGAGTTTGCTGCAGACCTGTATGCCGTCGCCAATGACCTGAGCACCTCACCCGAATACACCAACCCCTGCGAGTTCTTCGCCCGCACGTACTTAACGTCAGGTCTGGAGGATCTGCTCGAACGTGCCCTGCGCCGGCTGTCGGGTGACGCCAGTGCCAGCCCAGTTGTGAACCTGCAAACACAGTTCGGCGGGGGCAAGACGCACTCGATGCTCGCGCTGTATCACCTATTCTCCGGCGTCGAAACCACCTCGCTCCCCCAAGGCGTTCAAGATCTGGTCTACTCCACCCTCGGAAGTAACGGCGGCGACCCACTCGCTTCACTAGATGTGAAGCGGATAACGCTTGTAGGCACGAGGTTCTCTCCAGGCCAGCCCAGCGTCAAGGATGACGGGACACAGGTGCGCACGCTGTGGGGCGAGCTCGCATGGCAGCTCGGTGGCCGCTCCGCTTTCGAGCGGGTAGCCAACGCTGACGCAAACGCGGCCGACCCGGGGGAAGCCTTGGACTCAATCATTCGCGATGCCGTCACCTCCGGAACGAAGGTCTTGATTTTGATCGACGAGTGGGTCGCCTACGCCCGCCAACTCGTCGGACGTGACGATCTGCCTGGCGGATCGTTCTCAGTCCAGCACACATTTGCCCAGCATCTGACCGAAATGGCCAAGACCACCCCCGGTGTCATGCTTGTCGTCTCCGTCCCGGCGTCTGACAGCCTAGACGACGGCGGAGGCGGCTCGGCCCTTGAGGTCGGCGGACCCAACGGGCACGTGGCTCTGGAAACTCTGCAGCAGGTCATCGGCCGCAACGGTGACGACTGGCGGCCAGCGAACAACATCGAGTCGTTCGAGATCGTCCGCCGACGCCTCTTCCAAGAGCCCGATGCCGCGGCCCTGGCCGACATAGCGGCTGTGGCTAAGCAGTACGTGAAGTATTACCAGGAAAATACTGGCTTCTTCCCGCGAGAGACCACCTCCGGAGAATATGAGGCACGATTCAGGGCCGCTTACCCAATCCACCCGGAGCTTTTCGACAGACTCTATGAGGACTGGTCGGCGCTTCCGAAGTTCCAGCGCACACGTGGTGTCCTACGATTGATGAGCGTCGTGATCAATGCTCTGTGGAACGTCGGCGACACCGCCCCGCTGATCGCGCCAGGATCAGTGCCAGTAAATGACACGCAGGTGTTCAGCGAGATCACCAAGTACCTAGATGACAACTGGAAACCTATCGTGGACAAGGATGTGGACGGGGAAGGGTCGACGCCTGTGTTTATCGATAAGGAGCGCCCTTCTTTCGGAGCCCGCGCGCTCACCCGCCGCATCGCGCGGACAGTATTCATTGCAACGGTGCCGACTCTCCGCGCTGCCCATCGCGGAGTCGACGCTCAGCACCTGCGTCTCGGCGCTGCCGTGCCTGGTGACGTTATGAGTCACATGGGCGACGCCCGCGAACTCCTGGGACAGCGAGCGACATACTTCTACGAGGACGGCGACCGGTACTGGTACGACGTGGCCGCCTCAGTTTCTCGCGTGGCGACCGACCGATCGCAAGGTTACCGCGAAGCCGACGTGCACGCCGAGATCGCAGACCGGCTCGTCGCCGAGTCGCGGAAGAACAAGGGTGCCTTTGCTGGTATCCACGCCGCGCCCACCGATACCGGCGACGTTCCCGACTCCGACGCCCTCCGACTCGTCCTGTTGCATCCACGATTCCAGTGGACCAAAGAGGCATCGGCTGCTGGACAATTCGCCGAGCAATTGCTGACCCAAGTCGGATCATCTCAGCGACAGCGGCGAAACATGATAATCCTGGTGGCACCCGACCGCGGCCGGTATCCCGAACTCGAGGGTGTGGTCAGGGAGTACAAGGCATGGAAGTCAATCGCCAGTGAGGCCGATCAGCTCGAGCTAAGCCCACAGCAGCGCAATCAGGCCGTAACTCGTGCTAATCAGCTCAACGACGCCGTCGACGTTCGTCTGCGGGCGACATACACTGCCGCTTTGGTGCCCAACGCAGTCCCTGGCGAAGCGCCACGGATAGATTTCGTTCGCATCGGCGACATGGGCGGCACGCTTGCAGAACGAGTTACCTCGACCCTAAAGACAGGTGGTAAGGTCACCGAAATTCTGGGTACCCAGCTGGTTCGGATGGCCCTCGATGGTCCACTTTCGAGCGCATGGGCAAGTGGTCACGTTCGTTTCGGCGATTTGTGGAACTGGTTCGCTCAGCACCCCTACCTCAAACGCCTGAAGGACCGCTCCGTCCTAGAGAAGGCCGTCTTGGGCGCAGCCGATGTGCTGCTCTGGCAGAACGACGCCTTCGCTCTCGCCGACGCGTTTGACGACGCCACCGAGAGATACATCGCCCTCTGGCTACCGCAGGAGAAGCCCGAGAAGGTGTATCTTACCGACGACACTCTTCTCGTAAAACCCGAGCATGCCGCTCAGCAGCGAGCCAAAGAATCCCAAAGCGCCGGTGAATGTATCGACGGAACCGCCGATGGGATCGGCAAGAGCCAAACGCCTGTCCCAAACCAGACCAATGGTGGCTCGACGACCGCCCCTCCTGGGACCGGAGGCGCTACCATGACGCCGCCCCCGACAAAGCCGACACAACGACGATTCTTCGGTGTAAAGACCCTAAACTCTGAGAAGTATGCAGCTGACTTTTCGAAGGTGCAGCAGGAGGTGCTAGCGCACCTTGATGCGGTTGAGGGAGTCCAACTAGAGGTACGCATCGAAATCACCGCTATGGCCCCCGCGGGCTTCTCAGAGCAACAAGTGCGCACAGTACGCGAGAACGCGACGCAGCTCAGGTTCGACCAGCAGGGCTTCGAGGAGGCCTGAGCGCCGTCGCAACCGGCCAATAGTCCCAAGCGCTTTGGGCTATTGGCCAGGAGAGCTGCGATTGTGACCGGCCAGTTTCCCTCCCGGAAAGGACAAATTCTGCATTCAACCGCCCCTTGACCCCCTAGCGTGTCGACCAATGTCCCGTTTCTTCGGAAACCGAAGACCGTCCCCGCTACTTTCCGCCGTCGTAACAAACCCCGTAAGTCCGTGAAGTCATGGCGTCCGTTCCCTATGCCAAAAGTCCCGCCGTATTCGGGGCGTACGAAGACAATTTTCGTACGGTTCGGGAACGGACAATGGATACGCGCGCCGGTCTGGACCGCCACACAGGACCTCGCCCGCCAGCTGGACGCACTGCGTGCCGCAGGAGTCGACCCTGAACACGTCCCCATGGACAAGAAGTCGGGGGCGACCACGGACCGTGTACGCATAGCAAAGCCGTCACCGCCGGAGAGACCATACGTCCTGGAGAACAAGCGCACAGCCGGTGTCGTGCATCCGCATCGAGGCGTGCTCACGAGCTCTTATGTGGCGTGCCGTCACGGTCGCGACGTCTTGAAGCCGGACGTCACTAATCCGTGGCAGTCCCTTTTCAGGGTGGCTGCAGACTCGGTCGCCGCACAGACAGAGCACGAAACTGATGAGTTCGCTCCGCACTGGATCTACCGGGGAAAGCACAAGATCGAGCGGCGGCTTCTAGACCACCCGTTGAGCCGCGACGTGCCCAGAACCAAGCAGATGCTTGCCGGGCTTGCGAAATAGCGGCTGACGCGGGGCCAGGCCCGGCAGGATGATTTGTTAGGGCTGATCAGGGACGGAGCCGAGATCAAGCCGCTGTATTTGCGGCCGTGAGGCCAGGACAGAGCTCAGCGCCGCTTCCCAGTGCCTTGTGAAGTGCCAAGCCTTACCTTGCGCCAACCGCCGTCGGTTTCGATGTCCTGGCGAGGGGCGTCTTGAAAAAGCGACCAGTGATCTTCATCTTTAATACGGTTTTTGGGAAGAGTGAACGCGCCGGTTGCCTTCTTACTGGGAAGCATCTCAGGGCGTCCCTTGACTCCCGTGACCGCCCGTTCTGATGGCTTTATTGGAAACGCCTGGCGGGGCACCGACTTGGGACTCTTCTTCCGGGCTATGGCCTTACCTCGAGTCCTCTGGCCGCCCTTCGCCGCCGCATTCGCTGATAGGTCGACGGCCGTCTTGCCCACGCCTATGCACAAATCGCCTCTCCCGTTTGCGTGCTTTGTGACCCTGCCGGCAAGGGGCCGGGCCGCCAGGGTTTTCCGGCAGGCCGGACACTGCCACCCTGCGTCTTTCGAACGAGCACCAGACGCCATCGATTCCCCTGTGGACGTTGGAAATCCAAATATCGTTCAACTTACAACACCGCAGCCAAAGACTCACTATTGGGTCTTCAGGCCGTGGATGAGTGGCTGCCGGCGGGCTCAGGGGCCCGCCTCGACCTAGACGCCGACGGCGTCGCCTCTATCGTCTGGGACGCCCCTACAGGCAAGTCGACGTATCCTTACAACTTTTCAATTACTAGGCGCGTCGTCATAACTCTTTATTTACCAGGCGCGTCGTCGCCAGACGTTGAGTCGGACGCTTCCTCAAAACTAGCCTCACGTTGTCCTGCCTGCCCGCGCGTAGGTCGCGTTTCCTCTGCCGAACGTCGACCTCCATGGAGTCCTCCACGGAGTCCTCCACGATGCGAATATCCTCATCGGAAGGCGCAGCGGTGGTTAATAGGCGCCCCGCACCATGGAGTTTGAGACCGGCAGCGATATGGGGCCGCATTGTGTTTCGAGGCACGCCAGCCTCCCGTGACAACAGGGATCTATATATTTGTCCATTGCCCTGCATATTGGAAGGCTCCTGAGCGGCGCGGCCCCAGATTCGAGCTAGCTTCACCCTCGCCCGCTGGTGTGCCACTTTCTGGGCGCGATAAGGATCCAATCCACCCATTGGCCCGTCCATGTCTTCGCCGGAGTTGATGAACTCGAGCAACGCGGCCGCAGTCTCCGGGGTCTCAGGTGCGATCCCGGCCGATTCTTGGTTGTCGGACTGTTGACTAAGTGTCCGGAGAATATCCAATTCATCGGCCAGCGCCCTGAACCGACGCGTCAGCTCAGCCAACAACGCTTCGTCTGACAAATGCCCTGCTGGGCTCGGTCCGTATTGTTCTTCGGTTTCGCTTCGCTGATCCGCACCCATCTGCGCACCTTAAACTAAGCCTGCCGCCGATGCGTGGGAACACACACCGCGTAGCCCTTTTCGCTACTGGGCCACCGCAGCAGCCGTTGCAAACACATCCGCCGGCATCGGCCGATGCAACTTCCAGGTGACCGCGATCGGTTTCTCCCCCTTGTGCTGGACGTAGTCCAGTTGCCCGAGGCAGGAGTAGGGCATGGTCAGCCCGGTTTCGTCTTTCTCGGTCGCTCGGGTGAACAAGAGAATCAATGATCCATGAGACGCTCTATCCAAGTAGCGGAGAGCTACTGGGCTATGGGCAGGCGTAGCGTTCTGCGATTCCCAGTGGAACAGCTCCGGACTGATGGCATAGTCCCTGTACATGGTCGTGGCCGAGTGCTTCTTGATGTCCTTGTTCAGGGTGACGAAGAAGGCGTCCGTGGACGTCGCCGGACACCAGGCCACGCCCTCGCGGTGCTGGACGTTCTTGCCGAGCTCCAGCGAACCGTACTGCAGCGCGGCCAGGATCTCCTCGCGCCGGTAGGTGGCGTGCGAGAGCAGCGGAACATGCTGCAGCCCCGCGCCGAGGCCCTTGGCGGCGTGCTTTGACGCGGCTGCGCCGAGCTTCACGAGCTGGCGGATCTCGCTGCAGACAAACTGGTAGCCGCGCAGATAGTCCAGGCCGGCGTCGTACGACTGGAAGCCGCCGCCGTCGTCCCAAAGCGTGTAGAACAGCATGCGGGCGAAGGTCTGCTCGCGCATGCCGAGGTCTGCGTAGCGGGGAGCGTCGGCGCCGACGAGCATCGAGTAGGCATCGGCGCGTTCTGGATCGTCTACATGGATCAGACGCGCCACCCGGCTGAGGAGCTTTTTTTCGTCGGCGTCCGAGAGCTCTTGAATCCTCCCCGTGATGACTGCCTCCAGCGGAGAGAACCCCTCGATCAAACCGGCCGTGCGCAAGTACCCGGTCCACGAGTCCTTCGTGGACCGGTAAATCGACTTCACGTCGTTCCCGGACCGCTCGAGATACGCATGCAGCTCGGTCTCCGCGTAGGAGGCGATGTCTCGGACAAGCTGCGCCCGGTTGAACCGCAGCTGCGCCTTGATGTTGTCCAGCACCACCTTCTGCGCCACTCGGTCCAGCACTATCTGCGAGCCCGACGGCAGGTACGGGAACTCGTCCTCGACCGCCTTTTCCAGTTCCTTGCGCCCGTAGCCGGTCAGCGCCCGGTAGCGCAGATCGAAGCGGAACTCACGGCGCTGCTGGCCGATGAAGTCCATGACAGTCAGCACGGCCTTGCCCTCGGCTCGGCGAAGCCCGCGCCCCAGCTGCTGGAGGAAGATTGTGGCGCTCTGTGTGGGCCGGAGCATCAGGATGGTGTCCACCTGCGGCAGGTCCAGGCCTTCGTTGAAGAGGTCGACGGCGAAAATGCAGTTGATCTCCCGGGCACGGAGCCGCTCCAGCGCCGCCGCGCGGTCGGCGTCGTCGGTTCCGCCGTCGACGGCAACAGAGGCGATGCCGGCGCGGTTGAACACCTCGGCCATGTAGTGGGCGTGCTGGACCGAGACGCAGAAGCCGATGGCCCTCATCTGCTCGGTGCTAGTGACCTTGTCGGTGAGTTCGCGGATCACTTTGGCGGCGCGGGCGTCATTGCCGGTGTAAAGGTTGTTCAGCTGAGCGGTGTCGTAGTTGCCGCGCTTCCATTCCAGCTGGCTGAGGTCGACGTCGTCGGAGACGCCGAAGTAGTGGAACGGCACCAGCAAATCGGCGTCCAGGGCGTCCCAGAGGCGCAGTTCACTGGCGGTCCGGCCATCGAAGAACTGCTTGGCGACGTCGACCCCGTCGCCGCGTTCCGGCGTCGCAGTCAGTCCGAGGAGCTGCTGCGGCTGCAGGTAGTCCAGCAGCCGACGGTATGTGGGTGCCATGGCATGGTGGAATTCATCGATGACGACGACGTCGAAGAAGTCCGGTGCCAGCTGTTCAATGCCCAGCGATGATAGCGACTGGACGGAGGCGAATATGTGCTTCCACTGCCCGGGTTTGTGTTCCCCGACGTAGAGTTCGCCGAAGGCGCCGTCCTGCATGACGTCACGGTAGGTGCGCATGGCCTGTTTTAGGATTTCCTGGCGGTGGGCGACAAAGAGCAGCTTCAGATTACGGCCGGCCGCCTCACACAGGCGCTTGTAGTCCAGGGCTGCGATGACGGTCTTCCCCGTACCTGTCGCTGCGACCACGAGGTTGTGGTCGAAACCCTTGAGCCGCTCGGCCTCCAGGTCTTCAAGCATCTCCTCCTGATGGAGGAACGGCTGGACCTCGAGCCCGGTGGCTGCCCCGGGGATTGCCGTCCGCCGGCCGCCGTTGCGTTCCAGGGCGGCATCCAACTTTTCGCCGTCGCGTTCCGGATCGTAGCTCTGGAAGGCGCGCTGCGCCCAGTAACTGTCGAAGGTGACCTCGAACTTGTTCAGCAGAGCCGGCGTGCCGACAGAGCTGAGCCGGACGTTCCATTCGAGGCCATCGAGGAGAGCCGCTTGGCTGAGGTTCGAGCTGCCGACATATGCGGTATCAAATCCTGAGTCGCGGCGGAACAGCCAGGCCTTGGCGTGCAGTCGCGTCGCCTGGGTTTCATAGCTGATCTTCACCTCGGCCCCGTACCGGGTCACGAGCTCGTCGATGGCGCGGCGTTCTGTGGCGCCCATGTAAGTCGTGGTGATGACGCGGAGTTTGGCGCCGCGCTCCTTGAGTTCCTCAAGCGCCGGATGGAGCAGGCGGAGGCCTGTCCAGCGGACGAAAGCGCAGAGCAGATCCACCGTGTTGGCGGACTCAATTTCGGTCCTCAGCTCGGCCGCGAGATTCGGATCGTCCTTGCTGTTCGTGAGCAGGGCCGAGTCGCTTAGCTTGGTGGTGGGGCGGCGCAAGTTGCGGCGTTTGAGCGTGTCTGGGAGGTGGAGGGACTGAAGCTGGGTGGGGCCTTCAGCGATGCGATCGCTGTGCTGCAGCTCTTGGAGGAGCCTGTTTGTGAGGGCCACTCTTTCCGTGGGTTTGGCTGCCGCAAGGGCTTGGCGGACGGCGTCGGCGACGTGGCGGGAAAGGATATCCGGAGTGTTCTCGTCTTCGATTTCTGCGAAGACTGGTTGAAGTTCTGCCGCTCGGTCTAGTCGCCCGGCAAGTAGGTCGGTGCTGAGCAATTCGTACAAGCCCTCAGGCAGCTGGTCCGCTGCCACGCCCCCAATTAAATTAGTCACTGCGCCAGGGTATTTGGTGTCAGCGACAAATACGAACAATGTCTGGCGTCCGGGGTGTCATTTAGGATTGGCCCATGGCGATCTCGGTGCAGGAGCTGTTCGGTCTTTGTGATCCCACGACCACCGGCACAGTGAAGTGGAAACAGCCCGTACCACTTGATGTCCCTGGAATCTATATCGTCTCGACAACAGCAGACGAGGCGGACGGCATCGGTTCGCATCCGGAATACGAGGCGGACTTCGCGGCAATCGCTCGACTGCTAAAGCTCTGCCCTGACATTCGAGTGGATGGTCGCTTGGCGAATGAGAGCCAAGTTGCTGCGCGCCTGGGGGACTTATGGGTGCCCAACGCCTCGGTGCTCTACGTTGGGCTAGCCAGTACGTCGCTGCGGGGCAGAGTTGGCTCGTACTACACAACTAAACTGGGCAAGACCTCTCCACATTCAGGAGGATGGTGGCTCAAAACGTTCCTGCATTTGGATGACTGCCATGTGCACTTCGCAGCCTGCAACAATGTCGACAAACAAGAACAGTCCTTAATCAAGGCATTTTCCAAAAGTCTATCCCCTAGCCAAAAGGCGCAGCTCTTTGATCCCGAGCGGGTCGCACCGTTCGCAAATATGGAGGTTCGCCGCGGGGTATACAAACATCATGGATTATCCAATTACAAAGTTTCCACAGCAAGATCAAAGGGCAATACAACCGGCTCCAGCCGTCAGAAGGTTCTTTCTGATGTTTCTAGAGACCCCACCGGCCAACTTTACGATCCAAGCACCGAGCCTTTGCGGCCCATCCCGCCAGCAACACAGACTACTTTATTCTCACAAGTCATGAGTGAGAAGGACCGAAATCGTAGCTACCTGCGAATTCCCGCCGCCGCAAAGTGTGGATTCCCTGAGACAGTCACCCAGGTACTTTTGACCTTTCAGGGCCGAACGCAGTGGGTCGGCTGGAATCCCAACGGGAGTCGATCCGGGCGCCTCAGCATGGACGTCCGAATAATGCGGCAAATTGTCGTTGTGGGGCAACGTGTGCCGATCACAGTCAGTGATAACCGTTACAGCATCCTCTAGCGACAACTCCGACTATCGGTCGCCCGCCCAACTCTAATAACCCGGCGCCCGTCTATTGGCGTGCAGCCAACCCAAAGCGTCTCGACAACTCGTCTATCGTGAACTGGTTCCTTAGTTTGCAGGCACTGTTCTGGTTGGCGAACATTCCTTCTCGCCAGTATGCATCCTCGATGAGCACGGTGTCGGTCCATTTGATGGGAACCACGTATTCTGCCGTGTCCACACCTTCGCCCGCGTCCGGATGCGCGTACAAGCCCTCGAGACTAAGTGAGCGGAAGGGCCGTGTTTCCCCCTGTATTTGCAATTCAGCAGAGTCAGCTGGCATGGCCTTGCCCGCGACGGTGCCGACGCCCACATACCCCTTTTTTGGAACATGGACAAAAACGCGTGCCCCCAAGGGAAGGCTCTTCAGGGTCCTTGAGTACCAGTCTGCGCCACCCGCGGAGACGAATCCATATGTTGACGCGTCCGCCCACGAGCGCGACGCACCATCGGTTCCGAATGCTACGTACCAATCCTGGCCATTCCAGGCAGCCCGTGTGGAACCCTTGGTTCCGACTCCTGCAGGCACTGGAGTGTCCTCGTCAATCAGCCATGTCCGCGCCAGGTACTCGTGGCCTTCGTCGACAAAATACCGAAAGATCATGGCGTTGATCGGTACGCCGTGGGACCGATTGAGATATGACACGATCCGCTGGGTACTGGGATCCAGGTCGCTGGCCACAATGGTCATATTGTGACTCGAATTTAGCTCGTCAGGAACCGGAGCCCCGTCAAAACGACTGGCAAACTCCTCGTCGAAGTTCTTCCCGGGATGCCCGCTTTCAAATATGCTCCGAACTTCCTCGTTGCCGAGGCCTTCCACCCATGAGGCGTAATCGAGTGTTTGGGCAACAACTTCCCGGGGGGTTCGGTCTCTCTTTAGCTCCAAGATGTGGAGCGTTCCTTCCGAATCCACACCCAGAATATCTATGAACTTCCCATATCCCGTAGGTACCTGACTCCCGATTAGCAGCAGTTTTGCTTCGAGGATCTCCGGATCTTGAAGAATGAGGCTTTCTAGCTTCGATTCCAGCGGCATTGCTGTCATCGGAATTCTCCGCGGAACGTCATCAACCCGCCAAAGACCAAGCTCTACAGCCATCGGATACCCCAGTCTGAAAGAAGCAGCCCAGTGCTGCCACATCAGGTACCCTACCGCCACGGGGATGACGGCCCCCAACTTCCCGACTTCCCGGACTTCGCCGCCCCTCGTTTACGAAACGCAACACGATCCCGCACCCACCCCTTACTGTTGAAACTGCATCGAACGAAACCGTTTACGTAAACCGTTTGCGTAGCCCGTCGCCATGACGGGTTACGAACCCCAGCAAACACCTCAGGGAGGAGGAACAGTGGTCACCATCCGCGATGTCGCCAAGCACGCCGGCGTCTCCCCGGCCACCGTTTCCCGGGTTGTCAACGGGCTGGTGGGCTACTCAGACGAGACGCGGGAACGCGTCGAAACTGCGGTCAAGAGCCTCAGCTACGAGACGGACTACCTCGCCCGGGGCCTGAAGACCCGGCAAACGTCCGTTATCGGGCTGCTCGCCCCCATGGTCTCCGACGCCCTGGCCTCCCAGGTCATGCAGGGCGTGGAGGAGGAAGCCCAGGAACGCGGCTACGCCGTGATGCTCGGCCGCACCGGCGCCAAGTCCGCCTACATCGCGGGCTACCTTCGGACCCTGCGCACCTACCGGGCCGCCGGCGTCATCCTCATCTCCGCGGTGATCACGCCGGAGACCAGGCAGCTGCTGGGGCCCAACGTCCCCATCATCTCTGTCGCCATCAGCGACAAGTCGGGCTCCCCCAGTGTGGCCATCGACGACGAGCAGGCAGCATACGACGCGACCCGTCACCTGCTGCGGCTCGGCCACCGGTGCATCGGCCTCCTGACCGGGGATCCGGCGTCGGTCTATGTTGCCCAGCCCCGCAAACGCGGGTATCTGCGCGCCATGACCGAAGCGAACTGCACGCCCATCACTGCGACCGGCAGCTTCTTCTACGAAAGCGGCGCCGCCGGCGCGGACGCATTGTTGCAGCAGGCCCCCGGCCTCACCGCGATCTTCGCGATGAGCGACGAGATGGGCGCCGCCGTCGTCAATGAACTGCAGCGGCGCGGGCTCCGGGTGCCGGAGGATGTCTCCGTCCTGGGCTTCGACAATACCTCCACCTCCCTGCACGTGAACCCACCCCTGAGCACAATGGCCCAGCCGCTCGAGGACATGGGGCGGATGGCCGTGAAAAAGCTGCTCCGCTCCCGCGACCTGGGGCCGAAGATCATGCCGCACCGGCTGATCGAGCGCGGCTCCACCGCGCCGCCCAACTCAACACCGGCCGGCACCCCAGCACCCACCAGCTAGCCAAAACCCCGAAACACCACTACCCACGGCGACAGCCGGCACTCCCCCGTGCCATCAGGCTACCCGCCGCGATTCCGCATGCACCAAACCACCCGCACCAATCCCACCCGCACAACCCACGAAACAAGGAGCAACACATGAGGCAGCGCCGCCGCACCTGGCAGACTCTTCTCGCCACCACCGCATCCCTGACCGTCGCCGCCGTCGCCCTCACCGGCTGCGGCGGGACCGCCACGGACGCGAAGAGCGCCCCGAAGGCCGCCGCGTCCTTCGAGGGCAAGGGCCCCATCAACTACGTCTCCAACCGCGACGCTTCCGGCGCCGCGAACAAGAGCATCGAGGAATGGAACGCCGCCCATCCGGAGGAGAAGGTCACGTTCATCGAACTGCCGGACTCCGCGGACCAGCAGCGCCAGCAGCTCATCCAGAACGCCCAGATCAAGTCGGATACCTTCAGCGTGCTGAACCTGGACGTCGTCTGGACCTCCGAGTTCGCCGCCAACAAGTGGATCATGCCGCTGCCCGCGGACGCGATCCCCACGGACAAGATGATCCCCGCCACCGTCAACGCCGCGACGTACCGGGACTCCCTGGTCGGCGCCCCGTATTACACCGACGGCGCGCTGTTCTACTTCCGCTCGGACCTGCTCAAGGCCGCCGGCATCGCCGCCCCGCCCAAGACCTGGGACGAGATGAAGACCGCCTGCAAGGCCATCCTGGCCCTCCCCCAGGCCGCGGGCATGTCCTGCTACGCCGGCCAGTTCGACAAGAACGAGGCCCTCACGGTCAACTTCTCCGAGGCCGTGGCCTCCGCCGGCGGCACCGTGGTGGACGCCGAGGGCAAGCCCACCGTCAACACCCCCGAGGCCAAGAAGGGCCTGAACCTGCTGGTGGACGGCTTCAAGGAAGGCCTCTTCCCCTCCGACGCCATCACCTACCTCGAAGAGCAGGGCCGCCGCGCGTTCCAGGACGGCAAGCTGGTCTTCCTGCGCAACTGGCCCTTCCTGCACGCCTCCCTGAGCGCCACGGACGGCTCCAGCAAGGTGGCCGGCAAGTTCGGCATCACCTCCATCCCGGGCACCGACGGCCCCGGCGTCTCCACCCTCGGCGGCCGCAGCCTCGCCATCTCGCCCTTCACCGCCAACAAGGCCACCGCCCTGGAATTCATCAAGTTCTTCACCAGCGAAAGGCAGGCCAAGAAGCGCCTCGCCCTGTCCTCCCGCGCCCCGGCGTACGCCTCCCTTTACGCGGACCCCGCCGTCGTCGCCAAGCGCCCGTTCTTCCCCACCCTGCTGACCTCGCTGAACAACGCCCAGCCCCGCCCCAAGGTGGTTCAGTACGGCGCCACCACCAAGGCGATCCAGGAAGAGGCGTACGCGGCCATCACCGGCAAGAAGGACACGGACACGGCCCTGAACGACATGCAGGCCAAGCTCACCGAGCTCTCCGCCAAGTAATTCCGCCCCATAGCAACAGCCGGGCCTGCCGGTTCATCCCGGCCGGCCCGGCAGCTGCAACCCCAGTGAGGTTCCCAGAATGACGACGACGACAGCCCCGCCCGCCGGCGCGCAGACCGGCACGCCCCAACCAGCCAGCCCGCGCAAACGCGGCAACTGCGGCACCCGCACTCCCGGCGAAGGCCGCATGGCCGCGCTGCTGCTCTCCCCCACCATCCTGGTCCTGGCCCTGGTGATCGTGTACCCGTTGCTCGCCGCGGTGCACCAGTCCCTGTTCCGCGCCGAATCCGGGCTGGACGCGGACGGCTTCGTGGCCGACGTCGAATCCTTCGTGGGCCTGGCCAACTACGCCGACCTCTTCGTGGGCGAAACCGGGCGGCGCTTCCTCAACGCGCTCGGCAACACCACCTTCTTCACCGTCACCACGGTGTTCCTCGAGACCGTCCTGGGCCTGTGCCTGGCCCTCGCCATGAACCGGGCCTTCCGCGGCCGGTCCTTCCTGCGCGCCAGCATCCTGGTCCCCTGGGCCGTGCCCACCGCCGTCTCCGGCCTGCTGTGGCGCTGGATCTTCCAGTCCGACGGCATTGCCAACACCCTGCTGGGCAGCGAAATCCTCTGGACCGCCGAGGGTAACGCCTCTCGCGCGGCCATCATCATCGCCGAGGTCTGGAAGACCGCCCCGTTCATCGGCCTCCTGGTCCTCGCCGGCATGCAGGTCATCCCCGGCGAAGTCTACGAAGCCGCCAAGATCGACGGCGCCGGCTGGTGGCGCCAGCTCGGCTCCATCACCCTCCCGCTGGTCAAGCCCACATTGCTGGTCGCCGTGCTGTTCCGCATGCTCGACGCCCTGCGCATGTTCGACCTTCCCTTTGTGCTGATCGGCCCCGGCAAGGAATCCGTGGAAACCCTCTCCATGCTGGCCTGGGATGAATCAAACCAGCTCCGCTACGGCTCCGCCTCCGCGTTCGCGATCATGCTCTTCCTCTACGTCGCCGTCGTCGCGATCGTGTTCGTGAAGGTGCTCGGCGCCGACGTCACCGGTGCCAAAGAACTGAAGCTGATCTCGAAGAAGTCCCGCACCAAGGCAACCACCCAGAAGGCCGAGGCCACCCGATGACCATCTCCGACCTCCGCAACGCCGCCACCTCCTCTGGTGCACCGATCGCCTCCGGCGCCGTCGCGCCCGACGCAAGCACCGCCGTCGGCCATTCCGGAAAACCGAAAACCCAGCGCACCTGGCGCTCCTACTCGGTGTATCTGGGCCTGGCGCTGATCTTCGCCTACTGCCTGGCGCCCTTCTACTGGATGCTGGTCTCCAGCCTCCGCCGCACCGCCGACATTTTCGACAACACCCTGCTGCCGGCTCCGTTCTCGCTGGAGAACTACGCCAAGGTGTTCGACGGCTCCACCATGTTCGGACAGGCCCTGCTGAACTCCCTGATCGTGGCCGGCACTACCACGGCGTTCGCGCTGCTCCTCGGCGTCTTCGCCGCCTACGCGATCTCCCGGCTGAACTTCCGCTTCAAGTCGGTGATCCTGGGCGTGATCATCGCGACGTCGATGTTCCCCGGCATCTCCGTGGTGGTGCCGCTGCTGCGCCTCTTCACGGACCTCGGCTGGATCAACACGTACCAGGCGATGATCGTCCCCAGCCTGTCCTTCGCGATCCCGCTGGCGGTCTGGAACCTCACCACGTTCATGAAGGCCCTGCCGTTCGACCTCGAGGAAGCCGCGATGATCGACGGCTGCACCAAGTGGCAGGCGTTCCGCCGGGTGCTGCTGCCGCTCGCCGCGCCGGGCGTCTTCACCACCGCGATCCTGACCTTCATCCACAGTTGGAACGAATTCATCATCGCGCTGTCCATGATCAACGACCCCAAAATCCAGACCGCCACCGTGGCGATCTCCAAGTTCACCGGCGCCACCGAATTCCAGGCGCCCTTCGGCGAGCAGATGGCCGCCGGCGTGATCGTCACCGTACCGTTGGTCATTATGGTGCTGATCTTCCAGCGGCGGATCGTCGAAGGCCTCACCGCGGGCGCGAGCAAATGATCTCTCTGTCTGGACCTGTGGAGGGGACCGCTCTTGCGCCGGCCGCCGACTGGTGGCAGTCCGCCGTCATCTACGAGGTCTACCCGCGCTCCTTCGCCGACGGCGACGGCGACGGCGTGGGCGACCTCGCCGGGCTCATCGCCCGGCTGCCCTACATCGCGTCCCTCGGCGTCGACGGCATCTGGATGACCCCGTTCCAGCCCTCCCCGCAGGTGGACCAGGGCTACGACGTGACCGACTACTGCGGCGTGGACCCGCTGTTCGGCACCATGGAACAGTTCGATGTTCTGCTTTCCAACGCGCACGCGCTGGGCCTGCGGATCCTGCTCGACGTCGTCCCCAACCACTGCTCCTCGGAGCACCCGCTGTTCCAGGCGGCCCTCGGGGCCGGCCCGGGCTCGCCGGAGCGGGACATGTTCCACTTTGTGCCGGGTCCACTGGGCATGTCCGACGACGGCGGCGTCGGCATTGCGTCTGACGCCGCGGACGCGGACGGCTCAGCTGCCGACGATTCAACCAACGACATGCCGCCGAACAACTGGCAGAGCGTGTTCGGCGGCCGGGCCTGGAGCCGCGCGAGTCCGGGTTCGGCGACGGACAAGGACTGGTACCTGCACCTGTTCTCGGCCGGGCAGCCGGACTGGAACTGGCGCAATCCCGCCGTCGGCGATTACTTCGACGGCGTGCTGCGCTTCTGGTTCGACAAAGGTGTGGACGGGCTGCGGATCGACGTGGCGCATGCACTGTTCAAGGCCGACGGGCTGCCGGACTCGCCCTCCACGGGCGGGGTGGTGGACGGGCTGCGGTCCAACCCGCAGGTCTCGGACCAGGAGGACGTCCACGAGGTCTACCGCCGCTGGCGCACTCTCGCCGAGAAGTATGAGCCGCACCGCCTGCTGGTGGGCGAGGTCAACCTGGAACCGGCCCGTGCCGCCCGCTACACCCGCGCGGACGAGATGCAGCAGGCCTTCGCGTTCGCGTTCGTAAAGGTCGGCTGGGACCCGGAAGCGTGGGCCGCCGTCGGGAACGAGCTCGAAGCCGCCCGGCAGCTCCACGGCGCCGCCCCCACGTGGGCGCTGGAAAACCACGACATCGTCCGCTCCGTCACGAGGTTCGGCGGCGGCGAACTCGGCAGTACGCGGGCGCGGGCGGCCCTGGTGGCATTGCTCGGACTGCCCGGTGCCGCGTACCTCTACCAGGGCCAGGAGCTCGGCTTGCCGGAGGTCGACGTTCCGGTGGAGGCCCGGGTGGATCCGATGTGGGCCCGCGGCGGCGTCTGCCGCGACGGCGCCCGCGTCCCGCTGCCGTGGACCAAGGACGCGGCGTTGAACCACGGCTTCTCGCTGGGTGAACCCGCCGCGGATCCGTGGCTCCCCGTCCCCACGGGCTGGGGAACCCATGCGATCGAACTGCAGCAGCAAGACCCGCAGTCCGCCCTGAACCTCACCAAGGCGGCGCTGGAGCTGCGCCGGCAGCTGTGGAAAAACGAGGTCTTCACCGCGGACGACGGCGGCAGCTGGCGGGTCGAGGCCGGGAACCTGCTGATCTGCGAACGCAACGCGCACTTCCTCGTCGCCGTCGCCATGGGAACGGAACCCGTGCGGCTGCCCTCCGGTACCGTACTGCTCAGCGCCGCGCCGCTGGCCGAGGACGGCTGGCTGCAGCCGAACAACGCCGCGTGGATGCTGCGCGGCTGAGGGTGCTGCGCCACTGCCCGGCACTAAGCCACTTGTAGTCCTAATTACGGGAGCTGACCGTCTGGGCGATGGCGTCGGTGTATGGAGCACTGACGTTCCTGACTACGCCTTGGCACGATAGTCGTTCAGGAACTTTTCTCTGGAAATGTTGTCGCCGGCGAGCAACGGTAACGTGCAGATCTTCGTGACCGCATCATGTGCAGAGTTCGCATGTATGGTACACATTCCGGGCAGCCCGGACATTGTTCAGACACACTGCAGTGGTACCGGGGCACGCTTCGTTATCCGGCGCTAACGGGATTAAACTGAGGGCATTAAACCCCTTCGAGGACTGGTTGCCCGTGGAGACGATATTCTTCCTGGTCGTAATTCTCATCGTTGTGTGGATCCTGCTCGGCCTCTTGCTGAGACTCAAGAAGAGAACCCGCCGCAAGGGCTCCAATTACTATGTGCCCACCTTCAAGGCCAGCTTCGACTCATGGGAGAGTAAATGGACCATGGACCGAAAGTTGCAGGAGCGGTGGGATAAGGCACGGTGGCAGCAGGAGTTTAACCGTCCGTAGAGACGAAGGGCGCGCCCGGCCAGGCCGGACGCGCCCTTCCGATGCCCTGAGCCGAGAAGCGGTTCAGGCGGCTGGTTCAGTCGACGAGCACCGGCTGCTTGGCACTATCCGCAGATTCCACAACCGGCGCAACCTTCCCGTTCCGGTGGTGAAGCCAGTTCGCCACCGCCAGGAGCGCCACGAGGGCGAAAGTACTCAGGAGTTGGGGACGGGAATCCTCACCGATGAATCCCACCGTGAAGATCGCTCCGAGGATGACCAGACCAAACACCGTGAGCCAGGGGAAGCCCGGCATCCGCAGGGGAAGCTCCGTCCCCTCGCGGTCGGCGCGTAGGCGCAGCGCGAGCTGGGCGAGGAGCGCGGAGGTCCACACCAGCAGGCAGGTCGAACCCACGATGTTGAGCAGGACGGGAAGGACCTTCTCGGGGAAAGCCAACTCCAGCACAACCGTGACAACACCGAAGGCAACGCTGGCCAGGACCGCGACAACCGGAACCCGGGCCTTGGACACGGAAGCGAGCAGACGTGGCGCTTCGCCGCGCTCGGCAAGGGAGAACGCCATCCGGGAGGCACCGTAAAGGTTGGCGTTGAGGGCGGAGAGCAGTGCCGCTACGGCCACCAGGGTGATGGCGGTGGCCGCGCCGGGCATGCCGGCGGCGTCCAGCACAGCGGCGAACGGGCTCTTCAGCCCCGCCGAGCCCACAGGAACCACCGCCGCGATCACAAAGATCGCACCGATGTAGAAGACCAGGATGCGCCACAGCACCGTCCGGACTGCCTTCTTCACACTGCGGGCCGGCTCCGCGGTTTCAGCTGCCGCCACGGAGACGATCTCGGTGCCGCCGAACGCGAATGCCACCACGAACAGGGCTGTGGCAATCCCGGCAAAACCGCTGGGTGCGAAGCCGGCCCCGGTGAAGTTGGACAGGCCCGGCGACTGGACGCCCGGCAGCCAGCCGAAGAGCAGGGCAGCGCCCACCAGGAGGAACCCGACGATTGCCGCCACCTTGAGCAGGGCGAACCAGAACTCGAACTCGCCGAAGTTCTTCACACTGGTGAGGTTCACGGCGGTGAGCACCACGATGAACACGAAGGCCATCAGCCACACCGGCAGGGCCGGGAAGATCGTGGCTAGCAGGCCTGCCGCACCCAGCGCTTCGGCCGCGATGACCACCACGAGCTGCAGCCACCAGAGCCAGCCCACCGTGGCACCTGCCACCGGCCCGTAGGCCTTGGCGGTGTAGACGGAGAAGGCGCCGCTGTCCGGGTTGGCGGCGGCCATTTCGCCGAGGGCCCACATCACCAGGATGATGAGGGTGCCGGCCACGAGGTAGGAGATCAGCACGGCTGGGCCCGCGGCCTGGATGCCTGCGCCGGAGCCGATAAAGAGGCCCGCGCCGATGGCGCTGCCGAGCCCCATCATGGTGAGCTGGCGGGGTTTAAGGGCCGCGCCGAGGGCGCGGGCAGACGTCTTTGTCTGTTGTTCCATGGGGATTCCTCTGGTTGTAGGCGGAACGGGGGTCAGTGAGTGTTCAGGCAGCGTGGGCTGCCAGGAGCCCGAGCACGCGGTCGTTGGAGGCGGGATCGGCAACGGTGATCCGCACGCCGTCGCCCTGGTACGCCCGAACCATGATGCCGGCGGCGTCAAACGCGTCCACCAGCCTCGCCCGGAGGCGTTCGTCCGCGCGGATCCACAGGAAATTGCCCTGGCTCGGCTGCAGCTTCCAGCCCTGGGCTTCCAGCTGCGCGGCCATCCGTGCACGCTCCTGCCTGACGGCGGCCACCCGCGCTTCCATCTCCTCCCCGGCGTCCAGCGATGCGATGGCCGCCCTCTGGGCCAGCGCGCTCACCGAGAAGGGAAGGGCAGTCCGGCGCAGTCCCTCGGCGATGTCCGGCGCCGCCACGGCGTATCCCACGCGCAGGCCGGCGAGCCCGTAGGCCTTCGAGAAGGTGCGCAGGATGCACACGTTCGGGTACTGGCGGTAGAGCGCCAGGGAATCGGGGCCGCTGCCCGCTTCGGCGTATTCCACATAGGCCTCGTCGATCACCACGAGGATGTCGGAGCGGACGGCCTGCAGGAAGGCCTCGACGCGGTCGTGGCTGATCGGCACGCCGGTCGGATTGTTGGGGGTGCAGAGCAGGATGACCTTCGTGCGGGCAGTGACGGCCGCGGCCATGGCGTCAAGGTCGTGGCCCTCAGCGCCGTCCAGCGGGATGCGGACCGGCCGGGCGCCTGCAAGCTCAACCAGGATGGGGTAGGCCTCGAACGACCGCCACGCGAAGATCACTTCATCCCCGGCGTCGCAAAACCCTGTAATGATCTGCTGGAGGACGCCGACGCTGCCGGGTCCCGCCGCCACCTCTCCGGCCGTGACGCCGAGGTGGCGGGCAATCCGATCGCGGAGTTCGACGGCGGCACTGTCAGGGTAGCGGTTCATCGTACCGGCCGCCGCGGCCACCGCAGCGGCGGCAGCGGGCAGTGGACTGTAGTGGCTTTCGTTGCTGGCGAGGGCTGCAATGTCCGCGCCGGTGCCGCGCCGGCCAGGGACGTAGGGCGGGAGGCCGGCCACCGCGCCACGAAGGGTGGGGAGCGCGGTGTCCGGTGCGGTTAGGAGCTGATCACGGGTCATGAGGACTGATCATTATTGTGACTCCGCCCACAATGCAAGATACGCTCAACCCATTGGGACTTCTGCTCAACTTCTTCTGTCTGTGGTGAAAATATGACCATCCCGAACCCCCGCGCCCTGGATTCCCTCGACGGCAGGATCATCCTGGCCCTCGACAAGGATCCGGAAGCCAGCGCCCTGGCACTCTCGCGGACGCTCGGCGTCGCACGGAACACGGTCCACGCCCGGCTGGCGCGGCTCGAGCGCAGCGGAGCCCTCCGCTCCTTCAGCCGGAGGCTGGATCCCGCCGCGCTGGGCTATGACCTCATGGCCTTCCTCTCGCTGTCCATCAGCCAGACGCGGACAGGTGCAGTGGAAGACGGGCTCGCCGCGATCCCGGAGGTCATCGAAGTGCACGCCACCACTGGAGATGCGGATCTCATGGCCAAGGTGGTGGCGCGCAGTACGGCCGACCTCTACCGCATCACCAACCAGATCCTGGAAATCGAGGGGATCCAACGGACCAGCACCGCCATTTCCGTACTGGAACTCATGCCGCCCCGCTACGACGGCCTCCTGAGCCGGCTCTCCGAGCAGGAATCCCGCCCCTCCGCCTAAGTTGGGGTGACGCAGGCCACAAGTGGGCATATTTTCAGTTAGCACCCCCACTTCCTGCCAAGAATCCCAATCAAATCCGCCTCTCTTGCCTATCTGTGAACCAGCCCACATGATTCCTGCATGACTTCACTTACCGTCTCCGGTCGCGTGGCGCAGGTTCTCAGCAGCTACCTCAGCGATGTCTTCGGCGTCATGGGCAACGGAAACGTCTACTTCCTGGACGCCGCGGAAAAGCTGGGCCTCCGCTTCTCCGCCGTCCGCCATGAGGGCGCCGCCATCGCCGCGGCCGACGCCTACTACCGGACGTCAGGACGTCTCGCAGCGGGCACCACCACCTATGGCCCCGGCTACACCAACGCACTCACCGCCCTCGCAGAGGCCGTCCAGGCACAAGTCCCCGTCGTGCTGGTCACCGGGGACGCTCCGAGCAGCGGCGCCCGGCCCTGGGACGTGGACCAGGCGGCAATCGCCGCAGGACTCGGCGCGGCCACCTTCACCGTCACCCGCGACGCCGCGGGCTCCATCACGCAGCAGGCGGTGGAATACGCACTCACCAAGCGGACCGCCGTCGTGATTGCCATACCCTACGACCTCGCGGCCCTCGAGGCTGCGGACGAGGAACTTCCGGCGCCGCTGGCACCGGCGGTGAGTGTCGACGTCGACGGCGGCCTTGGGCAGGTAGCCCGGCTGCTCGCCGGGGCGAAGCGGCCGCTGATCCTCGCCGGCCGCGGTGCGCATCTCGCGGGCGCTGCCCCGGAGCTCCGGGAACTCGCCGACCGTCTGGGCGCCCTGACCGCCGGAACCGCCCTGGCGCTCAACCTCCTCCAGGGCGAGGGATACCTCGGCGTCGCGGGCGGCTTCGGCACGGACACCGCGGCAGGGCTCATGGGTGAGGCTGATGTGGTCCTCGTGGCCGGGGCAAGCCTGAGCCCCTTCACCATGCGGTTCGGGCACCTGCTCGGCCCGGACAGCACCGTCATCCAGATCGACACCGCCCTGCAGCCGACGCACCCCCGGGTGGACACCTTCGTCAGCGCGGACGCGAAGTCTGCTGCGGGACACCTCCTGGGGTTGCTGGACGGCACGGCCTCGCCGGACGCCCGCCGCGCAGAAGCCTGGCGCGCGGAAGCCCGCAAGCGCCTGTCGGAGGGACCGGGCCACCAGGCAGGCTCATCGGAGACGCCGGACGGCCGGCTGGACCCGCGCGCCCTTGCCACAGCATTGGATGCCGTGCTGCCGGAGCGCCGCACGGTGGTCCAGGACGGCGGGCACTTCCTCGGTTGGGCCCCCATGTACTGGAACATTCCGCGGCCGCAGGACCTGGTCATGGTGGGCACGGCCTTCCAGACCATCGGGCTGGGCCTTGCCAGCGCCGTCGGGGCAGCTCGCGCGGTGGAGGACGGCCGCACCCTGGTGCTGGCCTCCGGCGACGGCGGTTTCCTGATGGGCCTGTCCGACCTCGAATCGCTGATCGGGGCGGCCAGCAGCGCCGTCATCGTGATCTACAACGATGCCGCCTACGGCGCCGAAATCCACCAGTACGGCTCCCAGGGCCTGACCGAAAGGCCCATGCTGATCCCCGAGGTGGACTTCAGCGGCATCGCCCGCGCGCTCGGTGCCGAGTCCGCGATCATCCGCTCGCTGGCGGACCTTTCCGCGCTCCAGGACTGGATCGACGCCGGCGCCAAGGGAACCTTTGTGGCCGACTGCCGGATCACGTCGAGTGTCCGGGCCCCGTGGCTGAGCGAGTGGATGCAGGCCTCGCAGGCCGCGAAGGCGCCGGTGGCGGGCTAAGGACTTCACAGGTCCACCACCTAACATGTGCACATGAAGGCTGCCCGGGACGCACCATACTGACGCCCGGCCTCATCGCCCTGCCGACCTATATTTTGGCCACCAAGCCCCGAAGACCTGCCCCAATTTGTCCTCGTCGGCATCGGCTGCATTGCGGTCGCGATGACGGGCGGGCACTACATTACCGTCCACTCGAGCGTGCCGGTGATGCCGAATATCGGGCTAGCTGCTTTCACGGCGGGGGTGCGGGGAGAAGACTCCCGAGAGTTCTGCCATGGGCTCGCGCCTACGCGGGCACCGGGCTTCGTCAGCTGGCTCCTCGCCGCACCGGGACCGGCGGGGCGTCGGCACGGGGAATGTGGGTCAGGTGGTCAGTGGCGGCCCGATGATCTCGATGTTGTGGCGTGCAGCGATCGCGGTTAGTGCCTGGCCGTCGATGGGTTCGGGTTCCGGCAGTTCCCTGCGCGCTGCCGGCGCTCCTAATTCGTAGTTAAGCAGCTCTCGCGGGGTCATTTCGGTTGGCTTGCCGGGGGCTGTGTTCAGGTTCTGCGGCACAAGCCGCTGCTGCGACGCCTACGGCGCTCTTGGGTCCTTGAACCCTCGACGCAGAGCGGCGCGTAACGGTGCAGATTGACGCCGCAGGACCCCCGGACTGGCCGGCAGATGCCCTCGGGTTCTGCCGGCCAGGTTCCGCTGCCCGCGTGGCAACGGAACCCCCGACTGCTGGCGTGGTACTTGGTTTCTCGTGGTGGCGTGCAGGCTGCGGGATGACCCCTTCCTTCTCCGGGAGCCGTGGAGCTCTTGGTCAGACCGGGGCACCCGAAGTGGACTCGTTTCACGAACGGCTGGTGAGATGGCAGACCTTCGAGTCTTGGAATTAGGGCGCCGCGTGATCCGAACTGGCACACCCCGGGAACAGAACACACCTTGACTGCGAGGAGTACAGATTGGACCTTTACTGCGGGATCGACTGGGCCGAAGGCCACCATGACATTGCCATCATCGACAGCGCCGGCGAGCTGCTGGCCAAACGCAGGATCACTGACGATGCGGCCGGCTACCGGGACCTGATGGAACTGCTCGCCGAACACGGAGACACACCTCAAAACCCTGTTCCGGTGGCGATCGAAACCAGCCAGGGCCTGCTCGTCGCGGCCCTGCGCGCCGGCACTCGGAGCATTTACGCGGTCAATCCGCTCTCGGCCGCACGCTATCGCGACAGGCACGGGGTCTCGAAGAAGAAGTCCGACCCGGGGGATGCCTTGGTGCTGGCGAACATCCTTCGCACCGACGCCCACGCACACCGCCCCCTCCCGGCCGACACCGAGCACGCCAGGGCGATCACCGTCCTGGCCCGCGCCCAGCAGGACGCTGTCTGGGCACGCCAGCAGACCGCCAACCAGCTCCGCTCCGTGCTGCGCCAGTTCTACCCGGCGCTCCTACAGGCCGGCGCGGTCTGGCAGAACGGCCTTACCCGCCCCGAAACCAGGGAACTGCTGCGCATGGCCCCCACCCCGGGCGCCGCGGCACGGCTCAGCACCGCCCGGATCGAAACCGCCCTGCGCCGGGCGGGACGCACCCGCGGCATCGCCGCCCAGGCTCAGCGGATCAAAACCATCCTTCGGGGTGATCATGCCCGACAGCCCCAGGCCGTCGAGGACGCCATGGGCCAGCAGGCCGCCGGACTGCTCCTCCTCCTCGACGCCGCCTGCCAGGCCGTTGACCGGCTGAGCATCGCGGTCGAGGAGGCCTTCCTGACTCACCCCGACGCCCAGATCCTGCTCAGCTTCCCCGGGATCGGCACACAGCTCGGTGCCCGGATCCTGGCTGAGATCGGAGACGACAGGAACCGCTTCTCCGACGCCCGCGCCCTAAAGGCCTACGCCGGCTCCGCGCCCATCACCAGAGCCTCGGGCAAGAAGAAGTTCGTCGGCCGCAGATTCGTCAAGAACGACCGCCTTAACACCGCCGGCTACATGTGGGCCCTGTCCGCGCTTACCGGATCCCCGGGCGCCAGAGCCCACTACCAGCGCCGCCGAGACGCCGGGGACTGGCACGCAGCAGCCCAGCGCAACCTCTTCAACCGCCTCCTCGGCCAACTTCACCACTGCCTCACCACACGCACCCGATTCGATGAAGCTACAGCCTTCACCCCGCGGGCCGCAGACCCCGCAGCCTGACTTCTAAAGACAGGTGAGATGGGTTGCGCAGCCGACATGGTGCCGGTGGACTCCTGAGATTTCCTCGGTCGGCGAGCCCTGGACCGGCTGCCTCCGGTGCAGGGTGCTGCGTCACCCGTCCCTCGCGCAGCGCAGGAGACCGGCAAGCGGCGGCCCAACGGAATCACTTCAACCGTTTCCCGGGCCAGCCCCAACCAGTGCCTCCGGACCCGGAAGCACTTCGAGGAAGCCAGAGTCTTCTTGACCAGGTCGGCATGGCCTGCTTTGCCGAAGTCTCTTCCTACGGCGTGATTCCGCGCATTCCCCCGTCCGCTGCCGGGACACGGCGCAGGCCTCAGGCTGCCGGCTTTGCCATGGGACTGTCAGGCTCCCGGGGTCCTCTTCACATTGCTCCGGACAGGCCGTCTGTGGCCTCACGGGCCAACACGGTGGGTGGACTGCCGGTGCCGGCGTTGGGCGCCGATGGAGGAATATGCTCTGATCCGTCAGGGAGGGCGGAGTCCATCCCACGCCAGCAGTGGGTCCCATGTTGTGTGCCATCGCGGCTGTGCACCCGGTGGGATTCGAACCCACGACCCGAGGATTAAAAGTCCACTGCTCTGCCGGCTGAGCTACGGGTGCGGAGCGGGCCCGGGGTCAGGGGTCGGTCGCTGCGGCCCCTGCGCCGCGGCGGTACGGCGGGGAGGCGATTGTTCCGTGCCCAGCGGGCCAGACCGGACACAAGGAGGGCTGTCAGGCGTCCCGCGCCGGCTGCGAGGAGGACGACGCTGAACAGCGCGATCCCGGCCATGAACAGCAGGAGCCCCAGAGGAAGACGAGGTTCAGCGCGACGGTCGACGCATCAGCCATCTGAACCTCCCGGCCTCAGCATGTCCTGCTCTTGTGGGGTGCTGTCCTCATTGGTCGTGGATGCTGTCAATGAGTTCCTTCAGGGTTTCCCAGTAGCTTTGGGCCCGGTACGGGGTGACGGGTGCTTTGCCGTGGGCTTCGCGGGCGGCGCCTGCGATGGCGATGGCTTCGGCGAAGAGTTCGGCTGTGATGGCCGGTACCCGTTCCGGTTCCAGGCTGAGGGTGTGTTTGACGAGTTCGCGCGAGTGCTGTTCGGTATCCCCGCCCGGTTCCAGGTGCAGGCCGTTGCTTTCCAGATGTGCAGAGGCTGCGTCGAAGCCGCGGTCCGCGTAGGGGCCGAAGCCGTCGTCCATGTAGCGGATAGACATTCTGGTCCTCTCCTCCAACAGAGTATGTGCACTGGTAGGCGGGCCGGCCCTTGAGTCTAGGGCCGGGTTCCGTAGATGAATTCCTTCGCGTGGTCGACGGCCTTTCTGAACGCGTCGTTGCGCAGGGTGATTTGCTCCTCCGTGTCCGTCGTGGCCGGTTCGATGTAGGCGGTCAGGCCGGGGTGCAGCACCCAGATGTCTCCGGCGGGCGGGAGGTAGAACACGCCGAAGGAACGGTGTGTCGGGTCCTCGGCCCAGATCGGGACCACGGCGACGGCGGCGCCGGTGTCCGGGTTAATCCACTGGGCCCGGGGCAGGGGTTGTTCGTGGACTTCGGGGTCCAGGAACGGTGCCGTTCCCTTGCCCCAGCGTTGTTCGAAGCGTTCGTAGAACGCCGGCATCAGATGGGCCTCGTACGGGCGCCAGGCACTCATGGCGGTTACCCCTTTCCGGGTCGGGGGGCAGCGGGCGGGAGCGGGGTCGGGTCAGAACCGGAACCACCACAGGACCTGTGGTCCCGGGGCCAGCGTGCCCGGTGTGGTGGGGCTTTCCCACCGCAGCGGTCCGATGATCAGCTCAGGCCCACAAGGCACGGCGTCCCGGTGCGGTGGCGCGGGCTCCGGCGGCGCCGTCTTGGGCCGTTGCCGGTCGTAGGCGGCCCGCCTTGCCGGGTTGCCGAGAACGGCGTAGGCATCCATGATCTCCTGCAGCTCCTGCCGTTCTTGCGTCCTTGCATCAGGACCGGCGGGCACGGCGCCGGTGGCGCGCGCGTGTCGGGATGACGGGTCCGCACCAGGGCCCGGTAGGCGCGGCCGATGTCGCGGGCCGTCGCCGCGCGGCCCAGGTGGAGAACCTCGTAGGGGTCCTGTCTCAGCTCTTTCATGATCCGGCTCCCCTCTGCTGTCCTGTTCCGGTCCTCGGCCGGGGCCCCGGGGAGCGGTCTAGGGGGCGCACAGGTGTGGGGTGGTCCCCGGTCAGGGGCCGGGGACCACCGGAGCGGGTGGCACCGTCGGGCCGCTTTTCGCTGCGCAACTGGCGCGGTGGCGTGGCTGCTCTGCATCGCCCTCTACTCACCGGCGGCCGGTCCCGGTGCTCCCGATCCTGCCTGACCTTCCCCGGGGAGCGGGTCAGGCGTTGATGGCCTGTTGCTCGTTCTTCTCGGAGGTGATCTCGATGCGGCGCGGCTTGGCCTTCTCGGCCACGGGGATCCGCAGCGTCAGGACCCCGGCGTCGTAGCTGGCCTTGACCGCATCGGTATCGAGGGCCTCACCGAGGATGAGCTGGCGGCTGAACACACCACGGGGACGTTCGGCGGCGATCAGCTCGGTATTTTCACCCGCGGGGTCCTTGCGCTCGGCCTTCACCGTCAGGACGTTGCGTTCGATGTCGATGTCCACCGAATCCACGGCGACTCCGGGCAGGTCGAAGGCGACGACGAATTCTTCGCCCTCCTGCCACGCATCCATGGGCATGGCCGCCGGCCGGGCCGTGGTGCCAAGAACCTGCTGGGCGAGCCGGTCGAGCTCGCGGAACGGGTCGGTACGCATCAGCATGGTCTTCACTCCTTGCAGTCAGTTTCTGTCATTCCGCCTCAGCCAATAATCTATGGTGGCTGATATAGATTTTTTATAGCATCGGTGTGACCTTGATGCAAGGGGTTTTTGGGTTTTTGAGGAGGATCGGCATGGAACAGGACGCGGCGCAAGGAGGACAAGGAAGATAGGGCAAGGACAGTTACCGGTCCGGGTTCCGCTACGGCTCGTTCTTCCGCTCCCTGCCGCTGCCCCTGGATGTGAAAGAGGAAGACATCGCGGCCGGTTACAAGGACGGGTCCTGGAAGCCCATACACTTCTGCAGCGCCCTGGCCGAATCCGAGAGGACCAACCTCCCCGTCACCCGCGGCGGTCACGGGCCCGACGCATCGCGGCGCGGGGTCGCGGCTTGACCCAGGGAAGCGGGTTTTCCGTCCTTGCGGGACCCCTGCGTTGACTATTCCGGCAGCGCACGAATCATCCTTTTCAGGCTTCTGACCCTGTGGGATCATGCCTGCATGGGCGAAAATAGTGAACCGCGCATGGAATTTGCCGGCACGCCGCGTGCTCGGAAGAAGGCAATGGACCGGGGAGTTGACGTCTACGGGAACCCGATCACGGACCGGCTTCGGATTATTGGTCAGAGGCGACGGGAAGCCGAAGAGAAACTCGACCGCCACCTGCAGGACGCGCGCGCCAGACGCTGAGGGCGCGCTCTAACCGGGTCTTCGCTTCCATGCCCAGTCGCTGGGAAAAACGGTCAGATCTCCGGGGATGCAGCCCAGAGCACCGCGTTCCGGTGCAGTCTTGCGGGGAGGGGGTGCGGATAGTGAGCGATGATGAGCGGCCGGTCGCATACACGGCTGTGGACAGGGGCATGCCGGTTTTCCTGAGATCCGGACAGCGGCTCGGCACGGTCCAGCAGGTTCTCGAGGACCCCAAGGGCGGCATATTCCTCGGCATTGCTGTCGCGACAAGGCACGGGTCGAAATTTGTCGCACGGGACCGCATCGAACGGATGACGACGACCAAGATCGAGTGCGCCCTCACAGCTGACGAGGCCAGCGCTCTGCCGGACGCGCCCGTAAAGGGCAGGCGGCCATTCCGCACCATCAACAAGAAAGGCCGTTAACGGTAAGTATGCCCCTGAAGCCGGGTTGTCCTGTGACGGGCGCGTCCTCCGGGCCGCCCCCTGGCACCCGTGCCGATTCTTTGCAGACACCCGCGTCCGCAAGCAGGCAGGTCAACCCTGGACCTCCGGCGGTGGCGGGCTCTTAGCGATCTCGCATCCCGTTCCGAGCGCATCAGCCCCACTTCAGGCATTCCTTATCGTACTGTCGGCCGCCAATTTCCCAAGTGGTCCCGGAGAACTTTCTGGTTACCCCGGCGGTGGGACTGCCCGCGAGCAAGGTTGCCTTTGACCCTGCGCCGCCAGAGGCGCCGGCGGTATGGAACCCGGCGGGTTGCTGACCGATAATGAGAGCAAGCAAGCGCGTTGGTGGCTTGCTTCTTCGGTGGCTGAAGGCCGAGGGAAGGAAGGGTTTGCCGTGCCGCTGTCGGACTATGAGCGCAGGCGCCTGCGGGAACTCGAGGCCGACCTGGCGGCGGATGACCCGGCCCTGGCCCGGAGACTTGCTGCCGGCACGTCGTACCGGCTGCGGCTTCGCTGGTCCGCCGGCATTGTGCTGGCACTGGCGGGCTTCGGACTGATGGTTCTGGGGTTTTCCGCGCAGCTTGCCGGTATCGGCTCCCTGGGACTTCTGGTGATGGTCGGCGGCGGCCTCGCGCACGCCTGGCGCTGGATTCTGGATTCTTGAAAAGGAGGCCCGGGATGATGATCGGAAGTTACACAGTTCCGGGGCGTTGCGAGAGGGCGCGGCAGGGAAGCACTGACGCGTGGTTGTTGTTAACACCTGTGCCGGTCCGGTCGTGGGAGCGGAGGGTCGATAAGTCTGAAACTCATCACCGCCGGGCCGGCGGCGGAACCCCGCGGGGATTCCGCCGCCGTTAGAAACAATGTCCCCGGGGTCCGGCCCGGGCCCGGGGAAGTCCACATCACAGAGGTGGTTTCGATGAAGAAATGGACGCGATGGCAGGATTGGGTCACGGTCGTGGCCGGGCTCTACGCTGCCCTCTCCGTCATCTGGACCAAGCCAGCCGGTTCCTCGACTGCCTTGATGCTCCTGTTTGGCGTCTTGCTGATCATCAGCGGCGTCATCAATCTGGCCATGCCCGGAACGCCGGCCATGGAGTGGGTCCAGGCGGCCTTTGGCGCCCTGTTGTTCCTTTCTCCGTGGTTGGGTTCCTATGCCATGCAAACCGGTGCCGCCTGGACCTCCTGGATCACCGGCCTGGTGGCGCTCGTTGTCACCGCGACGGCGATCAAGCCCAGCACCGAGGAGTACCGGCATCATCGGGTCAGCCCTTCGCACTAGGCTGCGGGAACATCGAATGCGGTAACTGAAGGGCGGTAACCGGCGACCGGCGGGGGCCATGACGGCACCCGCCGGTCGCTCGCGGGTCCGGCCCGCTGGCCGCGCCGATGGCCGTCGCTCCGGCCGGGAAGGAAACCCTGCAGCGCTCCGAACAGATCATCCCCCTGTATGCGGCGGGGCTATGCCGTTGGGCAAAGCATTCCAAACCCGTGGTGCCGGGTTCCTGGGCCTGCGGCCATGAAAAAGGCACGCATCGGTGAGCTTCTGATGCCATGATCAGCTGGTGAGTATTCGCAGCTTCAGCGCCGAAGCCCACAGCACCAGGCTCCGGCTGGTCATCATGGCGGTCGGCGGACTCGCCGTGGCCGTCGCGGTAGGTCTTCTCGGTTCCTGGGCGTATGCCCCGGCCCTGGGTTGGGCGGCTTCGTCGCTGATCTACCTGGTCGCGGTGTGGTCGGTCATCTGGCCCCTTGATGCTTCCGAGACGTCGGCGCATGCGCTCCGGGAGGATCCGGGCCGGATTGCCTCCGATTTGCTCGTCTTGGGCGCCACGATCGCCAGCTTCGGAGGCGTAGCACTCATCCTGCTGGAGGCGGGCTCCTCGGAGGGCGGAAGGAAAGCGGTCATCATCGCGCTGGCCCTCACGGGCCTCGGCCTCTCCTGGTTGCTGGTCCACACACTCTTCACACTGCGCTACGCCACGCTGTACTACCTGGAGAACGATGGAGTCGACTTCAACAAGGGGAAACCGCCCCGGTACGCGGACTTCGCCTACCTGTCCTTCACCATCGGTATGACGTTCCAGGTCTCGGACACCGACCTGACCACGGACGCTATCCGGTACGCGGCGCTGCGCCAGGCGCTCATCTCGTACGTGCTGGGAACCATTGTGTTGGCCACGACCATCAATCTCGTCGCCGGCCTCGTCCGCTGACGTTCACCCCGCAGTACACCGAAGCACTTGGCCACGTGACGGGTCCCGCAGGAGTAAGAACCTGTCCGAACCCCCGGTCCCGGGCAGACCAGAGCCACGCGCAGGAGGATGAGACCGGTCAGATGGTTCGGCGGCCTACGGCGAACCCGCGAGACCCTGTTCCGCAGGCCCCTGGCGCCGGTCCGGGGCGATACTGGACAAGTGCTTTTGAGGCTATAGGTTCTACACGTTTCCCTCCGTGAGTCGTATCGTCGGAGGTGAGGAGCTGGGATGGAAACTGATGAACTGTGGCTCCGCGGGGTCATCGCTGAGGAACTCCAGGATCTGCTGCTGGAGAGCGCAGATGTAGCGGACTTCCTCCAGGAGCTGTCCTGGTATGCCTCTGATATCTTCTCCGGGCCGGAACACCCGGTCCTCTGTTCTGTCACGGTGGTGCGGCCGAAGAAGCCGGCCTTGGTGGCGGCGAGCGGCCCGGAGGCGTTCGCGATGGACCAGGTTCAGATTGATACGGGAGAGGGGCCGTGTCCGGCGGCCATCAGGGAACACCGGACGGTCTATGCCCGGGATCTGGGCCGTGACGGGAGATGGCCGCGCTCTCAGCGCCCGCCGTGAACAGGGTCGGTTATGGGCATCCCGTTGCGGCTGGAAGACCAGGCGCTGGCGGCTTTGAGGTTCTATGCCGAGGCCCCGGCGGCGTTTGGCGCGGGTGAGATCGTGCAGGCGGAAAATTTTGCCCGCCAGGCATCGAAGGCGGTCCGGCTCGCCCTTCGGATCGGCCACCTCCACGATTCCCGGGATGATCTGACCGCCGCGATGGCCTCCCGGACCGTCATCGACATCGCCATCGGGGCGATCATGGCGCAGAACAGGTGCTCTCCGGAAAAAGCGTTTGAGTTCCTCAAAGACGCCTCCAACGCCCGCAACATCAAGCTCCGGGACGTCGCGAAATCCGTGGTCGCCTCCATCGCCGGAACCGCGGATGTTCAGACCCGCTTCATCGGTTAACTCCCTGCCTGCCATCGGGCCTGACTGTGGCGGGAAATTACAGTGACGGCCACGGGGACTGCCTGTTGCCTCACGTCAATAGGTCCGGGAGGGTTGATTCGTTGCCTCACGTGAAAAGGTCCGGTTCAGGGGCGGGTTGAACGAGGTGTTGACTTTGTAGTTGCGGGGTGCGGCTTTGGCTTGGGCGAGGGTTTCGAGTTCACCTGTCAGTCCCAGGATCTGCCGGGACAACACCGCGGGTTTTAGGCGTTTGAACTGGGCGTTCATGGTGATGACGGGGCGTTTGCGGGTGTCCGGGTGGCGGGCGGCGCGCTGGTGCGGGGTGAGCGCGGCATCATGTTTCTTGATGACTTTCGCGCCGTGGCGTTCCTTGGACACCAGCTTCTGCTGCGGGAGCAGATAGTTCGTGAACAGCCCGTCAAGCTCCCAGATCTCGTTGAGCTTCTCCAGTTCCGCGGCGGTGTCATAGCGGTAGTAGCCGACCAGCTCCCGGACCCTGGCCCAGTTCTTTTGTTCCACGTGGGCGCCATCGTTCTTGTTCCCCGGACGGGACCGGGTAAAGGTGATCCGGTGCTCCTGGCAGTAGGCGAAGAGGTAGTCGTTGATGAATTCGGTGCCGTTGTCCGAGTCGATCCCCACGATCGGGAACGGGAACCGTGCCAGCGCGTACTTCAGGGCCGCGAACACCCATTTCTGCGCCTTGTTCGGCACGGACCGGTTCACGGTCCATCCCGTGGCGATATCCGTGACCGTCAGCGTGAAGCAGAACTGCCCGGAGGCCACCCCGCCCTCGTGCCCCACCAGGTCGATCTCCACGAACCCGGGCACCGCATCGTCCCAGTCCGCCCAGGTCCGGACCGGGATCTGGGACTTCAGCAGCGATCCGGGCTTGGTGTGGGAACGGCCCCGCAGCACCAGCTTCTTCCGTTCCGGGGCCAGTCGGCGGTCAATCGTTGCCGCGCTCATCCGCATCAGCAGCTCCGCCTCCTCATCCGAGAGCATCAGTTCCCCGTCCCGGCGCAGCAACGGCACCAGCACCGGCAGCATCGGGGCCAGACGTTTGCCGGCCGGAGCGCGCAGCACCGCCCAGCACACCACCAGAGCCTCGACGACCCGCGGACCATACACCGGCGGCCTCGGCTCCCGGGCCCGCACCGGCCGCAGCTGAAGCGCCTGCCGCAGGGCCCGGCGCGCATAGTCCCGGTTCCAGCCCGTGAGCTCCACCAGCTCATCGAGGATCCGGACCTTCTCCGGCCGGCCGGCCCGGGCATACGCCCTGGCCTTGATCACCGTGACAGCCTTCCGCTGGCTCATCGTCAGTCCCATCCCTCAAGGATGTCCACGGCCCCGTCGTTCCCGGACCTTTTCAGATGAGGCAACGTACCCGGCTCCACGGACCTTTTCCATGAGTCAACGCGGACTGTTGCATTTTGAGCGCTCTGCGGATAGACAGGGGCGTGGCGGCTCGGGCGTGGCGTTGGAACTCGCCCGGGCCGCCGTTTGACCGGGGCGCGAAGGGGCGGCAGCGGCGTGGTGCACCCGGTGGGATTCGAACCCGCGACCCAAGGGTTAAAAGTCAGATTAAAAGTCCACTGCTCTGCCAGCTGAGCTACGGGTGCGGTGACCGGCGTCCGGGTTAGGCGATACGCCGCGCAGGCGGGGGTGCTGATGGCCATGCACCGGCAGCCCGGGCCTCGGGGCTTGGATCCTCGCGACAGGTTCCTCCTCGGTGGTGCGTTGTTGGAGTTCTTGCGTGATCAGCGTGAGGAGTTCGCGGGCGGTGTCGGACCCGACGAGTTCCACACACCGGGTAAGGGCGGCCCGGAGCCTGAGGAGCTCGGCGGAGGGAACGAGCGGCCACCGCCGGAACGTGCCGAAGATCGAAGGCGAGCGGCGCCCGGGCTCCGGCTTTCGGCAGGTCATCACGCCGCTGCTCCCTGCATCCGGGCGGTCCGGCGTGAGCGTCTCAGGTGGGCCTTGGCGGGCCGGTTATCCACCGGGTGAGGCGCGTCAGGTCTCAGGACCCGGGTGCCGGCCGGCCCCGAGGATTCAAGGAGCCAAGCGGAGGCGGGGTCCATGCGGGAAAGCTTTCGCAGGTCCAAGACGAGGGTAAGATCCTGGGCGAGGGACGCCGCGCGGCGTGCCACAGGCGCCAGTGCCTGGACATTTTGGAAGGTAAGGTTCCCGGTGGGGGTGACGGTCACGGTGCCGGAATCGATGTCCACGGCGACGGTTACATCCAGTTTGCTGGTCATAGACACTATCTCTCTACGAATCAGGGGTGGCCGGCTGCCTGGCCTCTCCCAGCATACTGAGCCTTAGTCGGCGGCGTCACATCGGCGTCTACATGCTGGCGTGGGCGGCCTGCCGTCCGGCTGCCCGCGGTCGAGGGCAGCCGGCCCGCCAGCCCTACAGCAGGGCCGAAGGGCAGCGGCAGGTCATGCCGGTCATCTTAGGATGCGGGAGGTCCGCGGCCTTTGCCGTGTGAACGACGGGCCGCAGCGTGGGTCTTTAGCCCCTGCCCGGACCCGGCTGACGGGCATCTACTGAGGTATCAGCCCGTTCCGGGCAACTCTCCGCGCTCGACGAAAGGTACCGTCATGTCTGATCTGCTCAGGTGGTCCCCGTTCCAGACCAACCGCTGGCTGGATACATTCCGAACTAACCCCTTTGGCCTTCTCCGCCGGACCCCCTCTGAACTGATGGACGCCATGGACCGGATGTTCCAGGAGGACAACCAGCCGATGCCGATCCGTGTCGAGGAGTTTGTTGACGGCGACACGCTCGTTGTCCGGGCCGAAGCGCCGGGCCTGGATCCGGACAAGGACATCGACGTCTCTGTCGTTGACGGCGCCCTCCAGATCCGTGCCGAGCGCAAAGAAGAAAAAGAAGAAAAGGGCAAGGACAGTTACCGGTCCGAGTTCCGCTACGGTTCCTTCTTCCGATCCCTGCCGCTGCCCCGGGACGTGAAGGAGGAAGACATCAAGGTCAGCTACAAGGACGGGGTTCTGGAAGTCCGAACACCCCTGCCCCAGAGCGCCCTGGCCGAGTCCAAGAGGACGAAGCTCCCCATCACCCGCGGCTAACAGCGCGCCGGGCGCCCCATAGCACCAGCCCCGGGACGAACTTTCCCGCACTGCGGGCTCAGTGCGACGGTATTACCAGCCGGCAGGACCCGTCCTTTTCATCCTGGTGACCCCCGTGGGATCATGCCTGTTTGGGCGAAACCGGTGAACCGCGCCATGAATTTCCCGCCGCCCCGCGGCCCCGACGGAGCGCACCGGGCCGGGGCCCTGACGGCTACGGAAATCCGATCACGGAGCAACTTCGCAATGTTGGCCAGGGGCGACGGGAATCCGAAGGAACTCATCAGTCACCTCAAGGACGCACGCACAACCTACTGAACCCGCCGGCCCGAATCAGCCCCGTGGCGGGGACCGGGTCGGGCGCCCCCCATGGTAAACCAGACTCGATTGCTGCCGCTCTCGACCTTCAACGCGGGGGCAGGTCCCGGCCAGTACCTTCAGGCCGCCATCCGGGTGGCAGAGTCCTGGGCATTCCGCTTGCAGACCAAGGCACTCCTGGAGGCCCTGGCGTCGGCAATCCGAGTGCCCTCCGGCACGTTGCTGTCCGCGGGCAGCCGCACGCCACGGCCAATGCGCGCTCCCGCTCCGATGCGTGAGTGCCGGGCGATGTGGACCCGGCTGCCTAGGACGCTCGCCGGGCCAACATAGACGTCATCCCCAATGAAGACATGGTCGCCCACGACTGCCTCGCGGTCTATCCAGCCTCCGCGGCCAATACGGCAGCCGGACCCCACTCGAGCGCCGGCCTCGACGTATGTGGTTGCACCGATGAAAGAATCCTCTTCCGCCCGGGCGCCCGGGCCGATCAGACCGCCGCCGTTCGGGTGCCGGTGGTAACTAGTAACCTTGCCGGAATCGTCTTCGACGGTCTCGATGTTTCGTCCGGTGTTTCTTCTCATTCCATTCCTTTCTGGCGCCCACTCGACGCCACAAAAAAATTAACGCCGCTCATTCGGGTTTGATTCCAGCGGCCGAGGAGGCCTCGTGCATGGCGCACCACCCCAAGAGTCTTCCGGCTCCGAACCCGCCTGAAGGAACCAACAAACGCTCTCCACTTGACGTCTTAGCACCGTGAGATGTCTGCCTCGGCGGCGAAGGTTTCGAAGCCGGCGGGCACAGTGATCACGAGACTGCGGAAGGGCTCTTCCGGCCCGGCGAGAAATGTGTGGGTGGAACCTTGGGGAAGAAAGACGAAATCGCCCTTTTGCACGGTGAAGCGCTCCCCGTCACTCTCGAATAGAGCCGAGCCCGAAATAATGTAGAAGGATTCATCCTCAACCAGATGCCGGTGCATCGGCGGCGCGTAGCCAGCCGGATGCAGAATTTCCACAATGGTCAGCCGCTGCTTCGTCTCCGGGCCGCCTGCCTTGACCATCACCAGTGCATTCGTGAACCACAGAGCGGTCCCCTCATCGGCTGCAAGTTTGTACGCCTTGCCCTGTACGACGGTGGCCGGCGCGGTCGTATCATCAAACCTGTCCATGACGCTCCTCAGCTTGGCAGTGCCTGCAATGCTACTCAGGATCCCGATCCGATCAATGCCGTGCATTAGGACCTTGACCGTCCCCCCGCACACGACGATCCCAGCGCCCTTGAGCACGCCGCAGCGACGCATTTCCACGAGGACAGCGCACATCGCGCTGCCGACGTCGTGGTTTCCCCGTTCATCGCCCAATTGAGCCGGAACCTTGCGGTCCCAGGCGCGGGGCCGACGTCGCGGCCGGGCCACCACGAACAGCATTGACACGCCTCGCAATCCGGCGCTAACTAGTCGGTACCGTGAGGGGCGGCCGCTGGACGAAGAAACGGTCTTGGTTCGACGTCGGAAGTCTCGGAGGGGGCCTGGAATGTCTTCCACATCTGACGATCCCATGGCCAGTGACCCGCTTCACTTCTTGGAAGTGCGGGTTCATGGCGTCCGGGGAACCCGCCCCTGGGAAAGTCTCGGAGTGCCCGAGGGCGTCGAGCAGCCCTGCGACCCTGCTCCCCCCGGCGTCGGGACGGACACCGTCGATAACAAGACGGGCTTCTACTGCGCCGGCAAGGCACGTCACGGAGTAGGCGAGGCCGGGACGGGGGCCGATCCGAACCTGGACGGAAGCCGGCAGCTGCATGTGGAGGCCTATTTCTGGGGCAGGCTAACGTCCGGTGCCCGGGGGTTCGAGAGCGTCGGGAGAAGTTTGTGGCTCTTGCTGGCCCCGTTCGCTTTTGTCAACGTGGCGATGTGGTCCCGGCCTGGACTGTCCACGGCCGGGCGCCGGCAGGACGTGGCCGCGGTCCTCATCCGGTGGGCAGGCCTTCTTCTCACGTGCCTCCTGCTGGGAACTATCTGCAGCATCGCCGTCGATCTTGTGGCATGGCAGTGTTTTCGTCATGGCAAATCCTGGTGCGCCAGCATCAGCGTCCTGACGCCCATCTTCAGCAGCTCCCGCGCTGTGGAGCGGATTGTCATTGCGTCGGTAATTCCTCTTGCCGGACTGGCCGTTCTGCTGGCCCTCAGCCGGCAGTCCATCCGGAAGACAGAAGCACGAACGCCCCAGTACGCAAACCCGGACGAACACATCCACGACAATCAGATCCTGCGCCGACCGGCCTTCTGGCAAGGCAAGGACAGGGCGGATTCTCTCCTTAGACTTCACGCGGCCTGCGGGCTCTGCGTGCTCGCCATCTCTGCCGCAGCGCCCGTCCATGCCCTCGAATCAGGCGGTTCCTGGGCGCTGCCCCTCCCGCTGATATTCGCCGTCATTGTGCTGCTGGCAGTCTTTCTGTGGATAGGCATCGGCGTCCAGGACCAGATAGAGCACGGCGCGTCCGTGAAACTCCAGCGCACACGGCGCAATGGTCCGCCCGTGCTGCTGGTGACGGCCGTAGCAGCTTTCGCAGCGAACATCGCCTGGCTCTGGAACGGGCATGAAACCTTGGATCAAAGCGGGCAGCTGCCGCTGAATTCCGACATTCAAATCGTCATCACGGCGTGCCTCTTTACCCTCGTGTACTTACTCGCCGCTGTCCTTTCGGCGGTGTGGTTCGCATGGATAGCAGGCGTAATTCTCGCCGCCTTCATAACTATGCAGATCCTTGATCCGGCGATCATCAGGGATAACTTCCTGGCCGCTGCCTGCCTCCTGGTGGCCGCGTTTTTCGTCGGCGCTCTGGTGCATTACAGATCCCGGAAGGGCGTGGTCCTCAGTTGGGCGTGGTTTGGACTAGCCCCGGCGTATCTCCTCTCATTCGCTACCTTCCTCGGCGTCATGTATTCATCGGTGGCCACCCTGTTTTCCGCCGCAATTCTGGACGGACGGCTGGACACGGCCCTTCTGAACCCGTCCACCCCCTATGCGACTTCTGCCGGAGTCAGCAATACCCTGGTGGTGCCCAGCCCGTTTCTTTGGTTCGCCATGCTGTTCCTGCCCGGACTGGTGATAGCCGTTGTCCTCGCCGTGATTCTGCTACTGAGATTCCGCCGCGATGGCGCCCAGGACATAAGGGACCTGGCCCGAGAAGACCAACAGACGGAGCCTCGGCCGGACGACGCCACGCTGCTCAGCAGGACCACCCGTTCCAGGTACTTCGCCGCCGTCATTCACCGGGCAGAAGCCCTTCTGGGCGCCCTCATACTGGTGCCACTGAGCATGGGATTGCTGGCCGCCCTCGGCATGTTTAGCGGGCAGAAACCCTACTTCTCCGCACTCGTTCAATGGGGCGTCATCTTGGCCGCCGTCACTGGGATCATCCTCCTGGTCATCATCGCGGTGGGCATCGTCCACGAGAACTTGCTGCGGACTGTGGGCATCATTTGGGACCTGGCCACATTCTGGCCCCGCGCCGCGCACCCGTTCAGCCCGCCATGCTACGGAGAGCGCGTTGTACCTGAACTGTTGGACAGAATCAGTGGCGGCCTGACGGGGGCAACGTCCCCGGGAAATGCGGACGGGACAAATACCCCCTGCAAGAAGACGGACACGCAGGCAGCAGCCAAATACGACTACATCATCCTTTCCGGACACAGCCTCGGTTCGGCCATCCTGGCCGCCGTGATGCTCCAGCTGCCCGACGCGCAGCTCCCACGAATCAGGTTTGTGTCCTACGGCTCGCAGCTGCGGGCATGGTTCGGCAGGTTCTTCCCGGACCTACTCGGCCCCGCAGTCCTTGGCCATCAGGTGACCGCCCGGCCGGATTTCCGGACCGCTGTCCCCGATGCTCCGCCGCAGCCGCCCGTGGGCGGATTTACTCCTCCCGAGGGGTCCCTTGCCAGTCTGTTGCAGAGCAGACAACACTGGCAGAACTTTTATCGGCGCACGGACTATCTGGGATTCCATGTGTTCCAGGACTCCGAGAACGACGTCGACCATCGCATTTCCGACTGGGACCCCTACCCATCGGGTACTCAAAAGGTTAAGCCGCGCGATCACAGCCAATACCAAGAGTCGGCACCCTACGGAAGTTTGATCCTTTCCTGGCTTGCCGACGGCGGCGGCGATGGCGGCAGCCGCGACGACGGCGGCGGCGGGTCACTGGAGCAGGAGGAACAGCCTTAAGGATCGTCCCCTCCGCCCCGGTGTCACAGGCCGGGGCGCGCCCGCCGTGACGCCCAAAACGGGCGCGCAACTGCCCCCGGTGGTGGGACGCGCCGTCGAACATGCCCAAGCACGCCAGCGGGTGGACCGCTCCCGCATCGAGATGATGCGCGGCCACGCCGAGCCGACGCCGGCCCTACCCGTGGGTGACAGCGGCGCCCACCAGGCCGAACAGCGTCCCGGCCGCCAAGGCAATGAGGGCACGCTTCCTGGTGGGATACAGCCAGCGCACGGCGAACACGGCCGCTGCCATGATGATGCCGTTGACGACGCTCAGGATGACCGCGAGCCACTCAGTCCCGGTGGCCACCCCGAAACCTCCGCCGCTGCAGCCGCTGATCCCGCACCAGGCAAAACCCGCCACCATCCACTGCGGGAGGCTCAGCAGCACTGCCAGCGGCACGGCCCACCAGAGCTTGGTGACGTCCGGGGTGACCCCACGCAGCGTCGCCCGAGGAAACGGGGCCGAGGGGCCGGGCCTGCCCGCTACGGGAACCGGTGTGCCCCTCCGGGCGCTCAGGACCAGCCATCGGAAAACCGCCGCGTTGACCACCGCCAGGAGAAGGTATCCGAGATAGTAGAGCACCGTGGTCAGGCTCAATGCGGCGCTGGATCCAAAGGTGCCGATGACGAAATAGGCAACCGAAACGGGCAGTGTCAGAACCACCATGGCGATTAGCAGCCACTCCTTGAACCCGGCATCCAGTCCCGGCACGAAGCTACTGCTCACCAGCGCACCCGCAACAACAGCAACAGTCACCGACAGATAAATCACGACGGCGGTTCTGGCCCAGCGCGGCAGGACCCTTTCATTCGGCCGAGATACCCTGCTCACAACGCTCCCCCTTGACGTCGTTCCGGCCCACTCTGCGCGAGGGAACCGATGCTGCCGGCATGCACCCGCAGGCCTCCGGCACTTTGATGGTCGCACGCCGGGCGCTCAAAGCACCCGCCATCTGCCCCGGCGAGGGCTGCGGGCTTCCGGGGAACCCGCCGTCGGGGCTTTCCTGCGGCCCGTTCCCCGAACCGTGTGGCTGCTCCCCGGGGCGCCACCTCTAAGATGAGGCATGGACTTTGAGGACATGCTCTGGACGGTTTTGGGGGCCGGGCTGGTGCTGCTGATGCTCATCGACGTCTTTCGTACTCTCCTTTATCCCCACGGCTCCGGACCCGTGGGCCGGGCGATCATGCGCGGATTCTGGCTGGTGTCGAGAAAACTGCGGGGCCGGGGCTCCTTCATCGCAGCACCTTTGGCCATGGCGGCTGTAATTGGCGCCTGGGCGGGTCTCGCCGCCGTCGGCTGGGCCCTGCTGTACCTGCCCCATCTGCCGGCCGGTTTTGTTCACGATGCCGGGGTACCGCAGCAGAGCGACTTCGCCGAAGCGCTCTACATCTCCCTGGTCACGCTTTCCACTGTGGGTTTCGGCGAAATCGTGCCGGCGTATCCGCTGCTGAGGCTGGTTGTGGCATTTGAGGCGGTCACGGGTTTCGGGTTGCTGACAGCCACGGTCACCTGGATCCTGCAGATGTACCCGGCCCTGAACCGCCGCCGGGCGCTTGCCCACGAGCTGAACCTGTTCAGGGAGGCTGCAGGTCCTGCAGGTGTGCTGTCCGTGGATCCCACGCATGCTGCCGGGCTGCTGGAGTCAATGGCCGGAAACGTAGCTTTGGTGAGCATCGATCTGCTTGCGTTCCATGAAACCTACTATTTCCGTGAAATCGAGCAGCGCGGATCGTTGCCGGCCACCGTCGCCTACGCCCAGGAGCTGGCATCCCAGGCCCAGCGCAGCGACAACCCTGAACTCCAGTTCGCCGGACGGATGCTCCACGCGGCGATGGACGGACTCGCGGACGTCCTTCGCGGCAAGTTCGGCCATTCAGGAAGCACCTCTTCGGATGTGTTCGACAGCTACGAGCTGCACCACCGGCATCTCCGGCGCGGGGAACCCGGCGCGAACTAGCTTGCGGGTAAGCCGCTGCGAACCGCGCTGATCTAGCCGGTCTCCCGCGTGCGGCTGCCAGGTTGGACGTTGTCAAGCGCCGCCCTCACCCGGCAGCGGAATAGCGCCCGGCGGAAGACGAACCAGATTCCGCCAGGAGCCGAGTCAGGTTTTCGGGTTCAGTGTTCCGCGGGCGATGCTGTCGGCGGAGTGGGCGGGATTCCCGTTGTACGGCTGGTTGGAAATGTCGACGACAGGGTATTGGGCCAGATCGATGCCGGCGGGGATGGTGAAGACGCCGGAGTCATTGGCGAGGACGCCGAGGCTGACCATCTTGGAGAGGTCGGCAGAGCCAACCCACACTCCCCGGAATCCGGAGATGTGGTCGTTGGATAGCCGGATCGCGAGTCGGCGGGATCCGTCGGGAAGTTGTTGCACCTGCGCATCTCCGCTCCCGGTGTGCGCGGGAAGGGGAGTCAGGGATGTTTGGGCGAGGACGATGGCGGCGGGGACCGACTGGCTGGATATGGGTGCAGGGGTGCCAGCGCGTTCGAGGACTCCGGCCGCGGTCCACCCGGCAGCCACGCCGACGACGATGCCGGCGGCTGCGGCGGTAATCCAGAACCTGGGACGGGTAAGCCGCTTTTTTGCGCCGCGCCGCAGTGGAATCGGTGCAGCCTGTGGTTCGGTGCCGGGCGTGTCAGTTGCATCAGGACCGGCGGCCAGCGACGATGGCATGGAAGGCCCGGCGGATCGCCGGCTCAGGGGATCCGCCGCGAGGTCCGGGGAGAGCCCGAGGGCCTGATGGATGGCGGTCCAGGTCTGGCTGCCGGGTGCCTCGAGTTCTATGTCGGCGAGGTCGAGGGTGGCTACGTGCACGGCGTGTTGCAGGCTTCGGAGGGTTTCACGGCACTGCGGGCAGTTGGCGAGGTGGTCCGCGTCCGCGTCTGGGCCCAGGGACTCGCCAAGGGCCATCAGGCTGAGAAGTTCGGCGTCAAGGTGTTCCATGTTCCACCTCCAGGCGGTTGCGCAAACGGGTAAGGCTGCGCCGGATGTGGCTCTTGACCGTACCGAGCGGCAGGTTCAGGCGCGAGGAGATCTGCTCGTGGGTCAGGTCTTCGTAGAATGCCAGCCGCAATATTGTCTGTTGTGGATCCCCAAGGTGTTCCAGTTCTTCGTCCAGGACCAGGCGGTCGGCAAGTTTTTCGACATCGCCGGTAGCGGGCCCGGGAGCCGGGTCAGCGACCAAGTGAGTGGCGGCTTGTTCCAGATGATGCTGCCGTGAGCGGGCGGACAAGGCGTCGGAGATGGCATTGCGCGTGATCCCGATCAGCCAGGCCGGCAGCCTTGCCGCTTCGGGGCGATAGCTGGTCCGCGATTTCCAGGCCCGGATGAAGACCTCCTGGGTGACATCGTCGGCCGCGGCACGCTCCCCCACGGATCGCAACGCCAGGGTGTAGACCAGCGGACTTAGCCTCCGGTAGACCTCGGCGAGGATGCGCTCGTCGCCGCCGGCAAACGCGTAATCGAGGCTGGGGTCCCAATCATGCGCGGCGGCAGCCTCCATGGGGTGCTCCTTCGAGCGGCAGCGGGGCTTGTTGAACCATATTATGCCGCTCCCACAGGGGCTCCGCCATGGTCGGATGGCCGCAGTTGTCCAGAGTGCCACTATGCGCGCCTGCCGGCGGGGCCGCCGTCGAAGCGGCCCCACCGGGCTAGGGAACGTGATGGCGGCACGAGCCGTAGGAGACTACTTTCAGTCGTCTCCGCGCGATGACGAGTCCACCACTTGTACGGCGACTTTGAGGTTCTTGGCGGAGAGGCTGCCCCACGCGTAAACGATGGTGTTCTTGCCCTCCGCGACCTTGACCTTCGCGGGGCCGATCAGTGGGGCTGTGGTTCCCGCGGCCGCGACCGAGGCGGAGACAGTTCCGGCCTTGAGGGTAAGGGTCTTCTGATGCGGGTTGGTGAGGCCCTTGATGACAGCGGTCTTTCCGGCGAGGACATCGACGGCCGGGGCGGCCGCTACGTGCCGGACAGTCAGCTTGCCCTTGCCATCCGGGCTGGGCGACGTGTCATTGGTGAACAGCGTGGCCGTGGGCTTGCCGTTGGCGCTCAGGTGCGCGACCGCCGTGTAGTCTTCCCCTGCTTCCAGGTCGACCGTGACCGGACCAATTACGGGGTGGGCCGCGCTGGTGGCGTTCGCGCCGGTGATAGCAATCTTGTGGTCACCGTCCGGGACGTTGAGCGGTCCGGCCAATGTGCCCGGTTTGAAGTTGTCCAGGGCCCGCTTTCCGTCGACCCAAACGTCCACGGTGAGGCCCGGGACACCGTGAAGGACCGAGAGTTTCGCTGTGCCTTCATCGCGGTGATGCGAGTTGCCGGCAGCGTCATCGCTCCGGCAACGGCAGAAAGTGTCTTGCGCATTTCCAACTCCTCGTAGAGGCCCCCGTGGGGGCTGTGGTTGTGCTTACACCTCTACTACCGGCCCAAGGCCGTGCCTGGATGCACCTGTACGGAAATTTCTTGGGCGCCTTGGCCTCATTATGGAGTCGGCTACCCGGCGCACGGCCTTGGCCGGGACTGCGTGGAAGGTCAGCCACTTTGACAGTTCGCCCGCCGGTACGTCCATTTCGAACCGGACACGGCCGGGATGGCGGCATTCCTGCACCCACGTCCCGTCCGGCTGCCGAGCGAACCGGACCAGCTCGACGGCGTCGGTGATCCGCGGATCCGGCGCTGCGGCGTCGTGGATAGCCGCTGCCCGGAAATAGTCCGCTGCGTTGAGTGCACTGTAGAACCAACGGAACGGGTAGGCGAAGTGGGTCGACCACGGCGCCACCACCTCGCCCGAGGAGAGCCTGTAGAGCAGCCTGCGCTCCAGCAGGTACTCCTCGCCGCGACGCCGGGCCGCGCGCAGTTCATCGGAGCCGCCGGTCTCGCCCTCGTAGTACAGCAAGCCCTTGAGGGAGTTAATGGTGGAATGAAAGGAGGACCTGGTGGAGCCGTTGACCCACTCGCAATTCCAGCCGCCGTCGGCCATCTGGTGAGCTGGGAACCATCGGGCAATCCCGACGGCGTCGGCGCCCAGCCACACGCCGTTTGCCAGCGTGAAGGCGTTGATGCAGCAGGCGGCGCGCCGGCAAGGTCGCGCTCAACCTCCAGCGGAGCGCAGGGGCGGAGTCCAGAAGCCGCGTCAGCACAGCGGGCTCTACGGCCATAGCGGGGAGACTACCACGGCGCAGCGCGTCCGCCGAGGCCTGTAACGGCACCTGCCTGCTCCCCGCCGCCCCGCTGGCTAGACCGCTGGCTAGAGCTTGGGAATCAGGACCGGAGTGTTGCTCTTGTAGGCCTCATAATCGGGCTGGCCGCCCCACTTCGAGTCGGACTTCTTCTCCAGGAGCGGAACACCGCTGACCTTGGTGATCAGCAGGGTCACGAATACCGGGGAGATCAGGGCAACCCACTGCCACCCTTGCAGCACGGGGACGGCGATAATGGCCACGCCCAGCCAGAGCAAAATCTCGCCGAAGTAGTTCGGGTGGCGGGACTTTGCCCACAGTCCGGTGGAGATGAACCGGCCCTTGTTGGCGGGGTCGGCGTTGAAGCGGCTCTTCTGGGCGTCCGCCACGACCTCGATGCCGAACCCGGCCGCCCAGACGAGGAAGCCGGCCAGCGCGAACCAGTCCAGCCCCACCTTGGTCTCCGCTGTGATGGCCACCCACGCGGCGGCCGCGGTGAACACTACCCAAAGCCCCTGGATGGTCCACACGTTAAGGAAGCGCACAAAGGACGGCTTGATCTCGTCAAAGCGGTCGTCCTTGCCGGCCTTGCTGATGCGGCGGAACAGGAAGCTCCCCAGCCTCATGGCCCAGGCCAGGACCATGGCTGCCAGCAGCAGCGCCCGCGCGTCGATCCCCGGGGTCAGCAGCACCAGCAGCACAGTGATCGCGATATAGGTCAGGGAGCCGGTCAGGTCGTAGAACTTCTCAGTCTGGGCCCTGAACGAGGGGACGAACACTAGCCACTGGGTGAGGAACGCCGCCCCGACGGCCATGGCAAAGATGGGAACTCCGCCCAGCGTCGCCCCGTGCTGGCTGCCGGCCAGGGCAACGAGAGCGGCCAGCAGCACCACCGCGGGAGTGACGGTGAGCGCCTTACGGTCTGAATCCCTCATCAGGCCTCTCCTTCCTATGCCGAACCTGGCGGCGGCACTCCGGGTCCTGTCGGGGCACCGCCGTATATTCAAACTTGTTTGATGATCAATCTTCATTGATTACTATATGAGCTAGCAAAACCGAGGAGGAACCATGAGTGGGATGCCTTACCACCCGGCCGCCGTGGCGCTGCAGACCCTGTTCACCCTCGCCACCGAAACTGAGCGCGAGATTGCCCGCGGGATGGGCATCAACCCCACTGACTTCCGCGCGCTGTCAGCTCTCGAACTCGCCGGACCGCTCACCGTGGGAAGGCTTGCCGACGAACTCGGCGCAACGGCCGCCACCACCACCGGGATCGTCAACCGGCTGGAGAGCCGCGGCTACGTAGTCCGGCACCGCGGCACTGACGACCGGCGCCAGGTCCAGGTGAGCGCCACACCAGCATCCGCTGAGGGGATCATGGCCTTGATGCGGCCCCTGATGACCGCCACGGACCAGCATCTCCAAGCTCTTCCCGCCGCAGAGCAGAAGGCTGTTACTGACTTCCTCGACGCGGCCCAGCATCTGATGCGCAGCCACCTCCGCACACTTTCCGAAAAGGACACCCGATGAGAGAGTTCACCACCCCGCTGCTGGTGGAGTCCTCCCTTCACCGGAACGCCACCGACGTGTTGATGCAGCGGTTCCGGACTGACCCGGGCCACGTGGCCTTCGAGGTACGCGCCCCGGACGCCCCGATCACGGAACCGTGGCGCCGGGTGACTACCGGCCAGTTCGTGGACGAAGTACGGGCCCTGGCCAAGGGCTTCATCGCCGCCGGCCACCAGCCCGGCGAATCGATGGCCATCATGTCCCCCACCCGGTACGAATGGGCGCTGGCCGACATGGCAGGGTGGTTCGCCGGCGCCGTCGTGGTCCCGATCTACGAGACGTCGGCGGCTCCCCAGGTGACCGCCATCCTCGCCGACGCCGATGTGCGGCTCGCCATTGGCGGCACAGCGGAGCACGCCGTCCTCCTGGAGGGCGGATTTGAGGACGCAGGGATGCCCCGCCTCGGGGTTTGGACGATGGATGCCCGTCCGGGCGCGGATCTGAAGGAACTCGTGGCCCGCGGCGCCGGGATCACCGATGATGCGCTGGAGGAGCGGCGCCTGCTGGCAGGCCTCGACTCGGTGGCCACCATCGTCTACACCTCCGGCACCACCGCCGCACCCAAGGGCGCCCTGATCACCCACGGCAACTTCGTGCGCCATGTGCTGAACGTGGCCGCCGCCTACACAGGGGTGGTCCGTGAGGGCGGCAACACCATCATCTTCCTGCCAATGGCCCACGTGCTGGCCCGCGGACTGCAGCTGATCTGCCTGGCCAACGGCATGGGCATCGCGCACCTGTCCGATCCCCGGGAGGTGGTTCCCGCACTCGGGGTCCTGCGGCCCACGTTCCTCGTGGTGGTTCCACGCGTTCTGCAGAAGATCCAGGCGTCCGCAGCGGACGCCGCGGCGAAGAAACACCTCGGACGGGCATGGGCGTCGGCGCAGCGCACCGCGGTGGCGTGGGGCCGGTTCGCCGAAGCCCGCGACGACGAGGCGGGACGGCTCAGCCTCACGGGCCGACTGAAGGACGTCATTGTCACCGCCGGGGGCAAGACCGTCTCCCCGGCCATCTGGGAGGGCTACGTTGAGGGCGACCCCCTTGTGGCGCATGCCGTGATGGTAGGAGAGGGCAAACCGTTTCTCGGCGGACTCGTGCTGCTCGATCCGGAGTCCGTCGCGGCCTGGGCGGAGCGCGAAGGCATCACGGACCTGACCCGGCTGCGGCTGCCGGACGACGGCGGCGCGCTCCAGATCGACGACGCGCGGCTTCTGGCCGCAATCGGCAACGCCGTGAGCGCCGCCAACGCGAAGATTGCCCGGTCCGAACGGGTGCGCCGCTTTGTCCTGCTACTCACCGACATCAGCGAGGCCGGCGGCGTGGTGACCCCCACTATGAAACTCAAGCGTGCCGCCTTCGCCGAACGCACCCAGCACATCGTCGACACCCTCTACGCCCAGCCAAGGAGCCAAGCATGAACACTCGGGTCAAAAAGTGGCTGCTGGCCTACGCGGTTACCGCCGTGGTCTTCGCCGTCATCGACGTCGTCTGGATCCTCACCGTGGCAAACAGGCAGTACGAAAGCCAGATCGGCGGCCTGCTTGCACCCAGCGTCAACGCCACCGGCGCCGTTCTGTTCTACCTTGTCTACGTCATGGGAATCGTGCACTTCGGCATCCGGCCCAACGACGCCGATGCCACCATGCGCCAGCGCGTGACCGGAGCTGCCCTCTTCGGCTTCTTCACCTACGCCACCTGGGCACTCACCGCGCTCGCCGTCCTCAAGGACTTTTCCCCCGTAGTGGCCGTGACCGACATCGTCTGGGGCGTCGCGGCGTGCAGCACCGTCACCTGGCTCACGGCCACCGTGCTCCGGCCGGCCCGTGCCAGGCAGCGCGCGTCCTAGTCATCAGAACCCTTTGGCCGCCCACCGCCGCGCTCGTCGCCGTCCTGGCGGGCCTCGCCGTCGCCGCGTCCGACGCCGAAGCTGGCTCCGGCCGTCGTCGAAGACGGCCGGAGCAGCTGCCTTCAGCCGAACAACGCAGCCTGGATGCTGCGGGGAGGCGACCATTTCACCGGAACACGCCGTGCGGTTTCACCCCCTAGCAAAAATACGGAGGTCACAGGACAAAGCGGCATAGGGTGCCGATAGGATCGGGCCGCAATCCGCATCACCCGCTTTTTTGGCGTTGCCGGGCGTCATGCTCGGGACCAGGCGGCGCGCATCGCTCAGGCCCTGGCCGCAGGACTAGGCAGCCGTGGCGAGACGGGGGTCCTGGTGCTCGCCACGGAGGAATTCGTGGCGCTGCCCTTGGCGGTCCGCTGTCGGCTGGAGGACCTGCGTCCTGACATCGACATCCGTTACTCCACCAAGGCAATCGCCGAACGGATCGCTTAGCCCGGTTCATCCAGCGCGGCGATCGGTGAGCGGGTACTGTCATTGGCGCCTGGGCGGGCCGGAAACGTAGCACTAGTGAGCATCGATCTGCTTGCGTTCCATGAAACCTACTATTTCCGTGAAATCGAGCAGCGCGGCTCGTTGCCGGCCACCGTCGCCTACGCCCAGGAGCTGGCATCCCAGGCCCAGCGCAGCGACAACCCTGAACTCCAGTTCGCCGGACGGATGCTCCACGCGGCGCTGGACGGACTCGCGGACGTCCTTCGCGGCAAGTTCGGCCATTCAGGAAGCACCTCTTCTCATGTGTTCGACAGTTACGAGCTGCACCACCGTCATCTCCGGCGCGGGGAACCCGGCGCGAACTAGCGTGCGGGTAAGCCGTTACTGCGTAGGCTGCCGTTCTGACCGCGCTCAAGGGTGATTTCCGGGGGCCCGCGTTATGATCTCGCGTAGCCGCACTGAAACCGGCTCCCGCCTGGGTGGCGGGAGCCGGTTCTCTCCGCCGTGTTAGCCGGCGGCAGCGATGCTTTGCGTCGTTGACCGGTGCCCGGCCTACGAGCGCTGGGAGATGTTGATGATGTTGCCCTCGCTGTCCAGGAACCAGGCTGCCTTCCCCCAGGATGCGGTGGCAATGCCGTTCTCCGTCTTCAGACCGGGGAAATCGTACTCTTCAAAGACGACGCCGCGGCCGCGCAGTTCCTCCATCTCGCCTTCGAGATTGTCCGTTTCCCAGCCCATCTGGGTGTTCTTGGCTGTCCCGGCATTCTCTGTCTGGTAAACGAGGAAGCGGGTTCCTTGGCCGCAGGTGTACATCGCACTGCCTTCCTCCATGGATTCGGAGGGTTCGATTCCCAGCTTGTCCCGGTAGAACTCCTTCGCCCTGTTGATGTCCTTCGCGGGGAGGACAGCCATGATGTTTGAATCCTTGAGCATGATGATTCCCTTCAGTGCGTTGTTGATCGCAGCGATGGCGTTACTCCCCCCGGTTTCGGTCCCCGGAAGCTTTCTCCGCAGACCGTGACCGCCCCTTGCGCCGAGCCGGGGCAGCCACCTGGGACCCTTCAACGCCGTGCCACTTATCACCCGCGCGAGGGGTCCCCGAAGCTTATGCGGCCATTATGGACCGATGTGGACCTGTGGAAACAGGGCTGCCTGGTATCCGCCTGACATCTTGAGCGCAGCGCCGCCGTGCCGGCAACCCGCTTCCGTCAGCGTCCGCAGGGTGACACAGTTGAAGGATGAATGGGGAAACTGGCGGACTGGTCCTGAACCTCGAATACACGCTCGACGCTCCCCCGGAAGAAGTCTTCAGGATGCTGACGGAGTCGACCGAACTGGTGAAGTGGTGGGGTCCGCACGGCTTCACCATCCCTGCCGCCGAACTGAACCTCACGGAAGGCGGCCGCTACGGATTCCGCATGGCGCCGCCGGACGGCGAACCGTTCCACCTCTCCGGCGAGTTCCTGGAAATCGATCCTCCCTGGCGCCTGGTGTACACGTTCCGCTGGGAGGAACCGACGCCGGACGACCGGGAAACCGTCGTCGACCTCGCGCTCGGAAGTACCGGCGAAGCCACGCGCCTGGTGCTCTCGCAGGGACCGTTCCTGACGGAGGAACGGCTGGCCCTGCACCGCAACGGATGGACCGAGTCGTTCGAGAAATTGCAGACGGTATTGAACAGCCGCACGTGACGCCGTGCGGGTGCTGCGCGACCGATGACGCCTTGGGAACGTTGCCGTCATGGCAGATTTCAGTCAATCCGGCGACCTCCTGGAGCAGAATTCGCCGACGTGAACCTGCGGGGAGCAGGTGGCTTCGCAGGAGGATTTTGTAGCCGGGGTCGGCCGCTCGTCCGCGCTGAATTGTTCACCGCAGGTCCAGTTCCCCGCACACGGCAGTCCATCTGGCTTCCCTAGGGTTGTCGGGTCGTCGGCGCAGCGCCGGCAACCGTCACCCAGGAGGAACCATCACCATGCGCACAGTCCTGACTGCCGCGGCCACCGCCGCGCTCATCGCCGCCCTGGCGGGCCCCGCCGTCGCCGCGTCCGACGCCGAAGCCGGCTCCGCGCCGTCGTCGAACACTGCCGGAGCAGGTGCCGCAGAGGCGCCGGCCAGCATCAAGACCAACGAGAGCAACGGGTCCTTCGACCTGCAGGCACACCGCGGAGGCCGGGGCCAGTGGACCGAGGAGTCCCTGGCCGCGTTCGGCAACTCGTTGAAGCTGGGCGTCACCACCCTGGAACTCGACACGCACCTGACTGCCGACGGCAAGATCATCGTCTGGCATGACGACACCATCCAGGCGGACAAGTGCGTGGACACGGCGCCGGCCGCGCCGGGCGACGCCGCCTTCCCCTATGTCGGCGACCGGGTTGCCGACCTGTCGCTCGCCCAGATCAAGACGCTCGACTGCGGGTTCACCCAGCTCAAGGGGTACCCCGAGCAGGCCGTGATCGGGGGCAACCGGATCGCCGAACTCAAGGACGTTTTCCAGCTGGTCCACGACGCCGACGCCAAGAAGGTCCGCTTCAACATCGAGACCAAGGTGGAGGACGGGAAGTCCGGCGGCGAGGGCATGGTGGCCCTGACCAAGGCCGTCGTCTCCGAGATCCAGGCCTCCGGCATGGCGGACCGCACCACGGTGCAGTCGTTCGACTGGTCCTCGCTGAACCTGACCAAAAAGCTCGCCCCGGAGCTGCCCCTCGTTGCCCTGTCCAGCGGCGACGCCTGGCTCGAGGTCGGCCAGCCCGGCGCCAGCCCCAACCTCGGCGGCATCGACATCGACACTTACGACGGATCCCTCGCCAAGGCAGCGGCGGCCCAGGGCTACGACGCCGTCTCCCCCGCGTTCCGGTCCGTCACCCCCGGGATGATCGCCGACGCGCACCAGCTCGGCCTGCCGGTCATCCCCTGGACGGTCAACACCACCGCGGACATGAACCGGCTCATGGACCTTGGCGTGGACGGCATCATCACCGACTACCCCACCCGCCTGCGCACCGTCATGGAAGAGCGCAGCCTAAAGCTCCCCAAGGCCTACCCGGCCAACAGCTAGCAAATCCAACGCGGGGTCACTTCGCGCCCATAAATCCCCTCCGGATGGGCCGTAGGTGACCCCGCGTTGCTTTTGATTGCCGGCGGGAGGGGCCTCATAAATCCCATGTAAAACGGGCCGGGCCGGGCGTATGCTCCTCGCATGGGACCTGCTCGGGCTCGTCCCGGGGTCGTGTTCCTCGCGCACGGAGCACAGATCGACAGTACACAGATCGACAGTGCACGGATCGACAGTGCACAGATCGAGGCGGTGGGCGGAAATGGACGCTGAAGTGGACACGCTCGTGGTGGGCGGAGGCCAGGCGGGCCTGGCCATGAGCTACTGGCTCGGCCGGGCCGGCGTCGGGCATCACGTGCTGGAACGGCGCGCCGCCCTGGGCGGTGGCTGGCAGGACCGGTGGGATGGGTTCTACCTGAACACCCCGAACTTCTCGCTGTCCCTGCCGGGCATGCCCTACTCGGGCGCGGACCCGGAGGCCTTCATGCCGCGGGATGCCGTGGTGGACTATTTCCGGCACTACGCGGAGGCCATCGGTGCGCCGGTCCGCACCGGCACGGACGTCACGCGCATCGCCCCCGCGGACGGCGGCGGCTTCGACGTCGAAACAACCCAGGGCGGCTGGCGCGCCCGCAACGTGGTGCTCGCTACCGGCGGCTTCCAGAAAGCGAAAATCCCGGCGCTCTCCTCCCAACTGCCCGGGCACATCCTGCAACTTCACACCAACGAGTACCGCAACCCGGGCCAGCTGCCGGACGGCGCCGTACTGATTGTGGGGACCGGCCAGTCGGGCGGCCAGATCGCCGAGGAGCTGCTGGCGGCCGGCCGCGACGTCCATCTGGCCGTGTCCGCCTGCCCGGAGGCCCCGCGCCGGTACCGCGGCAAGGACACCTTCTACTGGATCATGCAGCTCGGCCTGCACGGCCCGGAGTACGGGCTGAACGGCCTTACCGTGGCACAGCTGCCCTCCCCCGCCGCCCGGTTCGCCTGCAACCCGCTGCTGTCCGGCGCCGACGGCGGCCATGACATCCACCTGCGGGACCTCGGCCGCCGCGGCGTCCGGCTGCACGGCCACCTGGAGGGAGCCGACGACGGCGACCTCGTCTTCAGCGATGACCTCCCCGAACGTCTCGCCACCGTTGAGGCCGGCTTCAGCCAGCGGCTCCGGCCGATGCTCGATGCGTACATCGCCGCAGCCGGGATCGAGGCGCCGGAGGCTGAACCCCGGCCGGCCGACGCATGGCTTCCCTCGGAGCCAGCGCGGCTGAACCTGGCAGCGGAGGGCGTGACGTCCGTCCTGTGGGCTACCGGCTACCGGCTCGACTTCGGCATCCTCGACATCGCGGTACTGGATGAATGGAACTACCCCCGCCACAGCCGGGGCGTCACCGAACACCCGGGCCTCTATGCCGTCGGACTGCCGTGGCTGACCGGGCACAGCTCGGCGATCGTGGCCGGCGTGGGGCGCGACGCCGAGTACGTCGCAACGCACATTGCCGGGCGCTGACGCTCCGGTTCCGGCAGCGGTGATGCGAATAGAACCGCCCCTGCGTCCCAAAGCACAGGAATCTGGACGGCCCTTTTCGACCTTGAGGATCTAAGCCTGCAGCACCGGGCTCGGCGACATCTCCGCGGCCTGGCGCAGGGCCTCGATCATGCTGCGCACGTCCACGATGCCCTTGCCGGCGATGTCGAAGGCCGTGCCGTGATCCACAGAGGTGCGGATCACGGGCAGACCCACGGTGATGTTGACGCCGGCCTCGATGCCGAGGACCTTCACGGGGCCGTGGCCCTGGTCGTGGTACATCGCGACGATGAGGTCGAAGTCGCCGCGGCCGGCCAGGAAGAACGCGGTGTCCGCCGGGAGCGGGCCGCGGGCGTCGATGCCGTCGGCCTGCAGCTTCTCGATGGCCGGGGTGATCTTCTCCGCTTCCTCGCCGTAGCCGAACAGGCCGTTCTCCCCCGCGTGCGGGTTGATGGCGCAGACGCCGATCTTGGGGTTGGCGATGCCGGCGCGCTGCATGGCGCTGTAGCCGCGCCGGACGGTGCGTTCCACGAGTCCGGGCTCGATCTTGTTGATCGCATCGATCAGGCCGATGTGCGTGGTGACGTGGATGACCTTGACCTTGGGGGTGGAGAGCATCATGGACACTTCGTCAATCCCCATGAAGTGCGCCAGCAGCTCCGTGTGGCCCGGGTAGACGTGCCCGGCCTTGTGCAGCGCGGCCTTATTCAGCGGCGCCGTGCAGATCCCCTGTACCTCCCCCTTCATCCCGAGCTCGCAGGCGATCCGGATGTAGTGGTACGCGGCGTTGCCGGCCTCGGCGGATTCCACACCCCAAGGCAAAGCGTGCGAGAGCAGCTTCGGATCAATCACATTGATGCGGCCCGGTTCAAACACGGCCTCGGCCACGTCCTGGATCTCCACGATGTCCGCCTGGACACCCAGCGCCTTCGCACCAAGCTCCAGCCGATACACGTCCCCGATGACCACGGGACGGCAGTCCCGATAGGCGTTCTCGGCCAGCAGCGCGCCCACCGTCACTTCGGGGCCGACGCCGGCGCCGTCGCCCATGGTGACGGCGATGACGGGGCGGGTGTCCTGTTCGGTGGCATTCAACTCGGCGGCTTTCAAGACTGAATTCATGGTTTCTCCAGATTTTGCGGAAGGGTCGAGTGGTTCTTGGCGTGCAGTGCCCGCCGGTTTAGTGGCCCGGCGGCTTTGGATTGAGCGGTAGAGCTGCAGCAGGGCATGGTCATCGCCGAAGCTGCCGGGCTTGGTGCCCACCAGCCTGCCGTCGTCGGCGAGGCTGACCACCGCGCCGTGCTGTTCGGCGCCGAGCGGCTCCAGCGCCCGGATGCCGAGGCGCTCCAGCACCTCGCGGGCGGTCTCGCCGCCGGTCAGGATGAGATCGGGCAGGACGACGACGGCGGCAGGTCCGTCGGGCGCCGCGCCGTGGGGGTCCAGAATGTTGGAAACGAAGCGCCCCAGGTTCCTGACGATCGCGCCGGCCTCGCGGGGATCCACCGTCTCGGCGACGACGGTCAGGGCCACCGGCTCGCCGGCGGCCAAGGTTTCGCGGACAACGCTGAGAATGCGGGCGGATTCGGACTCACGCAGTTCCTCCGGGCTCAGCCCGATAAGCGTAAATCCCCCGGCCTGAAGCTCCCGCAGTTGCCTGCGTGCGGCCTCGGACGCGGAGCCGACGACGGCGAGCACTGGCCGGGCGTGACGGTTTTCAGTTGAGTCTGAGGTGCCGGAGTCTCCTTCGACAATCTGCGCGTTCTGCGCAAGGACCGGGGCTCCCGTGGCCACCACCGAGTTCCCTGCAGACCACAGCGTTTCCGCGAGCACTGCAGCGATGCCGCCCGTACCCACCAGGACGATCCTTCGGCCGCCGGCGGCATACTCCAACTGCGCCAGGGCTGCGACCACGGTCTCCAGGTCCGCCTCGGTTTCCCCATCGGCCACCACGGTCACGGCTTTATCAACGGAGAACAACTCACGGAGCGTGTCTGAGAGGTTCGGGGAGCGGACCGCGGCGAGATCCAGATCCTGAACGGAACCCTGCGGGAGAACCTCCGCGATCCGGGAAGGCGGAGCAGTTGCCTCAGCCTTCCAGAGTCCGGTTTCGACCAGCGGCACACCGTCCGCGTAGGGACGCCCGTCCACCACGGTCCGCCGCAACTGCGGGAGCGCACCAGCAATCAGCACGTGGTAGCCGAGGTCCGTCAGGGACGCCACTTCGGCGCGCACGTTGCCCCGCCACAGCGAGTCGATCTTCTTGAACAGCACAGGCGTCTGGGCCGCTTCCTGGCCTTCAAAGACCCGGGCCACGGCGCCTGCAGCATCCTCCGAGGAGGAAGCCCTTGAATGGGTGTCAACGATAACGACGTCGGAAGTCGCGGAAGATGGTTCGAGCTGGATCCGGGTGTCGAACCCCTGCCGGGCAAAGCACTCCCCTGCTTCGGCGGCGCCGGAAAAGTCGTCGGCCTGTACGAGCACTGTTGCCATGTCTCCCTCCTCCCTTGGATCGGACTGGTCCTGGAGACCAGCAATGAAGCTGGTCATCGAACTCGCAATCGAGCTGTCGATGTCCTCATCATGACACAGCTGCGCGAATCGCGCTAGAACTGTTGCGCGAATCGCGCAAACGTGGCAAGGTGATCCATGTAACACGGCGCAGGCCATCCGGCCGCCAGCCGTCCCCGTTCAACCGAGAGGTCAACGATGACCGTTCTTCCTCAAGGACCCGAGATTTCCCGGCGCCGCCTGCTCCAATTTGGCGGACTGGCCGGACTTCTCCTGGGCACAGGCACCGTCGCAGGATGTGCCGGCCCCACCGGCCTGCCGGGACCCAGCACCTTGACCCTGGCGCTCAACCGGTCCCTGGTCAGCCTGGACAACAAACTTAACCAGTTCGACGCCGCCGTCACGGTCCAGCGCGCCGTTCGCCAGGGACTCACGGCCATCGGCCCCGAGACTAAGCCCGTCCTGGTCCTGGCCGAAAGCTTCGTCATGACCTCCCCCACGGTATGGACCGTCCGGCTGCGCGAAGGTATCAAGTACTCTGACGGCACTCCCCTGAAGATCGAGGACGTCGCCACGGCCCTGAAGATGTACCAGCAGGTCCAGGGCTCCTTCGTGGCCGGTTTCTTCCCCGAGTTCCCCACCGTGGTGCCCGTCGATGACCGCACGTTCCGGATGGAATCCAAGAAGCCCATCCCCATCCTGGACTCGCTCATGAGCATGATCCTGATCAGCCCCGCGGCCAAGAACAAGCCTGAAGAACTGCAGGACGGGGTGGGCACCGGCCCGTACGTCGTGACCAAGTTCAACCGCGGCGCCGGCACCTACAGCCTGCGCCGCAACGAAAACTACTGGGGCACCCCACCCGCGGTGGACACCGTCGAGGTCCGGTTCCTCCCGGAGGAATCCAGCCGCGTCATCGCGCTGCGCAGCGGCGAGGTGGACGTCATCGACTCCATCACGCCCGACTCGCGCGAACAGCTTGCCGGACTTCCCGGCGTCGTACTCAAAGAGGCATCCAGCCTGCGGCTGAATCAGATCTTCTACAACTTCCGCAAGCCGGCGGGGCACCCGCTGGCCGACGTCCGGGTCCGCGAGGCCCTCAGCTGGGCCGTCGACGGCGAGGCGCTGGTCAAGAACGTGCTGGTGAACTCCGTCAGCCAGGCCGAGGGCGTCACCCCCTCCAGCCTGACCGGCTTCGCCAAGACCGGCGCTTACGTCTACGACCCCGAGAAGGCCAAGGCCAGGCTGAAGGAGCTCGGCGTCACCGACCTGACCCTGAAGATCATCTGGGAAACCGGCGAATTCGCGTCAGACACCTCCGTCATGGAGGCCCTGGTGGAAATGTTCGGCAACATCGGCGTCAAGACCCAGCTCCAGCAGTTCGAACCGGGCGGCAACATCCTGGCCTGGCGCCAGGGCAAGGAAGGCGACTGGGACCTGCTCGGCAACGGCTTCAGCAGCCCCACCGGCCTGGCCATCACCATGATGCAGGGCATGTACGCCGGCACCGCGGAGAAGGAAAAGTCCCGCGACACCTACCAGGGGTATGTAAAGCCCCAGGTGCAGGCCAAGATCCAGGCCGCCGCCACCGAGGTGGACCCCGTGCGCCGGCAGCAGCTGCTCGCCGTCGCGCAGCAGGCCATCTGGGACACCTGGCCCTGCGCGTGGGCGTTCGTGCCCAAGTCCGTGCTGGCCCACCGGGAGCGCGTGGGCGGCCTGTCGCTGGCACCCACCAACTCCTACCCGCTCTCTAACGTCCGGCTGGAGGCCTAGACCATGACGAAATACATCCTCAAGAGGCTCGGGCAGGGCCTGCTGACCGTGTTCCTCACGGTCTCCACCGTGTTCATCCTGATCCGACTGGCCCCGGGCGACCCCGCCGTGGCCTACGCCGGACCGCTGGCCACCACCGAGGAACTGGCCAAGGTCCGCCAGCAGTTCGGCCTGGACCTGCCCCTGATCGAGCAGTACTGGATCTTCCTGCAGCAGCTGTTCACCGGCAACCTCGGCACCTCGTACTCCTTCCAGGCCCCGGCCATTCAGGTGGTGCTGGAACGGATGCCGTACACGCTGACCCTGGCCACGGCCTCGATCCTGCTCACCGCGGTGGTCGCCATCCCGCTGGGCGTCTGGATGTCCCGCCGCCCGGACACCAAGAGCGAATTCGGCGTCAACGTCCTGACCATCGCCGGGCAGTCCATGCCGGACTTCTGGACCGGCATCATGCTCCTCACCTTCTTCGCAGTCCTGGTCCCTATCTTCCCGGCTTCCGGCTTCGCCACCTGGGGCGGCCTGGTCCTGCCCACAGTCACCATCGCCATCCTGCAGATCGCCCTGATCTCCCGGATGGTCCGGCGCGAAATGACCACCAACTTCGCCGCACCCTACCTGACCGTGGCCCGTTCCCGCGGCGTCCGGGGATCCCTGCTGACCTGGCGCTACGCCATGGGCAACTCGGCCATCCCGGTCTTCACTGCCCTCGGCACCCGCTTCGCGGCCATGCTCAACGGCGTGGTGGTGGTGGAGGTCGTCTTCGCGTGGCCCGGCGTCGGCTCCCTCGTTGTCCGGGCGCTGGAGACCCGCGATTACCCGCTGATCGTGGCCACCGTCCTGGTCACCGCGCTGCTGGCAGTCGCCGTCCAGCTGGTCATCGACCTCGCCTACCCCCTGCTTGATCCCCGCGTTCGTCTTGGAAAGGCGGCCACAGCATGAGCCTCAGCGACACCGCAACCTCTTCCGCAGGAAAACAATCAGGAAACCCCGCAGGCCTCGCCGACGAGGCATCTGCCCGGAAGCCCTCCCCCAGCGCCGTCACCAAGGAACTGATCGCCAAGGCCGCGGCCACCCGCCGCCGGATCTCCTCGAAGGTGAAGATCCGCACCGGCATCATCTGCACACTGCTGGTGGCCCTGCCCATCCTGCTGGCCCAGGTCCTGCCCCTTCCCAACCCCAACCATCAGGACCTTGCCCAACGCCTGCTTTCGCCGCTGACGGACGGACACCTGTTCGGCACCGACCAGCTGGGCCGCGACCTCCTCTCCCGCGTCCTGTACGGCGGGCAGGTCTCGCTCACCATCGGCGTCCTCGCCGTGGTGGTCTCCGGCATCCTCGGCGTCATCGCCGGCGCAGCCGCCGGCTACTTCGGCGGCAAGCTGGACACCGTGGTCTCCCGCCTGATCGAGGCGCAGATGTCCCTGCCGCTGCTGATGATGCTGCTGCTGGTGGTGGCCCTCTTCGGCCCGTCCATCCCCGTCATCACCTTCGTGATCGCCATCGCCCAGTGGCCGGAAGTGGCCCGCCTGACCCGGTCCATGGTGCTCGTGGAACGCGAAAAGCCCTACGTCTCCGCCGCCCGGATCCTCGGCCTGCACCGCGTGCAGATCCTGATCCAGCACATCATCCCCAACGTCATCAAGCAGGCCACGCTGGTGGTGCTGCTCCTCCTGGCCCAGGCCGTGCTGCTGGAGAGCGCTCTGAGCTTCCTGGGCGCCGGCCCGCAGCGCCCGTTCGCCACGTGGGGCCGCATCATCTCCGACGGCCAGGACTACATCACCACTGCCTGGTGGCTGGTGACGCTGCCCGGCCTGGTAATCGTCCTCATGGTGGTGGGCGTGAACCTGCTGGGCGACGGCCTCCGCGACCGTCCCCGCCGCAAGAAGAAGGGTGCCTGAGATGAACTTGCATTCGGAAATGACTGCACAGCCGCTTCTGGAAGTCCGCGACTTCCAAGTAGAACTGATCACCGACGCCGGCATTGTTCGCGCCGTGGACTGCGTCAGCTTCACCATCCACCGGGGCGAGACGGTCACCATCATCGGTGAGTCCGGTTCCGGAAAATCGACGACGGCGATGGGCCTCCTCCGGCTGCTGCCGGACGACCTCGCCGTGATCTCAGGATCGGTCAAGATCGACGGAGTGGACGTGATCGCCGACTCCAAGGCGATCGACAAGGTCCGCGGCAGGACCCTCGCGCTGATCCCGCAAGACCCCATGACAGCACTGAGCCCGGTGCACTCGATCGGCAACCAGCTGTTCGAGGCCATCCGGATCGCCGGCGCAGCCTCGTCCAAGGACAAGGGCGCCGTCCGTGCCCGCGCCATCCGGCTGCTGGAACAGGTCCACATCCCCACCCCGGATGCGCAGCTCAAGAAATACCCGCACCAGCTCTCCGGCGGCATGCTCCAGCGCGTCCTGATCGCCATCGCCCTCGCCAGCGAACCGCAACTGCTGGTCGCCGACGAGCCCACCTCCGCCCTGGACGTCACCGTGCAGGCCGGCATCCTGGACCTGCTGCTCGAGCTGCAGGAACAGCGCGGCATCGGCATCCTGATGATCACGCACGACCTCGGCGTGGCACGGCTGATCTCGGACCGGATCCACGTCATGAAGGACGGCTCGTTCGTCGAGTCCGGCGAGGTCCAGCAGATCGTGGACAACCCCGCCACCGAGTACACCCGCAAGCTGCTCGCCGCCATCCCCGTCCTGGGCGCCTGGGATGAAACGCCGGCGGCCAACACCGCCCTGACCACCACCGGAGCCAGCCATGAATAAGCCGTTCCTTTCCGTCGAGAACCTCGTGGTGGACTACCACGTCTCGGGCGGTACCTTCCGGGCCGTGGACGACGTCTCCTTCTCGGTCGAGAAAGGCAAGACGATCGCCGTCGTCGGGGAATCCGGCTGCGGGAAATCAACCATCGCCAAAGCGCTCATGCGCCTGGTTACGCCGACCAGCGGCCGGATCGAGCTGGACGGCACGGACCTGGCGCCGCTCAGCGAGGCCAAGCTCCGGCCTCTGCGCTCGAAGTTCCAGATGGTCTTCCAGGATCCTTACGGTTCACTGGATCCGCACCTCACGGCGCAGGAAATCGTGGCCGAGCCGCTGAAGCTTCAGGGTGTCCGGTCGCGGGCCGAGCGGCACAAGGCGGCGGCCAGCCTGATCGACCAGGTGGGCCTGCCGGTTGCATCCCTGGACAAGCACCCGTCAGAGTTCTCCGGCGGGCAGCGGCAGCGGATCGGCATTGCCCGGGCGCTGGCGTCCAAGCCCGAACTGCTGGTCTGCGACGAGGCCACCAGCGCACTCGACGTTTCCGTGCAGGCCCAGGTGCTCCGGCTGCTGAAGTCCATCCAAGACGAAACGGGCATCACCTACGTTTTCATTTCGCACAACCTCGGCGTGGTGCAGGAGATCAGCGATACCGTGATGGTCATGCAGCGCGGCAAGCTCGTGGAGCACGGAACGACGGCGCAGGTGCTGACCGCGCCGAAGGAGGACTACACCCGCCGTCTCCGCCGGGCCGCCCTGGACCCGTCCACTATGACCGGCCTGAAGCCGCGGCATATCGTCTCATCGCTGGCGCTGAAGACCGCCTGAACCCGCCTGCCCCTCTCCCCCAAACCAGCAACCCGTCAACGCAATCATGAGGAATCAACTAATGAGCATCCAGCCCGAAGGCACGCCCGTGGACGGCCTGAAGCTACCGATCTCCAGGCTCGTCCTGGGCACCATGACGTTCGGCGACACCGCCGATGAGGCCACCGCGGGACGGATGGTGGATGAGGCGCTGGCCGCCGGCATCACCACGATCGACACCGCCAACGCCTACGTCGGCGGAGCCACCGAGGAGATGCTGTCCCGCCTCCTGAAGGACCGCCGGGCCGACGTCGTCCTCGCCTCCAAGGCGGGCATGCCGCATCCGGACCACGGCCAGCACGCCCCGCTGTCCAAGGAGGGGCTGCGCAACAGTGTGGAGGGCAGCCTGCGCCGGCTCGGCACGGACAGCATCGATCTGTTCTACCTCCACCAGCCGGACCGGGCCACCCCGCTGCAGGAAACCCTGGGCACCGTGGCCGAGCTCGCCGCCGAAGGGAAAATCGGCGCCTTGGGCGTATCCAACTTCGCGGCCTGGCAGATCGCCGACGTCATCCACGTGGCCCGCGAAGTGGGCGCGCCCCGACCCGTGGTCGCGCAGCAGCTCTACAACCTGGTGGCCCGCCGGGTGGAAGAGGAATACCTCGAATTCGCCGCCACCCACCAGGTCCACACCATGGTCTACAACCCGCTGGGCGGCGGCCTGCTGACCGGCAAGCACAGCTTCGACGCCAAGCCGACCGAGGGACGCTACGGCGACTCCAAGCTCGCCGCCATGTACACCCAGCGGTACTGGGACAAGCAACTGTTCGAGGCCGTCAATGAGCTGTCACTCATTGCGCAGGAACTTGGCATTACGCTCGCCGAACTGTCCCTGCGCTGGCTCGCCTACCGCAACGGCGTCGGCTCCATGCTGCTCGGCGGATCGAAGGTGGAGCAGTTGCAGGCCAATATCGCCGCCGTCGCCAAGGGTCCGCTGCCGGAAGCGGTGTCCGCGGCGTGTGACACCGTCGGCGCCGGCCTCCGCGGCCCCATGCCCGCCTACAACCGCTGATACGAAACCGTTCCCCCGACTGAAGGCAGAAGACACGACATGACATCTGAACTCGCTACCGAATTCGCCCGGAAGATCCGCGCCCGGGAGCAGGCCGTCGGCTACTGGGCCGTCCTGGATGCGCCGGTTGCCACCGAGCGCATCGGCCGGCTCGGTTATGACTACGTGGCGCTGGACGCGCAGCATGGACTGCTCGGCTACTCGGGCATCCTGAACGGGCTCATGGCAATCGACGCCGGGCACACCGCCGTCGGCATGGTGCGGGTGGAGGACAACAACCTCACCGCGATCGGCAAGGCGCTCGACGCCGGCGCCGTCGGCGTGATCGTCCCCCTCGTCAACACCGCGGCTGACGCCGCCGCCGCCGTCGCGGCAGCCAAGTACCCGCCGATGGGCGGCCGGTCCTACGGCCCCATGCGCTCCGCCCTGCGGATCGGCCCGGTTCCCGCCGACGCCAACGCCGCCACCCTGGTCTTCGCCATGATCGAGACCCCCGACGGGCTGGCCAACGTCAAGGAAATCTGCGCGACGCCGGGACTGGACGGCATCTACGTGGGCCCCTCCGACCTCGCCATCGCCGTGGGCGCCGCGTACCCCGGTGACCCCGCCGTCGAAACCGAGTTCAACGCCGCACTGAAGACGATCGCCGAAGCCGCGGCGTCCGCCGGCGTGGCCGCTGGCATCCACACCCCGGCCGGTGAGGTGGCCGCGCTCCGGCTGCGCCAGGGCTACACCTTCACCACCATCGCCTCCGACCTGACCCACCTGGAGCAGGTTGCCAAGGCCCACCTGGCTGCCGCAACGGCAAAGGACTGAACCGTGACTTCAACAGATGCGCCCGCAACTGACTCGACCCGCACTCAGGCTCCCGGCACAGCCGCTGGCTACGCCACCATCACGCCCGACGGCGAAGTGAAGGAGGCAGGCGGCAGCCTGTATGCGTACCTGCCGGCGCCCACCGTACAGAGCCACGCCGCGAACCTCCTGACCCTCCCGGACGGCCGGCTCGGCTGCGTCTGGTTCGGCGGTACGCAGGAAGGCGTGCCGGACATCTCGATCTGGTTCTCCACCTTGGAGCCCGGAAGCCGCCAGTGGTCGCCGGCCGAGCAGCTCTCCGACGACTCCACACGCTCCGAACAGAACCCCATCCTGTTCGCCGCCCCGGACAACCGGCTCTGGCTGCTGTACACCGCGCAGAAGGCCGGCAACCAGGACACCGCCGAGGTCCGCCGCCGCATCTCCACGGACAGCGGCCGGAGCTGGGGCCCGGTGGAGACCCTGTTCCCCGCCAACGCAACCGGCGGCGTGTTCGTCCGGCAGCTGCCCGTGGTGCTTCCTTCCGGCCGCTGGATCATCCCGATCTTCCGCTGCATCACCACCCCCGGCGAGAAGTGGGTGGGCAACAGCGACGACAGCGCCGTAATGATCTCCGACGACGCCGGCGCCACCTGGAGTGAGCATGTCCTGCCGGGAAGCCTGGGGTGCGTCCACATGAACATCCAGCCGGTGGCCGACGGGTCCCTGCTGGCCCTGTTCCGCAGCCGGTGGGCGGACTCGATCTACGAATCCCGCTCCACCGACGGCGGCACCACCTGGAGCGAGCCCGTTCCCACCGAGCTGCCGAACAACAACTCCTCCATCCAGTTCACCGCCCTGGCCGACGGCCGGCTGGCCCTGGTCTACAACCACAGCCGGGCCGAGGCCTCCACCGAACGGCGGCTCTCGCTCTACGACGAGATCGACGACGACGGACTCGCCGAGGAACAGGGGCAGATCACCGAGCCGGTGGTTACCGACGGTTCGGTTCCAGGCTCTGCCGCTGGCGACGGCGACCGGAAGGCCTTCTGGGGCACGCCGCGGTCGCCGATGACGCTGGCGATCTCCGAGGACTCCGGCCGCAGCTGGCCCATCCGGCGCAACCTCGACGTGGGCGACGGCTACTGCCTGTCCAACAACTCCCGTGACGGCCTGAACCGCGAATACTCTTACCCGTCCATTCACCAGGGCCCGGACGGAGCCCTCAACATCGCGTACACCTACTTCCGGCAGGCCATCAAGTACGTCCGCGTGGATCCCCAGTGGACCTATGAGGGGACCAGCACGCCGGGCGGCGACGTCGACGGCGGCCAGCCTGGCGGTCGCGGGGCTGGTGACGGAGAGCAGGGATGACCGAAATGAGCGCTGAGCCAGCAGCGGCCGCTGAGCTACCAACGGCAGCGCCGCACGCCGTCGTTACCGGCTGCAGTTCCGGCATCGGCAAGGCCATCACCGTCCGGCTGCTGGCCGACGGCTGGCAGGTGACCGGGCTCAGCCGGAGCCGGCCCGAGCTCGGGCCGGGCTTTCTGTGGCGGCGGGCGGACCTCTCGGACCCGGCGTCCCTGGCCGCCTGTGTCGAGGACCTGCCTCCTGTGAATGCCCTGGTCCACGCGGCCGGCTTTCAGCGGACCGCGATCCTGGGCGAACTGGATCCCGACGCGCTGGCCGGTATGTTCACCGTTCATGTGGCGGCCGCGAGCAGCCTGGCGAACGCCCTGGTCCCGCGGATGCCGGATGGCGGCCGCGTACTCCTGGTGGGCAGCCGGACCTCCACCGGCTCCCCCGGTAAGAGCCAGTACGCGGCCACCAAGGCCGCGCTGCTGGGCATGGGCCGGACCTGGGCGCAGGAACTGGCACCGCGAGGCATCACGGTGAACGTGCTGTCGCCCGGACCGACGGACACGCCGATGCTCGCCGATCCGGGCCGGGCCGCCACACCGCCGAAGCTGCCTGCCTTGGGCAAGCTCGTGGACCCGGAGGACGTGGCGGCGCTTGCCGGCTTCCTGCTGGGGCACCACGGGAAGTCCATCACGGGACAGAACTATGTGATCTGCGGCGGCGCGTCCCTATGAACGGACACAGAGTGAACGGATGCGCGCCGGGTCCGAATAGCATGAGGACAGCAATGTACCGACGGGTACAGCTACGGATGCGGCAGCAGCCGGTGAAGGAGAGCCAACGATGACTACCGCCAAAGCCAGGCGCGAGGAGATCTACCACCTCGCCGTGACCACGGGCCTGGCGTCCGTGGAAGAACTGTCGAGGCATTTTTCCGTAACCGCCTCCACCATCCGGCGGGACCTGGCCCAGCTGAACGAGCAGGGAAAACTCGCCCGGACCTACGGAGGCGCCGTGGCTCTGGGCGCTCACCCCGAGCCGTCCCTGCGGCAGCGGACCGGCGAGGCCTTCGATCAGAAACAGGCCATCGCCGCCTGGGCCGCCGCGGAAGTCAGGGAGGGTGAAAATATCCTGCTCGACGGCGGCTCGACCGTCGGGGCCATGGCGCACGCCCTGCGGGACAGGGAGAATCTGTCCGTCACCACACCGGGCATCAACACGCTCCAGGAACTCGCCGACTCGCCGGGGATCCAGGTGGACTGTCTGGGCGGGCGCCTCCGCGGGCTTAGCCAGACGTTCGTGGGTCCCATCGCCGAGGCAGCCTTGGAACGGATGAGCTTTGACCGGGTGTTCCTTGGGGCGGACGCCGTCACGGTGGAAGCCGGCCTGTGCGAGGCCGACCAGGCCCAGACGCGCCTTAAGGAACTGATGGCACGCCGAGGCAACACCGTCTATGTCCTGGCTGATTCCACCAAGCTCGGCAAACGGCCCTTTCATGCCTGGGTCCGGATCCCGGCCCCCTGGATCCTCGTCACGGACACCCGCGCGGACCCGGAGCAGGTTGAACTCTTCAGGCAATCCGGCGTGACAGTCCAACTTGTGGACGTGTCACCGGCTCAGGCCGCCTGACGCACGACGCCGCCGTCGGCATCGCCGTCGACCACCATGTCGAAAGGCTGTCCGCGTTTCCCGAAGGGAACGTGGACAGCCATTTTGTTGCGGGCGTCGGCTTCGCTGCATGCGTCGGCCCTGTGCTCGTTGCTCAGTTCAGCCAACAGCCACGGCGCCAATCTGCTGCATGAGGCTCAGGTTGTCCGTGGTGCCCCAGTGCTCGGCCACCTTGCCTTCTTCGACACGGATGATGTCAGTGCAGTCGAACTCGACGCTCTTGCCCGTCGCCGGGATGCCGGCCAGGTCCCCACGGTGAGTACCCGTGAGAACCACGTGGCACGCTTCCATGTTTCCGGCGGCGACCGTGGGCTCGATCTCCTTGACCTTGATATCCGGGAAAGCCGACCGCATCGTGTTCACGAAGAATTTGACACCATCTTTGCCGGCAGGTTGCCCGGGGAGGGCCATTTCGTGATCCACGTAGCCATCCGTGGCCAGCTCGTCAATGAGGGCGAGGTTTCCGCTCTCTATGACGTCCTTGTAAAACCGCTCAATCAATCCAACACCTTCAGACATTTCCGACTCCTTGTGGGCGAGAGACCGACATTTGATCCCCCAGCGTTGTGCATCGGCCGCACGCGCAGACCACCCCGGAGGATCTTCCGTTCTTGGCCCCAAAGACAGGCATCAGCGGTCCGCGTAGAGCGCCGAGTAATAGTGTGAAAAAACGAGTGTGGAACGGGCGAGACGCCTCGTTAAGGCCGAAGATATTCCCGGGTCCCGAGCCTGTCAAGATGCCCACGAACACTGGGCCGGCCCGGCCGTCCGAGTAGTCACATGCGCCCCACGCGAGTACCGGCTGCGAACCATCACGTAGTAGATGGGATTTCTACAAGTAAACATAGGTACTACCTACTGGTGCCCGGACCGCCCACCCGTTCGTAGCCTTACTAATGTCAGATCATGGGGGTTGTTACAGAGGACTTTACGAATTCTGTGACGCATTGGGATGGCACATCTCGAAAGAACTGCTCTGGGGGGATTTCGGGATGGTGTCAGTCTCAATTGACGAATAAAAACGTCAGCGCGGTTCGCGCACTCCTCTCCAGGCGGGAAACGTTCGATTTGTCCTGCGCCGGAACCCGGCGCAGGACAAAGTGCACTTCTTCCCTACTATCCGTTTACGGTAAGGAGCCACAATGCGAGTTCTTGTCACCGGAGGTGCCGGGTTTCTCGGGTCTCATCTTTGCGAAGCATTACTCAACAGCGGTAACACCGTTGTTTGCGTCGATGACCTGTCCACCGGGCAGGCCAGAAATGTCGAGAAATTCCAGACGAACCCGCTGTTCACGTTTATCAATATGGATGTCAGCGCTGAATTGACGCTGAACGGCCCCCTCGATGCCATCGCTCACCTGGCCAGCCCGGCTTCTCCGCCCGATTACCACCGGCTCCCGCTGGAGACGCTCGCCGTCGGAAGCCGGGGAACCGAAAATGCGCTGCGCCTGGCTCGTGAAAAGGGGGCGCGCTTCGTTTTGGCGTCAACCAGCGAAATCTATGGTGACCCCGCTGTTCATCCGCAAACGGAAGAATATTGGGGCAACGTCAATTCCATCGGCCCGCGGAGCGTTTATGACGAGGCCAAGCGCTTCGCCGAGGCTATCTCCACGGCTTATGCGCGGAGCTGCGGAGTCAATGTCGGCATCGTTCGAATCTTCAACACCTTCGGCCCACGGATGAGGCCCGGTGATGGAAGGGTCGTCTCCAGTTTCATCACCCAGGCCCTCAATGGATCCCCGCTGACGATCTATGGAGACGGCACCCAAACGCGCAGTTTCTGCTACGTCGATGACCTGATTCGGGGAATCATCGCAATGATCCTGAGCGATGAACCCGGCCCCATCAATCTCGGCAATCCCGCGGAACACACCATGCTCGAACTCGCGCAAATGGTCCTTGAGATCACCGGTTCCACGTCGGTCATCGAATTCCATCAGCTTCCGGTCGACGATCCCACCCGCCGGCAGCCGGACATCACCCGCGCCTCAACACTGCTCGGCTGGCTGCCCCAGGTCCCCACGAGCGTGGGCCTTGACCTCACAGTGTCCTTCTTCAAGTCGCAGCCGCTCGAGGTCCGGGCCGCAGCCAAGACCGTCGCCGGCGCCCAGTTCGAGGGCGCAGCGGCGAGGATCCGCTCCGGCAATGCATTGGCCAAGACCGCCTGAAGTCTGTGCGTTCGGCTTTCAACGCACCCGTTCGTGTTGAACGCGCCCGCCAAGGGACCCTCCAAAGGCGCATCGATGTCATTGGAACGGGCTTCATTCAGCCACCGCAAGCACAGCACCCCAAAACTTTAGGAGAATCACGATGCGAATACTCGTTACCGGCGGGGCCGGTTTCATTGGCTCCCATGTTGTGGAGATATTGCTCAGACAGGGACACGACGTGGTGGTGTTCGACAAGCTCGTCAAGCAGGTACACGCCGAGAGGGGGCCGCAGTTCGTGCCGGACGGCGTCCGCTTCATCCAGGCGGACATGTTTGACAGGGCCCAGCTGATTGAGGCGCTCAAGGGAGTCGACCAGATCGTGCATCTTGCTGCCGAGGTCGGCGTCGGGCAGTCAATGTACGAGATCTCCCGCTACGTGCAGGCCAACACGGGCGGGACTGCCCTCCTCCTGGATGTCCTCGCCAACGAACCTCACCAGGTGTCAAAGATTGTCGTCGCCTCGTCGATGTCGATCTACGGCGAGGGCTCCTACACCTGCAGCGAACACGGCCTGCAGGCCCCGCGTTTGCGGTCAGAACAGCAGCTGCGCGAACACGACTGGGAACTCCGCTGCCCCGGCTGCGGCCAGGAGTTGACGCCGGTGCCGACGGCGGAATCGAAGCCGCTGTTTCCGACGTCCGTTTACGCGATTTCCAAGATGGACCAGGAGCTCCTCTGCCTGGCTGTCGGGCCCGCTTACGGGATCGACGTCACCGCCGTGCGCTATTTCAACGCCTACGGGCCGCGACAGGCTCTCTCGAATCCTTACACCGGCGTGGCGGCCATCTTCAGCGGCCGGCTCCTGAACGGCCAGCGGCCCCTGGTCAACGAGGACGGCCTGCAGATGAGGGATTTTATCCATGTCAGCGACGTTGCGCGGGCCACGGTGGCCGCCCTCACCGCCCCGCGGGCGAGCGGTCAAGCCATCAACATCGGCATCGGGGATCCGATCAGTATTCTGGAAGTGGCCACGCTCCTTGCCGAGACCCTCGGCGTGGACATTGAGCCGGAGATCACCGGCCAATTCCGTTCCGGGGACATCCGGCATTGCTGGGCCGATCCGACGGCCGCGAAAGAACTCCTGGATTTCGAGCCGGTCTACCGGTTCCGCACGCAGGGAGTGAAAGAGCTCGTCGAGTGGGTCCGGGATCAAACGGCAATCGACCGTCAAGATGAGGCCGTCGCGGAATTGCGACGCCGGGGACTGAGCGCCTGATGCACGGGGTACTTCTCACCGTCTATGGCGTGGTTCAGGTGCTTTTTCTGGTGAGCCTGCTCGTCACCATCTGGTTCCTGACCCTCAAGGTGAACCTGATTCGGCCCGCGCGAAAGTCTCATCGGTCGACGTCGGGGCCTCCTATCATCTTGTTCTACCCGGTCCTCAACGAACTCGAAGCGACAATGCGGACGACGTTCACCGGCATATCGCGGTCACACTATCCGAAGAAACTGTTGCGCGTGGTCGCCATCCCCAACGACGACGACGTCACCACCATTGCCTCGCTGCGGCGGCTTCAGAAGGAATTCCAGTTCCTGGAGATCCAGCCCGTCCCGCCGACAACTGACCCAAGCTGGCGTGCCGTCTTCTCGTCATGGGACAACAACCCCAAGGCTTATTGGTGGCATGCCGGGAAACGAACCGGGGAGACGCAGCTGCCGCCGAAGAAAACACGGCAGCTGATATGGGCGATGTACACCGTCGCCGGCAGCCATCCGGAGGCGCTGCTGTCCTATATCGATGCGGACAGCATCGTTCCGGAGGACTACTTCGAGACGGCCGCCCAGGGCATCAAGGATTACGACGTCATCCAGTTCACGAACATCTCGGGCAACCTGATGCATTCGTGGGCATCATCGTTCTTCGCCATGGACCATATCTCGTGGGATTCCACGCTGTACAAGCACATGACTGCCGGGGGAAAGCATCCGTACTATGTGCTCGGCAAGGGCCTGTTCTTCCGGGTTGCCGATTTGCTGGAAGTGGGCGGTTTCCATCCCTGGCTCACTATCGAGGATCCGGAAATCGGGATGCGGATGTGGACCAACGGCTACCGCCTGGGCGTCGTCGAATCCCCGCTCGTGGAGGAGGTTCCGGCAACCTTCAGTCAGGGAATCACGCAGCGAAAACGATGGATGGCGGGGTTCTTCCAGTCTCTGGGTGGACCACTGATCCAGATGGGCATGCCGCTGGGCAAACGGATCCGCGCGCGCCTGAATTTCGTTCCCTGCCTGTCGCTGGCCCTGAACCCGATTGGCCTGTTCGTCGGCGTCTGGGCCGTTGTGGGTGCGGTGACGTCACCGACGCAGTTCATCGGCACGCCGCTGATTGTGCTGTCCGTGCTGAACATCGTTCTCGCCGTTGCGGTGATCGGCTACGGCCAGTACCGGGCGTGGAAAATGAGCGAGCCTGTGCTGACCCGGCCGCGGGACCGGGCGCGGTTCCTGCTGCGGGTCAACCCCCTGTTCCTCATGGGGTATTGGCTGTGGTGGTCCATTCCGCTCGCCATCGGCTTCACCATGTTCCTCCGCGACACCGGGCTGGTGTGGGAACGAACCGAAAAGACCGATGCCAACCGCGAACTCCTCACGGAAACCGCAGGCGTCATTCAGGAACCGGCGGGCCGGAACGCCGAAGGGTCCGTGCCGCCGGTCAACGCGGCGATGGTGAGTGGTCCAGCGAAGTAGCTCAAACCCCAGTCCCGCAGATCTACATTCCCCAGCGGCACCGATTGCGTTCCCCCCAGGATGACATTGTTCTCATAGGTGGACACGGAGTCGGTGCTGTTGGGGGTGTTGAGCGGGCAAATCACGTTATTTCGGAAACGCACCGTGTGGTCAACTGTCCCGTCCATTTCCACGCCCCCGGAAATGGCCGGACTGGGGGTGCGCATGTTCCCAATGACGGTGTTCCGCACAACGTCGGTATTCACGGTCCCGAAGGCGTGCACCGCCCTTCCTCCACAGCCGGTAATGATGTTGTTTTCCACCAGGATCGGTTTCCGGTAGGCGTAAGTGCTCTCAATGAGATCAAGCGAAATCCCGTTCCCGTCAGTGACATAATCGAAACCGCCGCGCCGGAAACCAACAGTGCATTCGACGTCGTAAATGTAGTTCCCCACCACCCGGTACCCGTAGCCGCCGTCGAGCAGTTCACCCCCAGTAAGATCCCGGGGTGCATAAATGCTGATGCCGGAAGTGTTCTCCGGACTGTGACGGGAAGTCCCGTGAATCCGGTTGTAGCTGATATCGACGAGGTCGTGCGAGCCGTCGGCGTCAAAACAGTTGATGCCGCCACCGGGAAAGTCATGAACATTGTTGCCCCACAGAACAACGTGGTGGCTCCCGCCGTACACCGAGATTCCCGAGCAGTTGGTGTTGGCATTGTTTTGATCGCCCACAACCTCAAAGCCGAAAAGTCCTACGTATGAGGAATTCGTGATGTTGACGAAGTTGTCCGTTGGAGGGGGCACCGATATCACCGCTTCGGCTTCATCATTGCGGGTCATGATCCCGAGCCACGCGTCGGGTGCACCCCGGAAGTCAGCCACTTCGGTGTAACCGTAAGTACCGCTATCAACGAGGATCAGGTCCCCCGGCCGGGCTCGCCGGACGGCGGTATTGATCTCCCGCAAGGGCTTCTCTGCCGTACCCGGGTTGCTGTCCATCCCCTGACCGGACACGTAGAGGGTGCGGCGTCCGCATTTCACCGTCCCGAGAAACTCCTCACGTCGGGAGCCGGAGTGTTGGTCGGCCCCCACCGTTCCCGACAGTGAACGCAGCGTCGACTCCCGCGCCGGCCCCTCCAGCTGACTTTTGGCCATGAAGCCTCCAAAGGCTGCGACGACGGTGCCCGCGAGCACGGTAAGGAACCTCCGCCGGGTCACCATAGGGCGGGCGGAACCGACGGAGCGAAGCGTGGTCCCTGCTGGCGAAACGTCACGGCTGCCTCCCTCAGGGGTTACAGCCGTCCAGGCCGCACCTCGTTCAGATCCCTCGAATTATAGCTTCACCCACTTCGGTGGCGTCGTCGTCGTCCTCCATCCGGGCTGCTGCAGCCGCGGGTCCGGCCGCGCCCTCATTCCGGCAGGGCCTGCATTCCGGCCACGCCTTTATTCCGGCAGGGACTTTATTCCGGCAGGGCACCGATCTGCTGCATCAGGCTCATGGTGTCCGTGCTTCCCCAATGCTCGGCGATCTTGCCGTCCTGGACGCGGATGATGTCGGTGCCGCCGAATTCGACAGTCTTGCCCGACGCCGGAATGCCCATCAGCTCGCCCTGGTGCGTGCCGGTCATCACGACATGGGCGGCTTCAAGATCCCCGTCGGACAGTGTCGGCTGGGCTTCTTTGACCGAGATGTCAGGAAACGCGGTTCGGATGGTGTGCGCGAAGAACCGGGCGCCCTCTTTGCCGGGCGGCTGTCCGGGGAGCGCCAGTTCGTGGTCGATGAAGTCGTCCGTGACCATTTCATCGACCAGGGCGAAATTGCCGCCCGCGAGAACCTCCGAGTAGAAGCGGTTGATCAACATGCTGGACATGGTGGGCTCCTTCAGGTGCAAGAGACCGCTGTAACTGTCCGCCGGGCGCTGTCCATGGGCGCCCGGCAGAAGCGCCCAAAAGCTGGGCGCTGAAATTTGTTGGGAACGGGTGAAATGCCCGTTAAGGCCGAAGGTATTCCGGCGGTTGGAGAGTGTCAAGATGCCGCGATTACCGCCTTTCACCGTCTGCCCAGGCCGCCGGTTTTTGTCACACCGGCCACGTAGTCTGCCTTCACGAGCCTGAACCGCCGGACAGGGGATGACATGGCTGATCCGTTCCACGAGGCGAGCGACCCGACGCCTTCCTCGCCCTCAGAAGTTGGCTCGGTCCTTGAATCATTCGAGCCTGATGGCTCTCCCTGGCCGGAACTGTTGGCGGCAAGCGGCGGCGTCACTGTCGACGCCGTCGGGGACTATCTGCGCCGGCTGAGGCATTACGACTTGCTCACTGCCGAGCAGGAAGTGGAATTGGCGCAGGAAATCGAGGCCGGGCTTTTCGCGGAGCAGCTCCTGGCGGACGGTACTTCGCGGGCCGGTCAGGACGCAGACGAGCTTCGGACCATCGTCCTGCTGGGCAAGCGTGCCGCTGACGCGCTGCTCCACGCCAACCTCCGGCTAGTAGTGTCGATCGCCAAGCACTACACGCACCGGGGCCTCGACTTTGAGGACCTGATCCAGGAGGGAAACCTTGGACTCCATAGGGCTGTCCGCAAGTTCGACTTCACCAAGGGTTTCAGATTCTCCACGCACGCGACGTTGCTCATCCGCGGCGGCATCCTCCGGGCGCTGGCTGATCAGTCCCGTCTGATCCGGCTGCCGGCGAAGGTCATCGAGCAACTGCAGACAGTGAGGTCAGCACAACGGACTTCCGCTATGACGGGTACCCTGTGCACCAACGAGGATCTTCGCCGCCTGACCAAATATTCGATCGGGAAGGTGGAGTGCCTGCTGAGCCTGGATAAGCCGGTCTATTCTTTGGATTCTGAGGTGCCCGACGGCCAGGGCGGAACCGAAGCCCTGGCCGAACAATTGTTGGATTCCTCCGGCCCAGACGTAACTGAAACGCTTTTCCATCACCAGCTGAAGGCGCAGCTACTGGAAGTACTCGACACGCTCGAAGACCGGGAGGCACGGGTCATTTCACTGCGTTTCGGCCTCGGAGGCGGCGGAGCGCAAACCCTGGACGCGGTAGCGGAAACCTACGGCATGACCCGCGAACGCATCCGCCGGATAGAGCTCGCGGCGCTGGAAAAGCTCAAGGACCCGTCCCGGTCCAACGTCCTGCGGCAGTATCAGTTTGATGGCGAGGGCCCATCCGTCCGTGCGCGGGTGGGCCTTTGACGGCCTCCGCCATCTGGGCCGCTGTGCGACGATGTCGGAATGGAACAGACCACGGAGATACTGCGCTATGCCGCCTTTACCACCACACCCGACGGCGGAAACCCGGCCGGAGTAGTCCTGGACGCAACCCGACTCGACGACGCCAGGATGCAGGCCATCGCGGCCGACATCGGCTATGCGGAAACGATGTTTGTCACGGAGGTGAGGGTTGATGGAGACTCCCGCCGAAACCGCGTTCGGTACTTCTCCCCGATCGCCGAGGTGCCGTTTTGCGGCCATGCCACGATTGCTTTGGCCGTCGCGCTGTCGGGTCGTGACGGTACGGGGACCTTTATCTTCGACACCCCGGTGGGGCCCGTCGCGATCGAGACTGCAGGCCAGGGCGCGGAGGTGACGGCAAGCTTCACGAGCGTCGAGCCCCGAGTGTCCGAGTTCCCCGACGATGTTCTGAGCACCCTGCTCGGGTTGCTCGGCATGGGCCTGGGCGACCTGAACCCTGATTACCCTCCGATGATCGCTTTTGCCGGAAACTGGCACCCCATTCTTGTCTTCGCGGGACGAAAGGCCTTTGACTCCTTCGTTTTCGACCCTGATCCCATGCGCACGCTGATGGATGACCAGAACTGGACCGGCACCGTCACGACTCTCTACGAGATCGGGCCGGGTGAGTTCGACTCGCGCAACCTCTTCCCGGTGGGCACCATCACAGAAGATCCGGCCACCGGTTCGGCTGCCGCTGCCTTCGGCGGATACCTCCGCTTGCTTTCACTTGTGGAGCCGCCAAGCCGCGTGCTGGTGCACCAAGGCAGCCATGTCGGCCGCCCGAGTGTGCTCACCATCGACATTCCTCCGTCCGGCGGGATTGTCGTCAGCGGTGAAGCCGTCGAGATCAGTTGAATCGTGCGGCCCGGTCATGGATCGAGCCACGCGGAAGAGCAACGCGGGGTCACTTACGGCCCATTCCGTCGGCCGGGATGGGCCGTAAGTGACCCCGCGTTGCAATTTGGGGGTGGCTCTCAGGCGCGCCGCTCCCGCCACGCCAGCGACACCGTAAACACCACCGCGCCCAGCCCCAGCATCACGAACACCATGAGCCCCCAGTTGGCCTGGGTGACGCCGCTGCCGTAGAAGATGCCGATCAGCACGGTCGCCGTGATGGCCCCCAAGTAGCGGCAGGTCTGGAAGATCCCGGCAGCCACCCCGCGCTCCTCCATCCGGGTGGACAGGTACATGCCCTGGCTCGAGGAAATGCTGACCACGCAATACGGCACGCCCAGCAGGGCGGTCAGTGCGAGCACCAGCGGGACAGCCAGGGACGCCGTCAGCAGCCACATCGCCCCCGATGCCACGATGAGCAGCACGACGCCGGCGATCAGCACCCGCCGTACGCCGAACCTGTCGATCGCGCGGACCGCGAACGGCGTCCCGACCACCGAGATCGCGGCGAGCGGCAGCATGAGCAGGCCCACGACGCCGGGACCGTAGCCGCCGGCAGTCTGCAGAAGCTGCGGCAGGCCGAAGAACGCGAAGTAGTAGACGCCGTTAAACAGCGCGAAGCCCAGGTAGACCAGCAGCAGCGGCCGGTTGCGGCCCAGCAGCCGCAGGTCCAGGAACGGCGGGCTGAACCGCAGTTCCCGCCACACAAACAGAATCGCGAGGAGCAGCCCGCCGCCAAGCAGCCACCACCGGTAGGCGGGCAGCACGTTCAGGAGCGCCATCATCACCAGCACCAGGGCACCGATGAACGCGCCGATGCCCGGCAGGTCCGAGTCCCGCAGCAGCTCCGACACCCGGCCCCGCTCACGGACCCCGTCCGCCGGGGCGAAGCGCCGGACCACGAAGATCGCCACCAGCGAGAGCGGAACGTTGATCAGGAACAGCGCCTGCCAGCCCACCAGGCTCACCAGCAAGCCGCCCACCACCGGCCCGACGGCAGCCGCCGAGGTGTTCGCCATCTGGATCCGGCCCAGCGGCCGCGTGGATTTCACGTTCGCCTGCCGTGCCAGCGCCGCGACCATGACGACGGCGCTCGGGTAGGCGGTCGCGGTGCCGAGCGCCATGAAGGCCCGGGCCACGCAGAGCAGGGCGAAGTTCGGCGCGAAGGGAGCGAGTGCGCAAGTCACGGCCACGAGCGCCATGCCCAGCAGGAACAGCCGCCGCGGGCCAAAGCGGTCCGCGAGCCGGCCCATGAGCGGCTGCCCGGCCGCGGAGGTGAGGTAGAACGCGGTGATCACCCAGGTGACGGTGGCGACGTCGAGCCCGAAGTCCTCGCGCAGCACCACCAGGGCGACGGCGATCATCGAGGAATTCAGCGGGTTCAGCGACGTGCCGAGGCTGAGTCCAGCGACGGCAAGTCCTGTCCGGGAAGAGTTGCTCACGGCAACAGTCTGTCCTACGGCGGCTGCCAAAATCGAACCGGACCACCCATGCCGCGACAGCGGGCTGTTGACGCGTCACGCAGGGAAAACTTTGGGCCGGACGTCCAGCCCGGATCTCCCGGGAAACCGCGGATGACCACACCCCAGGGGCGGAACAGACTGCTGTGCGTGACGTGCCCCGCGGATCGCGGCCAGACCCGGGCCCGCTCATTCCCCGGCGGGCGACGCCGGCCGGGACGGGGCAGCGGCCGGCGCGGACACTGCGGCCCGGTGCCGCCCCCACGCCAGCTCACGGAGCCGGATTAGGTCCAGGGAAGGCTGGGCCGGGGGGACGCCCGGGCGTTTCCGCGGCACCAGTACGCGCAGCGCGCGGGGTTCGACCGTGCACCGTACCGGGGTGCTCATCAGCAGGGCCTCGCCGTCCACGCCGACGGGGATCTCGGGCACGTCGGCGCCGACCACCACCTCGGACGCGGTGCGCTGGATCAGGCCGCGCTTCGTCGCACGGCGCAACAGGCCCACCGCTTCCCGGGTGCTGGAGGCAGAGATTGCCACCGCACCGAGCACGCCGCGGTCGAGCCGGGTCCGGCGGCCCAGGCCCGCGACGTCGTTGCTGCCGTAAGGGCCATTGCTCACCAGCACGGCCTGCGGGCCGTCTACTGTCACGCCGTCCACCTGGGCCCGCAGCCGCGCGCCCTTTGCGCCCTTGATGAGGTCCGGAAGCATCTGCAGCACGGTGCCGGCTTTGTCATCGCGGTATTCCGGGCTCTGCACCACCTCGGCGTAGACGCCGAACGATGAGTTGTTGACGAAGGTGCGGCCGTTGATCTTGCCGAGATCGACGTGCAGCTCCACCCCGTCCCGGAGGGCGTCCAGGCAGCCCGTCGGGTCCTCGCGGTCCAGCCCGAGATCCAGGGCGAAATGGTTGCGGGTTCCGGCGCTGATCACCAGGAACGGAAGGTTGTGTTCGGCCGCAATGCCGGCCACCAGCGCCTGGGTTCCGTCCCCGCCGGCGACGCCGAGCAGATCGGCCCCGCGCTCCACCGCCTGCCGGGCCAGAGCGTCGACGTCCACCGGTCCCGGCCCCTCGAGAAGCGCCACCTCGGCGCCGAGCTCCTCAGCTTTCCGCTGGAGGTCGAACTTCACCACTTTGCCGCCGCCGGACCGCGGATTCATTACCAGGAAGGCATGTTTCCAGGTGGGAGCGGGGTATTCGGTCATGGTCGAACCCTCCCTCGGTTCCCGGAGCGCCGCGCGGGCGCAGACCAGTGCCACGAACGCCAGTCCAACGGAGAGCACCACCTCCCACAGCAGGCTCGCCTGGATATACAGGAAAATCAGCACCAGCGGGGCGAGCACCGCGAGCGCCAGCGCACACCAGCGCAGCACGCCGCGGCTGATGAGGAACCAGTAGATCGCTGCCACGGTCACCAGCAGGGCGCCGAGCCCCGTGATGAGCAGTGCGATGGTGCCTGCCAAACCGGCAGCCACCAAGGGAACGGCCACCGCGAAGAAGACCGCGGCGTAGGCGGCCCTCGCCCACCACCGCCGGGTCTCCGGAACCTCTTCGAGGGGGATGACAGTCATATCCTGCTCCTTGCGGTAATCCGGCCACTGGTCGATCGCCCCGACCGGTCTCCCCGCCTGCGGCTGTGCCGTCAGGTCTTGATTTTCGCCACCGTCATGAGGATCGCGGAGTCCTCCTCGGCTTCCAGACTATGCAGCCCGTCCGGCACGATCAGCAGGTCCCCGGTCTTCCCCTGCCAGGATTCGTTGCCGGCCCGCAGGCGCACACAGCCGCGGAGCACAAACACGGTCGCTTCGCCCGGGTTCTGATGCTCGCTCAGCTGCGTCCCCGCCCTGAAGGCCATGACGGTCTGGCGCAGGACTTTCTCGTGCCCGCCAAACGCAGTATCCGCCGCACGTCCGCTGGGTGCCGCCACCGCAGCCGCAATCTGCTGCCGGGCCAGGGCATCGACCGATATTTTCTGCATGGGGCCACCCTACTCAGAAACAGGTTCCCTGCCGAGGGTCCTTTGCCCCGTTCAGGCCGGACCGGGCCTGCCGTCGACTCGTCGCGGTTTTCGCAACTCTCCCGGCATGTCCTACCCTGAAAGCAACGGCCCGCACCCCGGCCGTCCCGCCTCACCTCACCTGTCGCAACGGAGCTGCAATCATGACCGAGGCCATCGCTGCCAACGCGGATGCGTCGCGGCCGGACGCCCCGGCGCCGCGGCTTCCCTCGGCGCTCCCGGAAATGCCGGCGCCCCGGCTTCCCCCGAGCTCCCGGAAGTACCGGCGCCCCGGCTTTCAGTGAACGACGACGCCGACCTCCGCCACCTCGCGGACGTCACCTTTGGCCTGCCGAACCTCCGCGAAGGCCAGTTCGCCGGGATGCGGGCCCTTGCCGCCGGCCGGGACGTCCTCGCCGTCATGCCTACCGGCTATGGGAAGTCCGCCATCTACCAGGTTCCCGCGCTCCTGCTGCACCGCCGGCTGCAGCGGCCTACCGTCGTCGTGTCCCCGCTGATTTCCCTGCAGGAGGACCAGCTGGACGGGCTGAAGGAAGCGGCGGGGCCGGGAGGCGCCGTCGCGGTCAACTCCTCGCACAGCGCCGCCGAACAGGAGGCTGCGTGGCGGGCAGTGGAAAGCGGCGAGGCGGCGTTCCTCTTCCTCGCCCCCGAGCAGCTCGCCAAGACCAGCACGGTGGAGCGGATCGCGGCGCTGAACATCGCCCTGTTCGTGGTGGACGAAGCGCACTGCGTCTCCTCCTGGGGGCACGATTTCCGGCCCGATTACCTCCGGCTCGGCGAGGTCCGCGAGCGCCTGGGCAACCCGACCACCGCGGCTTTGACGGCCACCGCCTCTCCCCCGGTGCGGGAGGAAATTCTGGCCCGTCTGGGAATGGCCAGGCCGCTGGTCCTGGTCCACGGCTTCGACCGGCCCAACATCCGGCTGGAGGTGCTGCGCCACCACGAGGACAAGGAGAAACGCCGCGCCGTCCTCGGCCAGGTCACCGCACTGGTCGCTGCCGGGCGCGGGCCCGGGCTGGTGTACGCGGCCAAGCGGAAAGACACCGAGAAGTACGCCGCGAAGCTGGCCCGGAGCGGCCTCCGCGCCGAGGCCTATCATGCCGGCCGCACCCCCGCCGATCGGGAGCTCGTCCATGAGAAGTTCCTCGACGGAAGCCTGGACGTGGTGGTGGCCACCACCGCCTTCGGCATGGGGATCGACAAGCCCGACGTCCGGTTCGTGCTCCACGCTGACATCCCCGAATCCCTGGACAGCTACTACCAGCAGATCGGCCGCGCCGGACGGGACGGGCAGCCGGCCGTCGCGGTGCTGCACTACCGTTCCGAGGACCTCGGCCTGCGGCGCTTCTTCGCCACCCATACCCCGGACGAGGCGGCGCTGCTGGCGGTCCTCACCGTGCTGCGGGATGCGGGCCGGCCGCTCCAGCCCCAGTCGCTGGCTGAACGGACGGCCTTCCCCGCCCGGCGGATCACCGGCCTGCTGAACCAGCTGCAGGAATCCGGCGCGGTGACCGCCACCCATGACGGCGCCCGGCCCGGGGTTACGCTGGACCCGGCGGCCGACCCGGCCCGTGTGGTGGAACGCGCCGTCGGACTCGCCGCTGCCCGCGAGCGAGTGGACAAGTCCCGCATCGCGATGATCCGCAGCTACGCCGAAACGCACCGCTGCCGCCGCCAGTTCCTGCTCGGCTACTTCGGCGAGGACCTGCCCGAACCCTGCCGGAACTGCGACACCTGCACCACCGGCACCGCGCTGCTGCAAGGACGCAGCGGCGAGCACGACGGCGGTGCTGCCGCCGCCGGCGCTGTGCCGGCCGGTGCCGCCGCCGCCGGTACAGCGCCCGTTGAGCCTGCGGCGATAGCCGGCGCCGGGGCGTTCCCGCTGAACTCCCGCGTGGAACATGCCTTGTGGGGCCCGGGCGCGGTGATGGGGCACGACGGCGATCTCATCACAGTGCTGTTCGACCATGAGGGCTACCGGACGCTGTCCTGCAAAGCGGTCCTGGGCCACGGGCTGCTCACGCGCACCTGAGTTCTGCTCTCTTAGCTGAGCTCGCGCGCATCCTCGGTGCTTCCGTCCTTGACAGACACGGGACGCGCGACTCCGCGGGCCGGTTCCAAAGGCCAGTCCACGGGCAATTTCAGAAGCCAGGATTCAGTACACCACCCGGAAACTGCTGAACTCCCCCGCCGCCGCTGAGACGGACTCCTGGACGTCGTCCACGCGGCCCGGCGCGTCCTGCGAGCGCAGCCAGCGCCGCAACTCCAGCACCACGGACTGCGGCCCCTCGGCCACGATGCCTACCGTGCCGTCGTCGTTGTTCCTGACCGTGCCGGTGAGCCCAAGCTCCTCGGCCTTCCGGACCGTCCAGTACCGGAAGCCGACCGCCTGCACCACACCGGACACCCTCGCGTTCAGGCGCACGGGCTCGCCGGTATCCGCGGAAAACTGCGCCGAATGCTTGTCAGTCATGCTCCCAATGTAGCGCCCGGCCCCGCCCCGGAGTGGGTCCCATGAGGCTCCCGCGTTCAGTCTCCCGGCTTTTGTCTCACCGGCCAGACATAAAGGGACCTTTGCCTCTTTTCGAGCACGCGCGGTTCACGACAGGCTGGTTTCTCGCACTGAGGCAGCTTGTCGAAGATCCGGCAACAGCACAAGGAAGTGCTCTTACCCCCACCAGCAGCAACCGCTGCCAGATAAGGACAAGATAATGGCTGGACAATTCGAAATCTTCACCGACGCGGAATCCAACGTCCGGTTCCGGCTCCTCGCCGCCGATGGAACCGTGTTGGCCGTTTCCCGGGCATTTGACGACAAACGCCAGGCGGCGAACGGCATCATGGCCGTTCGCGAGTGCGCCGGAACCGGACTGATCCGGGTGGTCCGCAGCAACCCGTGGACCGGGCAGCACGCCAGCAGGAACGCCTCGCCGTCACCGGCCAGCCACCGCCGCCGGCACCTACCCGCCGTGTAGCCCGGCTGCTTCCCTCGCCGGGCCGGCTGGCGAGCGGCTACTTCGCCGGTTCCGACGCCGCCGTGCCCGCGGGACGAAGAGACGTGATCATCTTCCGGACGTCCTGGTACTCCGCCGTGGTGGCATAGAGCTTCGCCTTCTCCAGATACGGCAGCCCGGGGTCCCCCGGCGTCGTGTTCTTCGCCGGGTCGTAGGCCTGGCCGAACAGCGCGCCGCTGGGCGGCCAGAGGAAGAGCTGGAACATGGGACAGGACAGGGGTCCGGTCTCCTCCGGCATCATGGTGATCCCGTATGACGCGACCGTCGGCGGTGACGCTACCGCCGCAGTGACGTCACCGCGGCCCTCGAAGACGTAGCGCGGCACATTGTGGTCCGCCGCGCCGGGTTCGGCCAGGGCCTGCATCGGCTCCGAATCGATGAGCACGTAGGGCTGTTTGTCGCCGCATTCGGCGCCCGTGACGATGTTGGTGCGCAGCGCGGCCATCTGCTTCCCGGCGGCATTCAGGACGTCCACAAACTCCCCGCCCAGCGGAGCCTCCCCCGCCGGATCCTTGACGGTCCAGGCCTCCGGGTAGTCGAAACTTAGCGTCCCGTCCGACGTCGTGAACGTCTTCCAGCCGGACGACGACGGCGGAGCCGCCGACGTCGGTGAGGTGCCCGGCGTCGTGGTCCCCGCAGCTGTTCCGGGCGTTGTGCCCGGAGAGGTCCCCGCCGCAGTTCCCGACGACGAGCCCGACGGCGAGTCCGACGGCGGGGTTCCCCGCGTCTCCGGCGGGGTGCCGGCCGACGTCGCGGGTCCGGACGTTGTGCCCGGCGTCGCCGCCCCGGATGTCAGGGGCGGCGCCGGCGCACCGCAGCCGGCGAGCAGCACGGATGCGAGCGTCAGCGCCGCAAATATGGGAACGGGAAACGCGGCCGTAGATGCTGCCCACCGCCGTCTCATGCGCGTCGCCATCAGCCCAGCCGCCCCTACTGCCCCGCCGGGCGCAGCGAGGTGATCATTTTCTTGATGTCCTGGTATTCGGCGGTTTCCAGGTATGCCTCGGGGGTGTCGACGTGGGGCTCGTTGCCGGGAGTGGTGTCGAAGGGGTTGTAGACGCCGCCGAACGACGCTCCGCTGGGAGGCCATGTGAAGAAGTGGAAAATCGGGCAGGCATCGGGCCCGGACGGTTTGGGTGCCGAACTGATCCCGTACGCCATGACGTTGGCCTTGGTGGGGTCCTTCTCCGCCGGGTACAGCCGCAGCTCAAAGATGAAGTGCGGTGTGACCCCCTGCTGGGCCAGGGCCGGAACCGGAACGAGATCGAGCAGTTGGTACGGGATCCTCTGCGTGCATTCGGACCCCGTCACCACGTTGGTCCGCAGCGTGGCCAGTGACTTGCCGTGCGGGTTGAGTACTTCCACGAACACCCCGCCGGGCGCGGCCTCGGCGCCGCGGTCCTTGACGGTCCACTCGGCCGGGTGATCGAACTGCAGTTGACCGTCCGGGGTCTTGAATGTCGCCCAGTTCGTCGCCCTCGGCGCGGGCGTAACCGGTGCTGCCGGCGACTCCATCGGCGGAACGTCACTGGCGCCGCCGGCGGGGCCGGTGCCACTGGTCGCGGGGGCTGATGTCAGCGGGGGTACGGTGGGCATCGACGGCGACGCGGTGCCCGGACCCGGGGCGGCGGGCGCACCGCAGGCGCCGAGCAGTGCCGCCAGCAGCAAGCCGGCCGCTGCTGCGCTGCCGATTCTTAGCTGGCCGATTCTTGACGGGCCGGTTTTTGACGGGCCGATTTTTTGCGGGCCGGTTGTCCCGAGTCGACGCATCTCACCCTCCCCCTGGGCTGCAAGTGGTTCGACCATTCTGGGTGGTCCGGGGGTAGAAACTAGAGTCAAAAGTCCCAGATCCGCGGCGGCACCGGGCCCGGTCCGTACGCGGCCGCCACTTCCAGCAGCGGCGTGACCAGACGCACGTTGACATCCCGGCGATTTCAATTGCCCGTGGAAGCTTGCTAGAGCTTAAGTAATGCAAGAGTTCCTGACACAAGCAATGCCGTTCCTGGCCATGGCCCTCGCCGTGGTTGCCGGACTCGTCCTGTCCTGGCTGGTGCGCAAGATTGTGCTCCGGCTCAACCGCAGCAAGCCCGAACTCCGCGAGACGTCCCGCGTGGCCCGGATGCCCCTGCGCCTGTCTCTATGCCTGATCGGAGTCCGGATCGCGCTGGCCACGAGCACCGGGGACCTCGAATGGCGTCACGCCCTGGATCATCTGCTGCTGATTGCGCTCATCGCCTCCCTGGCCTGGCTGGCCATCGCCATGCTGCTGATCGTCGAGGCGATGGTCCTCACCCGGTACCGCGTGGATGTCGCGGACAACCGCCGCGCCCGGCGGCTGCGCACGCAGGTGATCCTGGCCCGGCGGATCGGCGTCGCCCTGATCGTGGTGGTGGCCTTGGGCAGCATGATGCTGACGTTCCCCGCGATCCAGGCGCTCGGCGCCGGGCTGCTGGCCTCCGCGGGCGTGATCTCGATCGTCGCCGGCCTCGCCGCGCAGACCTCGCTGGTCAACGTCTTCGCCGGCATCCAGCTCGCCTTCACGGACGCGATCCGGGTGGACGACGTGGTGGTGGTCCAGAAGGAATGGGGCCGGATCGAGGAGATCACACTGACTTACGTAGTGGTCCACATCTGGGACGACCGCCGGCTGATCCTGCCCTCGACGTACTTCACCACCACCCCGTTTGAGAACTGGACCCGGCGGCAATCCGAAGTCATGGGCACCGTGGAGTTCGACCTCGACTGGCGAGCACCGGTCGAGGCGATGCGCGCCGAACTGAAGGAGGTCCTGGCCGAGACCCCGTTGTGGGACAAGCGCGTCGGGATCCTGCAGATCACGGACGCCACCGCAGGCTTTGTCCGGGTGCGCATCCTGGTCAGCGCCGCGGACAGCGCCTCCCTCTTCGACCTCCGCTGCCTGATCCGCGAGGAACTCGTGCTGTTCCTGCAGCAGGACCACCCGACGGCGCTCCCCCACGTGCGCCTCGAGTCGCTGCCTTCGGCGCTGGCGGGATCCGCTGCGGCCGTCCCGGGGTCCGCCGCCTCCGCCACTTCCGACGCCGGGACGAAGTACCAGCGTCCCGGCAAGGTTTCCGCCGCCGACGAGCACCACCGGCACCCGGACCCGCACGATTCCCAGCTGTTCACCGGGTCCATTGAGGCGATCCAGCGCTCCAAGGCTTTCTCCGGTCCCGGCGAGGATGTGTTCGAGGACCGCGACAACGCCATCGCCTCCCAGAACTAGTCCCGCGCCGGCTGGACGGCGCAACGACGGCGCTGGCCAGATAGCTACGCCGCACAGCAGGGTCCGACGGTACTGGGCAGGCAGGAGCGCCGGACAGCGGGCCAGGCAGCGGGACCAGGCAGCAGGACCAGGCAGCAGGACGTGGCAGCAGGACGTGGCGGGGTCTTCCCAGCATCCGGGAACTGGCCGATAATCAGACGTTGGCGGGACAGCAACAGCGCTGTCCCCATTGTCTGCCGGACCAGCTGAGGAGTCCCCATGACGGTCGAACAAGCCCCCGCGAAAACGCTCGAGGCGCCTGCCCGCGACTGGTTCCAACGTGCCGTCGTCTATCAGATCTATCCCCGCAGCTTCGCCGACTCCAACGGCGACGGCATCGGCGACCTCCGCGGCATCATCAGCAAGCTGGACTACCTCCAGAAACTGGGGGTCGACGTCGTCTGGCTCTCCCCGATCTACACTTCCCCGCAGGACGACAACGGCTACGACATCAGCGACTACCGCAATGTCGACCCGCTCTTCGGCACGCTCGAGGAGCTCCGGGAACTGACCGACGGGCTGCACGCACGCGGGATGAAGCTGGTGATGGACCTCGTGGTCAACCACACCTCGGACGAGCACCCCTGGTTCGTGGAGTCCCGGTCTTCGAAGGACAACCCGAAGCGTGACTGGTACTGGTGGCGGCCGCCGCGGGACGCCGGGGCCTCGCAAGGACGCGGGGCCGCGGAGCCGAACAACTGGGGCTCGGCGTTCTCCGGGCCCGCGTGGGAGTTCGATCAGGCCACCGGGGAGTACTACCTGCACATCTTCTCGAAGAAGCAGCCGGACCTGAACTGGGAGAACCCCGAGGTCCGCGCCGCGGTCTACGAGATGATGAACTGGTGGCTGGACCGGGGCGTGGACGGGTTCCGGATGGACGTCATCAACTTCATCTCCAAGGACACCGCCCTCCCGGACGGTCCCGTCGCCGACGGCAAGCTCTTTGGCGATGGCACACCGTACTACATTGACGGCCCCCGCATGCACGAGTTCCTGCAGGAAATGCACCGGGAGGTCTTCGCCGGCCGGACCGGTGAACTGCTGACCGTCGGCGAGATGCCCGGCGTGACGGTGGAGGAAGCCGTGCTGTTCACCGACCCCGCCCGGGCCGAGGTGGACATGGTGTTCCAGTTCGAGCACGTGGCGCTGGACCAGGAGGAGGGCGACAAGTGGCGGCCCAAGAAGCTCCTGCTCACCGAGCTGAAGCAGACCCTGGGACGCTGGCAGGACGGCCTGGCCGAGCGCGGCTGGAACAGCCTGTACTGGGGCAACCATGATCAGGCACGCGCAGTGTCCCGCTTCGGCGACGACGGCAAGTACCGCGAGCTCTCCGCCAAGATGCTGGCCGGCATCCTGCACCTGCACCGGGGCACGCCCTACGTCTACCAGGGTGAGGAACTGGGCATGACCAACATGACGTTCGGCGCAATCAGCGATTACCGCGACATCGAGGTCCTCAACCACCACCGCGAAGCCACCACGCACCTTGGCCACACCGACGCCGAGGTCCTCGCCGCCCTCGCGCCGCTGAACCGGGACAACGCCCGCACCCCGGTCCAGTGGGACGCCTCCCGGCACGCCGGGTTCACCACCGGAGCTCCCTGGATCGCGGTGAACCCGAATGCCAACCACATCAACGCCGCCGCCCAGGTGGATGACCCGGACTCCGTCTACAGCTTCTACCGGAAGGTGATCGCGCTGCGGCATGCGGAGCCGGTGGTCTCGCACGGGAACTTCACCATGCTCCTGCCCGATGACCCGCACATCTACGCGTTCACCCGGGCGCTGGATGGTCCACGTGCGGGGTCCCGGGGCGGTTCAGCAGGCAATGCGTCAGACAGCGCCTCGGACAGCGCGTCAGACAGCACCCGGCTGCTGGTGCTGGGCAACTTCTCCGGCGCGGAGCACGACGCGGAGCTCGGGGATCCGGTCTGGGCTGACGCGGAACTCGTCCTGGGCAACTACCCGCCCGACGACGGTGCAGTCGACGGCGGTGCAGTCGACGGCGGTGCTGCCGCGACTGCCGCGTCAGGCGGCGGGTCCGACGTCGGTCATTCCGCGGGTGCTGCGACTGCCGGGTCGGGTGCCGCTGCTGCGGGCGGCACGATTCGGCTGCGGCCCTGGGAACTGCGGGTCCTGCGCCGGCGTAGCGACGCCTGATCCGGCTGTCCGCCTGTTCATGCTGTCCGACTGTTCCAACTGTCCGACTGTTCCAACTGTCCGCTTCACTTAGAACGCCAGCTCAGGAAGGGAGCCCGACATGACTATTCCACCGACACCCGAACCCGATCCGTTTCCGCCGGATCCGGGCCCCACGACGCCGCCGCCGGAGCCTGGGGACCCGTTTCCGCCCGAGCCCGGTCCGGTCACTCCGCCGCCGGTTCCGGAGCCGGGACCCGGGCCGGTACCCGGACCCGCGCCGTCCCCGGCACCGGCACCGGGTCCGTTCCCGACGCCCAATCCCCTCCCGATTCCGGACCCCGGCCCGGTCCCGCCGCGGCCGGACCCGACCCGGTTCTAGCGGGCATCATCCGGCGGTAACGCCGCGCAGGAACCGGCGGACCTCGGCGTTGAAGGCGTCCGGCGCTTCGACGGCGGCCATGTGCCCGACGTCGGGAATCGTCACGAGCGTCGAGCCCGGGATCCGCCGGTTCATTTCGCGGGCCACGCTGAGCGGCGAGCGGACATCCTCCGTGCCGTATAGCAGCAGGGTGGGCACCGAGATGCTCGGCAGGACGTCGCGATAGTCGGCATGGGCGCTGGCGTTGAGCAGTGCCCGCATGCCTGCCGGATGGAAGTCGGCCATGATGGCGGCGGTTTCCTGCACGTCCGCCGGATCAGCGTGGTCGGTGAAGAGTGTGGGCATCCATCCGGGGATGAACTGCTCCGGCGGCTGCTCGAGTTCGGCCAGCACTTGCGCGTAGCGGCGCTCCACTTCCTCGGGCGGCAGGGATCCCGCCCAACCCGCGTACGCCGAGACCAGCAGCAGCGACGCAGGGACTGACGGGTGTGCCCGGTAGAGCTCCAGTGCAATGCCGGAGCCCATGGATAGTCCGAGCAGGTGCGGCTTTCCCGGCACCGCTTCCCGCAGGAAGCCGTCCAGTGCCTCGCCCAGGTCCTTTCCGGTGAAGTCCGGCGGCGGATCGTCCGAGCCGCCGCAGCCGGGTGCGTCCCAGGCGAAAACAGTGAATTCGTCCGACAACGCGTCGAGCTGCCGCCGCCAGATCCGGCTGTCTTCGTACGCGCCGTGCAGCAGGACCAGCGGCGGACCCTGGCCCGCACACCTGTACCGGATCCGCAGGCCTGCAACTTCGACGGTCTCCATGAGGCAATGCTAGGTCGGTCCGGCACCCCGGGCAGACTCAGGACGCGCAAATCCGCACGCGACGCGCAAATGACCCAGCGCTACCGAATTCGGGAGTCGCAGGGTCATTTGCGCGTCGTCAGGAAGATCGGGTGTCGATGCCTACGGCAGGACGATGTCCCGTGTGCGGTGATCGTACTGAATGACCAGGAGGCCGCCGCCGTGGTGGACCTCGTGGTTGGGCCCGTCGAAGACGCCGAACGCGCCGTAGTTCTCGTCCCAGGAACGGTTCAGGGCGATCTTGAAGGTGTAGAAGCCGGCGGGAATGTCCGCGGCGATCTTCCAGAGCTGGTCCACCTGGTCCAGTTCCATCTGTGCCTCGTCGTACTGCGGCGCCCAGTTGGCCGGCGCGCCCAGCAGGACGTTGAAGTCACCGGCAACCGCAACGGCCTCGGGCTGTTCGATGGTTTCGACACTGACGGCAGGCGCTTCCGCTGCTGCCGCCGCGGTCTCGGCTGCAGCCGGGGCCTTGGCTGCGGGCTTGCGCTTCCGCACCACCTTGGCCACGGGGGCCACAGCCTCTTCGACGAGCTTGGCGGCCTTGTCAGCAACCGTGCCGGTTTTCGACGGCGCTTCCTCGGCCTTGGCGGCCTTTGTTGCCTTCGCGGCCTTTGTTGCCTTCGCCGGCTTTGCAGCGGGAGCAGACGGCAGCGGGGTGCCGGCCGGAACCGGAGTGCCGGCGTCGAGCGCTGCAGAGAAGGCGACGGGCTCGGCGAAAGCAACCGTGGCGCGCTGGCCGTCATCGGTGATGGACCAGCCGGAGCGGCCCTTGACCAGCCAGCCGGCCTTGACCAGCTTCGACGTGGCGGTGGTCAGCGTCTTGTGGCCGCGGGGAATGCCGCCGCTGAGGAGTTCACGTTCGTGGTCGTTCAGCGGTACCCGTGCGATTGCCTCGCCGAGTACGGCGCCGGCGTTGAGTTTTTCGCCGGTCCATACCTCCTCTGTGAGGACATCCAGCACGGCCTTCAGCCGAAGGTTGGTGTTTTCCGCGGTGTTCGCGCCCATGGGTCTCCTTTAGAAGCAATTGATCCACCTGCATTTTGCCAAGGAAAGGTTGGTTTTTGCGAGCGGGATCTGTTAACTCTATGTGTCGTGACCCACTATGACAGCGCCGACCGGAGAGCGCGAAGCACCAACTCACCGCTACCCGCGAGTAGAAAAACCAACGCGGGGTCACTTACGGCCCATGGAGGCGCCGCGAACCGGCCGTAAGTGACCCCGCGTTGGTTTTAGGGAGCGCTGGATCCGGGGAGCCCTCGGGCCGACAATGAGCCGTATACGTCCGGAACCTCAGGAGTCGGCATGCCTCGTTTCAAGGTCTGGCTGCAGAATCACCGGCTCCCGGCGTTTTTTGTGCTGGCCTTCGCGATTTCCTGGTGCTCCTGGCCGCTCTATGCGGCCGGGCTGATGCCGCAGTTCGAATTCCTGCCGATCGGTCCCTTGGCTGCGGCGCTGATCATCATTGGGCTCGCCGAGGGCAAATCCGGCTTCCGGGCGTGGGGCCGGCGGCTGATCCGGTGGCGGGTGGGCTGGGTCTGGTACGCCGTGGCCCTCCTGCTCCCGGCGATGATGGCGCTGCTCACCGGATTCGCGAACATGGCCCTGGGCGCCCCGGCACCCGGGCTGGCGGAGGTGACCTGGTCCGGGCTCCTGGCTGTCTTCGCCGTGCGCCTGGTCAATCCGCTGGACGGTCCCCTGGGCGAGGAGCCCGGTTTCCGCGGTTATGCCCTGCCCCTGCTCCAAGCCAGATGGACTCCGCTGCGGTCGGCGGCGCTCCTCGGCATTGTTGTGTCACTCTGGCACCTTCCGCTGGTCCTGTTCGGGCAGCTCAGCCTGATCGGGCTGCCCAGCACGTTCGCAATTACGTTCCTCTACGTGTGGCTGTTCAACCGCACCGGCGGAAGCGTGCTGCTCACGTACCTCTTCCACAACAGCCAAGGCACATTCACAGTGGGTTCCTTCGGCTTCTCCGGTGCCGAGGCTGACCGGGCGGAGCTCATCTACTTAGCCGTCGTCGGCCTCGCAGCTCTCACCACGGTGCTCCTGGACCGCGGTGCATGGCGCACGGCACCTGCCTCCGCGATCGACTCTGTCCTGCTCCGCCCCGGATCAGATCGGATCCGCAGCTAGCGAGGAAACACGGCCTCGCCCCTGCCGTCCCATGGCGGGCCTATCGCCCTTGCTGGGGCCTGGCCTTCGCCGTCGAGGACTAGTGGCGCCTGCTCGCGGCGCCCACGACGTCAGTCCCCGGGGCTCCATTGCGCTCCCGTGTGAGCCATGTAGGCCTCGACGGCCGCGTCGAGGGTCGGGTAGAAGTGGTGCGGATCGATTTCCTGTTTGAGGCCATAGATTTCGATCTTCTCCTTGACCCGGTGTTTGAGCTCGGCAAACACCAGGGAGGTGCCCTGTGCGTCCAACTCGCGATCCAGCTCGATCAACACGTCCGCGGCGGTGGTGTCCACGTCCGTGATCGGTTCGGCCGCCAACAGGATCCAGCGCGGCTTGGGTTCGGCCCGCGCCAGCTGACGGATGTTGTCACGGAATGGCTTGACGTTGGCGAAGAATACTGGAGCGTCCCAGCGGTAGATCACCAGACCGGGCAGGTGCTTCGCGTCCGGGTGGAAATTCACGTCGTGGAACCCCTCGTACCCCGGAACGCGCCCGATCACCGTCTCGTATGGCCACCATGCCCGGCGGAAGATGTTGAGAATTGAGAGGCCCACGGCAATACCGATACCGGGCAGCACACCCAGGAACGCAACCCCGAGGAAGGCCGCGAGCGACAGGCTGAACTCGGCCTTGCTCTGGCGCCACAGACGCACTGTGCCATGGACATCGGCCAGCGACACGGACGCGGTGATCACCACGGCTGCCAGAGCCGGCTGTGGCAGGTTCCGGAACAGCCCGGGAAGCAGCACGAGCATGAGCAGGACCAGCACGGCGCCCGTCACACCCGTGAGCTGTGTTTTGGAGCCTGAACGTTCCGCGACGGCGGTCCGGGAGCCGCTGGTGCTGACCGGGAAGCCTTGGAAGAAGCCCGCGGCCAGGTTCGCTGCACCGATGCCGATCATCTCCTGATTGCCGTGAACCTCTTGGCCGGAGCGCGCCGCGAACGCCGTCGAATTCGAGATCGTGTCCGTCAAGGACACCAGCGCAATGCCCAACGCCCCGGCGAACATCAGTCCGATGTCCGCCAACTCCACGCGGGGGATGGTGAACGGCGGGAAGCCTCGCGGGAGCTCGCCGACCAGGGAGACACCCCGCGCGGCGAGGTCGAAAATTGTTGTCGCCGCGATCGCGAGGACCACCATGACGAGCACCGCGGGGACCTTGGGCAGCCACTGTTGCAAGGACAGGATCAACACGATGCCGGCAATGCCGACTGCAGCGGCAGCGACCACTGTTTCGCCGTTGGCTACGCCCTGAACGAAGCCGACCAGGTCACCGACGAAGCTTTCGCTGTCCACCTTGAACCCGAAAAGCTTCGGGAGCTGGCCCACCAGGATGGTGAGCGCGAGGCCGTTCATGTAGCCGATCATCGTGGGTTTGGAGATGAGGTCGGCGATGAACCCGAACTTGGCCACGGACGCGAGGACCATGATGAGGCCGACCATGATCGCGAGCAGCGACGCGAGCGCCACCGCCTTCTGTGGATCCCCGTCAGAGGCGACGAGCGGCAGGACCGTCGCGGCGATCATCGGGCCGAGTGCCGAGTCAGGACCCAGCACCAGGACGCGGGAGGGGCCGAAGACCGCGTAGGCGAACAGACAGAGAATGGTGGTGTACAGCCCGGTGATCGTCGGCAAACCTGCCAGTTCCGCATAGGCCATGCCCTGCGGGACGAGCAACGTCGCCAGGACGACGCCGGCGATGACGTCCTTGCCGAACCATTCCTTCTGGTAGGTGGCGGGGACGTCGAGCCCTGGCATCACCCGGCGCAGCCGGCCCACGCGCCGCTGTCGAGTCTTCGTCATAGCTGCACTCTTCCGTCCGACGCCGCCCCGCACATCCCCCGGCGAGGGTGAACCGGGTCAGCCGCCGCAGTGGCTGCAGCTGTGGGCGAAAGCTATGGCACATTCAGGGGACGCGGCAGGAACAGCAACGCGGGGTCCCTTACGGCCCGTGTGATGTCCCGGGATGGGCGCGACGTGACCCCGCGTTGCCTCTCAGCTGCAGCCAGGATGCGAGGATCCTCCGTAATGCCAGCCGTCGTACCCGTCGTCGTGGCCGCCGGCGTACTCGACGTTGTGCCCCCGGCCCGATGGGCCTAGAGTAGCGGTCTGCCAACCTCGTGCGGTCCCCCTGTCCAGTCATGTGCCTGCTCAGGTACCGGCGGCCGCCCCCACAGTTCCTATTGAGGAGATACCTATGGAATTCCGCACACTCGGCTCTCTCACCGTCTCCGCCCTGGGTTTGGGCTGCATGGGCATGAGCGAGTTCTACGGCCAGGGCGAGGAAACCGAGTCCATTGCCACCATCCAGGCCTTTCTCGACGCCGGCGGAAGCTTGCTCGACACCGCGGACATGTACGGCCCGTTCACGAACGAAATGCTCGTCGGACGGGCCATCGCCGGCCGGCGGGACGACGTCGTCCTCGCCACGAAGTTCGGCAACGAACGCCGGGCGGACGGCTCCTGGGTCGGCATCAACGGCTCCCCCGACTACGTGCGCGCCGCATGCGACGCAAGCCTGCAGCGGCTGGGCGTGGACCACATCGATCTCTACTACCAGCACCGGGTGGACAAGACCGTCCCGATCGAGGACACCGTCGGAGCCATGGCTGAGCTGGTGCAGGCCGGCAAAGTCCGGCACCTTGGCCTGTCCGAGGCCAGTGCCGACACCATTCGCCGGGCCCACGCCGTGCACCCGATCACCGCTCTGCAGACCGAATACTCGCTGTGGGAGCGCGAGCCGGAGACCAAGGTCTTCCCTGTCCTCGCGGAACTGGGCATCGGCTTTGTCCCCTACAGCCCGCTGGGCCGCGGCTTCCTGACCGGCCAGTTCCGCAGCCCCGATGACTTCCCGGAGGACGATTTCCGCCGGCACTCCCCGCGCTTCCAGGGCGAGAACTTTACCCGCAACCTCCAACTCGTGGACCGGGTCAAGGAACTCGCAGACGCGAAGGGCTGTACCCCGGGGCAACTGGCGCTGGCGTGGCTGCTGGCCCAGGGCGAGCACATCGTTCCCATCCCGGGAACCAAGAAGGTCAACCGGCTGCGGGAGAACCTGGGCGCCGTCGACGTCGAACTCTCCGCCGAGGACCTGACCCGTCTGGACGAACTGGCTCCGGCCGGCGTGGCCGCCGGGGCACGGTACCCGCACATGGACTCGATCGACGTCTAAGCCCGCCCTTCGACACCCAACGCGGGGTCACTTACGGCCCATCCGGCGCCTCGGGATGGGCCGTAAGTGACCCCGCGCTGCCTGGAGGGGTTAGTGGCCTGACGCCGCAAGTTCGGCCAGCAGTTCGGCCTTGCGTTCCTCGCTCGCAAAGGAGGAACGGATCGAGTTCGCGGCCATCCGCACGCAGTCGAACTCGGACAGGCCGATCACGGATTTCAGCTGCGCGAAGTTGTCGTCCACGTAGCCACCGAAATACGCGGGATCGTCCGAGTTCACGCTGACGTTCAGGCCCGCCGCGAGCATCGCCGGCAGCGGGTGCTCGGCCAAAGTGTCGACGGCCCGGAGCCGGACGTTGGACAGCGGGCAGACGGTCAGCGGCATGAGCTCGTCCACGAGCCGTTCTACGAGCTCCGGGTCTTCCATGCACCGGATGCCGTGGTCGATTCGTTCCACCCCGAGGATGTCCAGCGCGTCGGTGATGTACGACGGCGGGCCCTCCTCGCCGGCGTGCGCGATCCGGTGCAACCCGGCGTCCTTGGCCCGGGCGAAAAGCCGCTCGAACTTGGCCGGCGGGTTGCCCACTTCCGCGGAATCGAGCCCGATGCCGGCGATCGGGGCGTCCATGGCGAGCAGTTTCTCCAGCACGTCAAGGGCGGATTCCTCGGTGAGGTCGCGCAGGAAGGCGGCGATCAGGAGGGTGGAGATGCCGAACTCGTCGTGCGAGGTGGCCAGCACCGAGGCCACACCGTTGACACACGTCTCCAGCGAGACCCCGCGGGACAGGTGCGCCTGCGGGTCCAGCATGATCTCGGCATGTTTGACCCCGGCGAGCGCCGCCCGGCCCAGGTAGGCCCGGGTCATGTCCGCGAAGTCCTGTTCGGTCTGCAGCACCGCCATGTTGGCGTAGTAGAGGTCCAGGAAGGACTGCAGGTCCGTGAACTCATACCGCGAGCGGAGCTCGTCCAGGTCCGCATAGGGCAGCCGGATCCCATTGCGTTCGGCCAGCGCGAAGATCAGTTCGGGTTCGAGGGTTCCCTCGATGTGCAGGTGCAGTTCGGCGACCGGGAGCGAGAGCACTCCCTCGGGAACCTCGGCGAATTCCGGGGCCGCGCCCGTGTCGACGCCAGGGGCCGCGCCAGTGGCAGCGCCAGTGTCAGGGCCGGTCGCGTCAGGGCCGGCTTCGGTGCGCGTGCCGGTTTCCGCGCCGCCGCCGTCGTAAGTTTTCATTCGGTAAGGATATGCCCGGCACTCCCCCGAGCGGATAGAGTCGAATCAATGCAAAGTAAACAGCTTGCTTCCGATCTGCCGCGCCCGACCGATCCGGCTCTCATTCAAGATCCAACTCCGGGCAATCCGGCCGACGGTTTTGTCCGGGTTCGCGGCGCACGGGAGAACAATCTGCGCAACGTGGATGTGGACGTGCCCCGCGACGCGATTGTGGCCTTCACGGGCGTCTCCGGCTCGGGCAAGTCATCCCTGGCGTTCGGCACCATCTATGCCGAGGCGCAGCGCCGCTACTTCGAATCCGTAGCCCCCTACGCCCGGCGTCTCATCCAACAGGGGCACAACCCCAAGGTGGAAATGATCACCGGGCTGCCTCCCGCCGTCGCGCTCCAACAGCGCCGCGGGACGCCGAGTTCGCGCTCCACGGTGGGCACCCTCACCACGCTGTCCAACTCGCTGCGCATGCTCTTCTCCCGCGCCGGCAGTTATCCGGCCGGCGCGAGCCCGCTGGATTCCGACGCGTTTTCACCGAACACGGCTGCCGGCGCCTGCCCGGAGTGCCACGGCCTCGGGATCGCGCACACCGTCACGGAATCCTCTCTGGTCCCGGACACCTCGCTCAGCATCCGCGACGGCGCGATCGCCGCGTGGCCCGGGGCGTGGCAGGGCAAGAACCTGCGCGACATCCTCACCCACCTGGGCCACGACGTCGACACCCCCTGGCGCAGGCTGCCGAAAAAGGACCGCGACTGGATCCTGTTCACCGAGGAACAGCCCGTGGTCGAAGTGACGCCCCAGCGCGACCGCGTCGCCAAGCCGTACAAGGGCCGGTTCTGGAGTGCGAAAAGCTACGTGCTGCATACCCTCGCCGATTCCAAGAGCACCACCATGCGCGACCGAGTGCTGCGCTTCATGGAAACCGGCCCGTGCCCGGTCTGCGGCGGCAGCGGCCTGACGCCGGCCGCCCTTGCCGTGAGCTTCGCCGGCCGGACCATCGCCGAACTCAACGCCGTCCCCATGTCCGAACTGGCGGACATCCTCCGCCCCACCACCGAGCTCACCGAGGCCGGGACCGCCTCGCGAAAGCAGTCCTCCGGCGAGGGCAACGAGGTGGCCGTCGCCATTACCCGCGACCTCCTGCAGCGCGTCACCGTGCTGCTGGACCTGGGGCTGGGCTACCTCGCCTTGGGCCGGTCCACCCCCACGCTCTCCCCCGGCGAAATGCAGCGGCTGCGGATCGCCACCCAGCTCCGCTCCGGACTGTTCGGCGTGATCTACGTGCTGGACGAGCCCTCCGCCGGCCTGCATCCCGCCGACGCCGAGCCCCTCCTGGCAGTCCTGGACCAGCTCAAGTCCTCGGGAAACTCGGTGTTCGTGGTGGAGCACAACATGGACATCGTCCGCCGCGCCGACTGGCTGGTGGATGTGGGCCCGCGCGCCGGTGAAGGCGGCGGCGAAGTGCTCTATAGCGGCCCCGTGGCCGGCCTGGCCGACGTGGTTGAGTCCGTCACCCGGCCGTTCCTGTTCCCGGACGAGCCGGCTGACGGCCCGGCTAATGGCCCGGGCAAAACGGACGACGACGGCGTCGCTCACCGCCGCGGCAGTTCTTCCGCGGCCGGCGGCCGCCGGGAGGCCGCGGGCTGGCTGGAACTTCGCGACATCAGCCGCCACAACCTGCGCGAACTCGACGCCGACTTCCCGCTCGGCGTGTTGACCGCGGTCACAGGAGTCTCGGGCTCCGGCAAGTCGACCCTGGTCAGCCAGGTTCTCGCCGAGGTTGTGGGCGCGCGGCTCCATCCGGAAGCCGGCGCCGGGGCGACAACCACCGCTGAGGACCTGGAACCCCAAGCGGGTGAGTCCACCGAGCCGCTGAGCGTTGGCCCCGTGTCCGGGCTGGACCAGCTAGACAGGCTGGTCAAGGTGGACCAGAAGCCGATCGGCCGCACCCCGCGCTCCAACCTGGCCACCTACACCGGGCTGTTCGACGCGGTCCGCAAGGAATTCGCGGCCACGGACGAGGCCAAGGCCCGGGGCTTCGGCGCCGGACGCTTCTCCTTCAATGTTGCCGGCGGCCGCTGCGAGACGTGCCAGGGTGAGGGCTTCGTGGCCGTGGAGCTGCTGTTCCTGCCCGGCAGCTACGGCCCGTGCCCCGAGTGCCGCGGCTCGCGCTACAACCCGGAAACCCTCGAGGTCTGCTACCGCGGCAAGAACGTGGCCGAGGTCCTGGGCATGACGGTCAATGCCGCCGCTGAGTTCCTCGAAGCGGTGCCGGCGGCAGCGCGGAGCCTTCAGACGCTGCGCGAGGTGGGCCTGGGCTATCTGCGCCTCGGCCAGCCCGCCACGGAACTCTCCGGCGGGGAGGCCCAGCGCATCAAGCTCGCCACCGAATTGCAGCGCGCCCAGCGAGGCCACTCCCTCTACCTGCTGGACGAGCCCACCACCGGGCTGCACCCCGCCGACGTCCAGCTCCTGATGGCGCAGCTGCACCGGCTCGTGGACGCGGGCAACACCGTCATTGTGGTGGAGCATGACATGGATGTGGTGGCCGCCGCGGACTGGGTGATCGATCTGGGCCCGGCCGGCGGTGATGCCGGCGGCGAGATCGTGGCGCTCGGGACGCCCGCCGACGTCGCGCGTTCCACGGCGAGCCGGACGGCGCCGTATCTGGCCACGATGCTCGCGGGCTGATTTACCCGCACACGTTCGCCCGCACACGTTCGCCGGCATCTGCGGCAAGGCGGACTGCGGCGAGCGGCCACTGCGGGGGATCGCGCCGAGATGATAACGGCAGAAATGGCAAAAATAACGTCTTGATAACGGACGGGGCCTGCCTTAATCTGGTTGCATGCCCGGCAACCGGGCACTGCATGCCCGGTGCTACCACCACCAGATACTGCCCGACCGGTAGACACCGCATATGACCTCTATTGTCAGGGGCGGGCAGTGGCGCGACAACGTCCGGGGACGGACCGAGCGCTGGTGGCCCTCAGGAGCATCTGAACCATGAAGAAATCCACCTATGGCACTGCCGCGCGCCGCGGCGCCACGCTGGCCGCTGTTTCGATGGCAGCCGTCGCACTGTCCACAGCCTCCGCAAACGCCGCCCCGGCACAGTCCCCAACGTCCGTCTGGGATTCGCTTGCCCAGTGCGAAAGCAGCGGCAATTGGGCCACCAATACTGGAAACGGCTACACGGGCGGCCTGCAATTTAGCCAAAGCACGTGGGCAGCCTATGGCGGCACGGGGTCCGCGGCGAACGCCAGCCGTGAGCAGCAGATCGCCGTCGCCGAGAAAGTGCAGGCCAGCCAGGGCTGGGGCGCGTGGCCAGCCTGCGCCGCGAAGCTGGGCCTGAGCGGGGGTGCTGTGGCTCCGCAGAGCGCAGCCAGAGCACGACAGCCCGCCGCGGTCTCCACCCAGGCCCAGGTCCCCGCCCGGACTGGAGCGCCCAAGGCGGCTGTCCCGGCACCCCGCCACGCTGCACCGGTATCAGTCAGTGGCCAGACCTACACCATCCGGAGCGGCGACACCCTGAGCACAATCGCCGAGAAGCTCAACATTGCCGGAGGCTGGCGCTCGCTGGCCGACGCGAACACGGCGACCATCAGCAACCCCCACGCGGTGTTCCCGGGCCAGGTGCTGCAGCTTCCCGGATAGGGCTCCCCGCTAACGCACCCCGCCGTTGCGGCACGGCGCCGTTACAGGTCACCGTTACAGCACGACGCCGGAGCGATCCCGCAAGGGGACGCTCCGGCGTCGTGGTACGTGAGTGAGCCGTGCTTCTCGGGTGAGCCGTGCCGGCTTAGGCGGCCTGCGGGATTTCGCGGACGATCTGGAGCTTCCAGGCGGAGTCGTCGCTCGTGTCCAGCAGGGCCACGGTGCCCATGGCCAGGTGCAGGGCCACGCGCTTCGCGGCGAGGAGTTCAAGGTAGAGGTTCTCATTCATCCGCGCCGGGGCGTCGATGACGTACTTCACGGCGTCGCGAACCTTGCGGTAGTTGGCGCTCCGCTCCCGGTGCAGGTGCAGTTCCAGCATGCGGCGCTGGCGGATGCGCGGCTCGTGCCGGTTCAGCCACGACACCGCGGCGTGGACCCCGACAACCAGCGCCAGTGAGACCGCGTAAATCCACCACCCCGTGTTCAGCAGGAAGAGGGGCAAGTTGGCGATCGCCACCACGGCGATGCAGAGGCGCAGCGCCAGTATCCGCCGCATGGTCAGCGCCACCGACGCCATCGCGGCGCGGAACCCGTGCTGCTCCTTGCGGGCTGCCACCGGGTCAAGGATGACCTCCTCCAGCACCACAATGCCGTTCGCTTCCGGGCCGAGCAGTTGTCCGTATTTGGGCACAAACGGCATAACAGGGGCTGGATTCATGGCGTGTCCTCCGGGCGGCATTGATGGGGTCCTGCTATATTACGCCCCGCCGTAACGAACTGTCTGCTTCATTCCAAAATGTGAACATCCACACGCGCGGACCTGCGCAATTGGTGGTTTCGCTGTGTGGCCTCAAACTGGAAAGATGCAGACTTTCCTCCCCTTCCCCGATTTCCAGCAGAGCGCCGCGGTTTTGGACCGCGCGCGGCTCGGCAAGCAGCGCGTTGAAGCGTTGCAGATCCTGCGTGCGCTGGTGATCCCGGAGTACGGCTGGCAGTCGCACCCGGCTATCCGGATGTGGATGGGGTACGTTCCCGCGCTGACTATGTACGGCCTCGCCATGGTGGATGAGTGGACGGCGCGCGGCGGCGAGGACACCACCCGCGAGAAGATCATGGAGTTCGCCCCGCAGGCGGCCCACCCCGGCTACGCCGCCAAGATCCCGATGCCGCCGTGGCTGGGCAATGAGGATCTCCACCTCAGCCACCGGTCCAGGCTCATCGCCAAGGACCCGCGGTTCTACTCCAAGGTCTTCCCGGGCACCGATCCCGACCTGGAGTACGTCTGGCCCGAGCCCAAGCACGAGCTTCTGCCGGAGGATCCCGCCGGCGAGCGCATGTGGGTCCTCCGCCTGCCGCTCGGCGATACCGAGCCCGAACAGCTGAAGACCGTCAGCCTGCCGCCCGTGGGACGCGCCAAGCCTGCGTCCGACGACGACTACCAGTTCGTCTACGCCGATTCCGGCTCCCGCCGCCCGAAGGTACGCAAACTGCCCCCGAAGCAGCTCGTCAAGAAGCCCACCCGCAAGCGCCAGCAGCAGGAAGAGGCGTTCACCACCCTTCCCGGCAACTCCGTGGTGGCTGTCCCGGTCAACGGCGGCACGTCCTTCGCGATCGGCAAGGTCCTGGGCCGTCCGATCACCGTGGACGGCCAGTTCGCCCGCAACTTCCAGGTCGACGAGATCGTGGACCGCTCGGCATTCGACTACCCTGCCCTGCTTCAGGACCCGCGGGCCTTCTTCCCGATCCCGGCAAGATAGCCGAACGCCGGTAGTCCAACGCCCCCGCCACGCTTCCCGCGACTCGGCGCGGGTTCCGGCGGCGTTCCGACGGCGGCCGCCGGTCCGCCGTCGTCCGTCCAAGTCTTCAACGGGTGACGAGATCTCTTGAAGATTTGCTCACGCCTGTGCGCAACGCTTCCCTGAAGGCTGGCAGACTGGCCTCATGACTGTACTTTTGGCCGGTTGCGGCGATCTGGGCACCGAGGCCGGGCTGCGTTTCGCGGCGGCAGGCCATCGTGTGGTGGGGTGGCGTCGTTCGCCTGAGAAACTGCCGGCCGCCATCGAGGGGGTCGCCGCGGACCTGAGCTCGGGCGAACTGCCGCCCATCCCGCCGGACACTACCGCCGTCGTCGTCGCGATTGCGGCGGATGCGCCCACGGAAGATGCCTACCGGGCCGCCTACGTGAACGGTCTCGCCCATGTGCTGGACGCGGTCCTGGCGTCCGGGGCCGACGTCCGCCGGATCCTCTTTGTCTCCTCGACCGCCGTTTACGGCGATGCCGGCGGGGGCTGGATTGATGAAGGCACGACGCCGGAACCCGGCGGATTCTCGGGCCGCACCATCCGCGAAGCAGAGGAACTCCTCTACAGCCGCCTGCGCGGCACCGGCATCGCCCCGGTGGTGCTGCGGCTTGGCGGGATCTACGGTCCCGGCCGGACGCGCCTGATCGACCAGGTTCGCGGAGGATCCGCGGTGATTCCGTCCGCATCGCGCTTCACCAACCGCATCCACCGTGACGACGCCGCCGCCGCGATCGTCCACCTGTGCACCATGGACGCGGTTCCGGGGCCCGTATATCTGGGCGTCGACAACGAACCGGCAGAGCTCGGCGAGGTCCTTGGTTTCCTGGCGGCCGAGCTGGGACTCCCCCAGCCGGCGTCGGAATCCGCTAGTCCCTCCGGGGACGGCGGCGCCGGCGCGCAAGACGGCGGCGCCGGCGCGCAAGACGGCGGTGCCGGCACATCGACGTCGGGCGGCGGTACGGCGGGTGCCGGTGCGTCGACGTCGGGCGGCGAACCCTCAAGGGGAGGCAACAAGCGCTGCAGCAACGGGCTGCTCCGCAGCACCGGTTTCGAGTTTCACTACCCGAGTTTCCGCGAAGGCTACCGGGCGATTCTTGCCGGCGCCGGAGTCCGGCACCCCTGAGTCCTGCCATGAACGTCACCGACTACTTTTCTGACCGCTTTCCTGACCGCGCATTTCCGAGGGGGAACCATGGATCTTCAGCACATCATTGAGACAGTCGGCAGCTTCATGGATTTCGCCGGCGTGGCGGTCATGGTGATCGGTGCGATCGTCTCCATCCCCCTGGCGCTGAGGGGATTCCAGCCAGAGCGTCTCCCGGCCGGGTCCGCGCCGCTGTCCGTTTACCGCTCCTACCGGCAACTGCTCGGGCGCTCAATCCTGCTCGGACTGGAACTGCTGGTCGCGGCCGACATCATCCGGTCGGTCGCCGTCACACCGACTTTCGAAGGTGTTGGGGTGCTGGGCATTATTGTTCTCATCCGTACCTTCCTGAGCTTCTCACTCGAGCTGGAGATCACCGGACGCTGGCCGTGGCAGAGTCAGCGGGGAGCGCCAGCAGACGCATCAGCGGGCTGAAACCGTTCCGGGCGGCTTGGTGCGGGGCTAGGCTCGGGGAATGACAGAAAACGAGCTTTCTCTTGCCCCCAAAGCCGCCGAACTGCTCAGGCTCCACCGGGCCCCGGAGATCCTCCAGGTCATCAATGTCTGGGACGCGATCACTGCGAAAGTGGTGGCCGATGTTCCGGGCACCAAGGCCTTGGCCACAGCCAGCCACTCCATCGCTGCGTCCCGCGGCTATGAAGACGGCGAGAACATCCCGGTAGATGAGATGATCGCCGCCGTCGGCCTGATTGCCTCCGCGACTTCGCTGCCCGTTAGCGCTGACCTCGAATCGGGTTACGGGGACCCCGGAGAGACAGTGCGCAAGGCGATTGGCGTCGGGAGCGTCGGAGCCAACATCGAAGACCAGATGCGCCCGCTCGCCGACGCCGTTTCGCAGATGGGTGCCGCAGTCCGCGCCGGCGAGGCTGAGGGCATCGACTTCGTCCTCAACGCCCGCACCGACGCCTTCCTCAAGGCCGGCGACCGCGATCCCGCCGCAGTTTTGGCCGATGCGATCGAGCGCGGCCGTGCGTTCCTCGAGGTCGGTGCGGCCACCGTGTTTGTGCCCGGCTTGCTGGATGAGGCTACCGTCACCGCTCTGGTGGAGGGTATTGGCTGGAACAAAGTGTCTGTCATCAACGTGCCCGGGTCGCTGGCTCCGGCCAAACTGCAGGAGCTCGGCGTGGCCCGCATTTCCTACGGCCCATGGACGCAACGCGTCGCGCTGACGGCACTGGTCGACGCGACGGCGGAGCTGCTGGCCGGCGGGGCGCTTCCGGAAGGCACCCGGCCGTTGAACTAGGCCGGTTCTGGACTGGGGCGGCATGGGGACTGGGCGGCGCAGCGCTGGCCGGGCTCGGGCCGGGCAGGCTCAGGCGAGCCGCGAGCCGCGAGCCGCGAGCCGCGAGCCGCGAGCCGCGGGCCGCGGGCCGCGTGCACGTGCACCTGCAGGTGCCGGTGCCGGTGCCGGTGCCGGTGCCGGTGCCGGTGCCGGTGCCGGTGCCGAACGATCCCATCAGCTAAGGAGGACATGATCGCATGGGTTTAGATCCTTGGCCGGAGGCCCCTGAACTCCCAACCCCAATCATCATGGATCAGCGCTGGACCGATGCCGTATTCCTGCACTGGCGCATCCCGGATCAGGTGGCCGCGCCGTTCATGCCTCCGGGCGTTGCTCCGGACAGCTTTGACGGATCTGCCTGGGTGGGACTGATCGGCTTCCGGATGCGCGGCGCGGGCCTGGGCCGCGGACCCGGTGTCCCGTATTTCGGGAGCTTTGCCGAGATCAACGTGCGCCTCTATTCCCGGGAACCCGACGGTACCCGGGGCGTCGTCTTCCTCAGCCTGGATGCATCGCGGTTGGCTGTGGTGCTCGCTGCAAGGGCTGCAGGGATTCCGTACGTGTGGTCGCGCACGAGGTATCTGGGCCGGGACGCCGCGCAGCCCGCAGGCTCGGCAGATGGGGCCGATAGGGCGGGCGGGGGTGCCGCCGTCGGCGCCGGCTCGTCGGGCGGGGCCGCCGGTTACTCGGTGCGGCGGTTCCGGGGCGGCGCCCGGAGCGATTTCGCCGTCGTGCCCGAGCTCGACGTCGAAGCGGCCGACCCGCTCTCGGTACACCTGACGGCCCGGTTCGGTCTGCATTCCCGCTTCAGGGGCAGGACCCTTTACATTCCAAACACGCATTCGGCGTGGCCGCTGTACCCGGCGCGACTGACCCGCCTTGAGGATCAACTGCTGCCCGCGGCGGGAATCGAAGTCACGGGGCCACCCGAATCTGTCCTCTTCTCCCCCGGTGTCCGCACGCAGTTTGGCCGGCCACGGGCCCTTAACCGCGCGATGTGAAAACCGTCTGAATGCTCGCCGACCCCGAATCACCAGGGCACGGCAGCCGGATTCCTGCACTGCGCACGGGTCATCACCGCAAGCCCCGATTATGTCGTACCTCCCGCCTAGGCTTGAGTCATGGAAGCCGCCAGGGATTTCATTCCTTTCGAGGGCGAGGGGCAGGGCACGGACAGGTGCACCGGCCTCGTTGCAGGCTGCGGTACAAACCCCGGCTCAAGCTTAGGCCCGGTTCCCGCCGAGGTCCCGGCCCTGGCGTCCGGGTTGGACGACGCTTTGACAGCGCTCCGAAACGTGAGCGCGACGGCGGCGGAGGACGCGGCGTCCTGGGGGTTGAAGGCGGCGTCGGATTTCGCCGGGCGCGTGGAGGAGCTCTCCCGCACGGTGGAGTATCTGCAGGTTGTCGCGGCCGGCGCGGTGGACCGGAGCAGGAAGCAGTCTGCGGCGGACCGCGGGAAGACCGGCACGTCGTGGACCACTGGCTGGCGCGAGGACGCGCCAGGGGCCGCGGCAGCGTTCACCGCCGCGGCCGGCGGGACCGGCGACGGCGGGACCGGCGACGGCGGGGCCAGCGACGGCGGGGTCAGCGGCTCGGCGGGCACGCCACCCGAGGCAGTGGATAACGCTTCTGGGTCCGGGTCGCCCGCGGCGGCGGAGGTTCCGGTGGATGACGGATACCGGAACACGGTGGAGTTCCTGCGGGCGCGGCTGTTGATCGGCGCGGCGGAGGCACGGCGCCGGCTTTCCCTGGCCGAGCGCCTGCTGCCCAGGCACGGGCTGGCCGGGCAGCCGGTGCCTGCTGTACACGGGGAACTCGGGGCCGCGGTCGCCGCGGGCGAGGTCGCGTCCCGGGCCGCGGCGGTTATCACCGCCGCGCTGGGCCGGATCCGGCCTTTGTGCGACGCGGAGGCCTTGGCCCGGATGGAGCATGCCCTGACGCGTACGGCCGCGGAGAACGACGCCGACTTCCTCATCCGGGTCGCCCGCGGCTGGACCGATGCGATGGACCAGGACGGCGCGGAACCCGGCGAGGAGCTGTTGCGCCAGCTTCAGGGCACCTTCATCCGCCGCCGGCGCCACGGCCTGAATCATCTCGAGATCTTCGCGACGGACGAACAGTACGAACACCTCCTCACGGTGATGAACACCGGCACCAACCCCCGCACCGGCGCCCTGCCCACGGCCACGGCCTCAGCCCCATCCCCATCCCCATCCCCATCCCCGGCCATGGGTGCCGCCGAGGCTCCCGAAGCCGATTCCGTCCCTCACGAGGACTTCGTTGCCGGTGAAGATCCGGCCGCCGGCTGGGGTTCTGCCCCGGGCGAGGAGGCCGCCGTCGAGTCTTCCACCAGCTGGGGCTCCGCCGCCGGAGACCGTACGGCCACAGGCTGGGGCTCTGCCGCCGACTGGGGTTCCACCGCCGGACCCGCCACCGGCTGGGGCTCCGCGGCCGAAGACAATGCGGCCACAGGCCGGGGTTCTGCCGCCGGCACGGCCGCGGGCTGGACTTCCGCTGCCGGCGGTGTCTCGGCCTGCGATTCCCGGCCCGCCGTTTCGACGGCTGCGGGCATCCCGGCAGATCCGGCTTCCGAGGCTCATCCCGCTTCGGATCGCCAGATTTCTTCGGGGGCTCCTGCGGCGCCGGAGGAGGATCCCGGGACCGGCTGCCTGGACTTGCGCACCCGGCCGCAGCGGCTGCTCGACGGCCTCGTCGGCGCCTGCAAACTCGCCCTCGCGTCGGGCCGGCTCCCCGCCTCGGGCGGCCTGCGCCCCCAGGTCATGGTCACCATCGACTACCGCGACCTGCTCACCCGGCTCGGCACGAACCCTGCCGTCACCGCTGGCACGGCAGGCACCGCGGACGCTGGAACGGCCGGCCCGGAGGACGCCGCACCCCGGACGCTGCCGGGCACCGGGATGCTGCCGGGCACTGGGATGCTGCAGCGGACGGGGCTGTTGGAGCAGACAGGCTCGCTGCTGTTCACCGGGCCCGTCACCGCCTCGACCGTGCGAAAGATCGCCTGCGATGCCGACATCATCCCCGTCCTGCTCGGCAGCCAAGGCCGGATACTGGACATCGGCCGGGCCTCCAGACTCTTCCCGCCCCACCTCCGCAAAGCCCTCATCGCCCGCGACCAGGGCTGCGCGTTCCCCGGCTGCCCTATGCCCGCCCCCTGGTGCGAGGCCCACCACATCACCTACTGGTCCAGCGGCGGAACCTCCGGGACAGAGAACGGCACCCTGCTCTGCTCCCATCACCACCACGTGATCCACAAGGAACACTGGAGCATCCAAGTCCGGACCGGGATCCCCTGGTTCATCCCGCCGCCCCACCTCGACCCGCACCAACAGCCCCGCCGCAACCACTACTTCAAACCCGCAAACCTCAGCACGGCCGCATAGCCACGGCGGCCGCGACCCCGCCGGGCCTCGCAGTTCGCACGTCCAGGTCAAGGTCAGGGCCAAAGTCCAGGTCAAGGTCAGGGCCAAAGTCCGGGCCGGGCGGGGGCAACCCGTGCGACGCCGGCAGCCGCGCAAGATTTCGCATCAACCAGCAGGCGCAAACGGCAGCCGCCTAATCCAAAGAGAAGCCCAGCGGCGGTGAACAGGTCCTTTCGTGGCCTGGTGGTGTCGCCGGGCTCGGGGAGGCGTGGACGGCACCGGGCTGGCGCGCAGCCCGCCCCACCGACCAGACCGACCCCTGGGCCGTCATCGGCGCCTCAGTCATCCCCGGCCCCAGCCCGGGGAGTTCCGCGGCCGGCGCTCACCACCCCAAAAACCGCCATGGCTAGCTGTGAGGGGCCAGCTTTTTGGCCCCTTGAGCGGGCCGCCGGCGCTCTTGGTTTCGCAAATTTTCGGATGTATCGTTGACTATCGTTGTATATCGTTCGCGGTCTTCCCGAGGAGAGCATGATGCGCAATTTACACCCGGCAGGCGGATTTCGAGGCAACAATGTCGACAGCATGTGGCAGGCCGTCGAGGAGCTGCGTTCGAGGTTTGAGAAGCGCTCGGGATCCCGGGCGGGGCGCGGCGAGGTGCGCTCGGCTGTTCTGGCACTGCTCGCCGAGCGGCCGATGCACGGGTATCAGATCATTCGTGAAATCGAGGAACGCAGCGGCGGGACCTGGAAGCCCAGCGCTGGCTCCGTCTATCCAACCCTTCAGCTGCTGGCCGACGAGGGAATTATCCGCGCTGAGGAGTCCAACGGCCGCAAGATCTATTCCCTGACGGAGGCGGGCCGCGAGGAGGTAGCGGGCGCCGGCATGTCAGCGCCCTGGGAGTCGGCAGGTCCAGCATCGGGCGCGGGGTTCGCGGCGCTGCCCAAGGCGGGCGTCGAGCTCGCACAAGCCGCCTCCCAGGTGGGACGCACCGGGACGCCGGAGCAGGTACAAGAAGCCGTGGCGGTGCTCGATGACGCACGCCGCCGGCTGTACGCGATCCTCGCCCAGGGCTGACAGGGGTGACGTCGGTTCGCCGGGACCGGGCAGCCACGGTCCCCGGCGCCGGGAACCACCGGACCCGTTACCGCCGCATCCTGCGTTTCGCCGCGTGGCATCTCGCGGTGACCTGGTGGTTTGAGCTGCTCCTCCCCCGCATCGGGCTGGTGAGGATTGCCGAGCGCACCAGGGCGAAGAGGATGCGGCGCTTCGCGCAGCGCTTCCATGCGCTGGCGGTGGACCTCGGCGGCCTCATGATCAAAGTCGGACAGTTCCTGTCGTCCCGGCTCGACGTGCTGCCGCCCGAGATCACCAAGGAACTCGAGGGGCTGCAGGACGAGGTGCCTCCGGTTTCGTTCTCCGCGATCCGAGCCCTCGCCGAAGCTGAGCTGGGCGCGCCGCTGGAGCGGTTGTTCGCCTCGGTCGAGGAGACACCGATCGCGGCGGCGTCCCTCGGGCAGGCGCACCGGGCCAGGCTTCGCCCGGACGACGCCGCCGACACCGGTCTCGACCGCGTGGTTCTGAAGGTACAGCGGCCGGGCATCAACGCCATTGTCGACGTCGACCTGGCGGCACTGCGCAAAGTGGGCGGCTGGCTCAGCCACGTGCGCCTGGTGTCCGATCGTGCTGACATGCCCGCCCTGGTCGAGGAGTTTGCGCAGACCAGCCTTGAGGAAATCGACTACCTGAATGAGGGGGCGAATGCGGAGCGGTTCGGGGTCGATTTTGCCGATGACGCCCGGGTGGAGGTGCCCGGCGTCGTCTGGGAGCGAAGCACCCGCCGCGTGCTTACCCTCGAAGACGTGACAGCGATCAAAATCACGGACTCGGTGGCGCTGCTGGCTGCCGGTATCGACCCGGCGCAGGTAGCCCCGGTTTTTGCCTCCGTGATGTTCGACCAGATGTTCACCACCGGGTTCTTCCACGCCGATCCGCACCCGGGCAACATCTTTGTCACGCCGGCTACGGATCCATCCGCAGCGCACCCCTGGAAACTGACCTTCATCGACTTCGGCATGATGGGCGAGATCCCGCCGAGCACACGCAGCGGTCTGCGGAAGCTGCTCATCGCGGCCGCTTCGCGTGACGGCAAGGGTCTGGTGGCCGCCATCCGGAACGTCGGTGTGCTGGTGCCCTCGGCGGACACAGTGGAGCTTGAGCGGGCAATGACGCACCTCTTCGCCCGCTTTGGCGGGTTGGGCTTCGCCGAGCTGCGCGAAGTGGACCCCCGAGAGTTCCGGGAGTTCGCGGTGGAGTTCGGTGACACTGTCCGGTCCTTGCCCTTCCAGTTCCCGGAAAACTTCCTGCTCATCATCCGGGCCATGTCTCTGACCTCTGGGGTGTGCAGCTCACTGGACGCCCGGTTCAATCTGTGGGACTCGGTCGAACCCTATGCGGCGCAGCTGCTGCGCGACGAGCGCGGCAACATCGTGCAGGACGTTGCCCAGCAGGCGCTCGATGCCGCCGGGATGGTGCTGGGTCTGCCGAAACGGCTGGATGGGCTGCTCACCCGGCTCGAGGACGGTTCACTGTCGATGGCCAATCCGCGCCTCGAGCGGCAGCTGGGACGGCTTGACCGCACGGTGCAGCGATCGGCAGCGGCGCTGATCTTCGGCGCCCTGCTGATTTCCGGCTCCGTGGTCCGCGCGGATGACATGGTGCTTGGCAATGTCCTGATGATCGCGTCGGCGCTTCCGCTGCTGCATGGGCTGTGGGTGGGGCGCAGCGGCCCCTGATCGGGCCGGTGACGGGGGTTTCTCGCGCCCGGCCACCGTCGGGTTCCGCCGCCATGGAGATATCATCAAGCAGTGAAGGAAGGCCAGCCTTTTCGTCCTGCGAACCCCACCGAAACCCCCGTTCCCGTCCCCACAAGGCCCAACCCCACCTTTTGGAAGTCCTCGATCCTGAACTGGAGCGGCGCTCTCGCGGCGGCCGCCCTGATAGTGGTCCCGCTCTGGATGCTGCTCGGCAACCCTGCCGTCCCCGGCGGCCATCCCGCCCTGCCGACTCTCCTGGCGGCCGCCGTCGCATTGGGGATTTTTTGGGCGCTGATGCTGGCCAGAGGCTGGGTGTTCGGCGCCAATAAGCAGCGAAGCGGTGATATTTCCACGTGGCAGTTGGTCCGCGGGATCGCAGGCAGGCTCACGATCCTCGGTTTCGTGGCGGCGCTGATGTGGCTCAGCCCGTTCCCCCACCAACCCGACCGTGAGACGACGGTCCCGGCCAATGGACCCGCCGCGACCGCGCCAGCCGGGTCAAGCGCTACAGAAGACGCCACGTCGATCACCCTTGCCCCTGCGGGCACAGCCACTACGGGCCTCGTCTTCTACCCCGGCGCCAGGGTGGACGCGCACGCCTATCAGGACCTGCTGCAGCCGCTCGCGGCCGCGGGTCACCTTGTTGTCATCCTGAAAGAACCCCTTGGCGTCTCCTTGCTGGACACCAACCAGGCCCGCGTGGCCATGGACCGGCATCCTGAGATCGTTTCCTGGGCCGTCGGTGGTCATTCGCTGGGTGGCGTGAGCGCGTCATCTTTTGCGGCGTCGAATCACGACGTCGCCGGGCTGCTGCTCTTTGCTTCGTACCCCGCAGAGAGCATGGCCGACGCGCAGGGCCTCTCGGTGCTTTCCATCTCCGGCTCAAACGATGGCCTGAGCACCCCGGACAAAATCGCGGCGTCCAGGTCCCTGCTCCCGCCAACCACAACCTACACAACGGTCGTGGGCGGCGTGCACGCGTTCTTCGGTGACTACGGTGAGCAGCCCGGAGACGGCGAGCCGGGCATCAGCCGCAACGAGGCGCAGCAGCAGATCGTTGCCGAGTCGCTCCGCTTCATGGACGGGCTCAAGGCTTCCGGCTAGGAAGCGGGCATTCCTCAGCCCAGCGCTACGCACTCCCGCCCCCGTTACCGGCCCGCGGCGTACCCCTGCGCACCCCGCGGATTCGCCGCGGCCTGCAGGACCCCCGTTTCGGGATCCCGCACGACGGCGGACAGCCGCCCCAGCGTCCAGTCACCGGCCCGGGTGACAAGGTGCCCACGGCGCTCCAGCCCTTCGATGACGTCCTCACCCAGCCGGTCCTCGACGACGGCGCCGCCGGGCTCCCAGGTGCGGGGCCAGAACGACGCGGGCATCGACGTCGTATGGAACGTTGGAGCGTCGATGGCCTGCTGCGGCGAGTACCCGCCCACGATCGTCCGCAGCAGGTACGGCAGCTGCCATTGATCCTGCTGGTCGCCGCCGGGCGAACCCAGCGCGGCCACGGCGTGACCGTCCCGCAGCACGAGAGTGGGCGTCAGGGTGGTGCGCGGGCGTTTGCCGGGCGTCAGTGTGGACGGCGTCCCGGGCTCCAGCCAGGTCATCTGCAGCCGGGTACCCAGGCAGAAGCCCAGCTCCGGAATCGCAGGGGAGGACTGCAGCCAACCGCCGGACGGAGTGGCCGACACCATGTTGCCCCAGCGGTCCACGACGTCGATATGGCAGGTATCTCCCCGGGTCTCCCCCGCGGATGTCACGGTGGGCTCGCCGACGCCGAGTCCGGCCGTGGAGGCATGCCCCGCGAGCGCCGGCGGCGTGTAGTCGGTGCGCAGCGGCGGTAGATACGGTTCCCGTCCGGGCACGATGCCGGGCCGGAAGCCGTGGGACGCCCGGTCCGTGATCAGATCGCGGCGGCCGGCGCAGTATTCCGCCGACAGCAGGTAGTCCAGCGGCACATCCGTGTCGCCGTAGTACGCTTCCCGGTCCGCGAGGGCGAGCTTCTGCGCTTCCAGGATGGTGTGCGCCCCCAATTCGGTGGACGGATCAAGGAAGCGGTCTTCGAACCCGGAGAGGATGGCCAGGGTCTGCAGCAGCGCCGGCCCCTGGCCCCACGGCCCGGTCTTGGCGATCGTGTGGCCGCGGAATTCCATGGTGACGGCCGCCTCATACCCGGCCTCGAAGCCCGCCAGATCCGCCAGGGCCAGCACCCCGCAGTGATCCGTGCCCGAGGAATGCCGGTGCGGGGCCTGCACCGAATCCACCATGGCGCGGGCCACGAAACCCTCCCGCCACTCGCGCCGGGCCGCATCAATTCCGGCCTCGCGGGTGGGTTCTTTGACTCCGGCCTCCACGAGCCGTTCCAGCGTGCGGGCATAGGCCGGGTTCCACACCAGCTCACCCTCGGCCGGGATTCGCCCACCGGGCATCCACAGCTCGGCCGAGGTGGGCCAATGCGTCCGGAACATTGCGGACACCGCCGCGATGGTGGATCCAACCCGGCCGAGCATCGGGTGGCCGTCCCGCGCGTAGCCGATCGCGAAGTCCAGCACGGCGTCCAGCTCCCACGTCCCGTGGTCACGCAGCAGCAGGAGCCAGGCGTCGACGGCGGCAGGCACCGCGGCGGCCAGGGCACCCGAGCCCGGAACGAGGTCCAGGCCTTCGGCGGCGTAGTGCTCCACGGTGGCCCCGGCCGGCGCCGGCCCCTGGCCCATCAGGACGATCGGTTTGTCCGGATCTTCCGCGGTGACGAAGATCCCGGTCATGTCGCCGCCGGGCCCGTTGAGGTGCGGTTCCACGACGTGGAGCACGAACGCTCCCGCCACCGCGGCGTCGAAGGCGTTGCCGCCGCGCTCCAGCACTGCCTGGGCAGCCGCCGTCGAAAGCCAGTGTGTGGAGGCGCTCATCCCGAAGGTGCCCTGGAGCGTGGGGCGGGTGGTGAACGCCGCCGGGGGCGTGAACGGCACCCGAGCCGCGGGCGGGCGGTCACGGACGGCTTCTGTGACCCCGGTGTCAGCCAAACAGGGCCGCCACGCGGGTAAGCGTCTCGTAAACGCCATAGGCGAGCGGCACGCCGACCAGCGCCCACGCTATGACCAATTTTCCGGTGGACGGTGTCACCGGTGTCTGTGAAGTGCTCATCTCAGGCCTCCATGGCGGGTTCTTCGGACCGGACGCGGCCGGGATGGGGCTCGTGGAAGCGCGCGTCAACCGGCGAGACCAGCAGGTTCGCCACGAAGCCGATCACCAGCAGCCCCACCATGGTCAGCAAGGCCGGCTGGTAGGACGCGGCGTTGAGCGCTCCGGGCTTGCCCTGGGCGTCCAGGAACGCGTTGACGATCAGCGGCCCCGCGACGCCTGCGGCGGACCAGGCCGTCAGGAGGCGGCCGTGGATGGCGCCGACCTGGAACGTGCCGAAGAGGTCCCGCAGGTAGGCGGGGGCGGTCGCGAACCCGCCGCCGTAGAAGGAGATGATGACGAACGCGAGCGCGACGTAGAGGACGGTGGAGGTCGAGCCGGCCAGCGCCAGCACGGTGTAGAGCAGCGCGCCGACGCCGAGGTACACCATGTAGATGCGCTTGCGGCCGGTGACGTCCGACGTGGCGGACCAGGCGAAGCGCCCGGACATGTTGCCGATGGACAGCAGCCCCACGAAACCCGCGGCCACGGCGGCGCTGGCCAGCGAGGTGCCGTCGGGCTGGCGGAAGAAGTCCTGGATCATCGGTGCGGCCTGCTCCAGGAGGCCGATGCCTGCCGTGACGTTGCAGAACAGGGCTACCCAGACAAGCCAGAACTGCCTGGTTTTGACCGCATTCCGGGCGGAGACGTTCTCCGTGGTGACCAGCGCGGCGGTCCCGACCTTGGCGGGGTCGAAGCCTGCCGGCGTCCAGCCCTCGGCCGGGACCTTGATGGTGAAGGCGCCGAACATCATGTAGGCCAGATAGACGACGGCGAGGGTCAGGAAGAGTTTGCCCACCGACTCGCCGCTGGCCACCCAGCCTTTGGCACCGGAGTTGGGATCGTACAGCTTGAGCAGCGCCGTGGAGACGGGGCTGGCGATCAGGGCGCCGCCGCCGAAGCCCATGATGGCCATGCCGGTGGCGAGTCCGGGCCGGTCGGGGAACCATTTGATCAGGGTGGACACCGGCGAGATGTAGCCGATCCCCAGTCCGATGCCGCCGACCACCCCGTAGCCGAGGTACACCAGCCAGAGCTGCCCGCTGAAGATGCCCAGGGACCCGATCAGGAAGCCGCTGGCCCAGAACACGGCGGAGGTGAACATTGCCTTGCGCGGCCCGTTCTTGTCCACCCAGGTGCCCATGACGGCGGCCGAGAGGCCCAGCATCACGATCGCGATGGAGAAGATCACGCCGATCTCGGTCAGGCCGGCGCCGAAGTGCTTCACCAGCGCCGTCTTGTAAACGCTCGTCGCGTACGCCTGGCCGATGCACAGGTGCACGGCGAGCGCTGCAGGCGGCACAAGCCACCGGTTGAATCCCGGCGGTGCGATGGTTCGTTCGCGGTCCAGCCAACCCATAAATGCTCCCCTGCTCGTCAACGACCTCGGTGTCCGGCATCTGGGGCAAGAGACCCCCGACGGGGACCGTTGCCTCCGGCAATCATGGTGCAGATGATAAGCAAGCGTCGTATTTTTGCGCCAAGCGGTAGCAGGAGCGCGATGAACGGTAAGGCAGGCGGGAGGGTGGCGGGAAGAGTGGAGAAGGCTACTTGCCGAGGCCTGCTTTCCTGAGCGCCTCGGCCATCGCGGTGTTGACGGGCGCCGGCGCAGGCCTTGCCTGGGACGCTGACCGTTGCGGCTGGGACTGCCGCCCTGCCTCGCCTGGGCCCTGGGGCTGCGCTTTCCTCTGGGCCTGCGGCTGCGCCTGACGCGAGGCGTCAGGCCTGGACCCGCCGGGCCGGCCGGCGGACTGCCGCGGCTGTTGCTGCCTGGAGGACGGTGCGCCGCCCCCGGAAGCTGCCGGTTCGTCGTCGAGCCTTAGCGTCAGCGAGATGCGCTTCCGTTCCGGATCCGCCTCCAGAACCTTGACCCTGACCACCTGCCCGGACTTCACCACCTCGCGCGGATCGGAGACGAACCGGTTGGCGAGCGCGGACACGTGCACCAGCCCGTCCTGGTGCACCCCGATGTCCACGAACGCGCCGAAGGCCGCCACGTTGGTCACGGTGCCCTCCAGCACCATGCCCGGTTTGAGGTCGGAGATCTTCTCGATCCCTTCCGAGAACGCTGCGGCCGCGAAGGCCGGACGGGGGTCGCGGCCGGGCTTTTCAAGTTCGGCGATGATGTCCTGCACGGTGGGCAGGCCGAAGGAGCCGTCCACGAAGTCCTGCGGGTTCAGCGCCGCATAGCTTCCCGCGGCCGGCGCCTTCCCGGCGGCCGCCTTGATCTTCCGCGCCACGGGATAGGCCTCCGGGTGCACGCTGGAGGCATCCAGCGGCTCCGCTCCCCCGGTGATCCGCAGGAAGCCCGCGCACTGCTCGAACGCTTTGGCGCCCAGCCGTGGGACCTTCTTCAGCTCGCTCCGCTTGGTGAACGGGCCGTGCTCGTTCCGGTAGGCCACGATGTTCTCGCTCAGCAGCGGCCCGACGCCGGCCACCCGGCTCAGCAGGGCCGGCGATGCTGTGTTGACGTCGACGCCCACGGCATTCACGCAGTCCTCGACCACCGCATCCAGGCTGCGGTCCAGCTTCGCGGCCGTGACGTCGTGCTGGTACTGCCCGACGCCGATCGACTTCGGCTCGATCTTCACGAGCTCGGCGAGCGGGTCCTGCAGCCTCCGGGCGATCGAGACGGCGCCGCGCAGGGATACATCCATGCCCGGCAGCTCGGCCGCGGCGAGCGCCGAGGCCGAATAAACCGACGCCCCGGCCTCGGACACCACGATCTTCTGCGGTTTGCTGTCTGAGCCGGATGAGAGTTGCTTGAGCAGTTCCCCGGCGAGCTTGTCCGTCTCCCGCGACGCCGTGCCGTTGCCGATCGCGACGAGTTCCACGCCGTGTTTCTTCGCCAGACCCACGAGGGTCCGCAGCGCCTCGTCCCATTTGCGGGCCGGGGCGTGCGGATAGACGGTGTCCGTCGCGACCACCTTGCCGGTGCCGTCGACCACCGCGACTTTCACCCCGGTGCGCAGTCCGGGGTCCAGGCCCAAGGTGGCGCGGTTCCCTGCCGGCGCGGCGAGCAGCACGTCGCGCAGATTGGCGGCGAACACGCGCACGGCCTCATCCTCGGCGGCCGCGAACATCCGGCTCCGCAGATCCGCCGTCAGCCGTGCCAGGACCCGCGAGCGCCACGCCGTCTGGGCCGTCTGCAGGAGCCAGGCATCGGCGGGCCGGCCGCGGTCGGCAACCCCGAGGAACCTGGCCACGGCCGCCTCGTAACGGCCGCGCGCGGCGGTGAGGGCGGCGTCGTCGTTGGGTTCAGCCTCGGCGAGGTCCAGCTCCAGCACCCCGTCTTTTTCTCCTCGCAGGAGCGCCAGGACGCGGTGCGACGGCATTCCGGACGGCTGCTGGGAGAACTCGAAGTAGTCCTTGAACTTCTGCCCTTCGGCGTCCTTGCCCTTCCTGACGCGCGAGACCATCCGGCCCTGCGTCCAGAGCCGCTCCCGCAGCGTTTCGGCCAGGTCCGGGTCCTGGGCGACGCGCTCCACCAGGATGGACCGGGCACCGGCGAGGGCCGCGGCGGCGTCCCCGATTGCGTGGTCGGCGTTGAGGTACTTGGCAGCCTCGCGGTCCGGGTCCAGCTCCGGGCGCTTCAGCAGCGCATCGGCGAGCGGTTCCAGCCCGGCCTCGCGGGCGATCTGCGCCTTGGTCCGCCGCTTGGTTTTGAACGGGAGGTAGATGTCCTCGAGCCGCGACTTCGTGTCGGCCCCGACGACGGCGGCCTGCAGTTCCGGGGTCAGTGCGCCCTGCGCGGCGATCGCCTCAAGGATGGTCCGGCGCCGGTCCTCGAGTTCGCGGAGGTACCGCAGCCGCTCCTCCAGGTCGCGCAGCTGGGTGTCATCCAGCGTCCCGGTGGCTTCCTTGCGGTACCGGGCGATGAACGGCACGGTGGATCCGGCGTCGAGCAGGTCCACCGCGGCCTTGACCTGCCAGGCCTGCACGCCGAGCTCGCCGGCGATCTGGGCGGCGATGCCCGATTCCTGGGTCTGCGGCAATGTGGCCTGGGGCGACGCTGCCTTTGGCGGCGCTGCCTTTGGCGACGCTGCCTTTGCACGCGTGGCCGGCTGGGGCGGTGCGGAAGTGGCTGCGGGAGCTGCTGGGGAAGGGCGCTGCGGGAGTTGAGTCACCCTGTCTATTTTGCCTTACCCATGTCCTGCCCCGGCAGTGCCGGATCCGGACTCGGGCGGCTCGACATCCTGGACGACCTCGTTCCGGCGGAGGAACCATGGCTTGAAGGGCGGATCGAAGCGGGCAAACCGCGGCGGCCCCACCGCCGTCAGCCCGGCCAGCACGAGTGCCGCCTGGAGGCCGGTATTGTGCCGTTCAAAGGCAGCTTCCGACCCGCTGCCCGAGAACCGCTGCACAGCCGCCAGGGACCCGGGGATGGTCCGGACCTTGACGTCGGAGTTCGCTGGGACCGGTGCCGTCTCCGCCGTCAGGCCGGCGGGGAGCACAAAGGCAACGACAAAATCAGCGGACTCGTCGCTTCCGGGCAGCGGACCGCTCTGGAGCACCGGGGCGGTCATCGCCAGTTTCTGCGAAGAACCCCGTTCCTGAACCACCGGGGCCGTCATCGCCAGCTTCTGGCGGGCGGTGTTGCCGCCGCTGATGTAGTTGAACAGGTGCCGGAAGGCAGCATTCCCGGCCCGGTCAAACGTCGCGTTGACCTGTATTTCGGCCACGACGTACTCGGGATAGCGGCGCAGCTCGAAGTGCGCGAACCGCTGGACGAGCTCAAAGGGCTGCTGTTCGGTCATGAACTCAGACCCTACGCCTAGCTTCCGACAGGAACCAGCGGTACCTCGCCTCTTTACAGGTTCTTGGTTCTTGGTTCTTGGTTCCTGGCTCCTGGTTCCTGGCTCCTGGCTCCTGGCTCCTGGCTCCTGGCTAGTGCTTGATTGTCAGAGGGCTTTGATAGCTTGAACAACGGAGGGCCGGACCCGGCTCCTCAGCGGTCAACTAACAGAGCGCAGCAACGACGGGGGCACCGTGTTTTTTCTTGAACCTCAGGTGCCAGGCTCATCACCGGACCTGGTCTATTCAGCGAGCGATCTTGTGGTGGCCGCGAGCTGCGAGTACCAGCTGCTCCGGAAGCTCGACGAGAAGCTGGGCCGCTCGCCTCAAGCGGTCTTCGATGACGACGAGATGCTGCAGCATGCCGCCGTGTTGGGGGACCTCCACGAGCACAGGGTCCTCGACAGGTTCGTCGCGGAGTTCGGTCACTGGGATCGGGTCACCGGACACGGGGTTTACGACGTCGCCCCGGCTGAAGCCATGGACCGCGCCACGTTGGCGGCCAAGCACGCCGAGTCCATCGAGGCGCTGCGGGCGGGCGCCGACGTCGTCTTCCAAGCGGCTTTCTTCGATGGCCAGTTCCATGGCCGCTCCGACTTCCTGGTGCGGCAGCCGGACGGTAGCTACGCCGTGTTCGACACCAAGCTGGCCCGCCATGCCAAGGTGACGGCGCTGCTGCAGCTGGCGGCCTACGGCGACCAGCTCCTGAAGGCCGGAATCACGCCCGATCAGACCGTGACCTTGGTGCTTGGCGCTACTGTCCCGCTCCCGGGCGGAGGCTTCGACTACGTCCGCAGCCACCACAGACTTTCGGAGATCCTGCCGGTCTTCCGCGAACGGCGCGAGCGATTCCTCGCGCTGACCGCCGCGCACATCGCACAACCGGGAACGGTGAGCTGGGGTGCGCCCGGGCTCACCGCCTGCGGGCGCTGCGACTACTGCCAGGAGCAGGTCAAAGCCACCGATGACCTGCTGCTCGTGGCGCGGATGAATTCGGCGCAGCGCAAGAAACTCCGCGCCGATGGCCTTCGCACGGTCCGTGAGCTCGCGGAAGCCACCCTGGTGAAACCCAATGCCTCGCAGCTGCGTCTGCAGGATCAGGCCCGGATGCAAAGCGGAACCGGCCGTGCAGACGGTGCAGTGCGGTTCCTCAAGGACGGCGAGGATCACACCATGCGCTTTGCGGTCATGCCGGAAAACACGCTGGCCGAGCTGCCCCCGCCCAGCGAAGGGGACATCTTCTTTGACTTCGAGGGCGATCCGTTGTGGCAGGAAGGCGCCACTGGAGTGTGGGGTTTGGAGTACCTGTTCGGCGTCATCGAGGCACCGACGGGCCCCGGCGTCCCGGGGGTTTTCAGGCCGTTCTGGGCCCACGACCGGGAGGCGGAGAAGCAGGCGTTTCTCGACTTCCTCGACTATGTGCAGAAGCGCCGACAGGACTACCCGGACATGCACGTCTACCACTATGCGGCGTATGAAAAGACGGCACTCCGGAAGCTCTCGGTGATGCACGTTGCCGGAGAGGACACCGTCGACTCGTGGCTGCGCGAGGGGCTTTTGGTGGACCTCTACCAGACCGTCCGGAACAGCATCCGGATCTCCGAGAATTCCTACAGCATCAAGAAACTCGAGCCGCTCTATATGGGGACGAATCTGCGTTCCGGGGATGTGAAAGACGCCGGCGCCTCGGTGGTTGCCTACGCCCATTACTGCGATGCGCGCGACGACGGCCGGACCGAGGAAGCGGCGGCCATCCTCGCCGGGATCTCCGATTACAACGAATACGACTGCCTCTCCACACTGGAGCTGCGGAACTGGTTGCTCGGGCTGGCGAAGGAGCGCGGGATCAAGCCGGGCGGCGGCGACGGGGCGCACGCTGCAGCCGCGTCCGGGGCCGGTGGCACCGGTGCTGATTCCGGACCGGTTTCGGCCGAACTGGACCCAATTGAAGCGGCACTGGCCGAACTGGCGGGTCCCGGCGTCGGCCTGTCTGAGGATGACCGGAAGGCCGTTGCGATGCTGGCCGCGGCGGTCAGCTACCACCGCAGGGAGCGGAAGGCATTCTGGTGGGCGCACTTCGACCGGTGCGAGAACGGCCCGGACACCCATCACCAGCAGGACCGCAACGTCTTCCTGGTTGAGGATGCCGAGGTGCTCGAGGACTGGTGGAAGGACGGTGCCAAGCTGCCGGAACGGCGGGTGAAGCTGATCGGCACGGTCAGCCCGGGCTCGGACCTCCGTGAGGGAAGCACATGGTTCCGCATGTACGAGCCGCCGCTTCCAGCCGGGCTCGAGGGAACGGGGATCAACGGGACCGGGCGCAACGGCTGGTTCGGTACCGAAGTCCTGGACCTGGGGCACGAGGACGGCACGGACACCGTCATCATCCGGGACAAGCTCCGCAAGGGCATCGAACCGTACACCCAGGTCCCCGTCGCGCTGACCGAAGACCAGCCCATCCAGACCAAGAGCCTCGAGGACGCGTTGGCCGCCCTGGCCTCCGCCGTCACCGCGGCATTGCAGCGCACACCGCCCGCTTTCCCGCGTCATCCGGCCTTGGATCTGGTCCGCCGGGTTCCGCCGCGGCTGACTTCCGGGGCGCTGCTGCCAACACCAGGTGAGGGCCCGGACCGGTTCATTGACGCGATCACGGCGGCCGTCGAAGCGTTGGACCGCTCCTACGTGGCGGTGCAGGGCCCGCCCGGCACCGGCAAGACCTATGTGGGATCGCACGTCATCGCCCGGCTGGTTGCCCGGGGATGGAAAGTCGGCGTCGTGGGCCAGTCCCACGCGGTGGTGGAAAACCTGCTCAAGACCGCTGTGGACAAGGCCGGCGTTGATCCCTCCGTCGTCGCCAAGGAGGTCAAACACGCGGAGCCCCTTCCTTGGGGGCAGCGCTCGGCGAAGGATGTGGCGCGCCTGCTCGGCTCGCCCGGCGGCGCCCTCATCGGCGGCACGGCATGGACCATGACCGGGGCAAATGTCCCTGCCGGGTCCCTGGACCTGCTGGTCATCGACGAGGCCGGACAGTTCTCCTTGGCTAATACGTTGGCCGTGGCCCAGGCCAGCAGCCGGCTGCTCCTGCTCGGAGATCCCCAGCAACTGCCGCAGGTCAGCCAGGGCGCACACCCCGAGCCTGTGGACGAGTCCGCCCTGGGCTGGGTTTCCGCCGGCCATGCCACGCTTCCGCCGGAACTTGGCTATTTCCTGGCCGATTCGTGGCGGATGACCTCGGAGCTGTGCCGGGCCGTCTCCGACCTCTCCTATGAGGGCAAGCTTCGCTCAGCCCCCGCCGCTGACTTCCGGCGGCTCGATGGGGTTCCGGCCGGGATCGAAACCGTCATGGTGGAGCACAGCGGCAACATCACCTCGTCCGACGAGGAAGCCGCCGAGGTCGTCCGCCAGGTGCGGCGACACCTGAATCTGACCTGGCATTCCGAACAAGGAATCCGGCCGCTCAACGCCGCCGACATCCTCGTGGTGGCGGCTTACAACGCCCAGGTGAACGTCATCCGCGATGCCTTGGACGCCGCGAATCTCTCCGGGGTCCGGGTAGGGACCGTGGATAAGTTCCAGGGTCAGGAGGCCCCGGTGGTGATCGTGTCCATGGCGTGCTCCGCGGTGGCCGAAGCTCCGCGCGGCATGGAATTCCTGCTCTCGCGTAACCGGATCAACGTGGCCGTGTCCCGCGGCCAGTGGCGCGCCGTCGTGGTCCGGGCACCCGAACTGACAAATTACCTCCCCGCCCACCCCGAGGGCCTGGAACAGCTGGGCGGGTTCATCGGCCTGTGCCAAAGGTCGGTGGCTTCCTAGGCTTCGCCCGCCACCCGGTCAGCCCGCGGGACATGCTCATTCTTGGCTTCCACCAGGGGACACTGCGGCATTATGTCCATTGCGCGCAGCCAGGGCTGGACATATCCGCTCTTTGCCAAGCCACCCCGCGGGACATGCTCATTCCTCGGCGACGGCTGCGAGGGACATGCTCATTCTTGGCTTCCACCAGGGGACACTGCGGCATTATGTCCATTGCGCGCAGCCAGGGCTGGACATATCCGCTCTTTGCCAAGCCACCCCGCGGGACATGCTCATTCTTGGCTTCGACCAGGGGACACTGCGGCATTATGTCCATTGCGCGCAGTCAGGGCTGGACATGTCCGCTCTTTGCCAAGCCACCCCGCGGGACATGCTCATTCCTCGGCGGCGGCTGCGAGGGACATGCTCATTCTTGGCGTCGGCCACGGGACACTGCGGCATTATGTCCATTGCGCGCAGTCAGGGCTGGACATGTCCCGCGGGGCCCCGGACGGCTCCAGCCATCAACACTCCCTCGCTTAGACCCGGCTCCGCCAGCAGCAGTGCCTCGTCAAGCACGCGCCCGAAGTTCACGGGGTCGTGCGCGAACCGGCCCAGGAACAGGCCGGAGACGCCCTCGAGCATGGGCAGCAGCCCCGGCTTGGCCGAACCGCCGTAGATGACCGGCAGCCCCGGCACCCCTGCCTCGGCGAGCCGACCGCGGAGCCTGCGGACGACGTCGGACACGTAAGCAGCGGCTGCCGGCTCGGCCGCGCCAATGGCCCAGACGGGCTCGTAGGCCACCACCAGACGGGCGGCACGATCCCACTCGCCGTCGACGGCCGATTCGATCTGGCGGTACACATGGTCGGCCGCGGCGCCCGCCTCCCCGCGCTCGGTCTCCCCCACACACAGCAAGGGCGTGAGTCCGGCGTCGTCGGCCGCCCGGGTCTTGAGGGCCACCATGGGGGCATCCTCGCCGAGGTGCCGGCGGCGCTCGGCATGGCCGATTTCCACCAGGCTGACGCCGAGTTCAGCGAGCATGGACGGGGCCACCTCCCCGGTCCAGGGACCGTCGGCCCAGCCGCAGTTCTGGGCCCCCAGCAGCAGCGGTGACCCCGCCACGATGCGGGCCGCGGCCGGCAGGACGGGAAAGGACGGAATCACAAACGGGACAACCCGCCCGGCCGCGAGGGCCGGACGGGCGTCCACTTCATGGCGCAGCCGCTCCAGCCAGTCCAGGCTGTCCCGGTAGCCCAGGTACATCTTGGTGCTGACACCCACCAGGATGCTGGGGCGGGTGGCCGGACTGTTGGGGGTGTGCTGCATTGCGGGTGCTTTCTGCTTGGTCCAGGCCGCTGAGAGCCTACGTGAGCTGATCCGGAGGAACTGCTAGTGCTCCAGCAGGTCGTCGGCCTTGTTCTTGAACCGCTTGGTGGCGAACATCATCGCCGCGGCCAGGAACGGGAGCACACCGAGGGCGTAGACACCCATGGTTCCGGTGTCGGACGCGGTCATCTGGTTGACGGAGGTCCGCAGGATCGGAGCGACGAAGCCGCCCAGGTTGCCGAGCGAGTTGATCAGGCCGATGCCTGCGGCTGCCGCCGTACCGGTGAGGAACGCCGTCGGGTAGGACCAGGCGATGGGGCCGATGGACAGGAAGCTGCAGACCGCGAGGCTGATGAAGATGATGCCGAGTGCCGGAATGTGGTTGGCCCCGGCCCAGGCCGAGCCGAAGATGCACAGGCCGGTGGAGATGAAGAGCCCGGTGCCCCAGACCCGTCGGCGGACCACCGTGTTGGCCGCCCTGCCAATGAAGTAGCAGGCGAAGATGCCGAAGAACCACGGGATGGCCGCCATGAGCCCGACGGCGAGGCCCACCTTCTGCCCGGTCAGCTGCGCGACCTGCTGCGGCAGGTAGAACGTGACGCCGTAGACGGCGATTTGCAGGCAGAAATAGATGACCGTGAAGTACCAGACCTTCCCGTTCTTCATGGCGGCGAGCACGCCCCGGGGGCCGGTTTCTTCCTTGACGGTGTCCTCGAGCGCCATGACGTCCAGGAGCGCCTTCTTCTCGTCCTTGGCCAGGAACTTGGCGTCCTGCGGGCTGTTGATCAGGAAGAAGTACGCGGCGATGCCAGCCAGGACCGCCAGCATGCCCTCGACGAAGAACATGACCTGCCAGCCCTGGACGCCGGGGACCTGGTCGCCGATGTTGATGAGCCAGCCGGACAGCGGTGCGCCCATCATCTGGGAGAAGGGTTGGGCCAGGTAGAAGATCGCGAACATCTTGACCCGGACCTTGTTGGGGAACCACGCAGCCAGGAACATGATGACGCCAGGGAAAAGCCCGGCCTCGGTCACGCCCAGCAGGAAGCGCAGGATGATGAAGGACGTCTCGCCCTGCACGAACGCGAAGCAGGCGGAGACGATGCCCCATGTGATGGCGATGCGGGCCAGCCACACCTTGGCGCCGAATTTCGTCAGGAGCAGGTTACTGGGGATCTCGAACAGGGCGTAGCCGATGAAGAAAATCCCGGCGCCGAGGGCGAAGGCGCCGGCACTAATGCCCTTGTCCACGCCCAGCGCCGCCTCGGAAAAGCCCACGTTGGTGCGGTCCAGGAAGGCCACCACGTACAGGATGACGAGCATCGGCATGAGCCGCCGGGAGGCCTTGGAAATGGCCGATTTCAGGACCGGCGTCTCCAGGAGCTCCCTGGTGGATGGGGTTGCTACGGACATCAAAACTCCTCATTGAGTGAATCAGTTTGAGTAGATCAGGAAGGTAGAACAGCTGAACGAGCGGATGAAGCAGGTGCGTGGAACCGCGGTGGAACGCCTGCTAGCGTGAAAAAGCCATCATGAGGACCCCGGCCAGGCAGGCCAGGACCCCGACGGCGAGATAGATCTTCCGCCCTTTGCTCCAGGTTGCGAATCCGCCGGTGGCGGGGGGTTGGCTGTGTTGTGCCACGGAGACTTCTTCCTTAGTGCATGTAGAGTCCGCCATCCACATTCAGCGTCTGGCCGGAGATGTATCCGGCGTCCTCGCTGATGAGGAAGGCGATGGCTGCTGCGATGTCCCGGGTGGAGCCAACGCGGTTGACCACGAGGTCTTGGGTGAGTTCGTCCTTGCGTTCCTGGCTGAGCGTTCCGCCCATGATGTCGGTGTCGATGGGGCCCGGCGAGATAGCGTTGACCGTGATGTCGTAGGGGCCCAGTTCCCGGGCGGTGGACCGGGTCAGGCCGATCACGCCCGCCTTGGCCACCGAGTACGGCGTCTTGGAGTAAGTGCCGCCGCCGCGCTGGGCGGAAACGGAGGAGATGTTGACGATCCTCCCGATGCCGTTCTTGACCATGGACTCGGCCACGCGGCGGGTGGCGTAATGGACGCCGTTGAGGTTAATGCCGAGCACCCGGTCCCATTCGGCGGCGTCGAGGTCCAGGTACGGGACCGGGGAGCTGACGCCGGCCACGTTGGCGAGGGCCACAACCTGCGGCAGTTCGGCCTCGATCTCGTCAATGGCCGCGCGGACCGATGCCTCGTCGCCGATATTGGCGCCCGCGCCGTAGGCCTTGACGCCGTGCTCGGCGGCCACTTCCTTGGCGGTTGCCTTGCAGCGGGCGTCGTCGAGGTCGATGATGCCAATGTTCCAGCCCTGCGCCGCCAGGTAGTTGGCGGTGGCGCGGCCGATGCCGCGCTCGGACACGGCGCCGGTGATGATCGCCGTGCGTTCTGCGGGGAAAGTGCTCATGGGTGCTCCTTGATAAAGCGAAAAGTGCCGTGAAGACGAAGGCCGGATGGATCAGTTGATGGGGGCCGGACCGAGGTCCTCCAGCAGCTGCTGCATGGCGACATACGCCTTGTTCCGGTACGCGATCAGTTCCGGCGTGCGCTCGGCCGGGACGTTGAGGAACCCGGCGCCGGACTTGGTGCCCAGCTTGCCGGCCTCCACGAGGTCGGTGAGGATTTTCGGCGTCGCAAAGCGTTCCGGGAAGTCGGTCTGGAGCGATTTGTAGCAGAAGTTGTAGACGTCCAGCCCGGCCATGTCGGCGATGGCGAAGGGTCCGAAGAACGGCAGCCGGAAGCCGAAGGTGGTGCGGACCAGCGTGTCGATGTCCTCCGCGGTCGCGATCTCCTGCTCAACCAGCTGCGCTGCCTCGTGGAACAGCGCGTACTGGAGTCGGTTGAGCACGAATCCGGTGACGTCCTTGACGACGGCGGTCTGCTTGCCCGCGGCGTGCACCAGCTCGCGGACGGTGCCGACCGTGGCCGCCGACGTGCCGGCGTGCGGGATGATTTCGACGCCGGGAATGAACGGTGAGGGGTTCGAGAAGTGCACGCCCAGGAACCGTTCCGGGTGGCTGACGGGCTCGGACAGCTCAGCGATCGAAATGGTGGAGGTGTTGGACCCAATGATGGCATCCGGGCGGGCGGCGGCGCTGATCCGGGCCAGGGTCTGGTGCTTGATCGCGATGACTTCGGGAACGGCTTCCTCGATGAAGTCGGCGTCGGCCACGGCTTCCTCGATGTCCTTGGCGGCCCACAGGTTTTCCTTGAGCACCTCCGTTGAGCCTTGCGGGAACAGCCCGGCGGCAACGAATTCGTCCGATTCCGCCAGCAGCCGCTCGAAGTTCTTCTGCGCCACTTCGGCGGACACATCGGCCAGTGCGACGCGTGCGCCGCCGAGGGCCAGGACCTGCGCGATCCCGCCGCCCATGTAGCCGGAGCCGACGACGGCGATCCTGCGGGCGGCGTTGACGGCGCCGGCGCCGTTCGTTCCTGTATTCGCTGCTGTGTTCGTTGCTGTGTTCGCTTCAAAAGCTGCGGCGGGGTTTGTTGATTCGGTCATGGTCAGACTGCCTTCGTGTAGTCGGGCTCGTAGGAGCAGATGGCGTCCACCTTGGCGGCGGAGGAGGAGTTTTCGTCGAAGCGGTGGCCCAGCCATTCACTCACGAGCTTCTTGGCGAGTTCCAGGCCGATGACGCGCTGGCCGAGGGTGAGGACCTGGGCGTTGTTGCTCAGGACCGAGCGCTCCACGGAGTAGCTGTCGTGGGCGGTGACGGCGCGGATGCCGGGGACTTTGTTGGCTGCGATGGCCACGCCGAGGCCGGTGCCGCAGATCAGCAGCGCCCGGTCGGCGTCGCCCTCGGCGACTTTGCGGGCCGCATCGACGGCCACGTGCGGATAGGCGGTGGAGTCGTTGGCGCCGACTCCGATGTCCTGGACGGAAGCCACGCGGGGATCGGCTTCGAGCAGCGCCTTCAGCGCGTTCTTGTATTCGACGCCGGCCTCATCGTTGCCGATGACGACGCGCCAGCCTGTTGCTGTGCTCATGCTTGTGCTCCTTGTTCCGCCGGCTCGGAGTTGGCGAGCCGGGACGCTGTCGGCAAAGTGCCGGTGTCTGAAGTGTTGGTGTCTGGGGTGTCGGTGTGTGCAGAAATCCGGGTGGCGATGAGGGCGAAGGACACGGCCCCGGGGTCCGGGTGGCCAAGGCTCTTTTCGGCGAGCGGGCGCGCCCGGCCCTTGAGCGGACGCAACTCGGCGGTCCGGTCTGCGGCCGTTGTGGCGGCGGCTGCCGCCGCGGCGAGCGAGCCGGCCACCGTTGCGCCGCCGTCGAACGCGGTGAGGAAGGCATCCCGGAACGGCACGAGGGCGTCCACCATGGTCTTGTCCCCCAGATCGGCCTTGCCGAGCGCGGTGATCGCATCAACGAAGGCCGTGACCGCGGCGGCTGCGTCCTCGCCGCTGTAGCTGTCCTGGTTGCCCAGGGCCTGTCCGGCGGCGATGATCGCCGAGCCCCAGAGCGCGCCCGAGGTGCCGCCAGCGCGTTCGCTCCAGGCTTCCCCCGCGGCGGTCAGGACGCGCGCGGGTGACGCGCCGCCGTCGTTCGCCGCAGCCTGCTCAGCCGCCGCGACCGCCGCGTCCACGCCGCGGCGCATGCCGATCCCGTGGTCGCCGTCGCCGGCGATGGCATCCAGCCGGCCCAGTTCTTCCTCGTGCTCAACGATCACGTCCCGGGTCTGGCCAAGGAGGTCGGCCGCCAGCCGGCCGAGGGGTGCCGCCGCCGCGGTGGGGCGTTCGACGTCGGCCGCTTCCTCGGCTTCCGGCCCGGCGAGTTCGCGGCGGGAGCGGGGCGCCAGGTTTCCCTTGCGGAACGCGGGCGTGTCCGCCGGGGCGGCCCAGTACTGCTCGAGTTCCTCGTCCAGCCACAGCAGGGTCAGGGAGAGTCCGGACATGTCCAGGCTTGTGACGAGTTCGCCGCATTCGGGCTCCACGACGGTGAGCCCGGCCTTGGTGAGGAGTTTCTCGATCTTGCCGAACAGCAGGAAGAGCTCGTCGTACTTGACCGTGCCGAGGCCGTTGACGATCGCGACCACGCGGGTGCCGGCGTCGTCCGGCTTGTCGGCCAGGAGCCTGCTGACGAGAAGCTCGGCCAGTTCAGAGGCAGTGGGCATGGGGTGGTCTGAGATGCCCGGTTCACCGTGGATGCCCAGACCCAGGGACATGTGCCCGGCGGGGACGGAGAACAGCGGGGCTTCCGCGCCAGGCAGGGTGCAGCCGTCGAAGGCGACGCCGAGGGAGCGGGTGCGGTAGTTGGTCCGGATGGCCAGCCGTTCGACGTCGTCCAGGCTCAGTCCCACTTCCGCGGCGGCGCCGGCGATCTTGAAGACCGTCAGGTCCCCGGCGATGCCGCGGCGCTTCTCGATCTGGTCCAGCGGGGCGCTGGCGATGTCGTCGGTGACCAGGACCGTGCGGGTCTCGATGCCATCGGCGTTGAGGCGCAGCTGGGCCTGGCCGAAGTGCAGGACGTCGCCGGCGTAGTTGCCGTAGCTCAGCAGCACGCCGCCGCCGGCGTTGGCGGCCTTGGCCACCCGATAGACCTGGCCGGCCGCGGGCGACGCGAACATGTTGCCGCAGGCCGAGGCGGTGGCCAGCCCCGGCCCGACGAGGCCGGCGAAGGCCGGGTAGTGCCCGGAGCCGCCGCCGACCACGAGGGCCACCTGCCCGGCCGGGACCTCGGTGGAGCGGACGACGCCGCCGTCCACACGGGCCACATAGCCGCGGTTGGCTGCCACGAAGCCGTCCAGTGCCTCATCCGCGAAATCAGCGGGATTGTCGAAGATCTGGGTCATGGTTTCCTCATTGAATCCGTGTTGGAGAAGTGATGTTGGGGAATCTGCGGTGGTGCGGCCGCCCCCAAATAGCTTGACGGCCGCACCCTGCCGGGTCAGGCGCCCGGTCAGACCGGGTCAGACGCTGGCGAGTGCCGCGGCCGCCGGCAGCTGCCGGCCCTGGGCCACCTGGCTCTTACCGAGGGCGTAGCCGTCGGTTTTCGGCAGGACCTGGCGGCGGAGGTAGTCCTGGTTGCTGGCCGTGACGCTGAGGCCGTCGCCGCCGTAGTGCTCGGTGCACAGGATGCCCTGGAAGCCCACGGAGAGCGCGACCTTGAACGCCTCGCGGTAGTTGATGAGGCCGCTTTCCATCGGGGCGGGCATGGCGACGTAGGTGTCGCGGGCGACGTCCTCGTCGCGGATGTAGTTCTTCATGTGCCAGTAGTTGGAGTACGGCAGGGTCTTGGCGACCATCTCGCGCCAGTCCTCAATCGGGCGGTGGAGCCGGATGAGGTTGCCGAGGTCAGGGTTGAGGCCGACATTGGCCAGTCCGATGTCCTGCACCAGCTGGACGGAGGAATCCGCGGTGCCGAGGTACGTGTCCTCGTACATTTCGAGCGACAGCAGGACACCGACCTCGGCCGCGTGCCGGCCGAGTTCCCGCAGGCGGCTCACGGCCTTGCCCCAGGTTTCCTTGTCCCCCACCGGGTCCTTGTACCCCTCGATGGTCCAGAACCACAGCTGCTTCTGCTGTTCGGCGGTGATGGCCTGGTGCAGCCCGAACGAGACAACCTCGCAGCCAAGCTCGGCGGCAGCATCGATGGTGCGGTGGCTGTACGCCAGGTTGGCTTCCCAGTTACCGTCCTCGATGACGCTGCGGCGGATGGCCGAGATGACGGGGATGCCGACGCCCACGTTGTCCGCCGTCTGCTTGAACTCCGCAAGGCGGCCGGAGCTGAGGTCGCCGGGGCGGACCCAGCTGTCCGTGAGGTCCGCGTTGGCAAAGCCCGCGTCCTTGACCTCCTGCAGCACCTCCGCCCAGGCGGACGCCGGGCCGTCGTTGATGTGGGTGCCCTGGGCGTCGGTGCCCGGGAACTGCAGCAGTGCCGCGGTGATGGGCCAATTTTCGGCGGTGTAAGCCATGGGTCACTCCTTCGTGGAATCCTGTTTCCTATAGGATTTACTATCGAAAGGATGTTGTCAAGATCACACAGGGGCATATCGGCAACAATCGAAGATCCTATAGGGGATCGCTTCGGGTGTGAAGAGGGCTATGAAAATGCTTGGCGTCCGGTCTGCCGGTTAGTCTGCCGGGGCGTCGGCGATGGCCCGGCCGCGGACCTGGCGCACGTGGTCGGCCATGGCAGCTTCGGCCTTCTGCGGGTCCCCCGAGGCCAAAGCATCCAGGACAGCTTGGTGCTCGGCGATCGCGTGATCGGCGTCGGTGATGCCCACTCCCCCGAACAGGCGGAAGCGCTGAATCTGTCCCCCGAGGGCGGCATAGGCGGCCACCATGAACTGGTTGCCCGTCTGCTCCGCGATCAGCCGGTGGAACCGTTCGTCGGCTTCAAGGTAGCTGCGGAATTCGGAAAAGGAGGGCCCGCGCGGCGCATTCTTGAGATCGGAGACCGCCTGCTCCAGCTCCTTCAGGTGGCCCGGAGTGAGGCGGGAACATGCCAGCCGCGCATTCACCGGCTCGATTGCGAGCCGGGCCTCCATGAGTTCGGCGAAGTCCTCCCGGGTGAACACCGGGGCAACCCGGTAGCCCTTGAGCGCGACGCGGCGAACCATGCCGGTGTGCTCGAGCCTGGCCAGCGCTTCCCGGACGGGCGTGGGCGAAACATCGAGCTCGCGGGCCGTCCCATCGATGCTCACCGCGGCCCCGGGCTCCAGCCGGCCATCCATCAGGGACGCCAGCAGTTCTTCATAGACGTGATCCGCCAGGACCTGCCGGCTGACGGGGCGGCCCGCGGGGCGCCCCTCAGAGCCGCGGCCGGTGGAAGCTAGTTGCATGTTCAGATCCTATAGGACCTGGCGCGGCGCGACCCCCTCGGGGACATGCTCGTTCGCGCCCCTTGCCAAGGGACATGCCCTTCTCTTGGGTTGGACCGGGCCTCGGCGCAGGCTCTGCCACGGGTCCGGCCAGGGGACATGTCCAGTGCCGCAGGATACGCAGCGAAGGACATGCTCATTCTTAAACACGATCAGTGGGCAGAATGGCATTCCGCCCACTGCTCGTGGCTGCGAGGGACAAGCCCGGCCACACATGTAGTCGCGGGACATGTCCAATCGTGGGCCTAGCCTCGTGGGCCCAGCCCGCGAAGGACATGCTCATTCATAAACGCGATCAGTGGGCAGAATGGCATTCCGCCCACTGATTGTGACTGCGGCTGGACATGTCCAAGGGTGAAGACTGGCTGCGAGGGACAAGCCCGGCCGCACATGTCATCACGGGACATGTCCAATCGTGGGACATGTCACCGCGGGACATGTCCAATCGTGGGCCCAGCCCGCGAAGGACATGCTCATTCATAAACGCGATCAGTGGGCAGAATGGCATTCCGCCCACTGCTCGTGGCTGCGACTGGACATGTCCAGTGGTCAAGACTGGCTGCGAGGGACAAGCCCGGCCGCACATGTCATCGCGGGACGTGTCCAGCCGCGGGTGTGCCGCGATGCGAGCCCGGCGGCCGGCCTTAGTTCTGGTAAGCCGGGTAGTCCGTGTAGCCCGCGGCGCCGTCGGCATAGAACGTGGAGGCGTCGGGCTCGTTGACGGGCAGGCCTTCGCGCCAGCGGCGGGCGAGGTCCGGGTTCGCGATGGCCGGGCGTCCGACCACCACGGCGTCGGCGTGACCGTCGGCGACGAGCGCCACGGCCTCGTCGCGGGTCGTGATGACGCCAAAGCCGGTGTTGACGAGGAAGGTTCCGCCGAAGCGCGCACGGAGGTCCTGCACGAGTGCGCTCGTGGGTTCCTTGTGAAGGATGCTGAGGTAGGCCAGGTTCAGGGCAGCCAGGCCGTCGACCAGCAGGCCGTACGTCTCCTGGACATCGGCCGCATCCAACTCGAGAGCGCCCTGGACGTTGTGCTCGGGCGAAATGCGGATCCCCACCCGGTCTGCGCCGAGGGCTGCGACGACCGCCTCGGCCACTTCCATCACGAAGCGGACGCGGTTCTCGGGTGAGCCGCCGTAGATGTCATCGCGCTGGTTGGCGGCGGGGGTCAGGAATTCGTGGAGCAGGTAACCGTTGGCGGAGTGCAGCTCCACGCCGTCGAACCCTGCCTCGACCGCCTTGCGGGACGCCGTCACAAACTCCTCGACGATGCCCGGCAGTTCCTCGGTGGTGAGGGCGCGCGGGACGGGGAACGGCTTCTTGCCCGCGTAGGTGCGGGTTTCGCCGTCGATCGCGATGGCGCTGGGCGCAACAACCTCGTGGCCGCCAGTGGTGTCGGCGTGCGTGACGCGGCCGGCGTGCATTACCTGGGCGAAGATCCGGCCGCCTTCGGCGTGAACAGCGGAAGTGACGTTGGCCCAGCCCTGGAGCTGCTCGGGCGTCACCAGACCGGGCTGGCCAGGAAAGCCCCGGCCTGCCGGGCTCGGGTACGTGCCTTCACTGACGATCAGGCCGAGCGAGGCCCGCTGGCGGTAATGCTCAACAACCAGCGGGCCCGGGACTCCCTCCTGGCCGGAGCGAAGACGGGTCAGAGGCGCCATCACGAGTCGGTTGGGCAGTTCAAGCTCGCCAAGGGTCATCGGGGAAAACAGCATGCGCAGTTCCTTTCGCAGTGAATGGGTTCACTAGCGGCAACTGCGAGGCGTCTGCAACTATTCCGGGTGAGACTCGGATCACGGGTGGACGATGATCTTTACCGCGGTGTCGTTGTGGTTGATCAGCGTGTCAAACCCCTTGTCCACGAGGTCGTCCAGGGCGATCCTGCCGGTGATGAAGGGTTTCAGGTCCACTTTTCCTTCCTGGACCAGCTTGATGGCGGCTTCATGATCGCCGCAGTAGGCGATGGTCCCGCGCAGGTCGATTTCCTTCAGCACGACTTTCTGCATGTCCACCGTGGCCGGGTGTCCCCAGATCGAGACGTTGACGACGACACCGGCCGGCTTCACGACGTCGAGCATCGTGTCCAGGACAGCATTCACGCCTGCACATTCAAACGCCGCATCGGCCCCCGCGCCTTGGGTCAGGTCCAGCACGCGCGCCTTGACGTCGTCCGAACTGGGATCGAGCACGTGATCCGCAACCCCGGACGAGGCCGCCTTGTCCTTGCGGGCAGCCGAGAGTTCGGTCACGATCGTGGTGATGCCGATGCCTTTGAGGACCGCCGCGGTGAGCAGACCGATGGGTCCGGCACCCCCGACGACGGCGACGTCCCCGGCTTTTAGGCCGCTCCGGCCGACGGCGTGATACGCCACCGCAAGGGGTTCGATGAGGGCGGCCTCGTCAAGGGGGATGTCGCCGACGGGGTGCACCCAGCGGGTGTCGACAACGATTTTCTCGCTCAGGCCGCCACCGCCGCCCGCCAGGCCGATGAAGCCCAGCTTGGTGCACAGGTTGTAGTGGCCGCTGAGGCAGGGACCGCATTCGTTGCAGACGTAGTACGGCTCCACGACAACGTGGTCTCCGACGGCCAGGCCGCTGACGCCCTCCCCGAGTTCCTCGACGGTGCCGGAGAATTCGTGGCCGAGGGTGACCGGGGCGGCCTCGTGGGTCAGCCCGTGGGGATGGCCGGGCGGCGGGGTGAAGATGGGCCCTTCGAGGAATTCATGGAGGTCGGTACCGCAGATACCGCACCAGGCCACGGCAATCTTCACCGTTCCCGGACGCAGCTCCGGCTCTTGGATGTCTTCGATCCGGAGATCCTCGCGGGCGTGGAATCGTGCTGCTTTCATGGTGTTTCACCTTCGCATTCCAGGCCGTGGATGCGCCCGGTCAGGCGCATCCACGGAATGTCGTTGGAGTTTCACAGTGGGGCCGTAGCCCCAGTCTGGTGGCCGTGCCTGCGTTTGTCACGACGTTTGTCACGGCCCGCGCGAGTCAGCGGGTGCGGTCAGCGCGTGTGGTGCGTGGGCTGGAGCTCGTAGACCGGCGTCGGGAGCCCTTCCATCCTTGCCTTGAGCTGCAGGGCCAGATAGTTGGAGTAGTGCCGGCTCTGGTGCAGATTGCCGCCATGGATCCAAAGGTTCTCCACGTTGGTGGGTTTCCACATATTGCGCAGTTCCCCCTCCCACGGCCCCGGGTCTTTGGGCGTATCCGATCCGAACCCCCAGCACTTCCCGACGGCGTCGGCCACCTCGGGCGAGACCAAATCAGCCAGCCAACCGTTCATCGACCCATAGCCGGTGGCGTAAATGATGACGTCGGCTTCCAGTTCCGTTCCGTTGGCCATCACGACGGAGTTGCCGGTGATCTTGCTGACCTCGCCGCTGGCCAGCTTGACCCGGCCGTCGATGATCAGCTGCGAGGCACCGACGTCGATGTAGTAGCCGGAGCCGCGCCTGAGGTATTTCAGGAACAACCCGGAGCCGTCGACGCCGAAGTCCAGGTCAAAGCCGGCCGCCTCGAGCTGGGAGTAAAATTCCGCGTCCCGCCGGGCCATCTCCGCATAAACCGGGATCTGGGCTTCGGGCAGGATCCGGTACGGCAACGAGGCAAACAGCAGGTCGGCCTTCTCCGTGGTGACGCCGTTGGCCAGTGCCTTTTCGGAGTACAGATCGCCCAGAGCCAGGTCCATGAGGGATTCGCTGCGGGCAATGTGCGTCGAGGACCGCTGGACCATGGTGACATCCGCGCCGTGTTCCCAGAGGTCGGCACAGATATCGTGGGCTGAATTGTTGGAGCCGATGACCACTGCCTTCTTGCCGGTCCAGTCCCCGCCGCCCGGGTGCTTGGACGAATGGTACTGCTCCCCCAGGAAGGACTCGGCGCCGTCGAACGTGGGGACGCTCGGGTACCCCGAAACTCCCAGCGCGAAGACGAGCTGCTTCGGGCGGAGGGTGACCGGTTCGCCGTCGCGCATCACCTCCACCACCCACTCCTGGGTGGTTTCGTCGAAGCGGGCGCTGGTGCACTCGGTCTTGGACCAGTAGTTCAGTTCCATGATCCGTGTGTAGTTTTCCAGCCAGTCGCCGATCTTGTCCTTGGCCGCGAAAACCGGCCAGTCATCGGGGAACTTCATGTAGGGCAGGTGGTCGTACCAGACCGGATCGTGCAGGTGGAGGGACTTGTAACGGTTGCGCCATGAGTCACCGGCCCGCTCGTTCTTCTCGATGATGATGGTGGGCACTCCGAGCCTGCGCAGCCGGGCGCCCAGCCCGATCCCGCCCTGGCCGCCGCCGATGATGACGGTGTAAGGCTGGTCTTCATAGCCGAGCCGCGCTTCCTGCTCCTCCTTCAGCTCCAGCCAGGATTTGCGGCCCTGGGTGATCTCGTGGGCCACTCCTTTGTCCCGGTTGGGGCCCTTCTTTTCCTCAAAGCCCTTGAGCTCCTGCATGGTGGTGAGCAGGGTCCAGCATTTGCCGTTCCGGAGGCGCAGATGGGCATGGCCCCGGGCCTGGGCGGTCTCGAAGTTCACCCAGGCCTCGGCGTTGGCGGCGTCGCCGGTCGCGTCCTCGGCGAGCGTCCAGTTGCTTGGCTGCACGTCGTCCAGGGTGGCGTCCAGCATGCGCCGGATATCCTCCTTGCCCTCCAGAGTCTTGAGGTTCCAGGTGAAGGAGACGAAGTCGCGCCAGTACGAATCGTCGTCGAAAAGTTCCAGTGCGGCGTCCGTGTTGTGGCTGCGCAGCGCCTCATCGAACTGCGCCAGCCACGCCCCGACCACGCCGTTTGGTGTCTCAGGCATGATTCCTCTTTCCATTGCTGACAGTGGGCCGCTCCCGTCGCGTGACGTCTAGACCACGCAGTGACCCGCATCACAAGTAAAGTTCGCAGGGGGTTACAATCGGGTTACACGGAGCTCTCACGCTGCCGGTCGGCGCGCACGGGACCCGACGGCGGCAGGGAACCAGCCGGGTGCGACGATTCGAGGGCGAGTTGGGAGAATGAGCATGCGGCAGGGCAATGGCGCCACCACGCATCCCTCGGACCTGAGGTTTTCCGCGCCGGCGGAGTATGCCCGGATACTCCGGGCGGCGCACGAGACCACCATTTCCGGCACACCGGATCCGCACCTTTCTCCCTCACTCATCAAGTCCTGGCAGCGTTCCCTTGCGCTGGGCATCAATCCGGACCAGCACCGGCCGCTCCACCGGCATGAAGTCTCCGAGGCACGTTCCCTCAGCGCCGGCCATCGGCTGGCTGCAGTCATGCCCGCGTTATCGCAGCTGCTGGCCGATGAGACCGTGACCGGACGCCACTTGCTGATCGTGACTGATCATGAGGGCGAGGTGCTGTGGCGTGTTGGCAGCAAACAGGCGTTGCGGCTCGCGGACTCCCTGGAGTTCGTGGAGGGCGCCGACTGGTCCGAAGCAGGTGTCGGCACCAACGCCATCAGCGAAGCCTTAGTGACGGGCGCCCCGGCACAGCTCTTCTCGGCCGAGCACCTCGTGCGGACCCACCACGACTGGGCCTGCACCGCCTCCCCCATTCGCGACCCCCTGACCGGCGAAATCGTCGGCGTCCTGGATGTTTCCGGCCCGTTCGAATCGGTTACGCCGGACAGCCTGCGGCTGGTGCGTTGCGGCGTGCGGCTCGCAGAGGAGCTGCTGAAATCGGCCGCGGTGACCGACGGCGGGGCAGGACGCTCGGGGCAGCTGACACAGCGTCACGAGCGGACCATGCGCGACGGCGGCGCCCGGTCACAGCTCACGCTGCGGCTTTTGGGGGACGCGCCGTCCGCGGCGGTCGACGGCGGCCCCAGCCGCCCGCTGACGGTACGCCGTGCCGAAATCCTGGCCCTGCTGGCCTCCCGTGATCAGGGCTGGAGTGCCGATGAACTGGCCTACGAGATCCATGGCGACGCGGGCACCGGCGCCGCGATCCGGACCGAGATGCACCGGATACGCCATATCCTGGGCGATGTCCTGGAAGCGAATCCCTACCGGTTCTCTCCAACCGTCAACGTCGTGACGGATGCCTCAGTTGTGGCAGGCCACCTCCGGGACGGCCGGGTTGCCGAGGCGTTCGCCGCGTACCCGGCAAGACTGCTCACCCGTTCGGTCAATCTGGCGATCGGGTTCATGCGCGACGAGCTCAACACGGCCGTGGGGGCGTCCGTGCGATCAACTGGTGATGCCCGGCTGATGCTGGAGTGGTGCACGAGCGATATGGGGTCCTCCGATACGGCGGCCGCGGCTGCCGCCACGGCGCTGATGGGACCGGACGATCCGCGTTGCCAGCTCGTGAATGCGCGAATGGAACGGGTTGACCGGGAACTGCGAGCCTAACCAGGCCGTGGGTGACGGCTCAGGGAGGCGTCGGGGCGACGCCGGGGCAGCCCTGGCCCTGCGGGTTCTGCAGGCAGGTGTCGGCGTAATTCCTCGTGATCGACCGCCAGACGCTGACGGTCTGCGACGGCGAGCTGAACTGGCCTTGGCCGGGGATGGGCAGCGGCGGTCCGCCGTTCACCGAGTAGGTGCCTTGGAAATGGGTGGTCAGAACCACCGGGAAGTCGCCGGTCTGGGCGTAGACGTGGCTGGTCAGGGTCTTCTCACCCCAGCGGTCCTGCGGAAGCGGTCCGCCGGCCGCCGTCTGCGGGCCGAGTGACGTGCCGTCGCCGTAGCTCCACGCGTACTGCACGGGCTTGGCAATAATGGAGACATCTTGCCCCAGCATGTCGACGGCAAATGTTTGCTCCGCCGCTTCCGCATAGAAATTCGTCTCGGCACCCCTGAGCGTGTGCGGACTCGGCTGCATGACGCTGCTACCGGCGTTGATGGGAAGTTGCTGAAATTTGGTCTGGATCTGGGCGGCAATTTGGCCCAGCACGTCCACAGGCTGTTCGAGATAAACACATCGATCTGGACGAATCGTTGACCATATGGGAGGGTCGAATACTCGCAGGGAGGTGTACCAACGCACGGGTCGCCCATCTGTCCCCTGATCACATCGAACCGCTCCTGCCAGACAATCCACGTCAAAGTTATTCTTTGTAGCGTCCAGACAGAGATACTCGAATTTGTAAACGTTGGGATCCTCCGCTACAGCCCCGGGTGCATCTACCCATACCCCGGCTCCTGAATCGTAGCGCCATGCAGACACTGTGACGCCGGCCTGGTTCCAGCCCCCTTTCACGGGAGCGTCCGAAGAGTCAGCTTTTGCGTCTAATGTCGGTAATCCGGAAATAAGAATGAGTAGGGCAATGACTGAAAGAGCTCTGCTGGCGGAGGAAATCATCGGCTCTTGGCCAAGTGCTCAACAGTCACGGCCCTCCAAGCTCCGCTTTCATACGATGCGATCATAATGTCGCCAGTTGAGGGGCTTCGCTCGGTCTTTTCGTCAAGTGTTTTGTCCCCTCGATAGTAGGACAGAGCATCCTGATACACCTGAATCAGGACTTGGTACTCAGCCGATGTTGTCTCAATGAAATTGGTCTGCACACCTTCCACAACCATTTTTCCGCCGGACAGCCACCTACCCCCGGAATTCCATCCCTGGACAACTTCCTTTACCCGACCGCAAGAAACGCATGTCGGACTCGACACCAACTCCAACGGTTCGATATCTCCGGTCTCGTATGCGTAGGAGAGCGTTGAGTACCAGTACCGGGCAAACGCCTCAAGACCTTCCTTCGTCTCGGCCTTCGCCGCCTCGGGCAGCTCGGGAACCGGGACGTTCTGTGCCTTGCCGGTCGCGTCTGCCGGTTTGTAGCTGGGCGTCGGCGTGGGGGTAGCGCTCGGCGGGGACGAAGTGGACGGACTTTGAGACTCCGACGACGGAGTGTCGGGAGGCGGCGCCCCTCCCGCGCTGCAGGCTGCGACCGACATCAGGGAGATTGCCACGAAGGCTGCCGCACAGGCACGCCGCGGACCGGAAAGCGAAGTGCGAGATGTCATGGTCAGCTACTCCCCCGATAGAAAATCAAGACGCGCGAGTCCAAGCAATGCTTAAGGGTAACTGACGTCACATTTTGACTGCAGAAGTTATCCACAGGCACTGCTTGACGAGGTTTCCGCACCTCCCGTGGTGCCGCCTCACGAAGGACTGGTGTGGGCGATGGGAAGTCCTGCGTTCGACGCCGAGGCGCGCCGGGGCCGCACGGGGCCGCACGGGCCGCACGCGCGCCGGGGCCACGGGCCGCACGGGCTGCACCGGCCGCCTGGCCGCCTGGCCGCCTGGCCTAATCCTGGCAGCGCTTATGCAGCCCTTTGAACGCCGTGACCCGCCTGCTTTGAGCCCTTTTGCCCTAGCAATCGGCTGCCTGGTTCAGCACAATGAACCCATGATGTTCGAACACGAAGACGGCAATCCCATCCTCAAGTTGGACGACGAGCAGTCCTGGAAGCTGATTGACAGCACAAAACACGGCAGGCTCGTGGTGACTGTGGCCGGAGAGCCGGACATCTTCCCGGTGAACTACGCGGCCAGCGACCGAAAACTATTCCTCCGCACCGCCCCGGGAAACAAACTGGCTGAGCTCACCATCAACTCGAAGGTGCTCTTCGAAACCGACGGGATCCTGTCCGAGGAAGCGTGGTCCGTGGTCCTGCGCGGCACGGCGCGCGTGCTTGATCAATCGGCGGATATCGCCGAGGCCGAGGCCCTCGGCCTCAAGCCCTGGGTTCCCACGCTGAAAGACTTCTACGTGGAAATTACGCCGACGTCAGTCAGCGGACGCCACTTCCAGTTCGGCGAACACCCGGAGCGGGAGATCTAACGCCCGACGTCGCGTCCCGGCCACCGCCGCCGATGTCCACCGCCGCCGACGCCGGCCACCTGCCCGGCAGCCGCCTAGACTTAAATGATGGCGGACAAGCTGACCCCGGAGCGGCGCAGCTGGAACATGTCCCGCATCCGCGGCAAGAACACCAAGCCAGAACTGCTGGTCCGTAAGCTGTTGCACGCGAAGGGTTACCGCTACCGCCTGCATGGCAGCGCTGGCGGCGGCAAACTCCCGGGCAATCCCGATCTCGTCTTCGCGGGCCGCCACAAGGTCATCTTCGTCAACGGCTGTTTCTGGCATTTCCACGATTGCCGGGCCGGTCAGCACGCACCCCAAGCCAACGCTGAATTCTGGGAAACCAAGCGCACACGAACCCGGAACCGCGACGCCGCCCAGCGGCTCCAGCTCGAACGTGACGGCTGGCAGGTGCTGACTGTGTGGGAGTGCGAGCTCAAGGATCCATCCGCGGTGGAGCTCCGGCTCGATGCCTTCCTCCAGAGCCAGCCTCCGGCGTGAGCCAGCTGCCGCAGTCGCTAAGAGCCAGAAATCCGTCCCGGCATGCGCCACAGCACCACAGCACCACAAGACGTCCTGCGTGTCGCGCGGCCCCGCCGGGGCAGGCCGAATCGTCTCCGCTAGTATTCGACTCCGGGGGATTTAGCGAGAATTCGGTCAGTACCAACGCGTACTGCTAACACGGGAGAGCGCACATGCCGCACTTGCTGACGTCTAACAACGAGCCCGACCCGGCTGCTGCGCCAGCAGATTCCAGTCCTGCAGTTCTGCCGCTCCGTCCCTTGAGCCACTCCACGCACCGTGCCGTCCTGCCCCGCAGGCTCCGCGGAGCGGATCCGGATCTCGAACCCTTGCGTCGGCAGTCGACCTCGATCATTAATGAGGTTCTCGCATCCACCAACCCGGAGGATGCTGAAGCGCAGGACAGACTTCGGTGGCACGTCGCCAACAACCCCGGACAGCCGGAAAAGGCGCTTCTGGATCACTTGCTGACAGTCGGCGTCCGGCAGGACGAATCCGCCTAGCTCGCTGACCGGTTTACCGGCGGATCGGCTTAACCCGCCGAACGGTCGATACTGGCTTGCCGGAGCACTTCGCCCCAGGACTGCTGGGCAAGATCTGCCACCGCGGCCAGGATCTCCGACGGCGGCAGGGACAGATCCAGCGGGAACTCGACAATATCGATGTCGGTGTTGAGAATCCGGCGCAGCTTGATTTCCCCTGCGCCCGGGTAAATGATCCACGCCGTCGGCACCCGCAGGGATGTGCAGTAGGCCAGCATCCGATAATGGTCGCCCGAGAGTGATGCGCCGACGTCGGCCGCGGCCTTGTACTTGGCGTCGTACACCATGACGGGCTGGCCGCCGAGGAAGTGGACGGCCCCGGGCTGGACCACAATCCGGTCGGAGTCGCGCACCGCCTCGTTCAGCAGGGCGTTGTAGCGCAGCCGCATTTCTCCGGGGTAGGCGGCCATGGCTTCGCGCAGTGCCGTTCCGACGAAGTCCTCGAACACCTTGGCCATGTCCACCACGAACGACGCCGACTGCTGCTTGCCGTCGCCGGCCTCCGCAGAGGCGTTCCGCAGGATCAGCTCGGCGAGCCGGAGAGCCGCGTGGTAGCGGGTGTTCATCCGGCTGGGGCGCCACTGCGGCAGCGGCGCGCCGGACTGAAGGCGCGTCACGGCGTCGAGCTTTCCCTTCAGCTGGCGCAGCCGGCTGAGAACCTCGGGCCGGACCCGCGGCACCTGGGACATCCGTTCCAGCGCGGCGCGTAGAATCCGGTTCTCCGCGATGTCCTCGGTGAATTCGTCGTAGGAGACTTCCAAGGGGACTAGCATCCCCGGCCGGCGGGAGATCTGGTCCGAGATCCGGATGCGGCCCTTGACGGTCCGGAGGGATTCCTCCACCATGAGGTACCCCTGCAGCACGCCGCGGCTCAGTGCCCGGTCGGAAAGCTGCGCCAGGGATTCGGCCAGCGCGCTCCAAAGGTCCGTGTGTTCTACCGCGGCGACGGCTTCGTCCCGGAATCCCTGGTCCCCCGCGTAGCCGAGCAGGAACAGGAGCCTGCTCAGCCCGAGCCGTCCCTTCGGCCGGACCTCCAGCTGCACCGTGGGAGTGCGGACCGAGCCCACAGTCCCCACGGGTTCGATCCGGTACAGGCCCATGCCCATTGGCGAGGCCTTCGCCAGGCCGCTGGCGTTGACATAGGCTGCGGTGTCGGGATCCAGCCGCTCCACGACGCCGGCGGAGAGCTCATCGAGGACAACGTGCCGGCAGGACGCCGCTGCACCGCCCCGCAAGGGCATGACCCGCCCCGGCGTGCCCAGCCCGGACTGACCCCGGCCCGGCGTCGCCGGTCCCGGTGTGTCCCGCTCAACGCCGCTGTCCGGCCCGGTGCCCGGCCCGGACGGGCTCCGGTCCGGGCGGGCGGCGCCGAGCCCCGGGGCGGCCCCGGCCGGCGCGAGCCTAAGCATGCGCCAGGCGGCCGAGGAGTTGTTCCAGTCCGAACCGCTCCTCGAGCTGGGCGCGGTTGAGCTGTCCGTGATAATGCTCTTCCAGCAGCGGCATGAGCTCGTACTTCCAGATCCGGCGGAGGCCCTTGGGCGTCTGCGCGGACTTCTTCATGAAATAGGAGGGCCCGATCATGAGGTCCCGGTCCCATTCGTCGATCGCGTCGTTCAGGGCGTCCAGCAGCAGGGCCGGCGTCGTGTCCAGGTCACGGGCCTGGAGGAAACGCAGCAGCGAGCCCTTCACGGGTTCCGTCTTCGGATGGAGCTCGATGAAGGAGAAGCGCCGCCGGATGGCCGCATCCATCATCGCGATGGAACGGTCCGCGGTGTTCATGGTGCCGATGATGTAGAGGTTGTCCGGCAGGGTGAACGGCTCGTTGGGGCTGTACTGGAGGTAGATCCGGTCATCACGGTATTCGAGCAGGAAGTACAGCTCGCCGAACACCTTGGCCAGGTTCGCCCGGTTCATCTCATCGATGATCAGGAAGTACGGCTTGCTTTCATTGCCGGGCTTGGCGGCCTCCTCGGCCAGGCGGCGCAGCGGACCGGCCACCAGCTTGAAGGACACCTGGCCCTCGTCCGTCTTGTCCGGACGGAAGCCCTCGAAGAAGTCTTCGTAAGCGTACGACGGATGGAACTGGACCAGTTTGACCCGCTCGTCCGTCGTGTCGCCGGCGAGCTCGGCGGCGAGGTGTTTGGCAAGGTACGTCTTTCCCGTTCCCGGCGGGCCGTAGAGCACCACCTGCCGGTTCTCTTCGAGGAGCTCGGCGATTTCCTGCAGCGGATCCAGGTCCATGTGCAGGGACGCGGCGAACTCCGGTGTCAGCGGCCGGAACCCGTCTTGGACCGGTTCGACGGCGGCCTCCGGCTCCTCGGCGTCTCCGGCGTCTTCCGCTTCTGCCGGCAGGAGGGCCTCGAGCGCCTGGATCACGCGGGTAATGTCCACGATGTTCCCCGACGTGGTCAGCTGGCGCTGCACGTGCCGGGGCAGACCGGCAGCTTCGTGTTCCTCATCGAACCACCGGACCTTGCGGCGGAGCTGGCGGTTGTCCTTTCCATGCTCCGGCTCGCCCAGGACCACGCCGATCCGGACCTTGCCCGAGCTCTGGTGCAGCGCAAGGTCGCCGGGCTTCATCACGGTCAGGAAGGCGAAGACGGCGGTCTTGGTATCCTCGCGCTCCACGTAGCCGAGGTGCTTGTAGTCCTCGTCAACGGCGTTCTGGACGAGCCCGGCAGTAACGCCCGGGTCCAGCAGGCGGAGATGTTCGACGTCGAGCGTCACCGCTTCCCCGTCCCGCCACTCCCTCAGCAGCTCGGCGTTGTCGTGGTGGGTGCGCAGCAGCCAGGCGCGGCGGCCGGGGTCGCCGACCTTCCGCCACTGGCTCACTAGCTGGCGGGAGTACCAGTCGATCCGCTGCCCGGCCTGCTGATCCAGGTGCAGCCGGATGCGGTGGATGTCCGCCGAAATGTCCTCGTCGCTGTCCCCCTTGGCCCCGCCGACCAGGGAAGCGAAGGCGTCGCGGATCTCCTGCCGTTCGACGTCGGCCACGACGGGTTCGAAGTAGCTGGGCCACACCAGGAACTCAATGCTGCGGCGGATGGCAGGCTGGTCATCCGGCGTCCCGGCGACCAGCCGGTGGAAAGCCAGCGGATCCTTGACCGCGGCTTGGACCACGCCGGCCGGCCTTGTGGCGACGTGCTGCACGAAACGGCACAGCCATTTCAGGTGGTCCCAGATGGTCCAGTTAAATTCCGCCGTCCGGTCCCGGATGACGCCGTGGTCCGTCATGCCCGCGAAGAGCTCGTCGGGGAGCTCCAGTGGCGGTTCCAGCCAAGATGCGGCCTCGGCGACACGGGCACGCTTGACCTTGAGCGACTTGACCTCGTGGGCCAGCGGCAGGGACTGGAGGAAGAGCAGTTCCACCGCCAGTTGCTTGGCACCGCGCGTGGCATCTTCCAGGTTCTGGCGCAGGTTGGTCATCATCGGCGCTTTGGGGTCGGGAACCCCGCGTTCGAGGCGTTCCAGCAACTCCGCGGCCGCCTGGACGGACCACGTCTTGGTCCGGCCGTCCAGGGCGGACGGCTTGCCGAGCAACCCCGGGCCGAGCACGAACCACGCCGCGTCTTCAATCTCCTTGGAGATACCGAGGGCACGGTGCAGGGCAGGCTTTTTGGATGGGGTCATACGTTCAATTTACAGGCTTAAACTGAACGCGCGCATTTAACGCCCGCCCCTAAGCTACCGACCAGTAGTGGCAGGGTGCCCGATCTACGAAACCGGCTTCGCGGCCGGACCGCGCTTCACGCCGAAGGTAAAGTAGCATCCCGGACCTATGAAATTCACCAGGGTGGCGGCCCGCCACAGCGCCTTGCTGCCGCGGATTTCCACGGCGGGCCGACGTGAAATATCGCGTTGGGCCGCGACGAGCAACGCCAGCTGAACAAGCGCGCCGGCGATCGTGCCGAACTTCGCCCTCGGCGAGAGCTCTTGCCAGGTCTTCTTTCGAGAGTGCCTCATGTGCATTTTCTTATGCATGTTCTTGCCCATGTTCACAGCGACCACTGCTCCTTATGCGTCCGGATTGTTCATTGTAGGAGCTACGCCAAAGCCGAGGGTAGGGGCTATTGGACCGGGTGCGGCCGGGTGAACGGGGCCAGCCGCTCCTTCTGCTCCGGCGTCAGACGCAGCACCCGGCCGGTGGCCTCATCAACAAAGGCAAGATGGCTCGTGGCCCGGACGCAGTCCTCCCGGGTGACGGGGTCCTGCACCAGATAGTGGATGTCGAAGCTGGCGCCCTTTACCGCCCCGACCCACAGCTGCACGACCGCGGGCACGTTCCGGTATTCCAGCGTCCTGACGTAACGGATCTTGTGCTCCACCACGAGGGCGAGCGTCCCCTCCGGGACGTCGTTGAAGAGCGACACCGGGGGTTCGGTCCCGGGCAGCCCGGGGCCGCGGGGCGGTCCGAACGCGGCGATCCGTGCCTCCTCCAGGATCCGGACTATCTGGACGTTGTTGATGTGCCCGTAGGCGTCCATGTCGCCCCAGCGCATCGGCACCTCGACCTCGAGCCGCTTGGGCTCGCTGCCCGTGCCCTCCGTATCCTTCTCCCTGGCTGCGTTCGCCCCGGCGGTCCCGGGCGCGGACCCGGCGGCGCTCAGCTGTGCACCGCCGTCGCGTCCTCGACCGAATCTGCCAGGGCCGCGTCCGCGTCCTCTCCGGCGAACTGGGACATGTACAGCCGGTGGTACGCGCCCTGCAGTTCCAGCAGCTGGGCGTGCCGGCCCTGCTCGACGATCCGCCCGGCTTCCATGACAAGGATGGTGTCCGCGTCCCGGATGGTAGAAAGGCGGTGGGCGATCACGAAGCTGGTGCGCTCGGTGCGCAGCGCGGCCATGGCCTTCTGCACCAGGGCTTCGGTGCGGGTATCCACGGAGCTCGTGGCCTCGTCCAGGATCAGCAGCGACGGGTTCGCCACGAAGGCCCGGGCGATGGTGATCAGCTGCTTTTCGCCGGCACTGACGTTGTTGCCTTCTTCGTCAATGACCGTGTTGTAGCCGTCCGGCAGCGCGCGGACGAAACGGTCCACGAAGGTGGCCTTGGCCGCCGCCATGATCTGCTCTTCCGTGGCGTCCAGCTTGCCGTAACGGATGTTCTCGTAGATGGTTCCGCCGAACAGCCACGCGTCCTGCAGCACCATGCCGACCTTGGCGCGCAGCTCCGAGCGGCTCAGCCGGGTGATGTCCACGCCGTCCAGGGTGATGCTGCCGGCGTTCAGTTCGTAGAAGCGCATCACCAGGTTGACGAGCGTGGTTTTGCCCGCCCCGGTCGGTCCGACGATTGCCACGGTGTGTCCGGGCTCGGCGGTGAAGGACAGGTCCTCGATCAGCGGCTTGTCCGGCGAGTAGCTGAAGGTGACGTGCCTGAACTCGACGTGCCCGTCCGTCTTGGCCGGGAGGTGCTCGGTGGCGGTTTCGGCTTCCTGTTCGTCGGCGTCGAGGAATTCGAAGACCCGCTCGGCCGAGGCGACGCCGGACTGCAGCATGTTGGCCATCCCGGCCATCTGCCCCAGCGGCTGGGTGAACTCGCGCGAGTACTGGATGAAAGCAGTGGCGTCGCCCAGGCTCATGCCCCCCGAGGCCACGCGCAGGCCGCCGACGACGGCGATCCCCACGTAGCTGAGGTAGGAGACGAACTGCATGACCGGCATGATCATGCCGGACACGAACTGGGCGCCGAAGCTGGCCTTGTAGAGCTCCTCGTTGCGCTCGTCGAAGCGGGCCAGCATGTCGGCGTCGCGGCCGAAGACACGGACGAGGTCGTGGCCGGAGAAGGATTCCTCGATCTGGCCGTTGAGCTCCCCGGTGTTCTTCCACTGGGCGGCGAAAAGTTTCTGGCTGCGGGCGCCGATGATGCCTGCGGCCACCCCGGAGAGCGGGAGCGCGACGAGGGCGATCAGGGCCAGCTGCCAGGACACGATGAACATCATGATCACGATGCCGAGGACCGTCAGGGCCGAGTTCACGAGCTGCGCGAAGGCCTGCTGGAGCGCCTGCTGGATGTTGTCGACGTCGTTCGTGACACGGGAGAGGATGTCGCCGCGCTGGCGGGTATCGAAGTAGCCTAGCGGCAGCTGGTTGAGCTTCTTCTCGGTATCATCGCGGAGCTTGCGGACCACGCGCATGACCAGCACGTTCAGGACGTAGCCCTGCAGCCACAAGAAGATGTTGGCGACGAAGTACATCACCAGGACCACGCTGATGAGGAACGCGAGCTTCTGGAAATCGATGCCCGCGCCCGGCACCACGTCCATCTTGGCCAGCATGTCGGCAAAGTTGTCCTGGCCTTGGAAGCGCAGTCCGGCGATGAATTCTTCCTTGGTGGCCCCGGCCGGCAACTGCTTGCCGACCACGCCGGCGAAGATCACGTCCATCGCCTGGCCCAGGATCCGGGGGGCGATGACATTGAGGACGACGGCGACCGTCACCATCGCGAGCACCACGATGATGCCGGCACGCTCGGGTTTCAGGAGTCCCATGAGCCGTTTGGCCGAGGGCCAGAAGTGCTGGGCCTTCTTGGCCGGCACGGCGCCGAACATGCCGCCGTCGGCTTCGCCGGGCGTGTACTCCTCCTCGAGGAAATCTTCGTCTGTCACGTCCGCTGCGGTGGCCCCGGCAGTCACGGTGTCCGTTGCCCGGGCCGGCGCGGCGGAGACTTTCTCGTTGGTGCTCATGCCACTGCCTCCGCGCTCAACTGGGATTCGACGATTTCCTGGTAGGTGCTGGAGCTTTCCAACAGTTCCTCATGTGTTCCGCGGTCCACGATCCTGCCGTTCTCCAGCACGAGGATCTGGTCCGCATCGGCGATGGTGGACACCCGCTGGCCGACGATGATCACGGTGGCGTCGGCCGTCTTGGCCTTGAGCGCCCGGCGGAGCCTGGCGTCCGTGGCGACGTCAAGGGCGGAGAACGAGTCGTCAAACAGGAAGACCTTGGGTTCAGTGACCAGGGCGCGGGCAATGCACAGCCGCTGCCGCTGGCCGCCGGAGACGTTGGTGCCGCCCTGGGCGATCCGCGAGTCGAGGCCGCCCTTCTTATCGCTCACGAAGTCCGCGGCCTGGGCAACGGTCAGCGCCTCCCACAGGTCCTCGTCAGTAGCCTCGGGCTTGCCGAAGCGCAGGTTGTGCTCAATGGTTCCGGAGAACAGATAAGGCCGCTGCGGCACCATGGCGACCCGTTGCGTGATCTCGGCCCGGTCCAGTTGGGTGACGGGGACGCCGTCGAGCAAGACCTCCCCCGATTCGGCGTCGTAGAGCCGCGGCAGCAGGGCCAGCAGGCTCGACTTGCCGGCGCCGGTGGAGCCGATGATCGCGACCGTCTGGCCGGGTTCGGCCGTGAAACTGATGTTGCTCAGCACGGGCGCCTCGGCGCCGGGGTAGGCGAAGGTGACGTTCCGGAACTCCACCCGGCCGGCCTTTGCTGCGGGCGCCACCGGGGTGAGCGGAGCGTGGAGGGAGGGTTCGACGTCGAGCACTTCCCCGATGCGGTCGGCGCAGACCGAGGCGCGGGGAATCATCATGGCCATGAACGTGCCCATCATGACGGCCATGAGGATCTGCAGGAGGTACTGCAGGAAGGCTGTCAGCGAGCCCACCTGCATCTCGCCGGCATCGACGCGCTGGCCGCCGAACCACAGCACGGCGGCGGTGGAGATGTGCAGGATCATGCCGATGGCGGGGAACATCAGGACGAACAGGGAGCCGATCTTCAGCGAGACGTCGGTGAGGTCCTTGTTGGCTGCGCCGAAGCGCCCGGCCTCGTGGGGCTCGCGGACGAAAGCCCGGACCACGCGGATGCCGATGATCTGCTCGCGGAGGACACCGTTGAGCCGGTCGATCTTCTGCTGCATGGAACGGAAGAGCGGCATGAGGCGGACCACGAGGTAGCCCACCACGACCACGAGCAGGGGCACCGAAACCCAGACGAGCCAGGACAGGTTGAGGTCCTCGCGCAGGGCCATGAAGATGCCGCCGATGCACATGATGGGGGTAGCCACCATGAAGTTCAGGGCCATCAGCATGAGCATCTGGACCTGCTGGACATCGTTGGTGCCGCGCGTGATCAGGGTGGGGGCGCCGAAGACGTTGACGTCGCGCGCCGAGAAGCTGCTGACCTTGCGGAAGACGCCGCGGCGCAGGTCCCGGCCGAATGCCATGGCGGCCTTCGAGCCGAAGTAGACGCCGGCGATCGCGGTGGCCACCTGGACCAGGGCGACGCCGAGCATCACACCGCCGGTGCGCCAGATGTAGTCCGTGTCGCCGCGCGAGACGCCCTCATCGATGATCTGGGCATTGAGGCTGGGGAGATACAACGCCGCGATGGTCGACGCCAGCTGGAAGATGACCACAGCCGCGATGTATGGCAGATACGGCTTGGAATAGCGCCGCATGAGGGTGACAAGCATGCCCACGAGTCCTTAGGAAGGCCTAATTCTAGGAAGACCGAAAGTATGGAAAAACCGAATAGTGAAGTGTGTTGGAGAGCTACTTGGAGAGACTAGCCCACAGGTCCGACAGCAATAGCGATCCAACTCTACGAAATCCCCCGCCCGGGTGGAACACGGGACACTGAATATCATCCAAACGGTGTACATTTACGCGCCCGTCGACGCGTCCCGCGGCACTGCTCCGGCCGCGGCAAGGCCCCGCGGCAGCCCAAGGGGCAGCCGCGGGGCCATTGGAAACCGGGGTTTCAAGAACCGGGGCCGCTGGAAACCGGGGACCGGCGATTCGGCCTGTTCGGTCCTGCCCGGGAACCAGTCCGGACGCTATTCGGTCCGGTGCCGGCCGTGCGTGGCGATGTAGTCCGCCGCCGCGCGCTGCATCTTGCGCTGTTTGGCAAGGTGCCGGCGCACGGCTGTGAGCTCCCTGGCCACACGGGCCTGTTCCTCCGCAATCGCACGCTGCTCGGCAGCCTGTTCGTACACGGCGCGCAGGGCGTCGGCCAGCTGGAGCTGCTGTTCGGCCAGCATCTGCTGGGTCTGCAGCAACACGGGGACCACGTCGGCGGCCTCGGGCCGGTCACCGGCTACGAGGGTCCGGGCCCGCTGGCGGGCGCCCTCCCTCTCGTCGGCACGCTCCGCGCCGGACTCCCCCGGGCGGGAAGCAGGATCGGAAACCAACCCGGCCTCCCGTCGCGCGGCGTCGGGGAACCGGGATTCGGCACGCTCCCGGCTGAGGACCTCGATGAACTCCCGGTCCAAGTCCACCATGCCGGCGCCGCTGCCCGTTGCGGCCGAGGCCGAGGCCGAGGCCGAGGCGACTTTGGCGGCGTCGTCCGGGTTGTTCCGCAAAGTGTTTCCCACAGCAGTCGTGGAGACACCGGACAGTGCTGTTTGGGCTGCGGCGGCATCGGCTGCGGCGTCCCCTGCGTGCTCTGCAGGCTCCGGCCGGATGTCAACCGTGCGGCGCAGCGGGCGTTCCTTGATGAACAGGATGGCCACCAGCGCCACGAGGCCAATGATGGCCGAGATCAGGAAGACCTCGGCAATCGCGTCACCGTATGCGGCACGCATGATGTCGCGGATCGGTGCCGGCATGTCTTTGAGGTCCATGCTGGCCCCTGCCGATCCGGCCGGCACCTGGATACCGGAGGCAGCGAGCCCCTCCACGACGAGCTCCTTGACCCGGTTGCCCAGGACCGCGCCGAGGACCGAGACGCCGATTGCTCCGCCGACGGACCGGAAGAAGGCAACCGAGGCGCTGGCCGTGCCGATGTCCTTGGCCTGGACCGTGTTCTGGACGGCGAGGACGAGGTTCTGCATCAGCAGGCCCAGGCCGAGGCCGAGGATGGCCGTGTAGATACCGGTCATCCACAGGTCGGTGGTGTGGTCCATGCTGCCGGCCAGGCCGAGGCCGCCGATCAGCAGGACGGCGCCGGCGATCAGGTAGCGCTTCCACTTGCCGGTGCGGCTGATGAGCATGCCCGAGGCGACCGAGCCGATGAGGTTGCCCGCGATCATGGGCAGCGTGAGCAGGCCGGCCTCCGTGGGTGTGGCGCCGCGGGCCACCTGGAAGTACTGGCCCAGGAATGTCGAGGAGCCGAACATGCCCACGCCGACGGCTACCGAGGCGAGGATCGCCAGGGCTGTGGTCCGCTCCGAGATGATCTTGAGCGGGATGATGGGCTGGGCCACGCGGGATTCCACCAGCACCAGCAGGCCCAGGAGCAGGACGCCGCCGCCCACCATGGCCACTGACTGCCATGACCACCAGTCGTAGTAGTCGGGGTTGCCGGCGAAGGAGACCCAGATGAGCAGCAGGCTGACGCCGGAGGTCAACAGGATGGAGCCGAGCCAGTCAATCTTGGCGGGGCGCTTGACGTGCTCGATCTTCAACGTGATCTGCAGCAGGATGAGGGCGACGACGGCGAGCGGGACGCAGACGAAGAAGGTCCAGCGCCACCCGAGCGGGCTGTCGACGATGAAGCCGCCGAGCAGCGGGCCGCCGGCGGTGCCCACGGCCATGACGCCGCCCATGTAGCCGGAGTACTTTCCGCGGTCACGCGGCGGGATCATCGAGCCGATGATGGCCTGGGCCAGGGCGGTGAGGCCGCCCATGGCGATGCCCTGGATGACGCGGGCGGTCAGCAGCAGCGGGATGGTCTCGGACAGGCCTGCCATGACGGAGCCAGCCACGAAGATCACGATGCTCAGCTGGACGAGGACCTTCTTGTTAAAGAGGTCCGCCAGCTTGCCCCAGATCGGGGTGGTGGCCGCGTTGGCCAGGAGTGCTGCCGTGATCACCCAGGCGAAGTCGGTCTGGGTTCCCTTGAGCTCGGACATGATGGTGGGCAGCGCGTTGGCGACGATTGTGCTGCTCAGGATGGCGGTGAAGAACGCCGCCAGCAGGCCCGTGAGTGCTTCCATGATCTGGCGGTGGGTCATCGCAGCGGGTGGCGCGGCGGGCTGGGATGCGCGGGGCACCGCCGTTGGATTCTCCGACGGGGCCGTGTTCAACGGCGCAGTGTCCGACCCTGTGGCGGCAGCGTGGCTTGCCATGTATTTACTCCTCAACAATTTCGGTCGTATTCGTGGTTCCGGCCGTCGTTGCCCGGGCTGAGGTCCTGAGGGACTCAGCAAGTTTCTTGAGGGTGCGCGCCGTCAGTTCGACGTCGTCCTGGCTCCAGTCCTGCAGCAGGCCCTGGATGGTTGCCGTGCGCTGGTCCTCGATGATGCGCAGCTTCTCCGCGCCGGAGGCCGACAGGGCGATCAGCTGCGCGCGGCCGTCCTCGGGGTCCGGCCTGCGGACCACATAGCCCTGCTCTTCGAGTTCGGCGATGTGCCGGCTCAGGACCGGGGCGCTGACGCCGAGCCGCTCCGCCAGGTGCGTGGCCCGGGATTCGCCTTCCCCCACAAAGCGCAGAACGCCCTGCAGGGCCACGCCGGTGTCCTGTCCGCGCAGGTTGGCGGCGGCGACGCAGCGGACCGCGCGCTGGAGGTCGAAGATCTGGTAGACGAGTTTTGCTGCAGCGTTGGATTCAACTGACATGATGGACACCCCTCTTTTGTTTGCCCCAGGCAACTATATACCTAAATTGGTTACTTTGGGAAACTAACCCTTTGTGCCATGGGCACAAGAGGGCCGCTGGAGGGGCCGCCGGGGTGCCCCTGAAGGGGCCGTTGGAGTGGCCCTGAAGGGGCCGTTGGAGTGGCCGGGCGCGTGCTTCAAAGGCCCTTAAACGCGTGACGCGGACCGGCCGGTCAGCCCCTCACGGTGAGGGGCAGACCGACGGGTCCACGCCGGTGTTGCGGTGTTGCGGTGTTGCGGTTAAGCGCTGCTGCGGTGGAGTTGCGTGGCGGTGCCGGGGCGGCCTGGTGGCGGTCCGTTTAGGCGGCCGGGCCGCTTAGGTGGCCAGGTGGGTGGGGCCGAACATCTTGAGCAGGGTTTCTACGACGACGACGTTGGGGCCGTCCGCCGCAAAGCCGGCCCTGAGGGCGTCCCCGATGTCCTCGGGGGCGACCCGGACGGCCGGGACGCCGAAGGCCTCGGCAAGCTTGACGAAGTCGGGCCGGGCGAGCTCGGTGGCCGTGGCCTTGCCGAACGCGCCAACCATGTACTCGCGCAGGATGCCGTAGCCGCCGTCGTCCACGATCAGCCAGGTGACCGGGACGTTGTGCTGCTTGGCGGTGGCGAGCTCCGAGATGGAGTACATGGCCGATCCGTCGCCGGAGACCGCGAGCACCCTCGCCGAGCGGCCGGTCTTGCCGGTGGTTTCGAGGCCGACTGCGCCGCCGATCGCGGCGGGGAAGCCGAAGCCCAGCCCGCCGGCGCCCTGCGCGGAGTGGAACTGGCCCTCGCGGGCGTCCCAACAGCTCCAAGCCCAGTAGGCCGAGATCGTCATGTCCCAGAACGTCTGCATGCCCGAGGGCACGGCCTCGCGGATGTCGGCCATGAATGCCAGTTCCTTGGCCAGGTCCTGGGATTCGAGCCGGGCCCTGACCTTGGCCAGGGTGTCCTTGACGAGCACCTCGGGGGCGGTGCCGTGCCAGCTGGCAGCCGTTTCCTGCTCCAGCTGGAGTGCGGAGTCGAGGGCAGAGTCCAGGGCGGCGAGGGCCTGGCCGGCGTCGGCCCGGATGCCCAGGCCGGGCCGGTTGGATTCCAGGACGCGGGGTTCGGCGTCGATCTGGATGATCCGGCCGCGCGGTTCGAAGGTGAAGTAGTTCGAGGTCACTTCCCCGAGCGAGGAGCCGATCACGATCAGGACGTCGGCGTCCTCGAGCAGCTCGGTCATGTACCGGTCCTCGATCCATGCCTGGAGCGAGAGCTCATGGTTCCACGGGAACGCGCCGTTGCCGCCGGGCGTGCAGATCACCGGCGCCCGCAGCTTCTCCGCGATCGAGAGCAGGGATTTCTCGGCCCGGCCGCGGCGGGTGCCGCCGCCGGCGATGATCGCGGGACGTTCCGCCCCCGCAAGCCATTTCACGGCCTCGCGGACCAGTTCCACGCGGGGCGGGTTGTCCGCGGCCTCGGCGAGGGCATCCTCCACGGGAGGCACCATGATCGGGTCCAGGAGCACGTTCTGCGGGATTTCGAGCCACACCGGGCCCTGCGGCGAGGAAATCGCCTCGGTCCAGGCGTCCTGGATGGCCGACGGGATGCCGGAGGCGTGCTGGATCAGCCGCTGGGACTTGGTGACGTTCGCGGCCGAGGCCTTCTGGTCATCGAGCTGGTGCAGCATGCCCTTGCGCCGCGCGCCGAGCCCTTCCAGCGGGATCTGGCTCGCCACGACCACCATCGGCACGCCGGTGGCGTAGGCCTCCTGCAGCCCGGCCAGGGACGTCAGCGCGCCCGGGCCCGTGGAGAGGAACAGCACGCCGACCTCGCCCGTGGCGCGGGAGTACCCGTCCGCGGCGAAGGCCGAGTTGTTTTCCACCCGGGACGAGACAAACTGCAGGTTCCCGCGGCCCATCGCGTCGAACAGGCCCAGGGCATGCTGGCCCGGGATGCCGAACACCGTCTTCGCGCCAAGCGCTTCGAGTGTTTCGACGACGAGGTCGCCGCCGTTGCGCACGCCGGTCATCGCGAAGCCACCGGCGAAGCCACCGGGGAGCCGAATCCGGCCGGGCGGCGGGATTCCTGGCCGAGCGCCTGAGCGGCGTAGCCGTTCGGGGCGCCGAAGCGGTCGCCTTCGACGGCGCGGTCCGCCATCAGGGTCACGAGCTCGTACGCGACGTGGCTGGCCGCAACGCCGGTGATCTCGGCATGGTCGTACGCGGGGGCGACCTCGACGACGTCGGCCCCCACCAGGTTCATGCCGCGGAAACCGCGGATGATTTCCAGCAGTTCGCGGCTCGTGATGCCGCCGGCTTCCGGCGTGCCGGTGCCCGGCGCGTGCGCGGGGTCAAGGACGTCGATGTCCACCGAAATGTAAAGCGGGCGGTTGCCGATCCGGTCCCGGACCTTGGCCACCGTCTCCAGCACGCCCTGGTAGTAGACGTCCGCGGAGGTGACGATGCCGAAGCCGAAGCGGTGGTCGTCGTCGAGGTCCTTCTTGCCGTAGAGCGGGCCGCGGGTGCCGATGTGGCTGATGGCCTCGGTGTCCAGGATGCCTTCCTCGACGGCGCGGCGGAAGGGGGTGCCGTGCGTGTACTCGGCGCCGAAGTAGGTGTCCCAGGTGTCCAGGTGCGCATCGAAGTGCAGCATGGCAATCGGCCCGCCGGCGCGCTCGGCGGCGGCGCGCAGCAGCGGCAGGGCGATGGTGTGGTCACCGCCGAGGGTCAGCAGCTTGCTGCCGGAGGCCGTCAGGTCCAGGGCGTTCTGCTGGATGGTTTCGATGGCCTCGTTGATGTTGAACGGGTTGACAGCCATGTCGCCGGCGTCCGCCACCTGGATGGTCTCGAAGGGGCTCACGTCCCAGGCCGGGTTGTACGGCCGCAGCAGCCGGCTGGCCTCACGGACGTGGTTGGCCCCGAAGCGGGCACCCGGGCGGTACGAGACGCCGGAGTCGAAAGGCACGCCGACCACGGTGACGTCGGCCCTGGCCACCTGGTCCAGCCGCGGAAGGCGGGCATAGGTGGCAGCCCCGGCATAGCGCGGGATGCGGGATGAATCGATGGGGCCAAGGTTGCCATTGGCCTCGATGCGCAGCTCTTCCAAAAGAAGCCTCTCCTTCGAGGATTGACCGACGGTTGTGACAGCCATCATACACTCGAAGTTTCTCATTGCGCATCATTTGTTTACCTGAGGCGCGAAGGCGCGGGCCCCTCAGGCGATCGCAGAGGCGCCCCGCTCCCCCGTCCGGACGCGGACGGCGTCACATACGTCAATGATCCATATCTTGCCGTCGCCGAAGCGGCCCGTGCGCCCGCCCTCTTCAATGGCGGCCATGACGCCGCCCAGGGCGTCCTCGTTGACCAGCACTTCCAGCCTCATCTTGGGCAGCAGGTCGGAGTTGTATTCGGCGCCCCGGTAGACCTCGGTGTGGCCGCGCTGCCGGCCGTAGCCACTGGCCTGGCTCACGGTCAGGCCGTTGACTCCAAACCGCTCCAGGGCCGCGCTGACGGCATCGACCCTGTCCGGCCGGACGATGGCCGTGACGAGCTTCATGTCGACACCTTGCCGCGAACGGCCTCACTTTCGGACTGGGCCGGAGCCTGGGCCACTACGGCATCAGCCTTGGCGTGCGGGTCGCCGGGATGGAAGCTGCCGCCGACCATGAGGAGCTCGTAAGCCGTCTCGGCGTGTTCGGTCACATCGATGCCGGAGAGCTCGTCAGCCTCGGAGACGCGCATGCCGATGGTCTTGTGGATCGCGAAGCCGATCAGCGTGGTCATGACGGCGCTCCACGCCGTGACAATCAGCGCGGTGAGAATCTGCGGCCAGAACTGCGCCAGGCCACCGCCGTAGAACAGTCCGCCGCCGGTCTTGGCGGACGGAAGTGCGAAGAACCCCAGAGACAGGGTGCCCCACAGGCCGCCGACGAAGTGCACGGCCACGACGTCCAGGGAGTCGTCCAGCCCGATCTTGAACTTCAGCCCGACGGCGAGCGCGCACACGACCCCGGCGACGGTGCCGATCAGGATGGCCCCGATGGGGTCCACGAACCCGCAGGCCGGGGTGACGGCCACGAGTCCCGCGACGGCTCCCGAGGCGGCGCCGAGCGAGGTGGCATGCCCGTCCCGCAGCCGCTCCACGAACAGCCAGCCCAGCAGGGCGGCGCTGGTGGCAAGCAGCGTGTTGGTCCAGGCCAGGGCGGCCGTGGCGTCGGCGGCGAGTTCCGAACCGGCGTTGAAGCCGAACCAGCCGAACCAAAGGAGTCCCGCCCCAAGCATGACGAACGGCAGGTTGTGCGGGCGGATGTTGGGGTCCTTCATGAAGCCGAGACGCTTGCCCAGCACCACCGCGAGCATGAGCCCGGCAATGCCGGCGTTCATATGAACCACCGTGCCGCCGGCGAAGTCCAGGGCCGAGATCTTGCTGCCGATGATGCCGGTGGGCCCGAAGATGCCGCCGCCCCACACCCAGTGCGCGATCGGAGCGTAGACAAGGGTGACCCAGAGGGCGGCAAAGAGGAGCCAGGGTCCAAACCGGACGCGCTCGGCCACCGCCCCGCTGATCAGCGCCACGGTAATGATGGCGAACGTGGCCTGGAAGCCGATGAACACCATGTCCGGCAGGCCGGCCGCCTTGGAGCCAATGCTGGCGGTCAGCCCGCTGAGGCCGAAGTTGGTGAAGGGATCGCCGACGAAGCCGCCCAGCGTATCCGGGCCGAACGCCATCCCGTAGCCCCACAGGGCCCAGACCACGGCCACCACGCCCATGGCGCCGAAGCTCATCATCATGATGTTGAGGACGGATTTCATCCTGACGAGCCCGCCGTAGAAGAAGGCGAGCCCGGGGGTCATCAGCAGGACGAGGGCGGACGCGGTGAGCATCCACGCCGTCGATCCGGGGTCAAGGGCCTGGGGATCTACATCCATTCCTACTGCAAGAACAGAGAAATTCATCGCGGGAGCCTTCCTCGAGTGCCGGCGCTCCGAGGGCGCCGATTAGGCGAGACCATGTGACGTTCTTGGGACTGTTGGACGTCCCCCCGCAGATGACGCTACCCACGGTGTGTTTCAGGAAGGCGTACCTCTTTTTGCGGGCACGTTACGGGATGGGCCCGGGCATGAATTTGCCGTTTCCGGCAGATTGCCGGAATGTGACGTAAATCTCACCACGGCCCAGTGGCGGTCAGCTGTACTTGAGGCTGAGGAGCAGGCGCTTGAGCTGGCTGTACTGTTCCGTGGTCATCCAGGTCCGCGCGGCGTCGACGGACGCGAACGCGGGACTGCCGAAGAGCACCTTGGCTTCGGCTCCGCCGTTGGGGAACTGGACGTGGGAGTAACCGGCGTCGGTGACTCCGGGCGCGAAGTCGCGTTCTTTGCGGACCCCCATGTGGAAGTCCGACTGGTCGGCGAAGGAATCAAAAGCGAACCCGAAGGCAAGCTGCTCGCCGTCCACGTCCTTCAGCCCCGGAACCGGGGCGGCGTCCAGGACAGTGCGGGCTACGGGACCGGATGCGCTGCTTGCGCTCGTGCTGCTGGTGACGGACGCCAGCTCGTTGCCCGTGGCGTCTGCAATGACGGCCTGCACGCCCCGCAATTTGGCGGCGTTTTCGGCCGAGCCGACCATCCGGATGGACCAGTTGCTCGGGTACGAAAAGGACAGGTGCCCGTCCGGGAAGGTGAAGGTCTTCACGCCGGCCACTGCACTGGCAGTCGGCGCGGCACTGGCGGTCGGCGCCGCGGCGGTGGGGGTGGGTGCCGGCGTGGCGGCCGTGGCGGTGGGCTCGGCCGATGCGGCGGGGCCGGACTCCTGCTGCGTCGGGGCGGTCGCTGCGGCGCTGGCCGGGCCCGTCTCGCCGGCCTTCTGGCCCGCCGCGGCGCAGGAGCTAAGGCCGAGGGCGGCGGCGAGCGCGGCGGCCACTGCCAGCGACGGAAAGACGTTCTTGCGGTTCATGGAATCCCCCAGTTGATGACGCGAGCGGCTTAAGCTCGTCCTGTATGTTTCCGGCTTGGCCATGGTGGTTACTTCCGGAACGGTCATTTCCGTGGTTGTGGCCTTACCTGCTGGCAGCCGGCACGAGCACCCACAGGACCTCGACGGCGTCGTCCGTGGGGTTGACCCAGGTGTGGGGTTCCCGGCCCGGGAACGTCACGGTGTCCCCGGTGCCGAGCTCGAATTCCTCGTTGGTGAGGATCAGCCGGATGCTGCCTTTGACCACATGCAGGACGTCGACATCGCAGTCCACGGCATAGAGTTCGGACTCGCCACGGCCGCGGGGCTCAATCACGGCCTGGATGATCTGGACCCTGCGCTCGGAGCGCGCGGTCAGCAGGCGCTCGACGATCCCCTCACCCCCGAGCGAGATCCGCGGGCCCTCGTTCTGCTTGGTGAGGTGGGTTTCCGGGGCGGCGAAAAGGTCGCCGATCGAGATCGACAGGACCTGGCACAGGGTCACCAGCGAGGCGACCGAGGGCGAGGTGAGGTCCCGCTCGACCCGGCTGAGGAATCCCTTGGTGAGCCCGGTGGCGTCGGCGACCTGCTCTATGGTGAGCCGCTGCGACTGCCGGGCGGCGCGGATCCGCGAACCGATGGCAACGGGAACGTTGCTCGGTTCAACTGGTAGAGCCTTCATCTAGGAACCTTTCACGGCCGGCCGCTTGGCCCCATCATTGGAGCAATCCTAGCGGGAGCGGGGCTTCGTGACGCGGATGCGGCGGCGACGCGCATTGCGCCTTGACTGTTACCGGAATCACAACATACCCTTTGGCAACATGTGTTGCCTATTGGGCAATCTATTCGGCAACACCGGAGGGTCCGACGGACATCCTCCTCCAACCACGTCACGCAGCGTCAGTCTTGCCAAACGCATCGTTGAGGCCCGGCAATGCCCGCGCACGCTGCCAACCCGCTCCAAGGAGCCCTTTTATGGACGCAAGTTTCGTCAACATCGCCATTGTGGTGGTGTATCTGCTCGCCATGCTGGCGTTCGGATGGTGGGGCAAGTCCCGCACCAAAAACAATAGCGACTTCCTCGTCGCCGGCCGCCGCCTGGGCCCGTTTCTCTACACCGGCACCATGGCCGCCGTCGTCCTGGGCGGCGCCTCGACGGTCGGCGGCGTGGGCCTGGGCTACAAGTTCGGCATCTCCGGCATGTGGCTCGTGGTCGCAATCGGCGCCGGCGTCCTGCTGCTGAGCCTGCTCTTCGCCAGCACCATCCAGAAGCTGAAAATCTACACCGTCTCCCAGATGCTGACCCTGCGCTACGGCAGCAATGCCACGCAGACCTCCGGCATCGTCATGCTCGCCTACACGCTCATGCTCTGCGCCACCTCCACCGGCGCCTACGCCACCATCTTCGTGGTGCTGTTCGGCTGGGACCGCGCGCTCGCGATCGCCGTCGGCGGGGCAATCGTGCTGATTTACTCGACCATCGGCGGCATGTGGTCCATCACGCTGGCCGACCAGGTCCAGTTCGTCATCAAGACGGTCGGCATCTTCCTCCTGATGCTGCCGTTCACGCTCAACGCCGCGGGCGGTTTTGAGGGCATCCGGGCCCGTGTTGACGCCAGCTTCTTCCAGATCGACGGCATCGGCGTCCAGACCATCATCACGTATTTCGTGGTCTACACCCTCGGCCTGTTGATCGGCCAGGACATCTGGCAGCGTGTGTTCACCGCCAAGACGCCTGAGGTGGCCCGTTGGGGCGGCGCCACGGCCGGCATCTACTGCATCCTCTACGGTGCGGCCGGCGCCCTGATCGGCCTCGGCGCCCGCGTCGCGCTGCCGCAGATTGACGTCAAGGCCCTCGGCAAGGACGTTGTCTACGCCGAGGTCGCCACCCACCTGCTGCCCATCGGCATCGGCGGCCTCGTGCTTGCCGCTGCCGTGGCCGCCATGATGTCCACCGCCTCCGGCGCCTTGATCGCGGCCGCCACCGTGGCCCGCGCCGACGTGCTGCCGTTCGTCGCCGGCTGGTTCGGTAAGACCGTCAACACCGACGACACCGACAACCCGGAGCACGACGTCAAGGCCAACCGCATGTGGGTCCTGGGCCTCGGCGTCGTGGCGATCGTGATCGCCATCATCACCAAGGACGTCGTCGCCGCCCTGACCATTGCCTACGACATCCTTGTGGGCGGCCTGCTCGTGGCCATTCTCGGCGGCCTGGTGTGGAAGCGCGGCACCGGCGTTGCCGCCGCGGCGTCCATGGCAGTCGGCTCGGTCATCACGCTCGGGACCATGATCATCCTGGAAATCAATGCCGAGGTTCCGCTCGACGGCATCTACGCCAACGAGCCGATCTACTACGGCCTCGTGGCCTCGGCGGTCGTCTACATCGCGGTGTCGCTGCTGACCAAGCCGACGGATCCTGCAGTCATGCAGAACTGGCACCGGCGGGTCGCCGGCGGCGCAGCCGAGGAGGAACAGGCTCCTGTCCTGACCCACTAAAGTCCTGATCGCGAGCGACCAGGTTAAGAGCTAACCAGATTAGAGCCCGACGGCGGCGCTCCCCTTTCCGGGGGCGCCGCCGTCGGGCTTTAATCCGCTCAGAGGATAATGCATTCAGACGTTAATGCATTCAGACGTTAATGCACGCAGAAGTTAATGCACTCAGAAGTTAATGCACTCAGAAGCGGGCGGGGGAATCACTCATTTTCCTCGGGTTCCAGGAATTCCTCGCCTTCCAGCGGCACTACCGGTTTCTCATCGCCCAGAAAGTCCTCCGCGTCCAGGGGAACCAGTCGGTCGGCCTCTTCGAGGAGCTCTTCCTCCTCAGTCTCCGCGCCAGCACTCACGGGTGCGTCCTCGGCGTAGTCGTAGGCGGGATCGGATTCGAGGGAATCCCGGGCCGGCTGGATTGGGCTAGAGCCGATGTTGTCCATGGCAACCTCCGTGTGACTTCGGTGGCGGCAAGGGCCCCGGAGAGCCTGCCCTGGGTTTCATTCGAGCACCGTGTGCGCGGCCGGTCAAGGGCTGGCAATCGCTTCCGGAAACTATGAGCGGGCGGCCCCGCCGGAGCCCGCCGGTTACGGGGTCCCTAAACTTTCCGCTGAGGGCGGCCGACCGGAAACGCGCGGAATTACGCGGTACTCTGGAGTCGCAATGGGGCCGGACCATGCCCGACCAAACCCAGGAGTTTTTTCGTGTCTCAGCACACCGAATCGGACCACAACGATTCTCAGCAGCATCCCCCGACACACGCCTCTTCGGTCCATAAAGCGGACCCGCGCCCTGCCCCGCCGCAGGCCTCCTCCGAACCGGGCGCCGCTCCAAGCTCCGGTCCCGGCTCGACGCACGGCACGACGAACGGCACGACGGCAAGCGCCGCGGACATCAAGCGCTGGCGCCAGTATCTTGCCGATGAGCGCGCCGAGGCCGCCGTCTACCGCGATCTTGCGCAGAACCGCAGCGGCGAGGAGCGTGCCATCCTGCTCGCCCTGGCCGAGGCCGAGGGACGCCACGAGGCGCACTGGCTCCAGCTGCTGGGCGAGCACGCCGGCAAGGACCGGCATGCCTCGCTCCGGAGCCGGTTCCTGGGCTTCCTGGCCCGCCACTTCGGCTCGGTCTTCGTCCTGGCCCTGGCGCAGCGGGCGGAGAGCCGTTCCCCGTACGCGAACGACCCGTCCGCCACGCCGGCCATGGTCGCCGACGAGCAGATCCATGAAGAAGTGGTCCGCGGGCTGGCCACCCGGGGCCGCAACCGGCTGGCCGGAACCTTCCGGGCCGCGGTCTTCGGCGCCAACGACGGGCTGGTCAGCAACCTGTCCCTCGTCATGGGCATGGCGGCCTCGGGCGTCGGAAGCCAGGTGGTGCTCCTCAGCGGTGTCGCCGGACTGCTGGCCGGTGCGCTGTCCATGGGAGCCGGCGAATTTATCTCCGTGCGTTCACAGCGCGAGCTTCTCGCCGCCACCCGTCCCACCCAGATCACGTTGGCGGCGGCTCCGCTGCTGGACATCGAGCACAACGAACTCCTGCTCGTGTACCTGGCGCGCGGCATGTCCCGGGAGGCCGCCGAACACCGCGTCGCGGAGCGCATGGGCCTGCTGGACTGCGACTGTGATCCGAGCCTGTCCCTGCAGCCCGAACTCCCGGAAACCGAGGACCAGCATGAGGCCGTCGGCACCGCGTGGGGCGCGGCGGCGTCGAGCTTCTGCTTCTTTGCCTCCGGCGCGGTTGTGCCCATCATTCCTTTCCTGCTGGGCATGACAGGGATTGCCGCGCTGGTAGTGTCAGCCACGCTCGTGGGCCTGGCCCTGCTGCTCACCGGCGGCGTCGTGGGCCTTCTGTCCGGCACCTCCCCCACCACGCGCGGGCTGCGCCAGCTGGCCATCGGCATGGGCGCCGCCGGCGTTACGTACCTGCTGGGCATGGTGTTTGGCGCCGTGGTCGGCTAGTGGAAAGTCCCGAATTCAGGGACCGCGGGCCGCGGCACAGCCGCCCCGCCACGGCGCTGCGGGTGATCAGAAACCTTGCCGCCGCTGCCGTGATCGCCGGCGCGGCCTTCCTCGCGGCCGGGCTCATCTACGGCGACCCCCGGTTCACGGGGCTTTTTGAGGTCTCCCGCGGAGCGGGGCAGAACACGGGTCACAACGCCGGGCAGAACCCAGGACACAACCAGGGCGCCGACCCGAAGGCGGCGCCCCGGTCCGGCCGGGAATCGGGCCAGCCCGCCGTGCCGGCCGGAGAGTCCCGGGCGGACACTCCCCCGCCCGGGATTGAGGAGCAGGACAATCCCCTCGGCTCGCCCCGGAAACCCGAAACCGCCAGCACCTCGTACAAGTTCCTCGCAACGAACGAGGACGGCAGCCCGGTGGGCTACTCGCCGTGCCGGCCGCTGCACTACGTGGTCAATGCCGCCCTGGCTCCCCCGGGTGCCGGACGGCTGGTAGACGACTCGATCCGGACGATCTCGGAGGCCACCGGGATCAGGTTCATCAATGACGGGCCCACAAGCGAGCTCTCCTCGCCTACCCGTGAGCCCTACCAGAAGGAGCGCTACGGTGACCGGTGGGCGCCGCTGCTGATCGCGTGGACCACGCCGGAACAGGCGCCGCAGCTCAAGGGCCCGGTGATCGGCACCGGGGGCAGCACCCACTTCAGTTTCGGCGACGGCCCCAAGAGCTTCGTCACCGGCAGCCTGGAACTGGACGCCCCGCAAATCGCGGAAGACCTGGACCGGACCCAGGGTGCGGCCTACGCCACGGCCGTCATCCTGCACGAACTCGGCCACGTGATGGGCCTGGAGCACGTCGATGACCCGGCCCAGCTGATGTATCCGGAAATCGGATCCCCCGACGGGCTGGCAGCCGGCGACCTTAACGGACTGTACGAGCTCGGCCACGCCCAGTGCCGCAAGGACCTGTAGCCGGATGACGCGGTCTCGTTAGCGCGACAGCACGTCGAGCGCTTCCTCCACGGTGTCGACCAGGAAAATCCGGCCCTCCATCCGCCGGCCGGAGGCCAGGCTCTGCAGGAGAGGCCATGCCGGGAACCGCCGCAGCCAGTGCTCCTGCCCCACGAGGACCATGGGTGTGATGGTTTCCGGGGCGCCGTAGTAGTTCTCGCAGGCGTCCTGGAAGATCTCCTGCACCGTGCCGCCGGATCCCGGCAGGAAGACAATGCCGCCGTTGCAGAGCTCAAGCAGGACCGCTTCCCGGATGGCGTTCGCGAAGTACTTGGCCACATGCGTGGCGAAGAAGTTGGGCGGCTCATGGCCATAGAACCACGTGGGAATCCCCAACGACGGCGTCCCCTCCGGGTGGCGTTCGACGACGTCGGCGGCCGCCCGCGCCCACGCGGACACCGAGGGGAGGAAGGACGGTACCGCGGCAAGGTCGGCCAGGGCCCGGCGGAAATCCTGCTCCGGGGCCTCGCTGAGGAAAGCGCCCAGATTGGCGGCCTCCATGGTCCCGGGGCCGCCGCCGGTGGCCACCACACGGTTGTTCCGGGCCAGCAGCCGGCCCAGCAGGGCGGCCTCTTCGAAGAGGGCCGTGCCGCGGCGGGCCGCATGGCCGCCCATGACCCCCACCATCGTTCGGCCCGCGCAGAGGTCCGAACGGGTCAGATCATCGAGGGCATTGCCGATCGAGTGGTCATGCAGCGCCGCCGCCAGGGTGGCCTCGAGCCGGTGGCGCTGGCCGGGCCCGATGCTCCACTGGTAGATCCGCGCGTCGAGCATGTCCTCATAGCGTGACGTGGCGATCCCGGCATACAGTTCCTGCGGCGTGTAGAGCTGGCCGCGGTACGGGTTGAAAGGTACAGCCTCGAGCCGGGGAAAGATGAGGGCGCCCCGGCTGCGCAGCGAGTCCTCCGCGCCGCCGTCGAACGTGCAGCCCAGGAAGATCGCGCCTTGCGGGTCCAGCGCCTCCAGTTGGGCCCGGCGGCCGCGGAGGTCCAGCGACTGGACGTGCCAGCCCTGCATGCTGCGGGCCCCGGCCGCGATCAGCCGGTCGAGGCCCGCAACGCTCTCGACCTCCAGGGTGCGGGGGCTGGGATACAGGCTGCGGGTGGCGCTCATGGAGCCAGCCTAGACCGTGATCGGGATGCGCCGGGGAATCGGCGACGGCACGGTTCCGGCAGGGCCTTCCGCCCCCGTTGCGCCGTCACGCGTGGCGGCCTGTTCCAGGGTTCAGGTCCACAAGTGATGACGCAACGGGGGCTGCGGCTACCGGCCGGTCAGGAGACGACCGGTAGGAGACGGGCGGTCAGGAGACGGGCGGTCAGGAGACCTGGAGGCCGCCGTTGATGTCATACGTGGCCGCGGTGATGTAGCCGGCGTCCGGGCCGAGCAGGAAGGCGATGAGGGCCGCGACTTCTTCGCGGCTGCCGACCCGTCCCATCATGATGCCCTCCGACATCTGCTCTTTGCGTTCCTCGCTCAGCGTGCCGCCCATGATGTCGGTGTCGATGGGTCCGGGGGCGATCGCGTTGACGGTGACCCCGAATTCTCCCACCTCGCGGGCCAGGGCACGGGTGAAGCCGATGATGCCGGCCTTGGACGCGCTGTAGGCCACCTTGGAGTAGGTGCCGCCGCCGCGCTGAGCCGAAATCGAGGAGATGCTCACGATCCTGCCGAGCCTGCGCTCGATCATGCCCTTGAGCACGCGCTGGGAGACGATGAAGGATCCGCGCATGTTGATGGCGAAGACCTTGTCCCATTCTTCGACCGTGGTTTCCATGAACGGCGTCGGGGAACTGATCCCGGCCAGGTTGGCCAGGGCCACTATGGGGGGCAGCGAGCCCTCGATTTCGGTGATGGCGCGGTCCACCGACGCGGCGTCGGAGACGTCCGCGCCGACGCCGATGGCCTTGACCGCCCGGTTGGACCCGATTTCGGTGGCAGCGGCGCTGGCGTCCTCGGCATTGATGTCCAGGATCGCGATGGACCAGCCCTCGCTGGCCAGGCGGTCGGCGGCGGCGCGGCCGATGCCGCGGGCCGACGCGGCGCCGGTCAGGACCACGGTGCGTTCAGCGGGGAAAGGGGTAACGGTTGTCATGACTCGGGTTTCCTTCTGGGAGTTCGGGGTTAGGAGACTTTGGCGGGATCGACGGCGGCCGCCGCTGCGACAGCGGGGTCAAGGGCGGCATCGCCTTCGGGGCGCTTGCGGGCGTAGAAGTAGGTGGCCACCGCGGTGATGCACAGGCAGAGGGAGAGGAACAGCAGCCCGCTCTGGTTGCTGCCGGTAGCGTCCTTCAGGAGGCCGACGGCGTACGGGGAGATGAAGCCGCCGAGGTTTCCGAGGGAGTTCACCAGGGCGAGTCCGGAGGCCGCGGCCGCGCCGGTGAGGGCGGCGGAGGGCATCGAGAGGAACGGGGCGATGGCGCCGTAGATCCCCATGGCCGAGACCGTCAGGCCGATCATCGCCAGGACGGGGTTGACGGGCAGCAGGTAGCCGGCGGCCAGAAGTCCAGCGCCCGCCAGGACCATGCTGACGGCGGCGTGCCAGGCGCGTTTGCCGGTCCGGTCTGCGCGCTTGCTCCAGAAGTAGACGAAGACGGCGGCCACGGCATAGGGGATGAAGACGATGAAGCCGATCTCGGCAGTGGAGAACTTGCCGAGGGCTGCGACGATGGTGGGCATCCACAGGCCCAGGCCGTAGATCCCGCACACCAGGCCGAAGTACAGGGCGGAATAGACCAGGGTGCGCTTGTCCTTGAGACCGGCCAGGAAGCTGTGCTTGCCGGACTGGGATTTGGCAGCCAGTTCGGCGTCCATGGTGGCGGTGAGCCAGTTGCGCTCGTCGGCCTGAAGCCATTTGGCGTCCCGCGGGCGGTCCGTCATGAGGATGGGTGTCAGGAGGCCCAGGAGGATGGCCGGGATGCCTTCGATGATGTAGAGCCACTGCCAGCCCTGGAGGCCCATGACGCCGTCCATCTGCAGGAGGAGCCCGGAGACCGGGGCGCCGAGTGCATTGGAGACGGGCTGGGCGAGGATGAAGATGCCCAGCACTGTCACGCGCTGCGCGGCGGGGAACCACAGCGTCAGGTAGAACAGGATCGCCGGGAAGAATCCGGCCTCGGCGGCGCCCAGCAGGAAACGGACGATGTAGTAGGTGCTTTCGCCGTTCACCAGGCACATGGCGGTGGCGAAAATGCCCCACGTGATCAGGATGCGGGCCAGCCACTTCCGGGCGCCGAACCGGTACATGCCTGCGTTGCTGGGAACTTCGAGGAGGGCGTAGCCGAGGAAGAAGATGCCGGCGCCAAGGCCATAGGCGGCGGCGTTGAGGCCGATGTCCTCGCTCATGGTGAGCTTGGCGAATCCGACGTTGTTGCGGTCCAGGTAGGCAACGAAGTAGAGCAGGACAATCAGCGGCATGACGCGGCGGCGGACCTTGCGGAGCGTGCGGTCACCCAGTTCGCCGAGTCCGGAGGACTTGGTGTTTAGCAGAGTCATCATCGACCTTCTTATGTGCAGTTCCCGCCGGCGGCCTTGCCGGGACGGGAATCGTGGGTATGTGGGAGAGGTCCTGCCCGCCGCTGGGGTTGGGCTTTGGCTTGGCTTGGCGTGGGCCGGGGCGTGGCGTGGGCTGCGGGAATCAGGATCAACCTTTGAGTCAGATGTCAGACATCTGACTCAAGAACTAGGCACGAGCTTAGGATGTGATCCGGATTACGTCAAGGGGCCGCAGGCGGACGTCAGGCCTTGGCGCCGCGGACGTAGCGTTCGTAGTCGGCGTTGGTCTGGTCCATGTGCGCGTCCATGGCCTGCCGCGAGCGCTCGGCGTCGCCGCTCAGGATGCTGTCCAGGACCCGCTGGTGGTAGTCGATGGCGTGCTCCTGGATGATGTCAACCGCCGACGTTTCGCGCCGCGTCATGTACAGCAGCTGGCCCAGCTGGGCGAACAGGGCGCGGACAAAGGGATTGCCGGAGGCCCTCAGGACGGCGTCGTGGAAGCCAATGTCCGCCTCCACGAAGCGGTCCAGGTCGCCGGACTCGTGGAACCGCTTCATGTCCTGGATGCATTCGCGCATCCGTTCGGCCTGTTCGGGGGTATAGCGGGTGGCGGCAAGCGCGGCCGCCCCGGTTTCCACCATGCGGCGCATCTCGATCAGGCCAACCGAGACTTGATCGGCCGCGTTGCCGTGCGAGGCTGCCTTGAAGATCGCGTCCAGGCCCGTCCAGTTGTCCGTGGGATTGACGAAGGTTCCCCTGCCGGCCTTCACGTAGAGGATGTTTTGCGCGCGGAGCGCCTTGAGGGCCTCGCGCACGGTCAGCCTGCTGACGCCGTAGGCCTTGGCGATGTCGGCCTCCGGCGGAATGGCGCCGTGGGGCTGGAGCTTTCCGTCAAGGATTTCGGTCAGCAGGCCGTCGACGAGATCGTCGACCAGTGTCCTGCGGCCCATCCCAGTTCCTACCTTCAGTCGCGGTTCATGCTCTCATCCACATTACCCAAGCCGCCGTGCGCAGCCATGTAGGCGTCGAGCTTGGCCAGCGTTTGATCCAGGTTGACCGGATGGCGGCGCAGGTAGCCGGCCAGCCGCAGGAGGCTCTTGCCGCGGACGCGCCGCGCGTCCCATTGTTCGGTGACCAGGGTGCCGGCGGTGCCGTCCGGGCCTGTTGCCGGATCGAGCAGGTAGCGCCACACGTGGCCGTAGAAGTGCCGCCACGCGATCCGGTGGCCTTCCTCGAACTCGCAGACCCTGTTCAGGATCTTGTAGTTCAGCCGCATTTTCATTTGCATGCCGAACTTGGCGCCGAGGTACAGCCGTCCCGGTCCGCGCGGCTGCGCACCCTTCACGGTGTCCGAACCGTCGATCTCGCTGTGCAGGGCCGGCGTGGCAAGCACGTCGAAGATGGCATCCGGGGCGGCGGCGATGAATCTGCTGCGGGACACGAGATAACGGGCATTCATCTGGCAATCCTAGTCCGCGGATCGTGTTGCAGAATGAAGGATGCAGACTTCCCCCAGCGGCCTGGGCAACCGCCCCCGCATCGGCGTTCCTATCCGCCTCACTAGCTCCGCCGATCCCGACCCGCGCGTTGCGGCAGCCAACGGATTGTTCGAGTACATTGTGGAGCTGCTGCGTGAGGGCGGCGGAGAACCAGTGCTGCTCACCGCTGCCGGAATGAACGACGGCGGGTTCGCCGCGGCACTGGCGTCCCTCGACGGCGTCGTGCTTCCCGGCGGCGGCGACCTCGACCCCGGCCTCTACGGCGAGCCGCGAGGCGACTTCTGCTACGACGTCAGCCCCGCCCAGGACGTGCTGGATGTCGCGGTGGCGCGGCAGGCGATCGACGCCGGGCTGCCGCTGCTCGGCATCTGCCGCGGGCATCAGCTGCTTAATGTGCTCTACGGCGGGACGCTCATCCAGGACATGGTGCCGGGGACGGTGGCGCACCGCGAGCCCGCGCCGGTGCACGGGGCCGGCCCGTGGGCCTGGCACGAGGTGTCGGTGCAGGCCGGTTCCAAGGTGGCCGCCCTATACGGCGGCGAATCCGGCGGCGTGAGGGTGAAGATCGCCTCCGGCCACCATCAGGCCGTGGCCCGGGTGGCCGGAGCACTGACGGTGACGGCCACGGCCGAGGACGGCACGGTCGAGGCGCTGGAGGATCCGAACCGCTGGGTGGCCTCGGTCCAGTGGCACCCAGAAGCCCTGGAACTGCCCGCCGGCGAGCGGCTCGCCCCGTTCAGGGCCTTCGTCGAGGTGTGCCGGGCCGCCGCTGAGCCGGACGCCTCGAAACTGGCTGGTCGCTCCCAAACCCAGGCGCATCACGCCAGATAGCCGGAACCCCCGGGGCATTTTGGCCCCGGGGGTTCCGGTTCACTGCATTGCATTGCAGCCTGCATTCCATCCCAGGCCAGCGCTCCCGCACGAGGCCTGGGCTCAGCTGGCGACGCTGACCGCCACGCGGACAGGGACGCCGGTGGCCAGCGATTCCTGCGCGGCATCGGCAACCCGGGAGGCCGCCACGGCGTCTTCCGGCGTGCAGGGATTCTCCCGGCGGCCAAGGATCAGTTCGACGAAGGCAGCCATCTCGGAGCGGTAGGCCTGGTCGAACCGCTCGGCAAACGTCTGGTGCGGCTTCCCCGCCGGGAAGGTGATCCCGGCTTCCGCGGAAGCCAGCGCCGTCTTGTCGTCCAGACCCACCATCAGCGAACCGCGGGAGCCCTGGATTTCCAGCCGGACGTCGTGGCCGGCCCCGTTGTAGCGGGTGGCCGAGACCGTTCCCACGGTGCCGTCGTCGAACGTCACCAGCGCGAGGGCCGTGTCCACATCGCCGGCTTCACCGATGGCCGGGTCCCCGTTATTGGAGCCCTTGGCGTAGACCTCGACGATTTCGCGGCCGGTGAGCCAGCGCAGGATGTCGAAATCGTGGACGGAACAGTCCCGGAACAACCCGCCGGAGCTGGCGAGGAACTCGACCGGGGGCGGCGTCATGTCGCATGTGACGGCACGCAGGGAATGGATCCAGCCCAGCTCGCCGGCCTGGTAGGCGCGGCGGGCTTCCAGGTATCCGGCGTCGAACCGGCGCTGGTGCCCGATCTGGACCACTCCCTGCCGGTCCCGGATGTAGTCGAGCACCGGCAGGGCGTCGGCCACGTTCAGGGCCACCGGCTTTTCGCAGAACACCGGGATCCCGGCGTCCACGCCGGCCTTGATGAGTTCGGGGTGGGTTCCGGTGCCGGTCGCGATGACAAGGCCGTCCACGCCGGAGGCAAGCAGGGCCTCGACCGTGGGCAGGAATTCGGCGCCAAGACCGGCTGCCACCGTCCGGGCATGCTCTTCGGCGACGTCCGTGAGGCGGAGGCGCACGTTGATCCCCTGCGGGTTCAGGACCTCGTTGAGGGCCGCGATGTTGTTGGCGTGCATGACGCCGATGCGCCCCACCCCGACAAGTCCGAGGATTACGTCTTTCATACTTCTACTCTCGTGTTTAGTGCGGGCACGGCGGATGCGGCCCGGAGGGACCCAAATGCTTCAGGGACGGGACAGCCGTTACCCGTAGGTCTTGCCGGTCGTCTGGGCCACGTCGGCGACTTCGCCCTGGACTTCTTTGACGATGTCGCCGTGGCCGCCGAGTTGTTCGAGTTCGTGGGCGAGTTCGGCGAGTTCGGCGCCGCCGGCCATTTGGGCGGTGAGTTCGTCCAGGGTGATGTCTTTCTTGTCGTAGTAGCCGATCGATTTGCCGCGCTTGAGCAGCAGGAAGCGGTCACCGACGGGGAAGGCGTGGTGCGGGTTGTGGGTGATGAAGATGACGCCCAGGCCGCGGTCGCGGGCCTGCAGGATGTAGCGCAGCACCACGCCGGACTGTTTCACGCCCAGGGCCGCGGTGGGCTCGTCCAGGATCAGGACCTTCGCGCCGAAGTACACGGCGCGGGCGATCGCGACGCACTGGCGTTCACCGCCGGAGAGCTGGCCGATGGGCTGTTCGACGTCGCGCAGGTCGATGCCCATCGCGGCGAGTTCCTTGAGTGTGATCTCCTTCATCTGCTCGACATCCATGCTCTTGAACGGGCCGAAGCCCTTGGTGAGCTCGGAGCCGAGGAAGAAGTTCCGCCAGATCGGCATCAGCGGCACCACCGCGAGGTCCTGGTAGACGGTCGCGATGCCCACATCCAGCGCGTCACGGGGAGAGGTGAATTTCCGTTCCTCGCCCATGACCTTCAGGATCCCGGCGTCGTGCTGGTGCAGCCCGGCGATGATCTTGATCAGGGTGGATTTGCCCGCACCGTTATCGCCCAGGACGCAGGTGACGCGGCCGTTGTCCACGGCCATCGTGACATCGGACAGGGCGATGATGTTGCCGTAGTGCTTGGCGACCCCGTCGAGGGAGAGCAGGTGCACGGGGGTGTGGGTGAGCGGGTCTTTTTCGTTTTGCAGCAGGGTCTGCTGGTCGATCTCTTTGGCATTCATGGTTCCCGGGGCCCCTTTACTTCAGTTCCGAGCGGCGCTTGACGATGAGGTTGACGATGGTGGCCAGCAGCAGCATCAGGCCCAGGAAGAACTTGAACCAGTCCGGGTTCCACTGGGCGTAGACGATGCCCTTGTTGGCCATGCCGAAGATGAACGCGCCGATCGCGCCGCCGATCGCCGAGCCGTAGCCGCCGGTGAGGAGGCAGCCGCCGATGACCGCGGCGATGATGTAGAGGAACTCGTTGCCCACGCCTTCACCGGACTGCACGGTGTCGAAGGCGAAGAGGTTGTGCATGCCCAGGATCCAGGCGCAGAACCCGACGGCCATGAACAGGCCGATCTTGGTGGCCTTGACCGGCACGCCCACGGCGCGGGCCGCGTTCGCGTCCCCGCCGACGGCGAAGATCCAGTTCCCGACGCGGGTCCGCATCAGCACCCAGGTGGCGACCGCGACGAGGAGGAACCAGTAGAACACGGTGATTTTGACGTCGACGCCGCCGATGTTCACCGAGGAGGCAAACACCGCCCGGGCCGAGGCGAAGCCGTCCATGGACGAGATGGAAGGCGAGGACACGGAGCCGCCAATCAGGCGGGTCAGGCCCAGGTTCAGGCCGGTCAGCATCAGGAACGTGGCCAGGGTCACGATGAAGGAAGGCAGCTTGGTCTTCATCAGGATCCAGCCGTTGATGAAGCCGATCGACAGCGAGACCACCAGGGCCAGGCCGACGCCGACCCAGACGTTCGTGGTGAAGTACCAGCTGAACAGGGACGCGGTCAGCGCCGAGCTGATCACGGCGACGCCGGTGGAGAGGTCGAACTCCCCGCCGATCATCAGCAAGGACACCCCGACCGCCATGATCCCGATCGTGGAGGACCCGTACATGATGGTCGCCAGGGCACCGGGCTGGGTAAACGTCGGGGACACCAACGCAAAGAAGATGAAGAGGACGATCGCGCCAACCAGGGCACCGACCTCGGGACGTCCCAGCAGCTTCTGGAACGGACTGCGCTTGGCGACGCGCTCATCGGGCGCCGGTGACTTTGTCTTTGTCTGGGTGATGGTCATGTTAATTCTCCTTGCTGCCGGGCCGGCGCGAGCCGGCCCGGCCAGCGGGCTGTTAGCGGATACCCTGCTCGGCGAACTTCAGGACATCGGCCGCATTTGATTTGTCGACGATCGCGGGTCCCGTCAGGACCGGCTGGCCGCCGCCGATCTTGAATCCACCGCGCTTGTTCTGCCACAGCGCATCGACTGCGCCGTAGCCCTGCAGCCATGGCTGCTGGTCCACCGTGAACAGGACAGCGCCATCGACGATCTTCTGCGCCAGTTCCTTGTTCAGGTCGAAGCTGGCAACCTTGGCCGAACTTCCGGCGGTCGCCACGGACTTCAGGAGGGTAAGGGTGATGGGAGCGCCCAGCCCGATGATCACGTCAGCGTCTTTGGAAGCCTGCAGCTTTGCGGTCGCCGTCGACTCGACCGAGGTCATGTCCGCACCGTTCACGTACAGGATCTCCGTCCCGGGTACCTTGGCCTTCACACCGGCACACCGAGCTTCGAGTCCCACGTGCCCCTGCGCCTGGATCACGCAGATTGGGTGCTTGTAGCCGTCATCGGCCAGCTTGGTGCCCACGGCCTGACCGGCGAGTTGCTCGTTGGAGCCAAAGTGGGTGAATGCTCCCAGCTGGGAGGAGACTGATTCGCCGGCGTTCAGGCTGACAATCGGGATGCCCGCGTCAGTGGCCTTCTTCAGCGAGTCCTTCAGCGCGTCCGGCGTGGCCAAGGTTACGGCGATGCCATCGACTTTCTGATCGATGGCCTGCTGGATCAGCTGCGACTGCCGGCCGGCTTCCGGATCGCCCGTGTACAGCAGTTCAACATTGTCCTTCGCTGCCGCTTCTTCGGCGCCCTTGCGGACGGTGTCCCAGAACGTGTCACCGGCCGGAGCGTGGGTGATCAGGGCAATCTTGATCCGGGGCGTCGAAGCGGCCTGGCCTCCACCAGCCGCGTTGCCTGTGTCCGCGGGCTTGCCGCCGGTGCTGGAACACGCGCTCAGGGCCAGCATGGGTACAACGGCCGCCACAAGGGTCGCTTTCCGCCACGAGAACTTGGTCACGATCAATCTCCTTCGATTCCGGGCCACGCCGTCCGCTTCATCGCGTCGGTCTGTGAGCCATCTACCACCGATCATGGTGACTTCAATCACAGATGTCAATAGTTTGTCCTGACATTAGGATGTTTTGACGTAACGCTACGCGATGGAAATGCCGCATTCGTGGGCTTGACCAGCGCAAAGCCATCCACCTGCCCCCTACTCGCGCCGCTTCCCTCAATGGCCCTTGGCTCACTATTGCCGCCCTGCTACTATCAGAAAAAGGCAGTATGTCCTATCAAGCGAACATGCGCCTGACATACGCGGACAGGCCGGCACTTCGGCCACCGCGGAGCACAAGGGAGCACGCCCCGTGGCGAATCAACTAAATCTGCAGATCGACCGTTCTTCCCCGGTACCCCTGTACCACCAAGTGGTACAGGGTATCGAGGCTGCGATACACACCGGGCTCCTCGAGCCTGGCAGCCGGCTGGAAAATGAGATCGATCTGGCCGCCCAGCTCAACCTTTCCCGCCCCACGATGCGCAAGGCCATGGATGAGCTCGTCCGCTCCGGCCTCCTGGTCCGCAAGCGCGGCGTAGGCACCCAGGTGGTATCCAGCCAGGTCCGCCGCCCGCTGGAACTCTCCAGCCTCTACGACGACCTCAGCAACAACGGCAGCAAGCCCACCACGGATGTGCTCAGCTTCTCCCATATTGAAGCCGACGCGGCGATCCTGAAAGCACTGCAGCTCCCCGCCGGCGCCAAGGTCTACCACTTCACCCGGCTCCGGAAAGTGGGCGGCAAGCCTCTGGCTTTGATGGAGAACTGGGTACGCGACGACATCACGGCCCTCGACGAGGCGACCCTGGCATCGCAGGGTCTCTACGGCATCCTGCGCAACGGCGGGGTGAACTTCCGCCTTGCCTCGCAGCGTATCGGCGCAATGATCGCCAACGATTACCAGGCACCGCTGCTCGAAACCACTCCCGGCTCCGCCCTCGTCACCATGGAGCGCACCGCCGTGGACGACACCGGGCGGATGGTGGAAACCGGCCACCACGTCTACCGGGCAGATTCCTACAGCTTTGAGATGACACTCGTTCAGAGATAGGCGATCAGAGATAACCGCTCAATTCTGGGCGCCTCGAGATTGGCGTTTGTAATCAACGTTCAGATCTAGGCGCTTCAGAAAGGCGGTCACGGGCGGTCGCTCAACCACGGGCTCCGCCGCTCCAACTCCGCACACACGCGCCGCTCTCCGGCGCGACAACGAAAGGGCAGCTTCCATGGCCAACTGGGTCTATCCGCTCGGCACCGCCGCCGAAGGCAAGTGGGACATTTCCATCGGAACCTCCGATTCCGGACTGGAGGTGGACGGCTGGGCACACACCGGGCTGAAAGTCGCCACACTGACGGCCGGCGGCGCCGTCGGACTGGACGCGGCGGCGGAGGAACGCATCGTGATCCCGCTCAACGGCTCCTTCGTGGCAACGGTGGACGGACAGGATTATCCCCTGGCCGGCCGGGACAACGTCTTCAGCGGCCCCAGCGATGTGCTCTACACGGGAACCGGCAAAGCTGTCACCATCACCTCGGCCGACGGCGGACGGGTGGCGGTAGCCACCGCCCCGGCCAAGGCCTCCTACCCGACGCGCCTCATCACGGCCGCCGAGACGCCGGTGGAGCTGCGCGGGGCGGGCAACTGCTCCCGCCAGGTCCACAATTTCGGCACCCCCGCCGCGCTCGAAGCGGACCGCTTCATCGTCTGCGAGGTCCTCACCCCGGGCGGCAACTGGTCCTCCTATCCCCCGCACAAGCACGATGAGGAAAAGGACGGCGAGACCAACCTCGAGGAGATCTACTACTTCGAAACCCGGGTCACTCCCGGGGCGCCCGCGCGCCCCGGCGCCGACGACGCCATCGGCTACCAGCGCGTCTATGCCTCCGACGAGCGGCCCATCGACGTCGCGGCCGAAGTCCGGACCGGCGACGTCATCCTGGTGCCCTACGGCTGGCACGGGCCGGCCATGGCCGCCCCCGGTTACGACTTGTACTACCTCAATGTCATGGCCGGCCCGGGCCCGGTCCGCGAGTGGCTCATCAGCGACGACCCGCACCACGGCTGGATCCGCCAGACGTGGGAGGGCAAGGACCTGGACCCGCGGCTGCCGTTCGGCCGGTAGATGCCGCGGAGTGACGCGAGGGCGGCCGAGTAGGCGGCCACCGCCGGCCCGGCTACGGCCGGGTCAGCTTCAGCTGGACCGGCTTCAGCTCGGCTTCGGCCGGGCCGTTAGGCCGGCTGCAGCTCAGTCTCGGAATCCGTCGTGGAACTCTCGACGTCGGCCGGCCGTCCGGCGTCGTGCTTCCTGGCAGCGGCTGCCGCGAACGCCATCACCGCCAGGCCCAGCAGGGTAATTCCGGCGCCGGCCCAGATCGGCGAGGTGTAGCCGAGGCCGGCGGTGATGGTGACGCCGCCCATCCATGCCCCCAGGGCGTTGCCTACGTTGAAGGCGCCGATATTGGCGCCGGAGGCCAGGGTGGGCGCGCTGCTGGCATACTTCATGACGCGCATCTGCAGCCCGGGAACGGTGGCGAAGCCGAAACCGCCCAGGAGCACCATGGAGGCGATGGTCATCGGCTGGTTGCCGGCGGTCAGGGCGAACACCACGAGCACCACCACCAGGACGGCGAGCACCACGAGCAGGGTGCGGTCCACGTTCTTGTCGGCTGCCTTGCCGCCGATCGTGTTGCCGACGAAGAGTCCGACGCCGAAGAGGATCAGCAGCCACGGGACCGTGGTGGCGGAGAAGCCTGTGACCTCGGTCAGGGTGAACGCAATGTAGGTGAAGGCGCCGAACATGCCGCCGTAGCCGAGGATAGTGACCAGGATAGAGAGCCAGACCTGCCCGGACCGGAAGGCCCGGAGCTCGCCGCGCAGGCCGCCAGAGGCAGAACCCGCGGCGGCGTCCCCTGACTCTGTTTTGGGGACCAGCGTTAGGATGCCGGCCAGGGCGAGGACGCCGATCACCGTGATCGCCCAGAACGTGGAGCGCCAGCCCGCAGCCTGGCCCAGCATGGTCCCGAACGGGACGCCCAGCACATTCGCCGCCGTGAGGCCGGTGAACATGATCGCGATCGCGCCGGCCTTCTTGTTCGGCGCCACCATGCTGGCGGCCACCACGGCGCCGATACCGAAGAAGGCACCATGCGCCAGCGCGGCGATGATCCGGCCGATCATCATGATCGAGTAATCCGGTGCAAGCGCCGAGACGAGGTTGCCGGCAATGAAGAGCATCATCAGCACGGCCAGCACGGGCTTGCGCTCGAAGCGCGTTACGGCAGCGGTGAGGCCCAGTGCCCCGACAACGACGGCGAGCGCGTAGCCGGAGATGAGCCAGCCCGCAGTGGCCTCGGTGACGTGGAAGTCTGCGGCCACTTGCGGCAGCAGACCCATAATGACGAACTCGGTGAGTCCGATGCCGAACCCGCCAAGGGCGAGGGCTATCAGGCCAACAGGCATGGAGGTGCTCCTTACAAAGCTGTACGGAAGGGGGTATGGCGCGTAAGCTAGTAGTTGCAGACGCGTTATTTATTGTTGCACAAGCAGATATGGCGCGCAAGCAACTATTATTTGATGTGTCCGGCAGCACCCTCGCCGGGCACGCGAGTTGAAGGGAATTACCAGATGGGCATCAAGGACGACGCCGTCGAGGTCCGGGCGCAAGGGTGGCGGACCCTGGCGGCCCTGCACGGGCTGATCGAGGCAGAGCTGGAGCGTTCCCTGCAGGCCGAGGCCCAGCTCTCCGTCGTGGAGTACACCGTGCTGGACGCGCTGAGCCGGCAGGACGGCTGGCACATGCGGATGCAGCAGCTGGCCCGCGCCACGGCATTGAGCGCGAGCGCCACCACGCGTCTGGTCAACCGGCTCGAGGACCGCGGGCTGTTGACCCGGATCCTCTGCGCGGATGACCGCCGCGGGATATACACCGAGCTCACGCCCAGCGGCATCGCACTTCTCGAGCAGACCAGACCCGTTCACGACGCCACGCTGGAGCGGGCGCTCGCCGAGGCCCAGGAAGTCCCGGAACTGGCCCCGTTGGTCGACGCCCTCCCCCGGCTGCACGCCCGGGTCTAGCGCGACACTTCAGAAGCCACCGCAGGAAGCCCCGCCCCAAGGCCCAACTGACTCGCAGCAGGGGCCGTTATGAGGGCTCATAACGGCCCCTGCTGCGAGTCAGTTGGGTGCCCGGGGCGGGGCTGTCTGCTTGTGTGGCTGTCTGCTTGTGGGGCTATAGGGTGGCGGGCTGCTTGACGGCCGCCTGCTTGAAGAAGTGCTCCAAATCCTCCAGGCTCTTGCCCTGGGTCTCCGGAACCACGCGCTGGACCCAGACGATGGCTGCCAGCTGGATCGCGACGAAGATGAAGAATGTCACCGAGACGCCAATCCAGGACACCATCTGCGGGAAGAAGAACCCGATCAGGAAGTTGATCATCCACAGCACGAAGACACAGATGCCCATGCCAATCCCGCGGACATGCAGCGGGAAGATTTCGGCCATCGTCAGCCACGTCACTGTGCCAATGCAGGACTGCATCGAGGCCAGGAACGTCACCATGAACAGCAGCACAAGGTAGCCGCGGAGCGTGCTCTCCGGGATGACCATGGAAATGATGCCGATGGCCAGCAGGGACGATGACGTTCCGATCAGGCCGGCGACCAGCATGGACTTGCGCGGCAACCGCGACATGAGGGACATCCCGACGACGACGGCGACCACCGAGGTGACGCCGTTGACGACGTTGGCGATGAGGGCGCCCTGGTCGCCGAAGCCCGAGCTGGAGAGGATGGAGGTGCCGTAGTACATGATGGCGTTGACGCCGCTGATCTGGTTGATCACGGCCAAGCCCAGCCCGACGACGAAGATGCGCCGGATCCACGGAACAGTGAGGTCGCGGACGGTGCCGAGCTTGGATTGGTAGTCTTCCCGGGCGGCCTGCCGGACCTCGTCGAACTCGGTGGAAATGTCCTCCGTGGCGCGTGTCCGGCGCAGCACGTCCAGGACCTCGCCGAAGCGGCCGGCCGACGCCAGCCAGCGGGGGCTTTCGGGCAGCAGCAGCATGCCGAACCACAGGATGACGGCGGGCAGCGTGGCAATAACGAGCATCCACCGCCACACGTGGGAGGCCTCCGGGAAGGCGTTGCCCAGGACGGCGTTGAACGTGAAGGCCAGGAACTGTCCCGTGACGATCATGAGCTCGTTCTGCGTCACGATCCGGCCGCGCTGGGCTGCCGGGGACATTTCGGCGAGGTAGACCGGGACGATCACCGATGCCCCGCCGACGGCCAGGCCCAGCAGGGTGCGGGACGCGATGAGCATCTCGGTGCTGGGCGAGACGGAGCAGGCGATCGTGGCCACCGCGAAGATCAACGCGAGCCCCATGATGGTCCTGCGCCGGCCGAAGCGGTCCGACAGCCGGCCCGCCGAGATCGCGCCGAACGCCGCGCCGAAGAGCAGGGTGGAGGTCACGAGCCCCTCGGTCAGCGGGGTGAGGCCGAGGTCCCGCTGCATAAACGGCAGGGCGCCGTTGATGACGCCGGTGTCATAGCCGAAGAGGAGGCCGCCAAACGTGGAGAAGAGCGCCACGCGCCGCATGAAACCCTTGGGATTCGAGGCGCGGCCCGCGGCCCGGGCCGCGGGTTCCTGGAGCGCGGCTTCCCGGACGTCGGAGTCGGCGGAGGAGTCGGCCGTTGATTCGAACGTGGAGTCCGAAGCTGAGTTCGTCAGTGTGCCGTCGGACTTCGTCATAGGCTCGCCTTCTCGATGCGCTGCGTCATCGTCTCCAGCTGGTAGCGGGAGACTTCCGCGGCGTTGTCGTCCTCGGCGAAGACGCTGGAGACCATCACTGTGTCCTCGCGGTCCAGGAAGCCGATTTCCTTGAGTCCGCCGAAGAACTCGTCCCAGTTGACGTCGCCGTCGCCGATCTTCAGGTGCTGGTGCACGCGGACGGGGTTGCCCGGCGGGTTGGTGATGTAGCGCAGGCCGTGTGAGGCGTGGTGGTCCATGGTGTCGGCGACGTGGACCAGGCGCAGCTTGTCCCCCGCGGCCCGCATGATCTCCAGCGGTTCGTTCTTCATGTGGAAGCTGTGCGAGGCCACGTAGACCAGGCCCACATTCTTCGAGTTCAGTCCGCGGATCACCCGGATCGCGGCCAGGCCCTCCTCGACGAAGTCGTCCGGGTGCGGATCGATCAGCAGGTCGATCCCCTCCCGCTCGATGATCGGGAGCAATTCCTCCATGGAGCGGTAGAAGGCGCGCTCGGATTCCTCGGCCTTCTCCGGCCGGCCGGAGAACTCGGTGTTCATGGTGCTGACGCCCAGGTCCACAGTGATCTGGATGGCGCGCTTCCAGTAGCGGACGGCGGCTTCGCGGGCATCCTCGTCCGGTCCGGACCAGCGCAGCACGGGCAGCACCGAGGCGATTTCGATTCCCGCGTCCTTGCAGGCCTTGCTGAGCTGGCCCACCAGCTCGTCGTCGGCCTTCGGGTGGTTGTAGAAGGGAATGAAATCGGCATGCGGGGTCATCTGCATGTACTTGTAGCCGAGGTCGGCAACAACGCGCGGGAACTCCAGGAGTCCGCGGCTGTGGTGGAACGGCGTGGGGTCAAGGGCGATTTTCACGGTGAACACTCCATTGTGGATCTGGTGGGCGTGCAGCCGGCCGGCGCCCCGTACTTTGCGGTAGAAGAGGGGCGCCGGCCGGCAGAGTTTCTAGCGGTAGAGGGCGGGCTTGGCGTTGAGCTTCACGGCGACCTTTTCGCCATTCTTCTGCGCCTCGACGCCGGCCTCGCAGCAGGCGGCCGTGGCGTAGCCGTCCCAGGCGGTGGGGCCGCCGATCTCGTCGCGAAGGGCCGCGTCGACCCATGACTGGATTTCGACGTCGTACGCCGCCCCGAAACGTTCCTCGAAGCCGGGCGTGACGTTGCCGCCCCAGTGGCCGTTGCTGCGGGTGTACGGGCCCTTGTCCCCGCCGATGCTGACAATGCCGTCTTCGAAGGAGGCCTGGGTGGCCACTTCGTAGCCGAACTTCGCGTTGACGTAGATCTCGACGTCGGCCAGCACGCCGGACTCGGTCTCGATCAGGACGTGCTGCGGGTCGTGCTGTCCGGCCGGCGCGTTCCGCGTGGCTTTGCCGAGGCGGACCTGGACCGAGGTGATTTCCTCGCCCGTGAAGTAGCGGATGGCGTCGAATTCGTGGACCACGGAGTCGTTGATCAGCATCTCGTTGGTGAAGCCCGCCGGGGTGGTGGGGTTCCGGTGCTGGTGGTGCAGCATGAGCAGCTCACCGAGTTCGGAGTCGCGGATGATCTTGCCCAGGGCGGCGTATTCGGCGTCGAAACGGCGCATGAAGCCGACCTGGATGCGCTTGTGGCCCAGCTTCTGCTCGGCCTCGACAATCTTCCAGGAGGATTCGGCATCCGGGGTGAGCGGCTTCTCGCAGAGGATCGGGATGTCCTTGGCAATCGCCTTGAGCAGGATGTCCTCGTGCAGGAAACCGGGGGTGGCGATCAGCACGGCGTTGACGTCGCCGTTGTTGAGGGCTTCCTCGGCGTCGGCGAGGGCGACGGCGCCCGGGATGCCTTCGATGGCGGCCTGGGCACGGGCGAGGTCGACGTCGACGACGGCGGCAACTTCGGCTCCGTGGATGCGGGTGTTGAGCCGCTGGATGTGGTCTGCGCCCATACGGCCGGCGCCGATGACAGCAACGCGGAGGGTCTTGGTCATGATCTTGTCCTCAGTTCTAGTTGACGGCGGTGCGGGAGCCGCAGGAGAGCAGGTAGTTGCGGGTGCGCTTGGCGATCGGCATCGGGACGTCGAAGGCCACGGGGTACATGTCCTGTTCCACAATGCCAAAGATCGGCCGGTTGAGCGCCTCGACGGCTTCGATGACGGCGCGCAGGTCCGGCAGGCCGTTCGGCGGCTCGGTCATCACGCCGGCCAGGTTGGCGGCGGCCCACGTCATGTTTTCCTCGTTGACCTTCTTGAGGATGTCCGGGTTGATCTGCTTGAGGTGCAGGTAGCCGATCCGGTCCGGGTAGTTCTTGATCAGATCGAGGCTGGAGGCCCCGCAGTATTCGGCGTGACCGGTGTCCAGGCACAGGTTCAGGTACTTGGGGTCCGTGGCGGCGAGCAGGGTTTCAATGTCCTCCTGCGCGCCGACGTGGGAGTCTGCGTGCGAGTGGAACTGCTGCTTCAGGCCGAAGTCCTCCAGGAGGGTCTTGCCCATGCGGTTGTGGCCGGCGAAGAGGTCGCTCCACGCCTTCTCGGTCAGCTCGCCGCTCTCCACGGCCTCGCCGGTGACGTCGTCGCGCCACATTGCCGGGATGACCACGATGTGCTCGCCTCCCATCGCGGCGGTGAGTTCGGCGACCTTGCGGGCCGGCTCCCAGGCCTCGTCGTACTGGTGGGCCCCGCGGTGGAAAGCGGTGAAAACCGTTCCGGCCGAGATCTTCAGGTCGCGCTGCTTGAGCTCTTCGGCCAGGCGGGCCGGATCGGTGGGGAGGTAACCGTAGGGGCCAAGTTCGATCCACTTGTAGCCGGATTCGGCGACCTCGTCGAGGAAGCGTTCCCAGGGGGTCTGCTGGGGGTCATCCGGGAACCAGACGCCCCAGGAGTCCGGCGCGGTGCCGATGATGAGTTTGTTCTCAGTCATTGTTCAATCCTTGTGTCGACTGCTCCGTAAGTGCCCTTCGTGGGCTCAAAACGGCACTTACGGAGCAATGGGTGGCTGTGGGTGGGCCCACGCCGCCGGGGTTCCCCGGCCGTGGGGCCCCACCGGCGAGGGCCCCTGCCTGAGCTTGCGAAGGCTGGGAGCCGGTGGGGACTTGCGAGGCCAGGGTGGCGGTGGGACTAGTTGGACGGGAAGTTGTAGGAGGCGCCGGAGGCGTGGGTCGGTTCGGGCCACCGGGAGGTGATGACCTTGCCGCGGGTGTAGAAGGAGACGCCTTCGGGGCCGTAGATGTGCTTGTCACCGAAGAGGGATGCTTTCCAGCCGCCGAAGGAGTGGTAGGCCACGGGCACGGGCAGCGGGACGTTGATCCCGATCATGCCCACCGTGACGCTGCGCTGGAACTTCCGGGCCGCGGCGCCGGACGAGGTGAAGATCGCGGTGCCGTTGCCGTACGGGTTGGAGTTGATCAGGGCGATGCCGGCGTCCAGGTCCTCCACCCGGACCACAACCAGGACGGGGCCGAAGATTTCCTCGGTGTACGCGGTCATTTCGGTCTTGACGTGGTCCAGGACGGTGGGGCCGACCCAGAAGCCGTCCTCATGGCCGGGGACCACGAGGTCGCGGCCGTCCACCACCATGGCGGCGCCGGCGGCTTCGGCTTCGGTGACGATCTTCACGATGCGTTCCTTGGACGCCGGCGTGATGACCGGGCCCATTTCGGCGTCGGGCACGGTGCCGTTGTTGACCTTGACGGCCAGGGCACGCTCCTGGACCTTCTTGACTAGCAGGTCGGCGGCTTCGCCGACGGCGACGGCGACGGAGATCGCCATGCAGCGTTCCCCGGCGGAGCCGAAGGCGGCGGCGGCGAGGTGGTCGGCGGCGTTGTCGAGGTCGGCGTCGGGCAGGATGATTGCGTGGTTCTTCGCCCCGCCCAGGGCCTGGACGCGCTTGCCGTGTGCGGTGGCGGTCTCGTGGACGTAGCGGGCGATCGGGGTGGAGCCGACGAAGGAGATGCCGTCGACGTCCGGGTGGGTCAGCAGGCCGTCGACCGTTTCCTTGTCGCCGTGCAGGACCTGGAAGACGCCGTCGGGCAGGCCGGCCTGCTTCCACAGCTTGGCCAGGAGCATGGAGGCGGAGGGGTCGCGTTCGGAGGGCTTGAGGATGAAGGCGTTGCCGGTGGCGATTGCCATCGGCGCCATCCACAGTGGGACCATGACCGGGAAGTTGAACGGGGTGATCCCGGCGACGACGCCGAGCGGCTCGCGGAAGGAGAACACGTCGATCCCGGTGGAGACCTGGTCGGAGTAGTCGCCCTTGAGCAGCTGCGGGATGCCGCAGGCGAACTCGATGACCTCCAGGCCGCGGCCGATCTCGCCCTTGGCGTCGGAGAGGACCTTGCCGTGTTCGGCGGTGATCAGCTCGGCGAGCTCGTCGATGTGGGAGGCGACGAGTTCGCGGAACTTGAACAGCACGGCGGTGCGCTTGGCCAGGGAGATGTCGCCCCAGGTGTCGGCGGCGGCGCGGGCAGCGGCGACGGTGGCGTCGAGGTCTTCCCGGTTGGCCAGCCGCAGCTCCGCGGAGACGGCGCCGGTGGCCGGGTTGTAGACGGGCTGGGTGCGGGTGCCGGTGCCTGCGGTTTCGGCGCCGTTGATGAAGTGCTGGATGGTCTTGGTGGTGACGGTCGTCGTTGACATGGTGATGGACTTCCTTGGTCTGTGACTATCTTTGTCTGGGGCGGTTCGGGGTGATGAAGGGGAGGTCAGCCGAGCAGCTTGCGCTGGCGGCTCTTGTGGTCGACGTAGGTCTGGAAGGCCTGTTTCGTGGAATCGAGTTCGGAGACCTGGGAGACCGGAACGTCCCACCACGACTCGGAGCTGGGGGCATCCAGCAGCGGGTCGGATTCGACGTGGATGACAATCGGGCCGCCGTTTTCGGGAGCGGCCTTGGCGTCGCGGATGGCCTGCTCGAGCTCGGCGATGACTTTCTCGCCCGGTTCGATCCGGATCACCTTCACGCCGAGGCTTTCGGCGTTCAGGGCCAGGTCCACCGGGAGCCGCTCGCCGTCGTCGAAGCTGTGGTGTTCCTCGTCCAGGGCGCGGTACTGGGTGCCGAAGCGCTGGGAGCCGAGGGACTCGGAGAGCGAGCCGATCGAGGCGTAGCCGTGGTTCTGGATCAGGACGACGATCAGTTTGATCCGCTCGGCGACGGCGGTGACGAGTTCGGTGTGCATCATCAGGTAGGAGCCGTCCCCCACCATCACGACGACGTCGCGCTGCGCCCCGCCCTTCGCGGCTTCGGCGAGGGCGGCGCGCTTGACGCCGAGGCCGCCGGGGATTTCGTAGCCCATGCAGGAGTAGGCGTATTCGACGTGGTAGCCGAACGGATCCCGGACACGCCACATCTTGTGCAGGTCACCGGGCAGGGACCCGGCGGCGCAGATGACGACGTCCTGGGCGTCCATGGCCCGGCTCGTGGCGCCGATGATCTCGTTCTGCGCCGGCAGCGGCGTGAAACGGGTATCGAACGCCTGATCCACCGTGGCGTTCCAGCGGGCCTTCTCGTTCGCGATCTGCTGCTCGAGATCCGCGCCGATCCGGTAGCCGCCGAGGGCCTGGTTCAGCTTGACCAGGGCCTTGCGGGCGTCCGCGACGATCGGCAGGGAGGTGCCGTGCTTGTAGGCGTCGATTGCGGCGACGTTGATGTTGATGAACTTCACGTCCGGGTTCTGGAACGCGGTCCGGGACGCGGTGGTGAAGTCCTCGTAGCGGGTGCCGATGCCGATGATCAGGTCCGCTTCGGCGGCGATGGCGTTGGCCGCCGTCGTGCCGGTGGAGCCGATCGCGCCGAGCGAGAACTTGTGGTCCCACGGCAGGACGCCGACGCCGGCCTGGGTGTTGCCCACCGGGATGCCGGTCAGCTCGGCGAACTTCGCGAGTTCCTCGTTGGCGTAGGCGTAGAGCACGCCGCCGCCGGCGATGATCAGCGGGCGCTTGGCGGCGCGGATGGCGTCGGCGGCGCGGCGGATGTCCTCGTCGTCGGCGTCGGGGCGGCGGATCCGCCATTCGCGCTCGGCCAGGAACTCCTCGGGCACGTCGAAGGCCTCGGCCTGGACGTCCTGGGGCAGGGAGATCGTGACCGCGCCGGTCTCGGCCGGGTCCGTCAGGACGCGCAGGCCGTGGTGGAACGCGGAAAACAGCTGCTCGGGCCGGGAGACGCGGTCGAAGAACTTCGACAGCGGCCGGAAGGCGTCGTTGACCGTGATGTCGTAGGCGTAGGGCTGCTCGAGCTGCTGCAGCACGGGGTCCGCGGCCCGGGTGGCGAAGGTGTCACTGGGCAGCAGCAGGACCGGCAGCCGGTTCGTGGTGGCCAGCGCCGCGCCGGTGAGCAGGTTCGAGGAACCCGGGCCGATCGAGGTGCTGATCGCGAAGGTCTGGCGGCGCCGGGTGTGCCGGGCGTAGCCGACGGCCTGGTGCGCCTGGGCCTGTTCGTTGCGGCCCTGGTAGTACGGCATGATCGTCGGATCGAGCTGCTGGTACTGCTTCAGGGCCTGGCCGACGCCGGCAACATTGCCGTGGCCGAAGATGCCGAACGTGCCCGGAATCAGGCGCTCCCGGAAGTCCTGGCCGCCGATCGAATCGACGGTGTACTGCTGGGACAGGTATTCCACCACGGCCTGGGCCACGGTCATTCTGCGGGTTCCTGATGCAGTTCTCATTCCCATGGGAATTTACTCCGATGCTTCTTCGGTGCGGGTGGATTCTGGGTTGGCATGGTGCAGCAGCGAGGCGGCGGTCGCCACGGCTCCGGCGACGTCGCCGTCATGCGGGTACAGCAGGGTCCGGCCGACCGTGAGGCCCTGGACACCCGGCAGGGCCAAGGCGGCCTGCCAGGAGGCGAACACCTCGTCCTGGCCGGCGTCCGGGTCTCCGCCGAGGAGCACGGTGGGCATAGTGGTGGACGCCATGACACGTTCCATCTCCGGCACCACGGGCAGCTTCATCCAGGTGTAGGCGCTGGTGGAACCCAGCCCCTCGGCGATGCCGACTGACTTGATCACGGCGTTGGTGGAGAGGTCGTTGCGGACCTTGCCGTTCTCGCGGACGGAGAGGAACGGCTCCACCATGGCAATCAGCTTGCGCTCGGCCAGGGAATCGATCGCCCTCGCCGTTGCCTCGAGCGTGGCCACGGTGTCCGGGTCACCGAGGCAGATGCGGGTGAGCATCTTGCCGCCGTCGGCACCCAGGGCCTGGAGCGCGGCCGCGGTGTGTCCGGTGAAGCGGTCATCGAACTCGTTCACCAGGCCGGAGAGCCCGCCGCGGTTCATCGAGCCGAAGAGCAGCTTGCCCTCGAGCGCGCCGAGCAGCAGGAGGTCGTCCATGATGTCCGGCGAGGCGAGCACGCCGTCGACGTCGGGGTTGGCCAGGGCAATCTGGAGGCGGTCCAGGAGCTGGCGGCGGTCAGCCATGGCCACGGGGTCGCTGCCGACCGCGAGGGCGCCGCGGGCGGGGTGGTCGGCGGCAACGATGAAGTTCTGCCTGCCGGCCTTGACGCCGGGGTGGCGGCGCCTGGCCTTCGCGGCGCGGGCGACCGCGTCCGGGTCTTCGAGCCGGATGATGCTCAGGTGCTCGTAACGGCGGGGATCATCGCCCACGGTGAGGGTGGCGGAGGCTGGGGTGACACTCACAGTGTTGCTCCTTCGGAGGCGTAGGTGCCGGGCACGAGGCGGCCGCGCTCGGCGAGCAGGCCGGTGACTTCGTCGGGCGTCGGCATCGCGTCGGCGCAGGACAGGCGGGAGGCGACGAGGGCGCCGGCGGCGTTGGCGAAGTCGAGGACCTGGGCGAGCGGCCAGCCGGAGAGCAGCCCGTGGCAGAAGGCCCCGCCGAAGGAGTCGCCGGCGCCGAGGCCGTTGACGGTTTCCACCGGGACCGGGGCGGAGACGACGCGTTCGGTGCGGGTCTTGGCCATGACGCCTTCGGGGCCAAGCTTCACGACGGCGATTTCGACGCCGGCGGCGAGCAGCCGGTCCGCCTGCTCGTCCGGGGTGCCCTCGCCGACGGCGACGGCGCATTCCTTGTCGTTGCCGATCGCCACGGTGACGTGCGGCAGGATTTTGGCGACCTGTTCGCGGGCTTCTTCCTCGGAGGCCCAGAACATCGGCCGGTAGTCGAGGTCCAGGATGGTGAACTGGCCCGGCTTCAGCCTGGTGCGGGGCCGCGCCTCGTGGGCCGCCAGATGGGCGGTGCGGCTGGGCTCCTGGCAGAGTCCGGTGACGGTGGACCAGAAAATTCCGGCGTCCCTGATGGCGTCCAGGTCCAGTTCCTCGGCCTTGATCTGCAGGTCCGGGGCCGTGGGGAACCGCCCGTAGAAGTAGAGCGGGAAGTCTTCCGGCGGCTTGATCGCGCAGAACGTGACCGCGGTGGGCCATTCCTTGACCGCGGTGACGAAGGAGTCGTCGACGTTGAACTTGCGCAGCTCGCGGTGCAGGTATTTGCCGAAGGCGTCGTCGCCGGTGCGGGTGATGACAGCGGTGCGGCGGCCATGGCGGGCGGCGGCGACCGCCACGTTGGACGGGGATCCGCCAAGGTACTTTCCGAAGGACGTGACATCCTCCAGATCCACCCCGATGTCGTTCGGGTAGATATCAACGCTGATGCGCCCGATCGTGAGCAGTTCGTGGGTCACGGTGATCGTGGACCTTTCTGGTGTGAACTCGGTACCTTCGCGCAGCCTAGGCTTCGGTGCTTAGGGGGCCGGCGTGAGCCCGGCCACATCCACTACTTTGCCCTAGAATCTATGTACTGTCAAAGGTTTGTACTGACATATTTACAACATGACACGGAGCGCTCCGGCAGCCCCGCGGCGCGGGTGCCAAGACGGTGCCGAGACGGCCCGGCAACGGCGTCGAGCCGGCGCCGGAAGCCCCCTGCGGCTACTTGCTGGGGACTCCAAGTTCGCCCGTAATGTACTGGGCCTGGCCAAAACCAAACGACCAGTCCCCCGCCGTGTTCTCGACATAGCCGATGAAGACGTCCTCGCCGGCGATCCCCTGGGCGGACAGGCTTTCGGCGATGGCGGCAAACAGGGACTGCTTGGCGGGCTGGCTGCGGCCGGCCTGGGTGAAGATCTGGATCATGACAACATCGGGCGTCCGCTCGAAGCCGAGCCCGGCGTCCTGGGCGACAATCTGCCCGGCGGGATGCTCGGTCAGGACGTGGAAGTAGTCCCGCTCCGGTATGCCGTATTCGGCCACGATGGCCGCATGGATTCCCTGACTGAGCCCGCGGAGCTGCTCCGGGGTCCGGCCCTGATTGACGTCGATTCGCACGAGGGGCACTCGCATCTCCTTCAGTAGTTTGTCCTGACATACTAACAAACTCTCAAGAGGCGGTGCAAGCATCCCCGCCCCCCACAAAGCAACGCGGGGTCACTTGGCGCCCATCCCGGGGTGCGGGACGGGCGCCAAGTGACCCCGCGTTGGGGTATTGCGCGGCGCGAAGTGTCGGCGTAGCGTTAACAACCAAGAGGTTGATCAAAGAATAAGTTGATCACCGAACACTGCTGTCGAGGAGGCGCCCACCCATGGATTCCAGCGACGACGGCGGGCTCGACGCGGCCTTCCTGGCCCTCGCCGACCCGGTCCGCCGCCGCATCATTGCCCGGCTTAGCCGGGGTCCGGCCACCGTCAATGAATTGGCGGAACCTTTCGCGATCACCAAGCAGGCGGTCTCGAAACACATCCAGGTCCTCGAGCAGGCTCAGCTGGTCACGCGCACCCGTGACGCCCAGCGCCGGCCCGTGCACCTGAACCCCGCACGGCTGGAAGCGCTCACCGCTTGGATTGACCAGTACCGGCTGGTCCGCGAAGGGCAGTTCCGCAGCCTTGACGCCGTGCTTGAAACCCGCGCCGCCGAGGGCGGCACCCAGGCAAAGGATGCATCATGAGCAACGCACTGACACTGACAGTCCCCGAGGGGCTGCCCTTCATCGACTTCGAGCGAGAGTTCGACTTTCCCGTTTCCGAGGTCTACCGTGCGCACAAGGACCCCGAGCTCGTCGCCCAGTGGCTCGGTCCGCGGCGGATGACCATGACCATTGACCACTACGACTTCCGGACCGGCGGCAGCTACCGCTACACCCACACCGCACCGGACGGCAGCGCGTACGTCTTCAGCGGCGTCTTCCACACTGTCCGCGAGAACGACTTCGCCATCCAGACCTTCGAATTCGACGGCTACCCGGACGTGGTGAGCATCGAGTTCCTGACCTTTGAAGACCTCGGCGGCGGCCGTTCCCGGCTCAGCGGCCGCGCGGTCTACCCCAGCATGGAGGCGCGCGACGGCATGGCACAGTCCGGGATGGAGGGCGGCATGTCCGAAGGCTATGAGCGGCTGGAGGAAGTTCTCACCGGGGCAAAGGTCTAGGAAGAGCGTCCCTGACTTAAACAAACAACGCGGGGTCACTTCGCGCCCATCCCAGCGAGTGGAATGGGCCGAAAGTGACCCCGCGTTGCTTCTGGTGCTTGGAGCCTAGAGGGTTGCGAAGACTTCGCGCAGGAGCTTGGCGGTCTCGGACGGCGTCTTGCCGACCTTGACGCCGGCAGCCTCGAGGGCTTCCTTCTTGGCCTGGGCGGTGCCTGCGGAACCCGAGACGATGGCGCCTGCGTGGCCCATGGTCTTGCCTTCCGGGGCGGTGAAGCCGGCCACGTAGCCGACAACCGGCTTCGTGACGTGCGCCTTGATGTAGTCGGCGGCACGCTCTTCGGCGTCGCCGCCGATTTCGCCGATCATCACGATCGCCTTGGTTTCCGGGTCGGCTTCGAAGGCTTCGAGGGCATCGATGTGGGTGGTGCCGATGACCGGGTCGCCGCCAATGCCGATGGCGGTGGAGAAGCCCAGGTCGCGCAGTTCGTACATCATCTGGTAGGTCAGGGTGCCTGACTTGGAGACGAGGCCGATCGGGCCCTTGCCCGTGATGTTGGCCGGGGTGATGCCGACGAGGGCCTCACCCGGGGTGATGATGCCGGGGCAGTTCGGTCCGATGATGCGGGTGACCTGCTTGCCGTTGGCATCGACCTTGGACTGGGCCAGTGCCCAGAACTCGGCGGAGTCCTGGACCGGCACGCCTTCGGTGATGACGACGACCAGGCCGATGCCGGCCTCGATGGCTTCAACGACGGCGTCCTTGGTGAAGGCCGGCGGGACGAAGACGATGGAAACGTCAGCGCCGGTCTCGGCCATGGCTTCCTTGACGGTGCCGAAAACGGTGATCTCGGTGTCGCCGTGCAGGACCGTGGTGCCGGCCTTGCGGGCGTTGACGCCGCCAACAACGTTGGTGCCGGCCTTGAGCATCAGGGCGGTGTGCTTGGTGCCTTCGCCGCCGGTGATGCCCTGGACGATGACCTTGGAGTCCTTGTTCAGATAAATAGACATAGTCCAGTCCCTCTACTTCGCTGCGTTGGCGAGCTCGGCAGCCTTGTCGGCGCCCTCGTCCATGGTGGCGGCCAGGGTAACCAGCGGGTGGTTGGCCTCGGCCAGGATGCGGCGGCCTTCCTCAACGTTGTTGCCGTCGAGGCGGACGACCAGCGGCTTGTTCGCGGAGTGGCCGAGCTCGGCCAGCGCACCGACGATGCCCTTGGCGACGGCGTCACACGCGGTGATGCCGCCGAAGACGTTGACGAAGACGGACTTGACCTGCGGGTCGCCCAGGATGACGTCGAGGCCTGCTGCCATAACCTCGGCGGACGCTCCACCGCCGATGTCCAGGAAGTTCGCGGGCTTGACGTTGCCGTGGTTCTCGCCGGCGTAAGCAACGACGTCGAGGGTGGACATCACGAGACCGGCACCGTTACCGATGATGCCGACTTCGCCGTCCAGCTTGACGTAGTTGAGGTCCTGCGCCTTGGCCTTGGCCTCGAGCGGGTCAGCAGCATCCTTGTCTTCAAGGTGGGCGTGCTTCGGGTGGCGGAAGTCCGCGTTCTCATCCAGGGAGACCTTGCCATCGAGGGCAACGATGTCGCCGGCGCCGGTCAGGACGAGCGGGTTGACCTCCACGAGGGTGGCGTCTTCCTTCTTGAAAACGTCCCAGAGCTTCAGAATTACGCCGGCGACCTTGCCGCGCAGTTCCTCGGCGAAGCCTGCAGCGGCAACGATTTCATCGGCCTTGGCCTGGTCGATGCCGACGGCCGGGTCGATCGCGATCTTGGCCAGGGCTTCGGGGCGCTCAACGGCGAGCTGCTCGATTTCCATGCCGCCTTCAACCGAGCACATGGCCAGGTAATTGCGGTTGGCCCGGTCCAGCAGGACAGAGAAGTAGTATTCCTCGGCGATGTCCGCGCCCTGGGCGATCATCACGCGGTGGACGGTGTGGCCCTTGATGTCCATCCCGAGGATGTTGGTGGAGTGTTCAAATGCCTCATCAGCGGTCTTGGCGACCTTGACGCCGCCGGCCTTGCCGCGGCCTCCGGCCTTAACCTGTGCCTTGACGACAGTTACGCCGCCGATTTTCTCGGCAGCTGCCTTTGCTTCTTCAGGGGTGTGCGCCACGATGCCAGCAAGCACGGGTACACCGTGCGCCTCGAACATATCGCGCGCCTGGTATTCAAACAGGTCCACGGTTTAGTGTCCTTCTACGTCGAAGTAGTTTCTGTACAGCCGGACCCCACGTACTCGCGGTTACCGGGCTGCGGAATAAACGCACCCTGCGACAAGCTTGGAAACGAGCCACACGGCGCAATGCTCCTCTGGGAACTCTAGTCCTTCGATCGGACCAGCCCGTTCCAGAGTACCCGTTATGTGAGTAAGGACACTATTCTATGGAGCGTAGAAAAACCGCTAGATTACGCGGTTTTTGGGGTGTTCGATGCCCACTGGGAGGTCTCTGGGGTCCGCGACGGCTGCGGGGATGACGGCGATTGCCGCTGCCGGCGCCGGGCTCAGACGGCTGGTGTCCCGCCGGAGCCGGCGGCGGCTTTGATGACCTCGATGGCGGCCCCGACGCTGTCTTCCGCCTCGAACTGTCCGCGCATCTCCTGCGCCCGCGCGCGCCAGGACGGATCGCTCAGTAAGGTGTCGACGGCGGAGCGGACCGCCGCGGCGCTGGGCGTCTCCGTCTTCAAGTTGACCCCGACGCCGGCGAATTCCACCCGGGCGTTGACATCGTTCTTCCCCTCGTTGAGGCCTGCCGTCACGAGCGGGACGCCGTAGGACAGGCTCAGCAGCACTCCGCCGAATCCGCCGTTGGTGACGAAAACATCCGTGAAGGGAAAGACCCGGGCAAAGTCGATGTAGTCCTCGACAACGACATTGGGCTGCGGATACCGCCGTCGCAGTTCTTCGGTGCCCGCACCGCCGGTCGCCACGATGATGCGCGAATCAGTGTCTTTCAGCGCCTCGATCGTGGGGACCATCAGCTTTGCCGGGTCCCTGTTGTCAACGGTTCCCTGGGTGACGACGACGGTCCGGCGGTAGGTCCCGTCCGACGTCGGCTGCCGGGCGTCCGCGGTCAGGGCAGCAGCCGTCCCGGGGCTCGCCGTGCCTCCCGGACGGTGCGGCAACAGGGCGCCGACATAGTGGACTTTCGGGTTAACGGTCCGCCGCGGAAAGTCCAGGGAGGCGGTGCCCGTCTGGATGATCGCATCGGACCATCGGTACGGCTCGTCGGTGATGGGTTTCCCCCGCTCGGTGTGGAGACCATAGCCGCGCAATTGCCGGACATAGCTGTTGCGCGCCGGTTTCGTGACGAACTGGTCCGACACCAGCCGCGCACCGGCATGGAGGATCTTGTGGGCGGGGGTACGGGCCGGGGCGAAGCCGAAGAACATCGGGGGCACCAGCGGGTCACTTTCCATGTTGCCGATGGGGACGAAGCTGACCACCGGTTTGCCCAGCACAACAGCCACGAGCCGCTGGACGAACATGGTGTTGTCCACGACGACGACATCGAACGGAAACTGCTGTTGGACATCCCTGATGTCTTCGAAGAAATTGGTGACGTTGCTGGCAACGATCCGTTCGCCGTCGAAGCGGATGGCCATCGGTCCCTTGAGCTTGGCGCGTTGCGGGTAGAGCTCATTGAGGTTGTCCCCGGTGTGCTCAATCGCGCGATCGAACGGGTAGTGCGGGATGCCCAGGCCCTCCAGTTTGCCGGCGAGCGTGCGGCCCGTATACCAGCCGACGTCGTGGCCCTCGTCCTTCAGCCGGACACCGATGCCCGTCATGGGATTGAAGTGCCCGGGGATGGCCTGGCTGGCCAACAGAACTTTCATGCCGGCTCCGTCGCTGTCCTGATGCGGCGTCGCGGACGGAATTCCGCTTCGCGGCGCTCGATGCTCAGACTGTAGGCGGCTTGCGTCCGCGGCACAATGCTTCAGGGCAGCGGCAGCCGATCGCTAGCCGATGCCCGAAGCCGCTCGGGTGCGGGGTTTTGGCTGACGATCCGGTGTGACGCGCCAGCCGTCCAGAGGAGTCAGGCGTCCAGCTTGGTGAGCGGCGCGTAACGCAGCAGCAGCCGCTTCTCGCCGACGTCGAACGTCACCTTGGCGACCGTCTTGTCCCCGGCGCCCTCCACCGCCAGGACGGTGCCGTTGCCGAAACTTGTGTGGTTGACCTTGTCCCCCACACTGACGGCGACGATTTCCTTCTGCGGCTGGACCCGGTTCTTGGCGACGGCGGCGGGAACATCGGCGTTGAAGCCCGCGGACGGGCTGGCGCCGGTGCCGCGCGCCGTTCCGGCACCCCAGAATGATCCGCCATAGCGGCTGGAACCGATCGGAGCGCCGCTCCCCCAGCCCCCGCTCTGGCGGGTGGCGCCTTCCCGCTTCCACTCGACGAGCTCGGCCGGGATCTCCTCGATGAACTGGCTGGCGGGGTTGTACTGGCTCTGGCCCCACATGCTCCGGACCTCGGACCGGGTCAGGTAGAGGCGCTTCCGGGCGCGGGTCAGTCCCACGTAGGCCAGACGGCGTTCCTCGGCCAGTTCCTTGGGATCCGTGGCGGAGCGCTGGTGCGGGAACAGCCCGTGTTCCATGCCGGTGAGGAACACCACCGGGAATTCCAGCCCCTTCGCGGTGTGCAGGGTCATCAGCGTGACGACGCCCAGTCGCTTGGCCTCGGCGACGGCCGCGGCCAGCTGGTCGGCGGTCCCCGCCGGGGCATCCGGGATCTGGTCGGCGTCGGCCACGAGGGAGACCTGCTCCAGGAACGCTCCGAGGGAACCTTCGGGGTTGTCGCGTTCGTATTCGCGCACGACGGCGACCAGTTCCGCAAGGTTTTCCACCCGCGATTCGTCCTGGGGGTCCGTGCTCGAGCGCAGCGCCGCCAGGTAGCCGGTCTGTTCGAGCACCGCTTCCAGGGCGGCGGCCGCACCGGAGCCGGAGGCCACTTCGGCGAGGTCGTCGAGGAGTTTCACGAAGCCCAGCACGGCATTGACGGAGCGTGTCGCCATGCCCGGGGCCTCGTCGGCGCGCCGCGCGGCGGCCATGAAGGAGGTGCGCTCGCGCTCGGCAAGGGCAGCGACGGCGCCCTCGGCACGGTCGCCGATGCCGCGTTTGGGTTCGTTGAGGATCCGGCGGAGGTTGACGTCGTCGTCCGGGTTGACCAGGACCCGCAGGTAGGCGAGGGCGTCCTTGATCTCCTTGCGCTCGTAGAAGCGGGTGCCGCCGACCACCTTGTACGGCAGGCCCACCCGCACCAGAACATCCTCGATCGAACGGGACTGGGCGTTGGTGCGGTAGAAAATGGCGACGTCACCGGGGCGCAGGTCGCCCTCATCCTGCAGGCGGTCGATTTCCTTCGCGATGAACTGGGCCTCGTCGTGCTCATTCTCGCCGACATAGCCGACAATCTTTTCGCCGTCCCCCTCAGCCGTCCAGAGCCGTTTCTCCGGCCGGTTGGGGTTGCGGGAGATGACCGAGTTCGCGGCGCTGAGGATGGTCTGGGTGGAGCGGTAGTTCTGCTCGAGCTTGATGGTCCGGGCGTCCGGGTAGTCCTTCTCGAACTCCACGATGTTGCGGATGTCCGCGCCGCGGAACGCATAGATGGACTGGTCGGAGTCGCCGACGACGGTGAGCTCGGCAGCGCCGGGGCCCTCGCCGACGATCTCGCGCACCAGGGCGTACTGGGCGTGGTTCGTGTCCTGGTATTCGTCCACGAGGACGTGCCGGAAACGGCGCCGGTAGGAATCGGCGAGGGCCGGGAAGGCCCGGAACATGTAGACGGTTTCGGCGATCAGGTCATCGAAGTCCATGGCGTTGGCCTGGTGCAGCCGCTGGGTGTAACCCTTGAAGACCTCGGCGACGGCCTGCTCGAAAGGATCGTTGTAGTTGGCGCTGGAGGTGTAGCTGTCGGCGTCGATCAGCTCGTTCTTGAGCGCGGAAATCTTGTGCTGGATGGCCTTGGGCGCGAACCGCTTGGGGTCGAGGTCCAGGTTCTTGGCGACGAGCGTGATCAGACGCAGCGAGTCCGCGGAGTCGTAGATCGAGAAGTTGGAGTTCCGCCCGACGTTCTTGGCCTCGCGGCGCAGGATCCGGACGCAGGAGGAGTGGAACGTGGAGATCCACATGGTCTTGGCCCGGCCGCCGACCAGGGCCTCGATCCGTTCCCGCATCTCGGCCGCGGCCTTGTTGGTGAAGGTGATGGCGAGGATCTCACCGTGGTGCGCCCGCCCCGTCGCGATGAGGTACGCGATCCGGTTACTGAGCACCCGGGTCTTGCCCGACCCCGCCCCGGCCACGATCAGCAGGGCACTGCCGGCGTGCTTGACGGCTTCCTCCTGCTGCGGGTTCAGTCCTTCGAGGAGCTCGCTGGCGTCCGGAAGCTGCGGGCGATCCCAGCCGCCGCCTTGGGCGTTTCCGGGTCCGTTGGCGTCCGCGGCGTTACCCTCCGGGGCATAGGCAGCGCCGTGTCCCGCGCCTGAATCCAGGCCCGCGAGGCCCGTCCCGGCGCGCGCTTTGGCCCCTGCCGCCGCCGTGGGGGCAGCTTGGAAGGGTCCGTCGGCGTAAGGGTCAAACAACATATCCATGGTGTATCTAAGTCTAGGCGGTGGCACTGACGGCTGGGTCCGCCCCTCCCGGACATGCCCTCCGCCGCCCGCCGCCAATGGACATGATGCCCTTGTGCCCGTTCCTCACCGCGAAGAATGAGCATGTCCCACGGATCCAGCACTAAGAAATGAGCATGTCCCACGCAAACCGTCCGGACATCATCCCCGGTCCTGACGGCGAAGAACGAGCGAGTTCCCCGGACACGGCGCTGGCGAATGAGCATGTCCCGCGGACCCTGGGCTGAGCAGTGAGCATGTCGCACGTAGCAAACAACGATCGGACATGATCCCTTTATGCCCTGTCCCGACCACGAAGAATGAGCATGCCCCCCGCCCCCTGGACTGAAGAACGAGCATGTCCTCCAGCGAGGCCCGTCCGCGGGGAGCCTAGCCGACCGCGCCCGAGGTGAGCGCCGCGCGCAACTGTTGCACCGCCGTCGAGCCTCCCGCGATGAACCACTCGAGTCCGTTAACGCGCACGACGTCGGTCGCGCCGCCGGCCGCCTCGACGATTGCCTTGCCGGGCAGCCAGTCCCACTCAGGGCAACTGTGCTGGAACCAGCAGCCGAGCTCGCCGTCGGCCACCCTGCTGAGGTCGCAGGACCCGGACCCGAACATGCGCAGCGCGGCCGCCGACGTCGCTGCCGCGTGCCAGGGCATGGCGCACATCGGATCGGCGAGCCACGTCGGGTGGATGTACGTCGCGGCACCGAGCTCGGACACCGGGGTATCGGACCTCCCCTGGCCGCCGGACACGCCGGGCAGGAACGTGAGCAGCCGTTCGCCGTTGAGTGTGGCTGCCCGCGATGTCCCGCCGAGCCAAAGCTTGTCCTCGTCGGGCTGGAAAACGGCGCCAAGCCTTGCACCGGTTGAATCCTTCAGGGCAAGGGCCGAGCACCAGTATGTGGACCCGTGGAGGAAGTTGTAGGTCCCGTCGACGGGGTCAATGACCCAGGTCCGGCCGCTGCTGCCCGCCACGGAGGCACCCTCTTCGCCCAGGATCCCGTCATCGGGCCGGCAGCGCCGGAGCTGCTCCAGCACGTAGGACTCGGCGGCGTGGTCGGCAGCCGTCACCACATCCGAGACCGAGGTCTTCTGCCTGCCTTCAAGTCCCGCCTGCCGCATCAGCAGCGCCAGCGTGCCGGCTTCGCGGACCAAGGCTTCGGCGAGTTGGTAGTCATCCAGCGACGGGTCGAGATCAGCGGTGCTGTGCCGGCCAAGCCGGTGTCTTCCTAGTTCGGTCACGCCTTCCAGACTATCGGCGCCTGTTCGCAGTGAACAGCCAGCGCAGGCGGCCGTGCCGGGCGGCCGTGCCAGGCGGGCGTGCCAGGCGGGCGTGCCAGGCGGGCGATAATGGAGCCATGGCCAAGACACCCGCACAGCGGATCAAGAAGCACGGCGCGAATGCGGCGGTCCCCCAGCACCATCTCCCTCCGGTGATCAACCCGACCACCAGCCGGACGCCGCAGAAGGCGCAGAGCAACAGCAATCTGATTGTCATTGCCGGGGTCGTGGCCAGCTTGTTCCTGTTCTGGTACCTGCACCTGCTCACCCTGAACCAGCTGACGCAGTTGTCCGACGGCCAGCCGATGCCGGACTCGCTGGTGGGCGGCTTCGACCAGGGGTTCGTGGAGCAACTGCGCGCGGCCATGGACTCCGACGCCCGGGGCCAGCTGAGCTATGTCCACAAGACAGCCGGCACGCTCTTCCCGCTGATCTTCGGCTTCACCTGGCTGCTGCTGATCGGCACCAACGTGGCCCGGAAATCCCTGCGCTGGGCCTTGTGGGCGCTGCCGCTGCTCTTCGCGGCGGTCAGGCTCTGGGGCAATACGGTGATCGATGCCATGATGTCCGCTGACACCGTCGACGGCGGCCAGGTCGCCCTGGCGTCCGGGCTCACTGTGGCCGGCTGGACACTCCTGGCGCTCAGCCTCGTTGCCGGCGGCGTGGCCGTCTTCCTGGGACGCAGGGCTGCGGCCGCTTCCCCCGCCGCGGGACATGTCCAGTCCTAGTTCCGGTCACTGGACTCCTCACCTGCGCCCGGTTTGAAACTACGGGACATGTCCAGTCCTAGTTCCGGTCACTGGACTCCTCACCTGCGCCTGGTTGGGAACGCGGGACATGTCCAGTCCTGGGCACGAGCATCGGACCAAGTGGGCTTATGTCCATTATTCAGACCCGGCACGGGGCATGTCCGCCGTGCCGCAACATCCGAGGCGGGACATGTCCATCCGTGAACGTTGCCGCTGGACACAGTCCCGCTGTGTCCAGTCCTCGCCCGGTGGGTATGTCTTCAGCGAAGGATCAGGACACGTCCGTTAGGAACTCAAGGGCCTGCTCCGCGCGCTGCGGGGCTCCTGCCTTTTCAAAGTGGTCGGCGGCGTCCAGCAAGTGCTTCCGGGCTTCGGCGCCGATTCCGAGTGCGGCGTGTGACCTGCCCAGCAGCAAGCACGCTTCGCCCAGAATCTGCGGCGAGGTACTCTCCGGTGCCGGAAAGATGCCGCTCAGAATCTCTATCGCTTGCCTCGGGTCGCCGGCGAGATAGTTCCAGTGACCGCGGTTCAGCTTCAGCAATATGTGATCCTCGTCGGACCCACCGATGACGTCCGTGGCGAGTTCGGCCCTTTCAATGCAACGCAACGCATCCGCATCCGCGACGTCGGCCGCGAGCCGCATGGCCGCAGAAGCGTTGTTGAACTTTGCCCAGACAGTGAGGTTCCGGGCCGGGGAAAACGTCGCGGCCGCGAGGTCGTGGTAATACAGCCCGTCGTGCACATTGTTGGAGAGAAATGCGACGTTTCCGATAACCCAGTAGGCCTTACCCACCAACTGGTCATCGACTTCACCGGATATGACTTCGGCCATGATGAGGCTTTCCGCCCATGCCTCCTCAAGCTTTCCGCTGTCAGCCAGCGCGGCGATCAGTGCCTGCCGGGCCTTCACGTTTATTTCCACGTCGCCCTCGTCTTTCGTCAGATCGGCGGCGGCCCGGGCTTCATCGGCAACCTCATCGAGCATTCCGAGGCCGTGGCGCGCTTTCGCCTTGAGGATCCGCACCTGCGCCTGAAGCTGAAGGTTTCCGTCCCCCGGTTCGTCAAGGAGCGCCCCGGCAACTTGCGCGCAGGCTTCAAAGTCCCCGGCGGCAAGCAGGCTCTCCGCGCGGAAGAACGTCATATGCCACCATGACGACGAATCACCTTCGTCACCGGCAATGTCCGCGGCCGCCTGCGCGGCGATTGCGGCCTCGCGGAAGTCGTGGCTGGACCAGTGTTCGCGCGCCCGCAGCTCTGCGGCGGCGTACGAGGGTGAAACGGAGCTTTGTTGCATGTATCAATTATCCGTTGCCGCGCGAGCGGAATCGAACAAACCGCACAAGCAAGACCTGCGCAGTATTGGCTCAGGACTTGCCAAGCTTCGCGCGAATAACACGAATCCGCGCATCGGGGTGCGAATCTTTATACGGCGGCGTGTCGCATACCCATATACTGATCTTGCATCACACGAGCCACATCAGCCTCTTACGTATCAGGAGTCTTCATGAAGAAAACCCTCGCAACACTCCTCGTCGCCGGTGCGCTGGCCGCGGCTGGCCTGTCTGCTGCATCTGCCATCTCGGCGGCCGGCGACAACTCGGGTCAAGGCTCCATCGCGGCCTACGGCTGGTGGCCGGACTCCACTAAGAAGTAGCGGAGACGGCATTGACAGGCGGCGGGTGCCGGAAGTTATTCCGGCACCCGCCGTCGCTGTGTCGCCTCAAAGACTGACCCTCGGGACGCGGACACGATCCGGCACTAGGAACCCGGCGTACTGCGGTTCATCAACTCGACAATGTCAGCGGCCGGAGCGGGCCGGCCGAAAAAGTAGCCCTGGCCGCTGCCGCAGCCCATCTCCCGGAGCATCTCGGCCTGTTGCGCCGTCTCAATGCCCTCGGCCAGCGCCTTGAGACCGCAGGCATGGATGAGGTGCAGTACCGCGGCCACGAAGTCCCGCTGTTGCTCGTCGTCGCCCAGGCCGCTGATCAGGCTCCGGTCGATCTTCACCACGTTCACTGGCAGCTTGCGCAGGTAGCTGATGGACGAATAGCCGGTCCCGAAGTCATCGATCTCAAGCTGCACGCCGAGTCGCCGGAGGCCGTTGAGCGAATACTGGTCCACATCGCCGCCGTTGACGGCCATGGATTCCGTCAGTTCCACGATCAGGTTTGACGCATCCACCCCGGTTTCCCTGAGGATGTCCCGCACATGTTCGATCAGCTCGAGGTTTTGCAGTTCGGTGGTTGAGATGTTGACGCGGACGTTGAAGTCGCTGTCGACCTGCAGTTCCTGCTGCCACTGCCGCAATTGGCGCACGGAATTGCGCAGCACCCAGTGGCCCAAGTCGACGATCATGCCGGTTTCCTCGGCCAGGGGAATGAACTGGTCCGGCATGAGCAGGCCGCGCCCCGGGTGGTTCCATCGGACCAGCGCCTCCACGCCCTCGATCCTTCCCGTGGCAAGGTCCACCACCGGCTGGTAATGCAGGGTCAGCTGGTCCTGCCGGATCGCCTCGCGCATTTCCGTGACCATGACGCTCTGGAGCCGGCGCGCGTACAGCAGGGCGGGCTCGAACACCTTGATGCTGCCGTGCGGCTGGGCCTTGGCGGCGTACATGGCCGTGTCGGCCTCCATGACGAGGTCGTCGACCGCCTGGCCGGGTTCAGCGACCCGCAGGCCGATGCTGGTTCCGCACGTGATTCTCAGGTCACCGACGTCGAGGCTCTCATTGAGCGCGGTGAGGATCCGGTTCGCCACCCGGCGGGCCCGGACAAGATTGGACTTCGGCAGCATGACGGCGAATTCGTCCCCGCCCAGCCGCGCCACGGTGTCTGTCTCACGGACGGCGGCCTGGAGCCGGCGTGCAATCACCCGCAGGACGTCGTCGCCGGCGCTGTGTCCGAGGGTGTCATTGATGCCCTTGAACGAATCGAGATCGAGAACCAGGAGTGCCGGCGGCAACTCGCCTCGCGCGGATTCGGCCAGGGCATGGCTCAGGACCGAGTTGAGCGCTGTCCGGTTGGCGAGTTGGGTCAGGGGGTCAGTCAGCGCCATGCGTTCGAGTTCCACCTGCGCCTCGCGCAACATGGCCGTGCGGCTTTCGACCCGTTCCTCGAGCTCCTGGTAGATGGTCTGCAGGTCATCAGCCATCAGGTTGATGCCGGCGATGACGGCGGCAACGTCGTCGCGGGCCCCGGAATGCGGGATCCTGGTGCTCAGGTCGCCTCCCGCGATCCGCACTATGCCCTCCACCAGGGCGTGCAGACGGGGGTCCGGCGCGTCACTCTTCACGGGCGAACTGCCTTAGCCACTCGACGGCCGCGGATTCAGAGCTGAAGAACTGGGCCGGGATCGTCTCGCTTCTGGACCGCAGGAGATAATGCGCGATGACCCGGTCCACCGGGCTCTCGCCCACCAGGGCGAACGCGGTCGCCGCTATGGATCCCGTGTAGACCTGCCGCGCCTCAACGCTGACACCCACGACGCCGGTGATCACCAGGAGCACCGGCATCCGCCGTCCCGCGGCGAGGGCACGGACCGCGTCACCGGCAACGCGTGCCTCCGGCCCTTCGATCTCCTGATTGGGGGGAATCAGGACTTCGATGATTCCGCCGTCGATCATCCGCACCCCGATGGCGCGGTCCGCATCGCGGTCCGCACCCGGGTCGGCGAACAGCACGTCGTTCGTCGCAGCCGTCCCTATTGTCGTGACGGCAGCATTGGACGTGGGGGCACCGTTTGCCTCGTCCGGAAGCCGCTCGTCGGGCCCGACCAGGGCCTCGACCGTCACCGGACCGCAATTCGACGACGACGGTCCGTGAAATCCCGGAGGCCTACGCTCAGCCGGCGATCGCCGTGATTAAGAATCGCTTCCCAGCCAACGTCGTTACCTGTCTCGGCAATCACTTGGCTCTCCTTCGCTGTCTTGGACCGGCGACTGACATACAGCAAGTTAACCATCCCGATGATCACATCCACTGCGGAGTTGCGGACCCGGATACGGGCGAAGCCGGCACCTGCGCACAGGAGCTACCTCAAGGCAGAAAAACGTCAGGAATATTACGACGAGAAGGTGGGAGAGCATCGCAAACTGAAACCTAAAACCTGCATTAGGGTTATCCGCGAAATCCTTCAGAATGACGCAAATAGCGACCGTAATCCCGGCGGCAGGTGACGTGGGAATTCGCAGCCAGCCAGGGCCGAATTGGCGCCGGGACGAAATGGGATGAAAAATTGACGGCGTCGCGGAAGGTCCTTCGATCCCCGGCTGCCGGTGCCAGACGTTACCGTCCTGTTCGGAGGTCACGCTCGCCGCATCCAATCGCGGCAACACAGGCTGATCTGGCATTAGTCCCCATAAGACTGCAAAGTCGGCATCTTGGCATGCGCCACGGCAGAACTCGCACACCGCACCGGAATGTTCCGGTGAGTGCCCTCATGATAATGCAAGCTAAGACGCTTACCGGACATCAGACACCACCGAAATCACCCGGGCTGATACCGGAGGCCGGCGCTTGCCGGTTCATCAACGAAACTGCCCCCCCGCGTGACTTGTGTCCGAATAATTACCCGACCCCGAGCCGGCACCGGTCCCCGGAAGTGTCAGCGCGCCCGCCGACGCAGCGTGCGCTCATACTGGACCCGCTGGGCAATGACGAGTCCGGCCGCGGCGACTCCAACCGTAATGGGGTACCCCATGAGCCGCTCCAGCGTGCCTGGTTCCGGCACGCGCATGCCCGTCAGTCCGCCCGCAATAAGCGCTGCGAAGGACACCACGCCGCAGGCCAGGATGATCCACGCCAAGGGTGTCTGACGCAGCCAAAGCCCGCCCAGGACCAGGAGGGCCAGGGAGCCTGCCGCGAAGTACATCAGGGCACCGGCCACATGCCAGGCGGATCCCGTGTCCTCGGGCACGAGCCCCACGATCACCGTGCCCGCACCGGCGGTGCCGGTCAGCAGCCGGGCGGTGCCCGCGGCGGCCACCCCCGCGCCCCAGCGCGCCCGCGCCGCCCGCGCCGCCTGCCCTGCGCGGCCGGCCGGGCCCGCCGCAATGCCCCGCGCGAACGGGACGCCGCCCCGCGCGAACGGGACGCCGGTCCGCGCGGCGCAGCACAAGAGCGCCGAACCGAGCAGGAACGCCCCGACGATCATGCCAAGGCCCTGGACCGCGAAGGACACGTTCATCAGCAGATGCGCCGGCGAGCAGACGTCGCGGCCGGAAAAATCCCCGCAGGCCAGGGCACCGAGGTCGCTGATGTAGCCCGTGCGGCGGCTGTACGGTCCCTGGCCTGCCCAGGCCCCAATCACGGCCGACTCTGCCACGAAATACTGCAACACGCTCAGCTTCGCGAGTGCCCCCACGTAGAACCGCGTGGACGCGACGTCCGGGTAGTAGAGGGCTCCGGCGGAAAGCTCGGTGGTTCCTGCGGTCATGCCAAGAGCGTAGTACGCGCGCTCACCTTGTATGCTTATATCCGTGTCCGACCGGGCCGGCCCTTGACCGGCCCCGGATGCGCGCCCTCGTAGCTCAGTGGATAGAGCACGGCTCTCCTAAAGCCGGTGTCGTTGGTTCGATTCCAATCGAGGGCACTTGAATATTCCTGCCCCGGACGAAACCCCGGACCCGGGTCCGGACTTTGACCTCCGCACCTACCTGCGCGGCTCCTGGTCCGTCGACCGCACCCTGCTGGACCGCAGCAACGGGACCCGCGGGACCTTCACCGGCGTCGTGCGCTTCACGGACCACGACGACGGCGGCCTGTACTGGCGCGAAGAGGGCACCGTGCGCTTGGCCTCCTCGAGCGGCGCGCCGTTCAGCGGGCCGGCGAGCCGGGAATACGTCTTGCGGCCCGCGGACGCGCCAGCCGTCTTGGACGTGTACTTTCCGGATGGCCGTCCCTTCCACCGGATGGGCTTTGCCGGGCAGACCAACCAGGACGTGCACTGGTGCGATCCTGACACGTACCGCGTGACGTACACGGTGCTGGGTCCGGACGAATACGGCTACCGCTGGGACGTCACCGGGCCGGCCAAGGACCAGCTGCTCGAATCGGTCCTGCGCCGGCTGGACGCCGCGCCGGACCCGGATCAGGACCCGGATCAGAACCAAGATCAGGACCCGGATCAGGACGCAGCCCCCGCACCCGCCACCGGCCCTGCCCCCGGCCCAAGGCCTGCAGAGTGAACCCCCGCATTGTCGTCTCCGCCGTCTGCGTCTTCGATGACGCCGGACGCCTCCTGACCGTCCGCAAGCGCGGCACGGACAAGTTCATGCATCCCGGCGGCAAACCGGAGGCCGGCGAAACGGCAGCAGAGGCCGCGGTGCGCGAGCTCCGGGAGGAGGTGGGGATCGTGCTGGCCCCGGACCGGCTGGATCTGCTGGGCTGCTGGCTGGCGGACGCCGCGAACGAGGCCGCCACCCAGATCGAGGCCACCGTCTTTACGGCTCCCGGGGTGTGGAGTGCCCGGCCGTCGGCCGAAATCGCCGAGATCCGCTGGCTGGACCTGGCCGCCGAGCTGCCCGGCGACCTCGCCCCGCTCCTGACGGACCATGTGCTGCCGGCACTGTCGGCCCAACCCGTGAAACCGCCGGGCTAGGCCCGGCCTAAAACCGGCCTAAGACCGGCTCAACACCGGACTAATTACCGGATTAATACCCGGGCACGGCCTCCTGAGCGACAGCACTGGCCTCGGCGAACTGCGTCCGGTACAGCTCCGCGTAACGGCCCTCGGCGGCGAGAAGCTCGCTGTGGGTGCCGCGCTCCACAATCGAGCCGCCCTCCACCACCAGGATCGCGTCGGCCGCGCGGATCGTGGAGAGCCGGTGGGCGATCACGACGGCGGTGCGGCCTTCCAGCGCGGCGCCCAACGCCTCCTGGACCGCGGCCTCGTTGGTGGAGTCCAGTGCGGCGGTGGCTTCGTCGAGGATGACCACCCGCGGCTGCGCGATGAGCAGGCGCGCGATCGTCAGGCGTTGCCGTTCGCCGCCGGAGAGCCGGTAGCCGCGCTCCCCCACCACGGTGTTCAGGCCATCCGGCAGGGAGCGGATCATGTCTTCGAGCCGGGCACGCCGCAGCACATCCCACATCTGCTCTTCGGTGGCCTCGGGCCGGGCCAGGCGCAGGTTGGACGCGATGCTCTCGTGAAACAGGTGACCGTCCTGTGTCACCATGCCGAGGGTCTCGCGCATCGAATCGAAAGTGAGGTCGCGGACGTCCACGCCCGTGCCGGGCTCGGTGCCGCCGAAGCGGACGGCGCCCGAATCGACGTCGTACAGGCGGGACAGAAGCTGCGCGATGGTGGACTTCCCGGCGCCCGAGGAACCCACCAGGGCCACGGTCTGGCCGGGCTCCACCCGGAAACTGACGCCGTGCAGCACCTCCTCGCCGCCGCGGGTGTCGAGAGTCAGCACGTCCTCCAGGGAGGCCAGTGAGACCTTGTCCGCGGAAGGGTAGGCGAAGCGGACGTTATCGAACTCCACCGCGAGCGGACCGCGCGGGGAGGCCACCGCATCCGGCTTCTGCTCGATGAGCGGCTTGAGGTCTAGGATCTCGAAGACGCGCTCGAAGCTGACCAGGGCGCTCATGATCTCCACCCGGGCATTCGAGAGCGACGTGAGCGGCGCGTAGAGGCGGGTGAGCAGCAGTGCCAGCACCACGACGTCGCCCGCGGCCAGCTGCCCGGCGAGCGCGAGCCAGCCGCCCAGTCCGTAGACCAGTGCAAGGGCCAGGGCCGAGACCAGCGTCAGGGCCGTGACGAAGGTGAACTGCAGCATGGCGGTGCGGACGCCGATGTCCCGGACCCGGCCGGCCCGGAGCGCGAACTCGCGGGACTCCTCGTTGGGGCGGCCGAAGAGCTTGACCAGGGTGGCGCCCGGCGCGGAGAAGCGCTCGGTCATCTGGGTGCCCATGGCGGCGTTGTGTTCGGCTGCTTCGCGGCGCAGATCGGCCAGCTTGGAACCCATCCGGCGGGCCGGAATCAGGAAGATCGGCAGCAGGATCATGGCAAGTACCGTCACGAGCCAGGACTTGTTGAGCATGACCGCGAGGGTCAGGGCCAGGGCCACGACATTGCTGACCACTCCGGAGAGCGTGCCGGCGAAGGCCGACTGCGCTCCGATGACGTCGTTGTTCAGCCGGCTCACGAGGGCACCGGTCCGGGTCCTGGTGAAGAAGGCAATCGGCATCTTCTGGACGTGGTCGAACACCTTGGTGCGCAGATCCACGATCACGCCTTCGCCGATCGTGGAGGACAGCCAGCGCGTCACGAGGCCCAGCCCAGCCTCAGCCACCGCGACGATCGCGATCAGGACGGCGAGCCAGATCACCGTCGCGGCATCCGCGTGGGCGATGATCTCGTCAACCACCTGCCCGGCGAGGACCGGGGTGGCGACCGCCAGGAAGGCCATCACGATGGACAGCAGCACGAAGGCAATCAGCTTGCCGCGGTGCGGGCGGGCGAAACTGAAGACGCGCTTCAGTGTCTCCTTCGAGAACGGCTTGGACCCGCTCGAGGCGCGGGTGATGTTGTAGAGGGAACTCCAGGCGACGCGGTCCATGCTCATTTGGTGTTGCCTTTCGGGGCATCGGCGTGCAGTTCGGTGACGACGCCGTTCTCGACGTTCCAGCGTGCGTCGAGGCGCACGTTTTCCAGGAGCCGGCGGTCGTGGGTGACGAGCAGCAGGGCGCCGTCGTAGCTCTCGAGGGCTTCCTCGAGCTGTTCAATGGCGGGCAGGTCGAGGTGGTTGGTCGGTTCGTCCAGGACCAGGAGGTTGACGCCGCGGGCCTGCAGCAGCGCGAGCGCGGCCCGGGTCCGCTCCCCCGGGGAGAGCGAGTCGACGGACCGGCTGGTGTGATCGGCCTTGAGGCCGAACTTGGCCAGCAAGGTGCGCACCTCCGCCGGGGTCTGTTCCGTCAGCACGGCCTCGACGGCGTCGCCCAGCCTCAGTTCGCCGGCCAGCAGCCCGCGGGCCTGGTCGATCTCCCCGACGGCCACGGACGCACCCATGGAGGCATCCCCGGAATCGGGCTTCTGGACGCCCAGCAGGAGCCGGAGCAGGGTGGACTTGCCGGCACCGTTGGGACCCGTGATCCCGATCCGCTCCCCCGCATTCAGCTGCAGGTTCACCGGTCCCAGGGTGAAGTCGCCCTGGTGCGCGACGGCGTCGCGCAGGGTGGCCACCACGGCACTGGACCGGGGCGCCGCCCCGATGCTGAACTGCAGCTGCCACTCCTTGCGCGGCTCCTCGACCTCTTCGAGCCGGGCGATGCGCGATTCCATCTGCCGGACCTTCTGCCCCTGCTTTTCCGAGGACTCGGTACTGGCCGCCCGGCGGATCTTGTCGTTGTCCGGGTTCTTCTTCATGGCATTCCGGACGCCCTGGGAGCTCCACTCGCGCTGCGTGCGGGCCCGCGAGACGAGGTCGGCCTTGGTGGCGGCAAATTCCTCGAAGCGTTCACGTGCGTGCCGGCGCGCGACGGCGCGCTCCTCCAGGTAGGACTCGTACCCGCCGTCGTACACGGCCACCGAGTTCTGGGCCAGGTCCAGTTCCACCACCGTGGACACGCAGCGCGCCAGGAACTCGCGGTCATGCGAGACCAGGACCACGCCGCCGCGCAGGCCCTGCACGAAGGCCTCCAGTTTGGCCAGGCCGCCCAGGTCGAGGTCGTTGGTGGGCTCGTCGAGGAGCACGATGTCGAAGCGGCTGAGCAGCAGGGCTGCGAGGGCAACGCGCGCGGCCTGGCCGCCGGACAGCCCTGTCATCCCGGCATCCGGCCCCACCTCAAGGCCCAGGTCCGCCAGAACGGCCGGGATCCGGTCCTCGAGGTCGGCGGCGCCGGAGGCCATCCAGCGGTCGAATGCGAGGGAGTACGCGTCGTCGGCGCCCGGGGCGCCGGATCCGAGGGCCTCGGCGGTGGACTCCATGGCTGCGGTGGCCTGGGCGCAGCCCGTGCGCCGGGCGATGTACCCGGCGACCGTTTCGCCGGCAATCCGTTCGTGTTCCTGGGGCAGCCAGCCCACGAAGGCGTCGGCCGGGGCCAGGCTCACTGTGCCCTCCTGCGGTTCGTCGACGCCGGCCAGCAGCCGCAGCAAGGTGGATTTGCCGGCGCCATTGGCGCCGACGACGCCGACGACGTCACCGGGGGCCACCGTCAGGGAGAGTTTTGAGAAGAGTGTGCGGTGATCGTGACCACCGGAAAGATCTTTGGCAACAAGGGTTGCAGTCATTAGTTCATCCTCTCACTGCGGCCCAAAACGGGCAGTCCCCGCTGGCAGATACCGCCGTCCCGACCGGGCGAAACCGCACCGGGCATAGAAGAACCCGCCGGTCCGGACTTGGGGGGTGTACGGACCAGCGGGTTCGACCACTTAGCATAGTTGAATTAGCACCTCACGTAAAATCCCGGCCCGCAGCACTGCAGCACCGTTACCACCAGCCTCCGTCGCCCCACCGTATGCCAGTAGCCACACTGTCCAACGACTCCGCAGGAAGCCCTAGATGCCCCTACCCGCCAAGGCGTTCCAACTCTGGCTTCATCAGGTTGCCCCGTCCGCGAGCACAGCCGATATCTGCAGGATCTCCGGGATCAAGCGCACCACGCTGGCACAGCAGCTGGTGCGCGGCAAGGTGGCCGAATCGACCCTGGTGAGCATCAGCAGGGCCTTGGACTTGAACCCGCTGGCCGCTTTGGCCTCGTTCGAGCACTACAAGGAGCTGGGCACCCGGCCGCAGCCGCCGACCCCGGCCGAACTCGTCAGCCAGATTGCCACCATGGACCTGTTGCGGGCGGTCATTTCGAGGTCCTCGCCGGCCTACGGCGGCTATGGCGACGAGGGCAGCTCAATGACCCCCGCGTTGAGTCCGGCCCCGCACGCCACGTCCGTCCGGAACTGGGTGGACGCGATCGACGACGGCGAGTTGCGTCACAGGGTTTCGGCCGCGACCGGCGTCGCGCCGCAGAACTATTCGGCCCAGCTCACGGCCAATCGGCTCTCCCCCGAACTGGCGGTCGCTACTTCCCGCGCGGCGGGCGTAGGATTCACGGGCGGGCTCGTCGCCACCGGCCTAATCACCGAGGACGAGGCCGGCTGGCCGCCTGGGGCCAAGCAGTCCGCCTTGGATGCACTCTCCGATGGAGAACTTACCGCCCTGGCCGGGGAACGGCTTCAGGCGCTCGGAAAATCGCTGCGCCGCCAGGAGCAGGAACAAGCACAAACAGAGAAGATTTGGGAGAATCTCGGATGATCGCGATCCTGCAGTGGACCACTTTGGCCATCTGCGCACTCATCGCGGCAGCCCGTGTCCCCAGCGCGCTCCGGGGCGAAAACCGCTCGCTGTTCGGAATCTTCGTGCTGATGACCATTGCCATCTCCCTGAGTATCGAGGCCGGCTACACCGCCGTGGATTCGTTCCTCGGCGCCAACAACGTCGCCAATGTCCTGTTGCGTTTCGTCATCTACGGCACAGTCCTGCTGGCCGGTTACCGGATCGCCAACGGGTTCGACTCGGCGCCCAGTGTCCGGTCAATCGTGGGCCCCTGGGGAGTGGCAGTACTCGCCCTTGTTTCAGTTGCCACGCTGGTCCCCTTCCTCATGGCCAATACCGCCGGCACTTCCACGGGACTGACCCACCTGCCGGACCAGTCGCCCCACAACAGGGACTTGATCAGGTTGTACACCGCTGCGGGCCGGTTCTACCCCGCCTATATCGCGGCGTGCCTGCTTCCTCCCATCCTGGGTGTCCTGAAACGCCGGGTTCTTCCCCGGCTGGTACGCATCGGTGCCGCGATCTTGCTGGTCGGCGCGGTCGCGATGATTGTTCTCGCCCTCAGCGACATGCTGCCTCAACAGCTCGCATACCTGCAGTACTTCATCAGTTCCACGGCCGTGCTGGGCTTGGTAGTTGGCCTGGCCCTGATCTGGGCGGGACGGGTTCGGGCCGGCAGGCAGGCCCTGCGACGATGATCGGGATCCTGCAGTGGGGCACGCTCGCGGTGTGCGGCGTGGTCACGCTCGCCCGCGTTCCGAGCGCCCTCCGGGGCGAGAACCGGTCCCTGTTCTCTATCTTCGCCCTGATGACCGTGGCAATCCTGCTCAGCATCGATGCCCCGTACTTGGCCGTGGACCGTGTCCTGGGCGGCCTGAACGTCGCCAATCTGGTGCTCCGATTCGTCGTTTTCGCCGCCATTTTCTTCCTCGGGCTCCGGGTTGCCCGGGGCTTCAGCGCGGACGATGCCCTCCGTCTCATCACCGGCCCCGCCGGCATTGCTGTAGCCGCAGCCGCCTCGGCCGCTGTGGTGGCGGTGTTCTTCATGATGGACACGGCCGGCTCCACGGCGGGGTTGGTCGGCGTGTCCGCCAAGGACGGCCGAAATGCCGCCTTGGTCGAGTACTACGGAGCGGCCGGTCGTCTCTATCCGGCGTACATCACCGTGGCGCTGTTCCCGGCTATGGTGCGGACCGTGCGCGGCGGGCTTCCTGCCCTGGTGCGGTGCAGCGCGGCGTTGCTGGCGCTGGGCACCGTGGCCATCTCCCTGAGCCTGCTGTCCCCGGTCATTCCTCCGTCGCTTGGATTCCTGCGGTTCGTCTTTAACTACACTGCCGTGCTGTGCCTGGTTCTGGGTTTGGTCCTGGTCTGGGTGGCCAAGGTCCTTGCGAAGCGGGCGCCGAAGAAGCAAGCTAGCTTCACCTGAGTTCCTTGATTTTAAGGCCCAGGCCAGTGATGTGGGAGAACCCGGCATGATAGCAATCCTCCAGTGGGGCACGCTGATCATTTGTTCCGTGGTGCTCCTCCTCCGCGTTCCGGATGCGATCCGGGGGCGGAACAGGACGGTTTTCGGGATTATGGTTCTCGCGACCCTGTGCAGCCTGCTCTCGGTCCCCGGGCCCTATGAGGCGATCGACGCGGCTCTCGGAGGCTGGAATCTCACCCACCTCATCCTGCGATTCATCGTCTTCGCCGCGGTCCTGCTGGTGGGCGTGCGGGTGGCCAGGGGACTGGGAGACCCGCGCGGCCACCGCCTCATAACAGGCCCGGCAGGACGCTGGGCCCTGGCCGTCAGCAGTGTCGCCGTGGCTGCCACCTTCGCCTTCATGGACACCCGAGGGTCCTCGGTGGGCCTCCTGGACGTGGCGGACAACGGCGGCCACAATGCCGTCCTGGCGCCGTTCTATGCCGCCGCCGGCCGCACCTATCCGGCCTTTGTCTCCCTCGCTCTCCTGCCCGCCTTGCTGGCCACGGCCCGCAGCCACTTGCCCCGGCTGGTGCGGGCCGGGGCCTCCCTGACGTGCATCGGCGCCGTGGCCGCCGTCCTCAGCATCCCCGCCTCCTTCGCCCCGGAGGCCTGGGTCCCCGCGCAGCAGACCGTCAACTATCTGGCCGTCCTGGGCTATGTCCTGGGGCTGGGCCTGTTCTGGGTTTCCGGGCTCGTTGCGAAGGAATCTGGTAACGCTCGCGCAACATTCCGCAAGAACTAAGGACAGGGCATTCACAAAATCATTAGACCGTGAAAGAATCATGAATGTGTGAAAGCGACATTCGCTTTGTGTACGGAAGTCAGCCGTGCAAAGCCGAGGCAGTCGTCCAAGCGCCATTGGGGGGATGAGTGGTAGCGGTCCGCAAGGACCGCTCCCACTCAGCCTGTTTAAGGGTGCTTTCCCTCCGGTTTCCCCCCGGCTGCGGCCCGCCGTGCCGAACGTGGCGCCACGTGTCGGCGCCCCGCGTCAGCGCGTGAACCGCAGCGTGACCAGCTGGAACGGCCGCAGCGTGAGCTCGGCAAAATCGAGGCCTGCCGTCACCCCCGGGGCGGCGACGGGCCGCTCCAGCAGGTCCACGGTATGCACTCCGCGGACCTGGAAGTTGGCGGTCACGAGTCCGGCGGACCGCTCCCCCAGCGATTCGTACAGCCGCACGATCACGTCGCCGGAGCCGTCCTCGGCGAGTTTGACCGCCTCAATGGCGAGGGCGCGGTTGACCACGGTGAAGAGCGGTTCCACCCCGTGGGCACCTTTCACCACGCGCGGTGCCAGGTTGGTGCGGTAGCCCTCTTCGACGGCGTCCGCGATGGTTGCGCCCGGCCGGATCGTGACGTGGAGGTCGTGCCTGCCCTGGTCTGCGCCGGGATCCGGAAACTTCGGTGCCCGCAGGAGCGAGACCCGCACGGTGGTGGTGGTCCCGCCGTCGTTGTCCCGGATATTGCGGGTGACGTCGTGGCCGTAGCTGGACGCGTTGGAGATGGCCACCCCGTAGCCCGGCTCGGCGACGTGGATCCAGCGGTGGGCACAGATCTCGAATTTGGCGGCCTCCCAGGAGGTATTGAGATGGGTGGGGCGGAAGACGTGTCCGAACTGCGTCTCGGCCGCCGAGCGGTCGGCCCTGACGTCCAGCGCAAAGCCGAGCTTGAGCAGTTTTTCGCTCTCCTGCCAGTCCACGACCGTGGAGATCGCGAGCGAGTCGGCTCCTGCCTCCAGCACGATCCGCTGCGTCACCGCCGAGGAGCCGGCCATCCGCTCCACCACCACGACGGCGTTCGGGCTGTCTCCTCGGGGGTCGCGCTCCAGCGTCACCGAACGCGCCTCGACCAGCCGGACCACGTTTCGGCGGTAGAACGCGTCGATATCCCAGGCGTCCCATTCATTCGGCGTGTCCCGGTGCAACTCCAGGAGGTTGCCGCACTCCCCGGGAACGATCGCCTCGCGGCCGGTGGCGTGGTCCATGAGCGAAGCCAGCAGCCCGTTGGCATCCACCACCGCCCGGATGATGCCGTTGTCCAGGATGTAGCCGCCGTCGGCTGCGGTGACAGCCACCGGCTGCCCTGGCCCTGCGGGTTCGGCAACGGCCAGTGCCGGCACGCCCCTGCGCTCGTGCGGGGCGGCATTGAGGAGGAATTCCCGGTTCCCGGCCCCCAGTGCCGCGGCCGCGGCATCCGTGATGATCGCCTCCAGCCCCCGTTCGACGGCTGCGTAGTTCCGTTCGGCGTCCTGGTGTACCCACGCGATGGCGCTCCCCGGCAGGATGTCGTGAAACTGCTGGAGCAGCACCAGCCGCCACAGACGCTTGAGCTCCGCGGCCGGGTAGCTGTGCCCGGCACGAACTGCCGCCGTGGCACTCCAGAGTTCGGCTTCCCGGAGCAGGTGCTCGCTGCGCCGGTTTCCCAGCTTGGTCTTGGCCTGGCTGGTGTAGGTGCCACGGTGCAGTTCCAGGTACATCTCCCCCACCCAGACCGGCAGGGGCTCGTATTCGGCCTGGGCCTGGGCAAAGAAGCTGGCTGCCGAGCCGATCCGCACCTTCGGGGACCCTTCCAGGTCAGCCGTGCGCCGGGCCGCGGCCAGCATCTCGCGGGTGGGACCTCCGCCGCCGTCGCCGTACCCGAACGGAACCAGCGACGTGGTTCCGTGGCCATGATCCCGGTAGTTGCGTTCCGCGTGGGCCAGGTCCCGGGCGCTGAGGTCGGAGTTGTAGCTGTCCACCGGCGGGAAATGGGCAAACACCCTAGTGCCGTCGATGCCCTCCCAGTTGAACGTGTGGTGCGGCATCCTGTTGACCTGGTTCCACGAGATTTTCTGGGTCAGGAACCAGCGGCTGCCTGCGGCCTTGATGATCTGCGGCAGCGCCGCGGAGTACCCGAACGTGTCCGGGAGCCAGGCCTCCTGGCAATCCACGCCGAACTCGGCCAGGAAAAAGCTCTTGCCCTCGAGGAACTGCCGTGCCATGGCCTCGCCGCCGGGCATGTTGGAGTCCGATTCGACCCACATCCCGCCGACGGGAACGAACTGGCCGCCCCGGACCTTGTCCAGGATGCGCCCGAAGAGCTCCGGATAGTACTCCTTCATCCACGCGAGCTGCTGGGCCGAGGAACACGAGAAGACGAAATCGGGGTGCTCGTCCATGAGCGCGACGACGTTGGAGAAGGTCCGCGCGCACTTGCGGATGGTTTCCCGTACGGGCCACAGCCAGGCTGAATCAATATGGGCGTGCCCCGTGGCCACGAGCCGATGAGCCGAGGCATACGCCGGCCGGGACAGGACCTCGGCCAGGGCTGACCGTCCCGCATCCGCGGTGCCGGCAACGTCATCGGGGTCCATGATGTCCAGCATGCGTTCGAGCGCCCGCAGGATCTCATGGCGTCGGGGCAGGTCCATGGGAAGTTCGTGCATGAGCCCGCTAAGGGCCAGGATGTCCTGCTGCAACTCCCAGACCGTCTGGTTGCGCTCGGCGATGGCGATCCTGCCGAGGCGGTATTTCGGCTCGCTGCCCGACGTCGCCTTGTCGCCGTAGGGGGTGGCCGCGAAGGTCCAGTTCTGTGACAGGTCGGGGTTGGCGGCGGCTTCGACGTAGAAATCGACGGCCATGCCGCCGCCCAGGAGCTTGAGCGGGATGTACTGGTTCCGTGGTGAGATCGCCTTGATGATGGTCCCGTCGGACCGCCACGCGATGCCTTCGCACTGGAAGCCCGGGAGATCACCGCTGAAACCGAGGTCCACCAGGACTTCCACCGATGTGCCGGCCGCCGTGCCCCAGGTGTCCGGCACCTCGCCCTGGAGCCGCAGCCACTTGGTGCTCCAAGGACGGCCCCAGGCCGCGCCGTGTTCCTGGGGCATGAACTTGTGCCGCAGCGCCTCCAGCGCCGGTACCGGTTCCTCCGGCGCGTCCCAGTTGCTTAGCGTCAGGGGAATGCTGCGCGGGTACACCGCGGGGCCGATGCGGTCACGCAGAAAGCGGTCCAGCCGGACTTCGGTAAGACGGCGGTCATCGTGCAAGGTGTTCCTCTTCAGCCCGGGGTCCGATTGACTCCAATCGGTGGATAAAACTTACGCCGCAGGCAAGCCTTTGGCCAAGTGCCGACGTTGGCCGGTCCTGCCGGCCAGCCGTGCCTCCCGGCCCGATGACCGGAGCAGGTGCCCGTTCCAGCCGACGGCGCTGGCCGCCCGCGCTAGCCCACAGCGCTAGCCGACCGCGGGGGACGGAACCTTTATGCGGTGCTCGCCCGCGTACACGTTCAGGCTGGTCCGGCGGCTGAACCCTGCCAGGGTCATCCCGCTGGCCTCGGCAAGCTCGACGGCGAGGCTGGAGGGGGCGCTGACAGCGGCGAGGACCGGAATTCCGGCAAGGGATGCTTTTTGGACGAGCTCGAACGACGCCCTGCCGGACACCTGCAGCACGGTCCCCCGGAGCGGAAGCATGCCTTCGCGGAGCGCCCAGCCCACGACTTTGTCCACCGCGTTGTGCCGTCCGACGTCTTCCCGGAGGCACAGCAGCTCCGCCGAGCCGTCGTCGGAGATCCTGAACAGACCGGCGGCATGCACGCCGCCGGTGACATCGAAGATGTCCTGGGCGGAGCGGAGGGCGTCCGGGAGGGCCGCCAGGGTTGCCACGGGAACGGTCAGCGGATCCCCGGCCGGGCTGTAGTGCGAGGATTTCCGCACCGCATCAATCGAGTCCGTCCCGCAAATGCCGCAGGAACTGGAGGTGAAGACGTTGCGTCCGGTCTCCGGACGCGCGACGTCGGGCCGGAGTTGAGCCTCCACAACGTTGAACGTCTGCACACCGTCGGCGTCTTCGCCGGCGCAGAACCTGAGCGAGACCAGCTGCTCGGGGGTCCAAATGACACCCTCTGAGACAAGGAACCCCGCGACGAGGTCGAAATCATGGCCAGGCGTTCGCATGGTGACGGAGAACGGCATGCTGCCGAGACGGATTTCCAGCGGCTCCTCGACGGCAAGGACGTCCTCCCGGTGCCGGACCGGGAATTCGAGAGCCTGCGGGGAACCGTCCAAGACGATCTTGTGCACCTTGCGGCGCTGTGTCAGGCGGCCCATCCGGTACTCCTAAGCAACATGGTGTGCGGTTGTTTTGATTCTCTGGCTGGTTCCATCATTGCAAGCGCCGGACCGTGAGGCCAGCGCAGCGGGGGTGGTGGACCTTCCGTGGGCCTGTTCGGCGGACCTGTCCCGCTCGGGACCGCGGGGCCTGATCCGCTTGGCGGGACCGGGGGACCCGATCGGGCGGGACCGGCCGGGTTCGCGCCCGGGTGCCTGCGGTCTTCAGCCCAGCAAGGCACTCCAGTCCACCGGCCCGTCGCTGGCTGCGGGTTTCCTGGCCGTCCGCTTCGCGGCGGGCTTTGGCGCGGCGGAGGCGGTCGCCGGGTCCGGGAGCGGTGCGCCCCACGGGAGCGCGAAGGCGGGGACCAGCTCGCCCAGCTGCACGCCGTGGGGCGGGACCACCAGGACTCCGTCGGCGGCGGCCAGGCCCCGCATCATTCCCGGTCCCGTGTGTTGTGCCGGCGACGCCATGCCGTAGAGCAGGCGGAAGGGCATGAGCCGTGTCCGGCCGGGATCGGGGTCAATCGTCGAGCCGCAGGGCACCTCGCTGAGCGGAGGAATGGGACGGTGCCCCAGGGCTGCCAGGAGAGGGGCTCCGATGGTGGACAGCGCCATCATGGCCGCGAGCGGGTTTCCCGGCAGGCCGAGGATGTACCTGCCGTCCGGCAGTTCGGCCAGGACGGCGGGGTGGCCTGGCCGCATCGCGATCCCGTCGATCAGCAGGCGTCCGCCGAGGTCGGCGACCGAACGCCGGAGGTGGTCCGTTCCGGAGCGTCCCGTGCCGCCGGTGGTGATGACGACGTCGGCGGGCAGGCTTTCATCGGCGGGCTCGGCAGCCGGAGCCGAGTGTTTGTGGCCGGAGGGATTCCCGGTGGGGTCGCGGAACGGCTCGCTGGCTGCGCCGCCGGGCTGAGCGCGGGTGGGGTCGCTGGCCGCGGTGACGGGCTCGTTGTCCTCGAGGGCGGCGAGCCATTCGGCGTAGGTGTCGCCGATTTTCAATTCTTCCGTGCAGATCCCGCCGAGCATGTCCACGACGGCCGCCAGTTGGGGTCCGAACGTGTCGCGGACCTGCCCGGGCGCCGGCGTCCCCGATGTCACAACCTCGGAGCCGGTGAAGACGAGCCGCACCACGGCCTTGCCGAGCACGGGAAGCATGTCAAGTCCGGCCAGCGCGGCGAGGGCGAGGTGAGCGGGGTTCAGGACGGTGCCGCGCTTGATCAGGAGGTCCCCTGCGGCAGCCTCCTGCCCCGCCTTCCTGATGTGGTCACCGTTCCGCGGGTCACCCGGCTTCGCGGTGCCGCCCAGCTTAAGCACGGGCAGGCCGTCCTCGTCGGTGTCGATCACGCCGCTTTCACTGCGGAGGACCGCCTTTGCCCCGGCCGGGATGAGGCCGCCGGTGGCAATCGGACTTGCCTGGTGCGGCGCCAGCAACTGGTTGGGTTCGGCCAGGACCCAGGGGCCGCTGCCGTTGACAGCCCAGCCGTCCATGGCAGAGGAGGCATAGTGCGGCATATCCTGCAGGGCGACCACGTCGGCGGCCAGGGTCCGGCCCAGGGCCTGCCGGAGCGGGACGGGGGCGGCAGGGATGGGAGTGGCACAATCGAAAGCTAGCTGCCGGGCCTCCTGCCACGTGTGCGCCAGGTGCCGGTGCTGAACCTCCGCCGCGTCCCCGTCTGAAGTGTCCGTACCCGAAGTGTCTGCCGCCGCGACCTGGGCTAGCGTGTCCCGGTCCGCGTCGGCCTGACCCGATATGTCTGTGTCGGCGATGTCTTGTTCTGTATGGATAAACGGAGCCGCAGGGCTGCTGTCGGGACCGTTCCCGGGGCCGCTCTCATGCCCCTGTTCGCCAGGGGCAGCCGGTCCGCCGCCGTCCGGGGGCGCAGGCGTCATGCCCCGGAAGCTTCGGCGGCTGCGTAGTCCGTGGCGAGTCGGCGCGCGACAGCCATGGCGGCCTGCATGGAGGCGGTGTCCGTGGCCCGCCCGGAACCGGAGGCCAGACCGGCGGCAAAGCCGGCAATGAATGTGGTCAGCGGCGCCGCCGGGCGCACCACGGAATGGGCGGCCACGCCTGCCAGGGCGAGCACCTCGTTCACGTCAATCTCAATGTCTTCCAGCTCCAGCGCCTGGAGCAGGGCACGGCACCAGTCTTCCAGCGTTTCATCCTGGCTCTTCACCGTTTTGCCTCCATGGTCGAGTTCAGCTGCGGAATTCCGGACCGGTTCCCGGACCGAGGTCTGGAAACCTGTCGGACATCCCTAATGCGGAAGCGTCATCCCAGGTGTCAACATCATCCGTGGAACCGGAGGGAACGCGAACTTCCCGCACGTCCAGCCTAGCAAGAAGGGCGAAGACCGACGCGTTTTCCAGGCTGCCCGCGCGCGCGGCGTCCTCGGCGCATCGTTGTAGCCCGGCCGTGCTATAAAACCCCAGGAGCGGCTGCTTCCGGCCGTCAGCCGAGACGGCCATGACGCCGTCGCGCCCTTCGCTGCCCGTCGTACCGTCCGGCGTCACAGCGGGCGAATCAGCGGGCGAAGCGGCCAGCGCGTCGGCCAGGGTGCGGACGGCCGCGGCCGACCGCGGCATGTCGCAGGCGAGGACAAGGATGAACGGCGCGGGGTAGCCCGCTTCAGGGCGGCCAGCGTAATCGGCGGCCAGCGCGCCCACTCCCGCGGCGATGGCGGCGGCCGGGCCCGCGAACGGCGGGTCTTCCCGGCAACTGAGGACGCCGACGGGCAGGCCCCCGGGGTCAGGACCGACGACGACCGTGCGCCCTGCCGCGGCCGCGGAACGCAGTGACCGCTCCAGGAGAGTGGCGCCGTCGTAGATCAGCCGGGACTTGGGCACGCCGCCCAGGCGGGACGACCGTCCCCCGGCGAGAATGATGGCATCGAACTCCACCGGTTCAGCCTATCGCGGCGGGGGCTGCCGACGGTTGCCGCCGGGCCGGCGCCGCCCCCGGCTCCTTCGAGCGGCAGGCGGCCGCTCCGGGTCACCGACGCAGGGGCCTGGTTCAGGCGGCCGATTCAGGCAGCAGGAACGGGTCCCACGCCGGCGTCGGCTTTTCGAGTTCCTTGATCTGCCAGATGGTGCCCTTCGGCGGCCCCGGCACGAACCCGACCTTCCAGCCCATCTCCGCTGGCGTATGGTCTCCCTTGGCGTTGTTGCAGCGCAGGCAGGCCGCGACCAGGTTCTCCCAGGAATCGGCGCCGCCCCGGGACTTGGGCTGGACGTGGTCGATGGTGTGGGCAGCCTTGCCGCAGTAGGCGCAGCGGTGGGCATCGCGGCGGAGCACGCCGCGGCGGCTGACCGCTGTCATCGTGTTGTACCGCGGCCGGATGTACCGGTTCAGGAGGATCACGGAGGGGCGGCCCAAAATGTCCTGGGGGCCGACGACAGGGTCCTCACCTTCGGCCACGACGCTGGCCTTTCCGGTCAGGACAAGGACTAGCGCCCGGCGGAAGGTCACTACCGCCAGCGGTTCATATCCAGCATTCAGAACGAGTGTGCGCATCCGCATACCTCTTCACGGCCGCACCCGCCAGGGGCACGAGGGCCGGCTGCCCTGTGCATGGTCGGGCTATGGATCGACAAGACAAGAGTAAACACTCAACTGCCGGATCACCGAATATTTTTTCACGGACGCGGTGATTGACGCGGAAAGTTAATGAGGCGGTAACGCAAAAGACCCCCGCCTCACAAGAGGCGGGGGTCTTTTGAAGTGCGGAGGGCTTGTGCCTAGCCGCCGACGCGGATGAAGACCGGGCCGGAGCCGACGTTCACGCTGTACAGCGCGGTGGTGCCACCGTTCCAGCCGCCGTGGACGGCCATGCCGTTGCCGACGTAAACAGCGATGTGGGCCAGGCCCACGCCGCCGTTCTGGTAGTAGGCGAGGTCGCCCGGACGTGCTTCGGCGGCGCTCACGGTGCGGCCGAGGGACAGGTAACCTGCCGGCCAGCCGTGGTAGTGGATGCCGGCCGCGGCCAGGGCGTTGGTGGCGAGGGCGGTGCAGTCCTGCGCCACGCCGATCTGTGCGTAGGCGGCAGCGGCGATGGTCGCCCCGGCGCCGCTTCCGATGCCGGCGGGAGCCTGCGCAGCGACGCCGCCGCTGACGCCAAGCTGGGCGCCGCCGGCCTGGGAAGCCGTGGCGTCCTGGACCTGCACGACGGGCTTGGGAGCCTCGACGACGGGAGCCGGCGACGTGGTGACGGCGGGCTTCTCGTAGGAGATCGCAATGGTGGACGCGGCCGAGATCGTGGCCGGAGCGGACGCCTGGACCTCAAGGGCGGAAGCGGAGGTGGATTCGCGCTGAACGTTGGTCTCAGCAGCGTTGGCTGCGATTCCACTGGTCAGAACCAGACCGGAAGCTGCGGCGATGACCGCGGCCTGACGGCCCATGCCGCCGGCGTTGTCGCCGACTGCCTTGGCAATAACAGCCAGCGAGTTGGTCTTGGTGACCTCGGCGCGGTGCCGTGCAATGGTTGCACGAGTAGTCATTAAGTTCTCTCTTTCGTGATCCTTGGACCGCGCGTTTTTGGGCGCGGACTGAGGACGCTCCGGCATCTTGGGGGTACGCCGGATCGCCCCGAAATGGGTTACTTAGCGAAGGGTGTACTGCGAAGACGCGCCAAAAGCGGGAACTGCATGCTGTCCGGACTCAGTGGAAATCGAGCCAGCGGAACGTGATCCAATCCGGGCGCCGGCAAGGGCGGCACGAGACATGGATTTCAGCGGGCTCATAAGAGCCGCGCCAGTGCGCAGACGCGCAGCATTGTGGCGTGAAGACACGAAAGTAGCCTCTCCCAATGCCTACGAGGTGAGCTGTCGGATTCGGATGGGAGTCACCCGGCCGCGCTGCTTCCTGGGAAGCGTTGCGACTTAACCCCAAGGCCTTCTTTCGAAGGCCAAAATTGGTTCCCCCGCCCCTGCCAGACGATGTAATGCGAACGGACCTTGAGCGGTGGCAGAGCTAGGCAATCCACTCAAGAGCGCCAACTTCGGAAAAGTTGGCGTGCTTCAAACCCTACAGGAGTCCGGACCCAATGTCACATTCAGATCACGGCGTGTCGCGTGGATTTGAGAGCGGCCCATCATCTTTCTAGAGCCAGCCGAGCGGGTCAACGACATCGCCGTTGACCATGACTTCAAAGTGAAGGTGGCAGCCCGTGGAGGCGCCCGTGGTGCCGCTCATCGCAATGACATCGCCGCGGGAGACCTTCTGGCCGACCGTGACCGACGACGAGGACAGGTGGTTGTACGTGGTCTCCAGGCCGTTGCCGTGATCGATCACCACGCGGTTTCCGCCGCCGTAGGGGTGCCATCCGTTGAAGGTAACGGTGCCGCTGGCCGCTGCATGGACCTGAGTGCCGCACTGGGCGACGTAATCCTGGCCGCGGTGGAACTCGCCCGCGCCGCCGGTGATGGGGCTGACGCGGTAGCCGAACGGCGAGGCCGTGACCATCTGGTCCAGCGGCGCACCGAGCGTGCCGGCCGATGCCGCACGGGTGATGCTGCCCACGGACTGCGCACTCAGCAGCTGCTTGAGCTTCCCGTCCGGATCGCCCTTGGTGGTGACGGCGGTGCGGCTGAAATCGACCTTCGCGGCGGCGGCAGCCGTGACATCCGGCTGCACTGCGGCGGCCAGGGCGCCCGATCCGTCGGTGTTCGAGGCCATGACCGGGCTGGTGACGGGGACCGTTACCGTGAGGATCAGGCCGGTTGCGGCCAGGGCGATCCCGGCCTTCTGCCCGACGCCGCTGGCCGCTGCGAAGTCCGTTACCTGACGGAACGGACCGCGCCGGCGACGGCGTTCATCCCGGTGCACGTCGCGCGGGCGTTCGGCCGTATAGGCGAGTACGGGACGCGGCTCCGGAGCGGGACCGCTCGCGCGGCGACGGCCCCTGGCGGTCTGGGTGGTCAAGAACGGTTCCTCTCTGGATAGCCTGCGAAGTTAGCTGTCGGATTCGGGTCAGAGAGATCAAAGACCCGGTCCGCCGTTGCAAGCGCCCAGACACAGGGGCATCCTCAGGGATCCCTCGGTGGAAGTTGCTTGCCGCTGACGGACTTCACCCCAAGGCTGCCGAAGAAGCAGCCGAAAGTGGTTCCCCCGCCCCTGCCAGAAGGTGGTTCTGCGACTGATCCGCTGGCAGGGCTCGGCTTCGGATCAGGTAACGCTTTGGTATCGGTACTGGCCACTAACTATAGGCGATTAAGCCGCCCGGTAATAAATCCGTAATCGCTTTTGTGCACAACTCATGGGTCGTCCCATCTCCGGGACGTCGTGGCTGGTCAGGCGACTGTTACAAACACGTGCGCGGCAACCTCGGGCGGCAGCTCCAGCGCGCCTTCGATATCCGGGACCCGGACCGAGATGTACTCCCCGACCCGCTCCAGCGACACCAGCGCACCGGGCCGGATTCCGCCCTCGTCGAGCTGGGCCAGGAGCTCCGGTTCCACCTGGATCGGCTCCGCGAGCCGGTTGACCCTGATCCGCGAGCCCGGACCGTAGCCGGCCATGGCGTCCAGCAGGTTCACAACCCCGTCCATGTGGGCGCCGGAGGGCGCACCGCCCAGTTCCGCAAGCCCCGGAATCGGGTTCCCGTAGGGCGAAACCGTGGGGTGGTTGAGCATCTCGAAGATGCGTCGCTCGACGCGTTCACTCATGACGTGCTCCCAGCGGCAGGCTTCCTCGTGGACGTAGGCCCAGTCGAGCCCGATCACGTCAGCCAGCAGACGTTCGGCGAGACGGTGCTTGCGCATCACGCCGACGGCGCGTTTCCGCCCGGTTTCTGTCAGCTCAAGGTGCCGGTCGCCCGAAACAACCACCAGCCCGTCACGTTCCATCCGGCCGATGGTCTGGGAAACGGTGGGGCCGGAGTGGCGGAGCCGTTCGGCGATGCGGGCGCGGAGGGCGACGATGTTTTCTTCTTCAAGTTCCAGAATGGTCCGAAGATACATCTCCGTGGTATCGATCAGATCCGTCATTCAGCTCAGCTCCTCGAGCGCAGTCCTTGCGTCATTCCCACCGTACCGCGTGCGGGCTGCGTGCAGGATGCGCCCTGGCGAGATCCGCCGTACGTTCGCAGGACAGCCTAGCCTATTTTGAATTACTCCGGATAATCCTTCGTCCTGCCCGGGCGGCCTCACGCCGTCCGCCCTCCGGCCCTTCGCGCGGCGTCTCAATGACCGGACTGTGACAGCCCATTTTCCGTATCGCCGGGACCTGTGAGGCAAAATGGCAAGGCAGAATAAAGAGGGGTGTCCGTTGTAGCCATCCCCATCAGGCCATCTCCCAGCCACGCTACGAACCAGCCGAAAATTGGAGCAACTGTGAGCGACACCAGCATCACGATCCCCGCCAACCTCCTCCCCCAGGACGGACGGTTCGGCGCCGGGCCGTCCAAGGTCCGACCGGAGCAGATGGAGGCCCTCGCCGCGGCATCGGCGAAGCTGCTGGGGACCTCGCACCGCCAGGCGCCCGTGAAGAACCTGGTCGGCTCCGTCCGCAGCGGCCTCAGCGAGTTCTTCCGTGCCCCGGAAGGCTACGAAGTGATCCTCGGTGTCGGCGGCTCCACCGCGTTCTGGGACATTGCCAGCTTCGGGCTCGTGGAGAACAAGGCGCAGCACCTGTCCTTCGGTGAGTTCGGTTCGAAGTTTGCTTCGGCTACCAACAAGGCGCCGTTCCTCGCCGAGTCCTCCATCATCAAGGCCGAGCCCGGCACGCGTCCCACCGCCGTCGCGGAGTCCGGCGTCGACGTCTACGCGTGGCCGCAGAATGAGACGTCCACCGGCGTGGCCGCTCCCGTCCGGCGTGTGGCAGGCGCCGACGAAGGCTCGCTCGTGCTGGTGGATGCTACGTCGGCCGCGGGCGGGCTGGACGTGGACGTGGCGGAGTCCGACGTCTACTACTTTGCGCCGCAGAAGAACTTCGCATCCGACGGCGGCCTGTGGCTCGGCCTGTTCTCCCCGGCCGCGCTGGAGCGGGCGGCACAGATCAAGGCCAGCAACCGCTGGATCCCCGATTTCCTGGACCTTCAGACGGCCATCGACAACTCGCGGCTGAACCAGACCTACAACACCCCCGCGCTGGCCACCCTGGTCACCCTGGATGCCCAGGTGCAGTGGCTCAACGCCAACGGCGGCCTGGACTTCGCCTCGGCACGGACCGCTGATTCGGCCGGCCGGATCTACCGCTGGGCCGAGGCATCCGGCTACGCCACCCCGTTCGTGGCCAGGGCCGAGGACCGCTCCAACGTGATCGCTACTATCGACTTCGACGAATCGGTCGATGCCTCCGCCATCGCCAAGGTGCTCCGCGCCAACGGCATCGTCGACACCGAGCCGTACCGCAAGCTGGGCCGGAACCAGCTGCGCATCGCCACCTTTGTGGCAATCGAGCCGGACGATGTCTCTGCGCTGCTCGAATGCATCGATTTCGTGGTGGCGGAACTCAAGAAGTAGAGCCTCGGCGTCCGACGGCGTCGTCCCGGCCCGGTGCCGCGGCGGCGCCGTCGTCGTTCCCGGCAGGACCGTCGGGACGCACGCCCGGCTGCGCACCCTGGGCGCCCAGCAGGTCGCCCCGCTGATCACCGTGCTGACCGCCCTGGCGGGAGCCGGTCGCGCCGGTTCCGGGTTCCAGGCGGAAGTAGCGCATACCCCGCGCGCGGCGGTTGAAGTGGAGCCGCAGCTGCTTTGCCCGGATGATCCACACCAGCCCGATCAGTGCCGCGAGCAGGCCGGCGACGGCCGCAACGGCCATGGACCAGCGGGGGCCGGCGATGTTGGCCACCCAGCCGACGAACGGCGCGCCGATGGGAGTCCCGCCCATGAAAATCGCCATGTACAGGGCCATCACCCGGCCCCGCATCACGGGGTCGGTGGTGGTCTGGACGTACCCGTTGGCGCTCGTCATCATAGTGATCGCGAACAGCCCCACCGGCACCAGCGCGACGCCGTACCAGAAGTAGTTTGGGGCCAGCGCGGCCAGGCCCGAGGTGACGCCGAACGCCGCGGCCGCGCCGAAAATGACCCGCAGCCGCGGTTTGCCGCGGCCGGCGGACAGCAGCGCCCCGGCGACCGAGCCAATGGCCATGATCGAATTCATCAGGCCGAAGGCGCCCGCGTCGAGACCGAATTCCGTGCCGACCATGGCCGCGATGAACAGGGCGAAATTCAGCCCCAGGGTTCCCACGATGAAGATGGCCACGAGCACCACGACCAGGTCCGGACGGAACCGGACATAGTGCAGCCCCTCCCGGATCCTGCCCTTTCCGGCCGGCGCCCGGGGCAGCCGCCGCAGCGACGCGGCCGGGATTTTCGCCAGGCTCAGCAGCAGGGCCACGAACGTGAGCGTGTTGATGAGGAAGACCCAGCCCGGACCGACAACGGCTGTGAGCACGCCGGCGACTGCCGGGCCGATCATCCGGGCGACGTTGAAAGAGGCACTGTTGAGCGCCACGGCGTTGGAGAGGTAGTCGTCCTGGACCAGCTCCGAGACAAAGGTCTGCCGCACGGGAGCATCCAGCGCGGAGACCACCCCGAGCATCAGGGCGAAGGCATAGACGTGCCAGAGCTGTGCCGCGCCCGACACCACCAGGATGCCCAGCCCGGCGCTCAGCAGCGCCATCGAGGACTGGGTCAGCACCAGGAGCCGTTTCCGGTTGAAGCGGTCGGCGACCAGTCCGGCCACGGGCGCCAGGAACAGCTGGGGGCCCAGTTGCAGGGCCATCGTCACTCCCACGGCCCCGGCGTCCTGGGCCGTCAGATGGGCGAAGACCAGCCAGTCCTGGGCGGTGCGCTGCATCCACGTGCCGATGTTGGAGATGAGCGCGCCAACAAACCAGATCCGGTAGTTCAGGATGCGCAGGGACTTGAACGTGGACCTCATGCCCAGCCCTCCGCCTGCACGCTCCCGGACGCTTTCAACCGCTAGTCGGCCTCGCCTGCGGGGCGTTCCCGTTCGTCGTCGGCGTCCGCCGCGTCCGCGTCGTCGGCGTCTTCGTCCTGCTCGTCGTCGTCCTGTTCGTCGTCCGCGTCCGCGTCGTCAGCACCCTGCCGGCCGGCGTCGGACGACTGCGACGGCGTTCCGGCGCCGGGCGCTTCCTCGGCGGCCTCGTCTGCCTGCGCGTCTTCGGGGCGGACACGCTCAGCCCACGGAATCCAGGCCGGCGCCAGAATGGAATCTTCCGAAGGCAGGAGGCCGAGTTCGTCGACCGTCACCACCTTGGACCGCGAGTTGCGGGTCAGCACGGCGTACCACTGCCAGCCCAGGTATCCGGGCAGCTTGGATTCGAAAAGGTGGGTGACGAGGCGGTCACCTTCGCTGCGGGCCCCGATGTGCTCGCCGATCTGCTCGGCGGGGGCAATGCCCTCCACAGCGGTGCGGGCGACGTCGACGGCGGCGGCCAGGAAGGCGTCCGGCTTGCCGGTGCGCCAGACGGGTACACCGGCGCGCGGACGGGATCCCTGCTTGGAGCCGGCTCCCTTGGACCCGGCAGGCACTGTGGGTCCGGCATCCGGCGCCGGCAACTGGTCAGGTTCCTGAGTCATCAAGAGCCTTACACGTCCAGCTCGTCGGCAACCTTACGCAGGGCCGCTGCGATCGCCTTGCCCTTGTTGCCTTCCGGGTACTTGCCCGCGGACAGGGTCCCGGACAGGTTGTCCAGCACGCTGACGAGATCCTGCACCAGCGGGGCGAGGTCCTTGGCGCTGGGCCGCTTGGCCTTGGCGATGGACGGCGTCTTGTCCAGCACCCGCAGGCCGAGGGCCTGGGCGCCCTTGCGGCCGTCGGCTACCCCAAATTCAACGCGCGTTCCGGCCTTGAGTTCCGTGACGCCCTCGGGCAGCGCGGACTTGGGCAGGAAGACTTCCTGGCCGTCCTCGCCAGCGAGGAATCCGAAGCCTTTTTCCTTGTCATACCACTTGACCTTGCCGGTAGGCACGTAATCAACCTTCTTCGTTCTGCGGGGACACGGCCGGCGGTCACCGCATCCGCATGGATACGCGGGTTCAGGGTATGACTGCCCGGACCGTGTTGGTCTGTATCTTTCAAGGTTATCCTGCCTTGTTCACTTTAGCGGCGTGAGGCGCGGGCGAGGCCGTACTGTTAGCGTTGCCCACATGACACTGATGCGTTACCGGCGGCCGGTCATGATCGTTGCGGCCACCCTTGCTGTCCTGTCCCTGGTTGCCGTCGGCGCAGTCATGGCCATGGCCTTCAACAATGTCGTCTCACCCGCCTGGATTACTTCGGTGGCCCTCTACGGGCTCCCGGCGGCCTTCCTGCTCATGCTCGCGCTCGTTGTGGACGCGGTGGTGGCCCGGCGGCGTCCGCGCGGGCCCGGCGAAAGGTAACGTTGGAACGATGTCCCTCATCCGCGCGCTCAGCAAGGAACTTCAGGCACGAAGCGACGACTCGTTGCGGGCCTTGTTCTCCGCGCGGCCGGACCTGATTTCTCCCGGCGTCCCGGATTTCGCCGCCCTGGCCGCCCGTGCCAGCGGACGCGTCAGCGTGCAGCGGGCGCTCGAGCGCCTCAACCGGCCGCAGATGCAGGTGCTGGAAACCCTCCACCTGTGCACCAACGCCGACACCGGACACAGCGCGTCGGCGGCGATGCTGAAGAAACTGATCAACGGCGCCTCGGTCGCCGCCATCGACCGACTGCTCCATTCCCTGCAGGAACTGGCGCTCGTCCACCGCGCCGATCCGCCGCACGGAGTAACCGCCGCCGCAGCCAAGCAGCGGCACTACCTCCCGGTCGGCAGCCTCAAAGATGTGATCGGCATCTACCCCGCCGGGCTGGGGCGCAGCTACACCGAACTCGTGCGGCTCCAGCCGGCTTTCGCGCAGCGCGTGGTGCAGCTGGTCGGGGAACTGCACCGCAGCGGGGCGTCCATCTCCCCGGCCACGACGCCGATGGAAGCGGCGCTGGCGCTGCAGCACTGGACGGCGACTCCGGAGTCGCTCCAGGCCATCCTGGCCACGGCGCCGGACCGGACGGCCGCGCTCCTGGCCCGGTTCGGAAACTGGGCCATGGGTGCCGTCCCCCAGGCGCAACGCCGCGCCTCCGTGCTCCACGAAGGCGCCGACGTCGGACCGGTGGACTGGCTGCTGGCGCGGGGGCTGCTGGTGCCGTTGGACGCCGCCCACGTCGAACTGCCGCACAGCGTTGGAGTGTCGCTGCGCGGCGGGTTTGTAATTGAGAACTTTTCCCTGGCGCCGCCGGTGCCCCAGCTGGGCCACACGAGCGCGGGGCTGCGCCGCAACGCCGCGCTGGGCGCGATCGCCGAGACGCTGCGGCTCGTGGGCGAGGTGCTGTACACCGTGCGCGAGCAGCCCCTGGCGACGCTGCGCAGCGGGGGCGTCGGAGTCCGGGAGATGCGGCGGCTGGCGGAGTCCCTGCGGATCGACGTGAACGAGGCCGGTGTCCTCGCGGAGTTCTGCGGGATGGCCGGTCTCCTGCGGCTGGACGTTGACAGTTCCGCGTGGGTGCAGCCGCCGCAACTGGAGTGGCTGGCGCTTCCGCGGCAGGAACAGTGGCTGTGGCTGGTCAATGCGTGGCTGGCCAGCGAGCGCGCACCCTCCCTCGTGGGGCAACCCGTCAATGCCGCCGCCGCGGGGACGGCCGGCCACCGGGGCCAGGCCGGGACCACCATCAACGCTCTCTCTGCCGAGGCGCAGCGGCCCGACGCCCCGGTGGTCCGCAAACGCGTCCTGGAAATCCTGCATGAGCTCACCCTGGAGGCCACAGCGCCCGATGGCCAGGCGCCGGTCCTGGATGCCGCCGCCGTGCTGGAGCGTGCCGAATGGGCCCAGCCCCGGATGGCCCGCCGGTTCAGCTCGCTGATCCGCGGCATCCTCACGGAGGCCGAGATGCTTGGCCTGATCGGTTCCGGGGCCCTCAGCCAGCTGGGCGCCGCGATTGCCGGAGAGCAGCCGGACGAGGCCCTGGGGATCCTGGGCGAGCACCTGCCGGCAGCCCTCCAGCACGTATTACTGCAGGCGGACCTGACGGCGGTGGCACCGGGCTATCTCGATCCGGAGCTGACCGACCGGCTCCTCACCATGGCCGCCGCAGAAGGCCAGGGGCCGGCCACCATCTACCGCTTTTCCGTCGCATCGGTTCGCCGGGCCCTCGACGCCGGCCAGGATGCCGCGGCGATGCTGGACTTCCTGCGCCAGCATTCAGCCACCGCCATCCCGCAGCCGCTCCAGTACCTCATCGAAGACACCGCCGCCCGCCATTCCCGGCTCCGCGTAGGGGCTGCGGCCAGCTTCATCCAAAGCGAGGACGAGACGGCCTTGCTGGACGTGCTCAATGCCCCGGCCGCCTCCGGCCTCCGGCTGGTGCGCATCGCGCCCACCGTGGTGATCTCGCACGCCCCACCCCGGGAAACCGCCCAGGTGCTCAAGGCCTTGGGCCTGTCCCCCGTCCTCGAGGACGCCGCCGCGGGCGTCGTCCGGCTGCGCCGCAGCACCCCGGTTCCGGGCCACGGCCGGCCGGTGTACACGGCCCCGCGCACCGCTCCGCCAGAGGCCGACATGGACGCCCAGCTGGCCGTGCTGCGCAGTGACGGGCACCTGGCGCCGGGCGACGCCGGCCACCCGGCGCCTGGCAGCGAGGAAGCGACCCAGCTCGGACTGGAGACCCTGCTGAAGGCGATCCGCCTCAAGCAGCGGGTGGTCATGAACGTCGTGGACAGCATGGGGAATGCCAGCCGAGAGACTGTTGTTCCGGTAGCTGTGAATGGCGGGCGGGTGCGCGTGTTCGATCCGGACAAGGAGACCGAACGTGTCCTGTCCATCCATCGGATTATCGACGTAGAAGCTACAGAGGAACTGCTCCAGTGAATGACGGGCCCCTGATCGTCCAAAGTGACAAGACCATCCTCCTGGAGGTCGACCACGAGCTCGCCACAGAAGCCCGGCACGCCATCGCCGCGTTCGCCGAGCTGGAACGGGCCCCGGAGCATGTGCACAGCTACCGGCTGACGCCGCTGGGGCTCTGGAACGCCCGGGCGGCCGGGCTGGACGCCGAGAAGGTGCTGGACACCCTGCTCAAGTACTCCCGGTTCCCGGTGCCACACTCGCTCCTGATCGACGTCGAAGAGACCATGTCCCGGTACGGCCGGCTTCGGCTGGAAAAGGACCCACAGCACGGCCTGGTCATGCGCACATCCGACTATCCGGTGCTGGAAGAGATCAGCCGGGCCAAGAAGATCGCCCCGCTGCTCGGGCCGCGGATCGACGGCGAGACCGTGGTGGTGCATTCCTCCGCGCGCGGCCAGCTCAAGCAGCTTCTGCTCAAGATCGGCTGGCCGGCGGAGGACCTGGCCGGCTACGTGGACGGCACGCCGCACCCCATCGTGCTCAACGAAACCGGCTGGAAGCTGCGCCCGTACCAGCAACTGGCCACGGAGAACTTCTGGGCCGGCGGCAGCGGCGTCGTCGTGCTTCCCTGCGGCGCCGGCAAGACGCTGGTTGGTGCGGCCGCCATGGCCACCAGCTCCACCACCACGCTGATCCTGGTGACCAACACCGTCGCGGCGCGGCAGTGGAAGGACGAGCTCCTCAAGCGCACGTCGCTGACGGAGGAAGAGATCGGCGAATACTCCGGCTCCGTCAAGGAAGTCCGCCCGGTCACGATCGCCACGTACCAGGTCCTGACCACGAAGCGCGGCGGGCTGTATCCGCACCTGGAACTCGTCGACGGCAACGACTGGGGCCTGATCATCTACGACGAGGTCCACCTGCTTCCGGCCCCGATCTTCCGGATGACGGCGGACCTCCAGGCCCGGCGCCGGCTCGGGCTCACCGCCACTTTGGTGCGGGAGGACGGCCGGGAAGGCGAGGTCTTCAGCCTGATCGGGCCGAAACGCTACGACGCGCCGTGGAAGGACATCGAGACCCAGGGCTACATCGCCCCCGCCGACTGCGTGGAGGTCCGGGTGGACCTGCCCCGGGACGAACGGGTGGCCTACGCAATGGCCGAAGATGCCGACAAATACCGCCTGTGCGCCACGTCCGAGACGAAGACCCGGGTGGTGGAGGAGCTTGTGGCCGAACACGCGGGCGAGCAGCTGCTGGTGATCGGGCAGTACATCGACCAGCTCGACGAGATCGCCGAGCGCCTCGACGCGCCGGTGATCAAGGGCGACACGCCGGTCAAGGAGCGCCAGCGGCTCTTTGACGCCTTCCGTGCCGGCGAGGTGAAGACCCTCGTGGTGTCCAAGGTGGCCAACTTCTCCATTGACCTGCCCGAGGCGTCGGTCGCGATCCAGGTTTCGGGCTCGTTCGGGTCCCGCCAGGAGGAGGCCCAGCGCCTGGGCCGGCTGCTGCGCCCGAAGAAGGACGGCCGTGCCGCCCGGTTCTACTCGCTCGTGGCCCGGGACACCCTGGATCAGGACTTCGCCGCCAAACGGCAGCGCTTCCTCGCCGAGCAGGGCTATGCCTACGGGATCATGGACGCCAAGGACGTCGGCACCGCCGGTTGAGAGCCCATGCAACACTCATCGTCCATTCAGAGAACTCCCAGAGTCTGGGAGCATCATGGGAACATGAAGAAGAACGGTCCCGAAGCCAAGCTGCTCGTCGTCGATGATGAACCGAACATCCGCGAGCTGCTGTCGACATCCCTGCGCTTCGCAGGTTTTGAAGTTGTCTCGGCCGGCAGCGGACGCGAGGCACTGGCTGCGGCCGAGCTGCATGCCCCCGATCTGGCGGTCCTGGACGTCATGCTGCCGGACATGGACGGTTTCACGGTCACCCGCCGCCTCCGCGCCGCCGGCAAGCACTTCCCCGTGCTGTTCCTGACGGCCAAGGACGACACCGAGGACAAGGTCACCGGCCTGACGGTGGGCGGCGACGACTACGTCACCAAGCCCTTCAGCCTCGACGAGGTGGTAGCCCGCATCCGCGCGGTGCTCCGGCGCACGCAGCCGCAGATCGACGACGACGCCGTGATTCGGGTCGATGACCTGCAGCTCGACGACGACGCCCACGAGGTCCGCCGCGGCGGAACCGTGATCGAGCTGTCCCCCACAGAATTCAAGCTCCTGCGCTACCTGATGCTTAACCCGAACCGGGTCCTGTCCAAGGCCCAGATCCTCGACCACGTGTGGGAATACGACTTCAACGGTGATGCCTCGATCGTGGAGTCCTACATTTCCTACCTGCGCCGCAAGGTCGATATCGACCCCGACGCCCCCGCACTGATCCAGACCAAGCGCGGCGTCGGCTACGTTCTGCGGACTGCCGAGAAGCGCTGACCTTGCTGCACCGCTGGAAGTCGGCCTCGCTGCGGTCGCAGCTTGTGGCCATCATGATGGCGCTCATGCTCGTGGCCCTCACCGCCACGGGCGCGGGCACGCTGACGCTGCTGCACAGCTTCCTGCAGGGCCAGGTGGACGACAAGCTCCGGGCCGCCGTCGATTCCGCGCGCCAGGAGAAATCCTTCAGCCAGCTGCAGGAAACCACTTCCAACGTTCCCACCGACTACTCCCTCATGCTCTTCAGCCCGGGCCTGAAGCCCTGGGTGTTCGGTGGCGACAAGGATTCCCACCCCGCCATCGCCACGTTCTCCACCGTCGAGGCCCGGGAGCGCCAGCAGATGCCCTTCCAGGTGCGCGGCTCCGACGGCGGCAACTGGCGGGTCGTGGCGGTCAACGTCGTGGACAACAACCAGCGCAGCGCCGTCGTCGTGATCGGACTGCCGCTGGACCCCGTCGATTCCGTGATGGAGCACGCCGCCCTGGTGGTGGTGGGGGTAGGGCTGCTGACCCTCGTGCTGGCGTTCTTCATCGCTACGTGGACCGTCTCGCGGTCCTTCCGGCCGCTGACCCGGGTGGAGAAGACGGCCGCGGCGATCGCCGCGGGAGATTTGTCCCGGCGCGTGGAAGTGGAAAATCCGGGAACGGAGGTGGGCCGGCTCGGCAGTTCCCTCAACGCCATGCTCGCGCACATTGAAACCGCGTTCGCCGCCCGGATGGCGTCCGAGGCACGGATGCGGCGCTTCGCCGCCGATGCCTCGCACGAACTGCGCACCCCGCTGGTGACCATTCGGGGCTTCTCCGAGCTGTACCGGCACGGCGCCCTGTCCACCCCGGAAGACGTGGCCACCGCGATGGGACGGATCGAAAGCGAAGCCAAACGCATGGGAGCCATGGTGGAGGACCTGCTGCTGCTGGCGAGGATCGACGAGCAGCGCCCGCTGCAGCAGAAACCGGCGGATCTGCTGCTGCTGGCCAACGACGCCGTGGTGGACACCCAGGCGAGCGACCGCAGCCGCACCATCACGCTGACCGGCCTGGACGGCGCGGCCCCCGCTGCCGCACCAGTGCTGGGCGACGAAGCCAAATTGCGCCAGGTGGTCAGCAACCTGGTCGGCAATGCCCTGCGGTACACGCCGGAGGGCAGCCCCATTGAAATCGGCGTGGGAGTCCGGACGGCACCGGATGGCGCACAGCAGTCCGTGATCGAGGTCCGGGACCACGGTCCGGGCGTCCCGGACGACGAGGCTGCCCGGATCTTCGAGCGCTTTTACCGGGCGGACACCTCGAGGACCAGGGAAACCGGCGGCAGCGGGCTCGGCCTGGCGATCGTGGCCGCCATTGTCGGCGCGCATTCCGGCTCCGTGCGGGTCGGGAAGACCGACGGCGGCGGGGCCACGCTGGTGGTCAGCATCCCGTACCTGGATGAAAACGCTAAGGAAATGTCCGCCGCAGAGATGTCCACATAGGGGCCGACGGCGGTGTCCCCGCGGTGCGCTGCCCGCCTACGCTCGAGGTGTCCGGAAGATCCGGGTGACCATTCGAGAGGGCATTGCCATGAGCATCATCTCCGTCGACACGGAACTCCTTCAGCTGAAATCGGCCAATGTGCAGGCCACGGTGGAGCGGATCAGCGCGGACGTCCACGCCATGAAGCGCGGGCTGGACGAGCTCCAGGGCAGCTGGCGCGGCTCCGCGGCGACAAATTTCCAAAGCCTGGTCGCTGAGTGGACGCTGACCCAGGGCCGGGTCGAGGCCTCCCTGGCGTCCATCAACCTCGCGCTGAATTCTGCGGCGGCCACCTACGCCCAGGCAGAGCTGGGCAACGCGCAGCGCTTCATGTGAGCCTCACAGGGCGGCCTGGGCCGGTTAGGCCTCGGGGGTGCCCTGATGGAAGCGCAGCCGCCACTGCGCGCCGTCGAGGACCCACAGGGAGCTGCGCAGGGCTGATCCCTCGCGCGTGCGGCTGCGGTAGGTCAGGAGCAGGGTCTTCTCGCCCAGCCGGTCCGCCCCCAGGAGCTCCAGCTCGGTGGGTCCGCCCGGGTTGTCCTCCAGGGCCATCATCATGGCGTCGCGTGTCCACATCCTGCCGGAGCTGCCGATCTCGGTGAAGTCCGGGTGGAGCAGGACGCCGGTGCGTCCCAGGTCCGCCCGGGTTTCCGGGCGGAGCAGTTCACGTTCGAGGGACTCGACGACGCTTTCGGGGCTGGCGTGCGCCCCGGCCGCGGCTGCGGCCTGTTCCGCTTCGAGTTCGCTGAAAAGGTCCGGTTCGTCAAAGAGGCTGGGTGCGCCGTAACGGCCGGTTGCGTCGTAACGGCTGGTTTCGTCGTGGCGGCCGGGTGCGTCGAACAGGTCCTGCTGGCCGGAGGGGGCAGGCGCGGCCTGCGGTGCCGTGTGCCGGGCCGCCTGCCGGTCTGGCGGCGTCGTGGTGCCCGCTGGCCGTGCCGACGTCGGCGGGGCCGCCTGCGGACTTGCCGGCGCGCTCCGGGGTGTCGTGGAGTCTGCCCGGGCTGCCGGTGCGGGCGTTCCCGCCGGGGTACCGAACCCGGGCCCCTGCCGGACGGCAACGCCCTGCTGGTATGCCGTGGCTGCCGCCCGGGCGCGGTCATCCGCCGCCTCGTTGAGATCGTGACCTGCATGGCCCCGCACCCATTCGAAGGTGTACTTGCGGCCCACAAGCTCCCGGTCGATTTCCTTGAGGAGGTCCACGTTCAGCACCGGCTTGCCATCGGCCTTGCGCCAGCCTTTGCGCTTCCAGCCGGGCATCCACTTGGTCACGGCGTTGATGACGTACTGGCTGTCGCAGAGGATCAGCAGGTCTTCCCCCGGCACGTGGGCCGTGGCCCGGAACAAGTCCAGCACCGCCATCAGTTCGCCCTGGTTGTTCGTGCCGTGGGGCCACCCGCCGGCCCGCCAGCAGTCGTCATTCACGTACCAGGCCCAGCCGGCCGGGCCGGGATTTCCTAAGGCCGAACCGTCGGCCGCTGCTGTAATCGTCACTGATCTATCCTGCCAGACACCGCCGACACCCGCCGACCCTCCCCGGATCCGTCGCCAAACCACCGCAGCAGCTGACGGAGGCTATCTGGGCCGAGACGTGATTCACCGAGAGGTGCTTAACCGACGACGGCGGCCCCACCCGAAGGTGGGACCGCCGTCGTTGAACGATTAGTTCAGGTGGCTGGAAGCCGGGGGTTTAGAAACCGCCCATGCCGCCCATGCCGCCCATGTCGTCGCCGCCGCCCATGGCCGGGGAGTTCTTCTCCGGCTTGTCGGCCACAACGGCCTCGGTGGTGAGGAACAGTCCGGCGATGGAAGCCGCGTTCTGCAGGGCAGAGCGGGTGACCTTGACCGGGTCGTTGATGCCGGCGGCCAGCAGGTCGACGTACTCGCCGGTGGCGGCGTTGAGGCCGTGGCCTGCGGGCAGGCCGCGGACCTTGTCCACCACGACGCCGGGCTCGAGGCCGGCGTTGAAGGCGATCTGCTTCAGCGGAGCGTCGATGGCAACGCGGACGATGTTCGCGCCCGTTGCCTCGTCACCGGAGAGCTGCAGGTTCGCGAACGCCTTGGCGCCGGCCTGGATCAGGGCAACGCCACCGCCGGCGACGATGCCCTCTTCGACAGCAGCCTTTGCGTTGCGGACAGCGTCCTCAATGCGGTGCTTGCGCTCCTTGAGCTCGACCTCGGTTGCGGCTCCGGCCTTGATGACTGCAACGCCGCCGGCCAGCTTGGCCAGGCGCTCCTGCAGCTTCTCGCGGTCGTAGTCGGAGTCCGAGTTTTCGATCTCGGCGCGGATCTGGGACACGCGGCCGGCGATCTGGTCGGCGTCGCCTGCACCCTCGACGATTGTGGTCTCGTCCTTGGTGACAACAACCTTGCGGGCCTTGCCGAGGAGTTCGAGTCCGGCGGTCTCAAGCTTGAGGCCGACTTCCTCGGAGATGACCTGGCCACCGGTGAGGATGGCGATGTCGGCCAGCTGCGCCTTGCGGCGGTCGCCGAAGCCCGGAGCCTTGACGGCAACGGACTTGAAGGTGCCACGGATCTTGTTGACGATCAGGGTGGCCAGTGCCTCGCCCTCGATGTCCTCGGCAATGATCAGCAGCGGCTTGTTGGACTGCATGACCTTTTCCAGGACAGCAACCAGTTCCTTGACGTTGGAGATCTTGGAGTTGACGATCAGGATGTACGGGTCCTCGAGGACCGTTTCCTGGCGCTCGGCGTCGGTGACGAAGTAGGCGGAGATGTAGCCCTTGTCGAAGCGCATGCCTTCGGTGAGCTCCAGCTCGAGGCCGAACGTGTTCGACTCCTCGACCGTGATGACGCCTTCCTTGCCGACCTTGTCGAGAGCTTCGGCGATCAGGGCGCCGATCTCGTTGTCGCCGGCGGAGATGGACGCGGTGGCGGCGATCTCTTCCTTGGTCTCGATTTCCTTGGCGGAGGCCAGGAGCTCGACGGTGACGGCCTCGACGGCCTTCTCGATGCCGCGCTTGAGGGACAGCGGGTCAGCGCCGGCCGCGACGTTGCGCAGGCCTTCCTTGACCAGGGCCTGTGCCAGCACCGTAGCGGTGGTGGTGCCGTCGCCAGCGACGTCATCCGTCTTCTTGGCAACTTCCTTGACCAGCTCGGCGCCGATCTTCTCGTAAGGATCGTCCAGCTCGATCTCCTTGGCGATGGAAACACCATCGTTGGTGATCGTGGGGGCGCCCCACTTCTTTTCGAGGACGACGTTGCGTCCCCGCGGGCCGAGGGTGACCTTGACGGCGTCGGCGAGGATGTTCAGGCCCCGCTCAAGACCGCGGCGTGCCTCTTCATCAAATGCAATGATCTTGGCCATAACGGCAGTAGTCCTTTCGGGACAGTCGTTAAGAATGAACCTTCGCTGTGGTGCCCGCGACGGACGATCCCTACCCGGCGGCCTCTGTATGCCGCTGGGCCCGGGATCTCACCCCAGCAAGGTGTTTCTTTAGCTCCTGGACCGGCCGCCACCACGTCGCGTCCGGTCGGACCGGGCGTCGTGTTAGCAGTCAGTGCGCTGGAGTGCTAAGTCAATAATTAGCACTCCCCCGGGGAGAGTGCAAGCAGTGCCCGGCCCGAACCGCCCGCCACGCGGGCCCAATACGCTACGAGCGATCAGCCGCCGCTGCTCGTGGCGGCTTCCGTGCCGCTCATCGAGGCCAGGTTGTCCTCGCCGTACGTGTAGACCATGTAGTTCGCCTGGGTGATGTCCCCGCGGGAATCGAAGTTGATCCGTCCGGATTGGCCGTCGTAGTCGGGGCGCCGGCCTGCCCGCAGGGCTTCGACACAGTCTTTGTAGCTCGTGCACGACTGGCTGGCGGGCTGGGCGCCCGGCTGGCCGCCCGCATTTCCGACTGCTCCCGCAGTTCCCCCGGAAACGGAGACGAGGGACGCCGCGATGGAGGTTCCGGCGTCGTCCTCTGCCGCGGCGGCAGCGACGGCGGCGAGGATGACGGCGTCGTACGTTTCGGCGGCGAACATCATGTCTTTCAGACCGGGATCCACGGCAACGAGGTCCGTCTGGAATGCGGCGGAGGGGAACACGCCGGGCTGGACTCCGCGTGCGCCCTCGAGCGCCCGTGCGCCCAGTCCGGAGCCGTACTTGTTGACTGCTCCGTCGCTTAGGACGAGTTTCTTGCCGGCCAGGCCGGCGTTGTTCAGTTCGGCGATGGCACCCTGCGCGTCTTCGCGCGCGACCAGGACCACGGCGTCGGGGTTTGCGGCTTTCACGGAATTGACGGCCTGTTGCGCTGCACCCGGCGTGAACTCCGCGTCCCCCACAGTGTCCAGTCCGGATTGCTTGGCCGCGTCAGCGACGGCAGCTGCGACGTCTTTGCCGTAGTCGCCCTTCTCGTGCAGCACCGCCAGGGTCCTGGCGCCGCCGTCCTTGACGAGTTTGGCAAGGACTGACGCCTGGGCGGTGTCGGCCGCCGAGGTGCGGAAATAGTAGCCGCCGCTCTTGTAGTTGCTCAGCCCGGGGGCGGTGTTTGCCGGCGAGATGATGGCGACTTTGGCGTTTGCCAGCACGTCGACGGCGGCAGGGGCACGGCTGGAATCGGTCGGGCCGATCACAACGTCGGCCTTGGCGGCCACGAGCGCTCTGGCCTGGGCGGCAGTGTCCGTGCTGATGGTTTCCGGCAGGAGCTCCACCGGTTTTCCTTTGTGGCCGCCGGCGGCGTTGATGTCCTTGACAGCAAGCTTGGCCGCCGCGAGCTGCGGGGCGTTGAGAAAATTCTGCTGCCCCGTGTTGTCCAGGATCAGGCCGATGCGCAGGGTGCCGTCACCGCTTGCGTCGGCGCTGGCCACACGGGCACTTCCCGCGGGCCCGAGACAGCCCGTCAAGGCAAGGGCCGCCGCTGTCCCCGCAGCCAGGGCGCGGCCCAGCCGGATCGTTCCTGACGCGTGCCGGGCTGGATCACGCGGGGCTGGGTCCCGCAGGGCGTTCGTGACGGCAGGAAGTGCCACTAGGCGGGCCGGACACTTTCTGCCTGCGGGCCCTTTTCGCCTTCGCCGATTTCGAGCTCCACCCGCTGGCCCTCGTCCAGGGCGCGGTAGCCTTCCCCGATGATCGCGGACCAATGCACGAAGACGTCGTTCTCGGAGCCGTCCACGGTGATGAAGCCGTACCCTTTTTCGGCGTTGAACCATTTGACGGTTCCCAGTGCCATGGCGTCCACACTTTCAGCTAGCTTGTGTGCGGCCCACCTCGATGTGTGCCGCGGACTGCGAAGAGAAATCCGCAGATACTGTACCCACAGCGTCCCTCAGTAATGCCGCCGCCGGGCAGGGCCGCGGGCTAATAGTTATTGAGGCGTAACCGGAATGGCTTACTGGAAGCCGGGTCCGATCACCACGACAAGGGGCATGTTGAACTCGGCGGACTCCACGAGGGTGTCGATGCCGAGGAGCGTGCCCAGAGCCTCCGCGTTGCCCTTCTGCTCGGCGCTGCTGTAGAAGATCACGGACGTCTGCTGCGGGACGCCGCCCCAGTTGCCCGTCTGGCCCAGGACCCAGCCGGCGGAACTGACGGTGCCGCCGACGCGGCCGGCGAGACCGGCAGTGGTGGTCCCGTTGTAGATCGTCACCGGCTGCGTCTTGTCCACGCCGGGGGCGGTGGCGCTGGGGGTCGCAGAGGGCGATGCCTCCGGCGCTGTGCCGGCCGCTTCCGGGCTGGCCAGCGCAGTGCCGGCCGCCTGGGGGCTTGTCTGCGTGGGGCTGGGGCTTGCCGTGCTCGAGGCGGACGCGCTGGCGTCGGCGGTCACGGCGGCGGCCTGCCCGCCGGAAAAACCGAGCTTCGGCAGGATCAGGAAGGCCACCAGGCCGATGGCCAGGGCTACGCAGCCAGCCGCCAGGATGGGCGCCAGGCTCCGGCGGCGCGATTCGGCGACTGCCCGGTGGACACCCTGCCGGGTAGAGGTCTCCGGGACCCGATCAAATTCATCCCGAGCGTATTTGGTCATGGTAAAACGACGTCCTTGCTGAGTTCATACGGGTGCCCGGGGCCGGAAACGGACGCAACAGGACTTGCGCATCCGGCCGCGCGTGACGCGACTTTACGAATCTGTTCCCAGACGGCGGGCAGTGCGGGCACGTTGGCGTGATGTACGTAGTCTACGCAATCTCTTGACCAGCATCGGATCGTGGGCCAGGGCGTCCTCGGTATCTATGAGGGCGTTGAGGATCTGGTAGTAGTGCGTGGCGGAGAGGTCGAACAGCTCGCGGATGGCCTGTTCCTTGGCCCCGGCGTACTTCCACCACTGCCGCTCCAGGGCGAGGATCTGCTGGTCACGGGCGCTCAGCGGAGAATCCGTGGATACCCCGCCCAGGCCGTCGCCGCCTGCAAAAACTCCGGCGGCGTCCCCCGCGGGCACGTACTCTTGCGCTGTTTCGGCCACGACACACTCCTGGTTGATTCCGAAAAAACTGGCTGGATCCGGTAAAAAAGCCAATCCCATGCTACGGCCGAATGACAGGGTTGTCATTCGGCCGTGCGCCTGAGCGGGGGCTGGCGGCGGGGAATCCTGCGGAAGAATAGGACCTGTGTTTGATTCCGATGCCCTGTTCGAGCTTGAGCCCCCGGCCGCTGACAGCGTGAGCTTCGCGGACCTGGCGCGGCGGCCGCTGAACGAATTGGTGGCTCCGGACTGGGCGGAGGCGCTGGCGCCCGTGGAGCCGCAGTTACGGGAAGTCCTTGCGTTCCTGGACGGCGAGGTGGCCGCCGGTCACGAGGTGCTGCCGTCACCGTCCAACATGCTGCGGGCCTTCCGGCAGCCGCTGGCGGGCGTCCGGGTCCTGATCGTGGGCCAGGACCCCTATCCGACGCCGGGGCACGCCGTGGGGCTGTCCTTCGCCGTGGATGGCGCCACCCGGCCGATCCCCCGCAGCCTCGCGAACATGTACAAGGAACTGCAGACCGATCTCGGCTTCCCGCCGCGCGTCCACGGTGACCTCAGCCGGTGGGCGGAGCAGGGCGTGCTGCTGCTCAACAGGGTCCTCAGTGTCCGGGCCGGTGCCGCGGGTTCGCACCGGAACAAGGGCTGGGAGGCCGTCACGGCCGCGGCCATCCGGGCAGTCGCCGACCGTGTGTCGGCGGACAGCGCGGGGCCGGCTCCCCTTGTGGTGATCCTGTGGGGGAAGGATGCCGAATCCGTGCGGCCGCTGCTGGGGTCCGCCGCTGTTATCTCCAGCGCCCACCCCAGCCCGCTCTCGGCCTCGCGCGGCTTCTTCGGGTCGCGTCCCTTCAGCCGCACCAACGCCATGCTGCAGGAGCAGGGCAACGGCACAGTCGACTGGGAACTGCCGCCTCTGCCGTAACAGGCCTCGCGGCCACAGTTCCCGGCCAGGGTTCTTGGTTAGGCTTAGCCTCATGACCTCCGCCCCCGCCGCCACCACCGCCAACCGGAACTCGCGTCCCCAGACTGACCTGACGGTCCTGCGCCGCGAACAGCTCACCCCGCACATGGTCCGGATAATCGCCGGCGGCCCGGGCTTCGCCGGATACGTCAACAACGGCTACGTGGACCGGTACGTCAAGATCGCGTTTCCACAGCCCGGCGTCGAATACCCGGACCCGCTGGACCTGTGGGCCATCAGGGAATCCATGCCGCGCAGCCAGTGGCCGTACACCCGGACCTACACGGTCCGCTGGGTAGACGCAGCGGCCCAGGAACTCGCCATCGACTTCGTCATCCACGGCGACGAGGGCCTCGCCGGCCCCTGGGCGGCCTCGGCCCGGCCCGGCGACCGGCTGACTTTCACGGGCCCGGGCGGCGGTTATAACCCTGACCCGGTGGCGGACTGGTACCTGTTTGCCGGCGACGAATCAGCCCTGCCGGCCATCGGCGCCGCCATCGAGTCCCTGCCACGGGACGCCCGCGGCCTGGCCATTCTCGAGGTGGACAGCGACGCCGACATCCAGCCGATCGCCGGCCCTGCCGGCGTCGAACTGCGCTGGGTGATGCGCCGCGGGGTCCCCGCCGGGGACAGCGACCTGCTGGTCGCCGCCGTGCGCGACGCCGAGTGGCCCGAGGGCAGGGTGCAGGTCTTTGCCCACGGCGAGCGGGGCTACATGAAGGGCCTCCGGGAGGTTTTCTACGCCCAGCGCGGGCTGGAACGGGCCCAGGTTTCCCTCTCCGGCTATTGGGCCAAGGGCCGGGTGGAGGACGATTTCCAGGCGGAGAAGAAGCTACCCATAGGGAAGATCTAGCAGGGAAGATCTAACAGGGAAGACCTAGCGGCCCACCTTCTAAGGGCGCCGCGGAGTTTCCCCACTTTTGCCACCACGACGCCGGGACCCGCCGGCGCGGCGGGCTGACACGCCGCCGGGTCCCGGCAAAAGCGGGGAAACCCGGCGCTTCAGGGCAGCCAGACGGGCTGACTTCGCACGAACTAGCGGCGGCGGGCCCGGCGCCGCTCATTGCTGGCGAGGCTCCGCGTCAGGGGCCGCGCCAGGGTGTCACCGAGCACGATGCCGGCGGCGACGCCCAGCACAATCGCCCCGGCGTTCAGCATCCCGCCGGCGCCGATAAGAATCTCCGATTCCTCGATGGTCAAGACATACATGGATCGGAATATGGTGAGCCCGGGGAGCAGGATGAGAGCCGCGGGGACGGCCACGACCAGCTGGGGAGCGCCCATCCGGAGGGCCACCACCCGGGCCAGAAGCCCGATGACCACGGCGGCGAGGGCCGGCGCGAACCGGGACCCGATGCCCAGGGCGTCGCCCCCGATCAGGACCAGATAGCCCACCACCCCGACGGCCGCAGTCGGCAGCAGGAGCTTCCAGCCGGTCTGTTCGGTGATGCCGATCATGAGCACCGCAATGGCGATCAGGATGACGAGAACCCACAAGTCATACTTGGGCGGGAATGTTTCAGTGACGTCGATCGGCTCCATGCCGGTCATGTCGCCCACGACGAACCCGACGGCGATGCCGGCAACCAGCGCACCGAAGGTCAGCATGGTGGACAGGAACCGGCCCGCCGCCGTGACCGGGAAGCCGTTGATCGCATCCTGCACGGAGGACACGAGGCGTCCCGTCGGCAGCAGCAGCAGGATCCCGCCGACCACCACGATCGCGGGCGCTATCTGCACGCCCAACGGGCTGCCGAAGCGCCACAGCAGCAGGGCGATGATGGTCACCAGGAACGAACACGAGGCCGTGATGAAGAAGTCCGGCGTACGCCACCGGCCTAGCTGGCGGGCCAGCAGGCTGACCAGCAGGTTGGAGGCGAAAGCGACCATCGAGGCGCCCAGCCCGCCGCCCAGGACGCCGACGAAGACAGCGGAGAACACTCCGAAGGCCACCGTGACCATCCACCGCGGGAACGGCTTGGCGCTGCGGGTAATGTCCTCGAGCCGGCGCACAGCTTCCTCGCGGCCGACGCCGCCGGCCACGATGTCCGTCACCAGCTGGTGGACTTGCGAGAGGCCCGCGTAGTTATTGGTCCAGGACCGCACGACGCGCAGCAAAGAGATGGGCGTCTGGTCTTTCGGGGCGTAGTTGATGGCCACCGACTGGTTGGTGATGTCCACCTCGATATTCTTCAGGCCCAACGCTGCGGTGATCGCGATGATGCTGGTCTCGACCTCAAGGGCGCCGGCCCCGTACCGGAACATGGATTCCGCCAGTTTCAAGGCGAAGTCAATAGTCTTGCGGGCTGAGGCGTCCACCCCGCCGACCTGGATCATCGGGTTCGCGTAGGGGCTGCCGGCGAGCCGGTCCACGATGCTCAGCGGCGCCGTCGGCGGGTTTTCTCCCTGGACCAGCCGGCGCAGCATGCGCTTGGCGGCGGCGTTCTGGCGCACCTGCATGGCCGACATCGGCTGCGTCCGGGGCAGGCCGTCGGTGGGCGGCCTGCGGTGGCCGTCGGGTTGGTTGTTCATTGCGGCCTCCTCACTGTTCTTGGCTGTCCCCGCCTGTCTGGCTGTCCTTGCCTGGGTTAGTAAAACTGCTGGCCCGTGCGCCGGGTGTAGAGCTGGCGTGCCACGCGCTCCCCCGCCGTCATCCAGGCCTTGTACTTCAGCGGGTTCAGGACCTGGTCATAGCAGCCGACGAAGTCGGTGACGGTCTTGCTGAAGCTGGTCTTGAACAGGCCCAGCCCGTGGAACGGGTTCGACGTGTCCTTGAGCTTGTCGCTTGGCGGCGTGCCGCAGAAGTCGTATTCGGTGCAGCCAAGGTCCTTGAGCTGGTTGATCGCTGTCCACTGCACGAGGTGGGAGTCGCCGTACTGGCTCCGCTTCTGCAGTGAGCCGCCGTCCTTGTACGTTCCCTTGCGGCCGTAGTTGATCACAAACGCGCCAACCGAGGGCACGTCGTTTTCGTACACGAACAGGAGCCTGCCCTGGTCGCGGGCCAGGAAGTTGGTCCAGAACTGGCGGTAGTACTCATACTCGCGGACGCGGACCTGGGACTTGGCCTCCACGGTGGTGGTCATCAGGGAGTACATGGCCTGGAAGTTCTCTTCCGTGGGCTCGACGTTGTGAACCTCGACGCCCTCGCGGATGGCGCGGCGCACGGCATTGCGGCCGCGGGAATGGAGGTTGCGCAGCAGCTGGTTTTCCTCCGGTGCAATGTCGAGAAGCGCAGTGGAGTCGTTGGGCTGCAGGTTGTGGGTCTTGACCAGTCCCGCCGCCTCCAGGACGCGCGTGGCGTCGTCGGAGAGGATGATGTCCGGCTCGATCTTGATCGCGAAGACGCCCAGCCGGGCCCTTTTTACGAAGTCCGCGTTGGCGGCGGCGATCCCGGGGATGTCCTCGACGGCGGCCACGTCGGGGCCCTTGATCAGGTACCAGAGCTTGCCCAGGAGCGGAAAGGACTTCTCCAGGACCAGGTTGTAGCTCGTGTAATCGGCGGTCTCGTACACGAGGTGCAGGGGTTTCCAGCCAAAGTGCTGCTTGACCTCGGCGAACGCTTCCGATTGCAGGAGATTGCCGCCATTGGGGTTCGCGGTGACGTGGGCATCCCAGTTGGCAATCTCTTCGGCAGAGGCAAAGCGGGCAGTGAATTCACGCAAGGGTGCGGTATCCAATCATTGCGGTACGAGCTTCGGCGGCATGCAGACATGCACCCCCAAGTCTATCGGTCCGCACCCTGCCGCCGGTCCGGGAAAGACGGTTACGCTGGTCTCATGCAGGCTCAGCAAGAACCGCTGGAAGCCCGTCCCGGAGCCTCCGGCCGCCGCTCACGGGGCGCCGGGAGCGGCTTCGGCGCCGGCTCCCAAGTCGTCGCGCTGTTGGTATTCCTCGTCGCGTCGGCGCTCGTTGCCGCGCTTGGCGGCCTGGCCACCGCCAACCACGTCAACGGCTGGTACGCCGCCGCGGACAAGGCGCCCTGGTCTCCGCCGAACTGGGTCTTCGGGCCGGTCTGGACGGTCCTGTACATCGCCATGGCCGTCGCGGCGTGGCTCGTCTGGCGCAGCCACGCCGAAGGGTCCAAAGCGGCCCTGACAGCCTATGGTGTCCAGCTGGTGCTGAACCTGCTCTGGACCCCGGTCTTCTTTGCCCTCTACCCGGTGCTCGGGACGCCGGCGCTGTGGATCGCGTTCGTGATCATCGTGGCGCTCGCCGTGGCCGTGGCCGTGACAGTGGTGCTCTTCGGACCCATCAGCCGGACGGCAGGGCTGCTGATGCTGCCCTACCTGTCCTGGATCGTGTTCGCGTCCTCGCTGAACCTGTGGGCCGCGCTGCACAACTAACGGCCGTACCGCTGGCGCGGACGCGGACGCCTACCAGCTGTACGCGCTCCCTAGCACTCCACGACGTTCACGGCGAGGCCGCCCATCGCGGTTTCCTTGTACTTGGAGCTCATGTCCTTGCCGGTCTCGCGCATGGTCACGATGACCTCGTCCAGCGAGACCCGGTGCGACCCGTCGCCCCACAGGGCCATCTTGGCGGCGTTGATGGCCTTCGCGGCGGCAATCGCGTTGCGCTCGATGCACGGAATCTGGACGAGCCCGCCGATCGGGTCGCAGGTCAGGCCGAGGTTGTGCTCCATCGCGATTTCCGCGGCGTTCTCCACTTGCTGCGGCGTGCCGCCCATGACTTCGGCGAGGCCGGCGGCGGCCATCGAGGAGGCCGAACCCACCTCGCCCTGGCAGCCGACCTCCGCGCCGGAGATCGAGGCCTGTTCCTTGTACAGCACCCCGATGGCGCCGGCGGTCAGCAGGAACTTCACCACGACGTCGTCGCGGTCGGCCTGGGTTGCCTTGTCCATGCCGGGGGCGAAGTGCAGCGCGTAGTAGAGCACGGCCGGGATGATGCCCGCGGCGCCGTTGGTGGGGGCCGTGACCACGCGGCCGCCCGAGGCGTTTTCCTCGTTCACGGCCAGGGCGATCAGGTTGACCCATTCCTGCCAGTACTTAGGGTCCCGGAAGTCGGGGTCCTGCCCCGTGGTTTCCTTCATGAGACGCTCGTGCCAGTCGGGCGCACGACGCCGGACCTTGAGCCCGCCGGGCAGCAGCCCCTCGCGCTTGAGGCTGACCTCGACGCAGCCTTCCATCACCGAGTAAATGTGCAGGAGGCCTTCGCGGATCTCCTCCTCGGTGCGGGAGGCGCGCTCGTTGACGAACATGATGTCGCCGATCGAGAGGCCCTTGGACTGGCAGCGGCCCAGCAGTTCAGCGGCCGTGCGGAAGGGCAGGGGAAGTTCCTTCTTCGACTCGTCGAGTTCCTTTAGCGCCGCGTCCTCCTCGCCTTCGCGGACAATGAAGCCGCCGCCGACCGAGAAGAACGTGGCGCTGTGCAGGGTTTCGCCCCCGGCGTCGGAGACCGTGAACGTCATCCCGTTGGTGTGCCGGGGCAGGATGGTCAGGGGCCGCAGGACCATGTCCTTGACCCCGTAAGGCAACGGAACGGCTCCAGCAAGCTGCAGGGTGCCGGTCTCCGCGATCGTCGCCAGCCGTTCCTCCACTTCCTCGGGGAGGATCAGCTCGGGGTGGAAGCCCTCGAGTCCGAGCAGGATGGCCGTCATGGTGCCGTGGCCGTGGCCCGTGGCGGCGAGGGAGCCGTAGAGGTCAACCCGCAGCGATGCCACGCGGTCCAGGTCCCCGGAGGCTTTGAGTTCTTCGGCGAAGACGGCGGCGGCCCGCATGGGGCCCACTGTGTGCGAGCTGGATGGCCCTAATCCGATGGAAAAGAGGTCGAAGACTCCAACAGCCATTGTCGGTTCCTAACTAGGTCTTGCTGTGGCCCGGCAGAGGGTCTTGCCGGAAGGCGGTGCGGCCGCCGGTAGGCGGCAGTCCCGCCAGGTGCACGACGCCGGGCGGCGGCTTGTGGCCGCGGCCCGCCCGGCGTCGTGTCTTATTCAGTCATACGTCGCCTAGGCGAGGTTATCAACTGAGGGGTAGAGCGGGTGGGCGGCGGCGAGGGCCTCCACCCGTGAGCGCAGACCGGACAGGTCCGCACCGGCGTCGGCGGTCAGGGCCTCGGCGATGATGTCCGCAACCTCGGCAAAGGCAGCTTCGCCGAATCCGCGGGTGGCCAGCGCCGGGGTGCCGATCCGCAGCCCCGAGGTGACCATCGGCGGACGAGGATCGAACGGGACGGCGTTGCGGTTGACCGTGATGTCGATGGCCGCGAGACGGTCCTCGGCTTCCTGGCCGTTGAGCTCGCAGTTGCGCAGGTCCACGAGGACCAGGTGCACATCGGTGCCGCCGGAGATCACGTTGATCCCCTTGGCCGTGACGTCCGGCTGGACCAGGCGGTCGGCGAGGATCCGCGCACCGGCCAGGACACGCTCCTGGCGCTCCTTGAATTCCGGCGACGCGGCGATCTTGAATGCCACGGCCTTGCCCGCGATGACGTGCTCCAGCGGGCCGCCCTGCTGTCCCGGGAACACCGCCGAGTTGATCTTCTTGGCGATGTCGGCGTCGTTGGAGAGGATGATGCCGCCGCGCGGACCGGCAAGGGTCTTGTGCGTGGTGGACGTGGTGACGTGGGCGTGCGGGACCGGGCTCGGGTGCAGCCCGGCGGCCACGAGGCCGGCGAAGTGGGCCATGTCAACCATGAGGTAGGCACCCACAGAGTCGGCAATCCGGCGGAACTCCGCGAAGTCGAGCTGGCGGGCGTACGCGGACCAGCCGGCAACGATCAGCTGCGGCTTGTGTTCCTGGGCCAGGCGCTCGACCTCGGCCATGTCGATCCGGTGGTCCTCCTCGCTGACCTGGTACGGGATGACGTTGTAAAGCCGGCCGGAGAAGTTGATCTTCATGCCGTGCGTCAGGTGGCCGCCGTGGGCCAGGTTCAGGCCCATGATGGTGTCGCCCGGACGGATCAGGGCGTGCATCACCGAGGCGTTGGCCTGGGCGCCGGAGTGCGGCTGGACGTTGGCGTACTCGGCGCCGAACAAAGCCTTGACCCGGTCGATGGCGAGCTGCTCGATCACGTCAACGTGCTCGCAGCCGCCATAGTAGCGCTTGCCCGGGTAGCCCTCGGCGTACTTGTTCGTCAGGACCGAACCCTGCGCCTGCATGACGGCCTTCGCGGTGTGGTTCTCCGAGGCGATCATCTCCAGGCCATCGCGCTGGCGGGTGAGTTCGGCGTCGATTTTCGCGGCGATCTCCGGATCCAAGGCGGACAGGTCCGCGTCCAGGCTCGGAGAGACGACCTGCTCGAAGGCAGTCTCTGTGCCTGCGGCCGCGCTCACAGTTCGCCGCCGTTCTTGGAGGCGTATTCCTCGGCCGAAAGCAGCGGGCCCTCCGAGTCGGCGGCCACCTTGAAGAGCCAGCCGGCACCATAAGGATCGCTGTTGATCAGCGCGGGGTCCTCGACGACGGCCGCGTTGACTTCGGTGACCTCGCCCGTCACGGGGGCGTACAGGTCCGAGACGGACTTGGTCGACTCAACTTCGCCGCAGGTCTCCCCCGCGGTCACCGCGGAGCCGACCTCGGGCAGGTCCACATAGACGATGTCGCCCAGGGCGTCCGTGGCGACCGCGGAGATGCCGATGGACACGATGTTGGATCCGGCGTTGCCGGAATCCCTCGCAACCCACTCGTGCTCGTCGGAGTACTGCAGTTCAGGGGCAACTCTTGCCATGTGTTTCTTCCTTTACGTTGAAAAGTCGTGGGCTAAATCAATTGTGGCTGGGTCAGGCGGCGGGACTCGCCATCCTCCGCGTGCTCGGTCGCGAAGGCGCCCGCTGGGCGGACGTGACGCTCCCTTAGACGCACGCTTCCGGATGCCGCGCCCCACCGCTATTCAGTTCAGTTTTCGGGGCCAGCGGTTCTCCGGAAAGAAACCCTGGCCTTTCGTATTCTTCTAGAGCCGGGCCGCGGTAGGCGGTACATCCCCAGCACCTTTGGTATTCGAAAGCGCTGCTTCCCGTTGGTCCGGTTCTGGAGCGTGGTATCAAAGGTGAGCTGCCCTTGAGGGGCTGGCTGGCCGCGGTTTTCGAAAGCGTGCGTCAAAGCGACGAAGGAGCAGCACGCGTGAAAACTGGGGCCAGCCGGCCCCGGAGCCGGGCACCGGTGAGGCGCACGGCTTCGGGACCGACCCAGCCCGGCTACTTTTGGCGCTTGTAGAACGGCAGTGCCACCACTTCGAAGGGCTCGGCCTTGCCGCGGAGGTCGATGTCCAGGGCCGTGCCGGGCTCGGTGAAGGCGACGTCGACGTAGGCCATCGCCACCGGGTAGCCCAAGGTGGGTGAAGGCTGGCCGGAGGTGACTTCGCCGACCACGTTGCCGTCCTTGAGGACCGGGTAGTGGCCGCGGCCGGCCCGGCGTCCGGGGCCCTTGAGGCCGACGAGCTTGCGGCCCGTGGTGGATCCGGCGCCGGCTTCCTTCTTGGCGGCCAGGGCGGCTTTGCCGACGAAGTCGCCTTCCTTGGACAGTGCGACGACGGGTCCCAGGCCGGCGGCGAACGGGTCGCCCTCCAGGGAGAGCTCGTTGCCGTAGAGCGGCATGCCGGCTTCGAGCCGGAGCGAGTCGCGGGAGGCCAGGCCGGCGGGCGTCAGCTCGCCGTCCTCGGCGATGGCGACGAGCGCCTGCCAGAGGGCTGCGGCGCCGTCGTTGTTCACGAAGATCTCGAAGCCGTCTTCTCCGGTGTAGCCGGTGCGGGCCAGCAGGAGGTCCTGGCTGGTGCCGCCCACGAGGAAGGGAACTTCGACGGCGGCGTAGTACTTGAGCTCCGTGACGAGGCTGTGCCCGGCGGCGGGAACCAGGCGTAGCAGGATTTCCTGTGCCTTGGGTCCCTGGACCGCGATGAGTGAGGTTTCGGCGGAGGCGTCCTGGACGGTGACGTCGAACCCGCCTTCTTGGGCAGAACCCGCCCGTTCAGCCAGGGCCGCCGCGACCACTTTGGCGTTCCCCGCGTTGGGGACGACGAGGAACTTCTGCTCTTCATCTTTTGCTGAGGGGCGGCGGTAGGTGATGAGGTCGTCGATGATGCCGCCGTCCTCGTTGCAGATCAGCGAGTACTTGGCCTTGCCGATCGCCATCGCGGAGATCTTGCCGACGAGGGCGTAGTCCAGGAAGGCGGCGGCGTCGGGGCCGGTGACCCAGACTTCGCCCATGTGGGAGAGGTCGAACAGGCCCGCGGACTTGCGGACGGCGTGGTGCTCGGCGAGTTCGGAGCTGTACTTCAGCGGCATCTGCCAGCCGCCGAAGTCCGTGAAGGAGGCGCCAAGCTTCTTGTGCTCTTCGTAAAGTGCCGTGTAGTTCTCAGTCATCGTTGGCTGTCCCTAATTGTTAGAGCCGGAGTTGGCGGAGTGGTCCTCGAAGGCTTCTGTGCTTTCCTCAAAGGCTTCGAGCGGTGGGCAGGAGCAGATCAGGTTGCGGTCCCCGGCAGCGCCGTCGATCCGGCCGACCGGCGGGAAGTACTTGTCCTGCCGGAGGGTGTGGACCGGGAAGACGGCCTGTTCGCGGGGGTACTCGCGGGCCCAATCGGTGCTGATCACGGCGGCCGCGGTGTGCGGGGCGTTGCGCAGCGGGCTGTGTTCGACGGTGAAGTCGCCGTGGGCTACCTGGTCGATCTCGGCGCGGATAGCGACCATGGCGGTGATGAACCGGTCGATCTCGCCGAGGTCCTCGGACTCGGTGGGCTCCACCATGAGGGTGCCGGCCACCGGGAACGCCAGGGTGGGGGCGTGGAAGCCGTAGTCGATGAGGCGCTTGGCCACGTCCTCGGCGGTCACGCCGGTCTTGGCCGTGAGTTCGCGCAGGTCCAGGATGCACTCGTGGGCCACCAGGCCGCCTTCGCCGGTGTAGAGCACCGGGAAGGAGTCGTTCAGGCGGGTCGCGATGTAGTTCGCCGCGAGGAGGGCCGACTTGGTGGCCTCGGTGAGGCCCCGGCCGCCCATGAGCTTCACGTAGGCCCAGGAGATCGGCAGCACGCCGGCCGAGCCGTAGCGGGAGGCGGAGATCGGGGTGCCGTCGGCACCGTTGGCCGGGTCTGCGGCGTTCCCCGGCATGAACGGCGCCAGGTGCGCCTTGGCCGCGACCGGGCCGACGCCGGGGCCGCCGCCGCCGTGCGGGATGCAGAAGGTCTTGTGCAGGTTCAGGTGCGAGACGTCGCCGCCGAACATACCGGGCTGGGCCAGCCCGACGAGGGCATTGAGGTTGGCGCCGTCGATGTAGACCTGGCCGCCGGCGGCGTGGATGGCGTCGCAGACCTCCCGGACGTCGGCGTCGTACACCCCGTGGGTGGACGGGTAGGTGATCATGATCGCGGACAGTGCGTCCTTGTGCAGTTCAATCTTGGCCTGCAGGTCGGCGTGGTCGATCGTTCCGTCGCTGGCGGTGGCGACGACGACGACCTTCATGCCGGCCAGCACGGCCGAGGCCGCGTTGGTGCCGTGCGCGGAGGCCGGGATCAGGCAGACGTTGCGCTGCGCGTCGCCGCGGGAGTGGTGGTAGCCGCGGATGGCCAGCAGGCCCGCGAGCTCGCCCTGGGATCCGGCGTTGGGCTGGATGGAGACCTGGTCGTAGCCGGTGATCTCGGTCAGCTGGGCTTCGAGGTCCTCGATCAGTTCGCGCCAGCCGGCGGTCTGGGATTCGGGGGCGAAGGGGTGGATGGAGGCGAACTCCGGCCAGGAAATGGCTTCCATCTCGGCCGTGGCGTTCAGCTTCATGGTGCAGGAGCCCAGCGGGATCATGGTGCGGTCCAGGGCGAGGTCGCGGTCCGAGAGGCGGCGGATGTAGCGCAGCAGCTGGGTTTCGGAGCGGTGGGTGTTGAATACCGGGTGCTGGAGGTAGTCGGAGGTGCGCTCGACGGCGGGGTCCAGGCCGAAGCCATCTACGGAATCCACCACGCTGGCGCCGAACGCGGCGATGACGTCGGCGACGACAGCCACAGTCGTGGCCTCATCGGCGGAGATGCCGACGGTGTCGGCGTCGATGGCGCGCAGGTTGATGCCCTTGGCCTCCGCGGCCGCGATGATCTCAGCCGCCCGGCCCGGCACGGAGACGGTGATGGTGTCGAAGAAGGAAGAGTGCAGCACGTGAAGGCCGGCGGCCTTCAGTGCGGCGGCGATGGTCTTGGCGTGGACGTGGACCGACTCGGCAATTGCCTTCAGCCCGTCCGGGCCGTGGTAGACGGCGTAGAAGGAGGCCACGATGGCCAGCAGCGCCTGCGCGGTGCAGATGTTGGACGTGGCCTTCTCACGGCGGATGTGCTGCTCGCGGGTCTGCAGGGCCAAGCGGTAGGCCGGGACGCCGGCGTTGTCCTTGGAGACACCCACGAGACGGCCGGGCATGGAGCGCTCGAGGCCCTTCTGAACGGCCATGTAGGCCGCGTGCGGGCCGCCGAAGAACAGCGGCACGCCGAAGCGCTGGGCGGAGCCGACGGCGATGTCTGCGCCCTGCTCGCCCGGGGGCGTGATGAGGGTCAGGGAGAGCAGGTCGGCCGCGACGGTCACGAGGGCGCCGCGTTCCTTGGCCTCGGCGATCACGGCGGTGTGGTCGAACACCAGGCCGGAAACACCCGGCTGCTGCAGGACGATGCCGTTGATCACGCCGTCGGGAAGGCCTTTGGAGAGGTCGGCGACCTCGACCTCGAAGCCGAGGGCCTCGGCGCGGCCCTTGACGATCGCGATGGTCTGCGGGAGGCAGTCGGCATCCAGGACGGTCTTGCCGTCGTGGGCCGTCTTGTTCTTGTTGGCGCGGCGCATCATCAGCACGGCCTCGGCGACGGCGGTGGCTTCGTCCAGCAGCGAGGCGTTGGCGATCGGCAGGCCGACGAGGTCCTGGACCATGGTCTGGAAGTTCAGCAGGGCCTCGAGCCGGCCCTGGGAGATTTCCGGCTGGTACGGCGTGTACGCGGTGTACCAGGCGGGGGCTTCGAGGATGTTGCGGCGGATCACCGGCGGGGTGAGGGTGTCGTAGTAGCCCTGCCCGATCATCTGCACGGCGGTCTTGTTCTTCGCGGCCAGCTTGCGCAGTTCGGCGAGGACTTCCACTTCGCTGAGGGCTGCGGCGAGCGCGAGGTCGGAGTCCTGCCGGATATCCTTCGGAACAGCGGTGTCCACCAGTGCGTCGACGGTGTCGTAGCCGACAGCCTTCAGCATGGCGTCGACGTCGGCCTGGCGGCGGGCGCCGATGTGCCGGTCAACGAAGGACGTGGAGGCTGGGGTAACAGTCACAAGGAACTCCATAACTCAGGCGGCGCAGGGTACGCCACATTGATTCGGGTTCCTCCCCGCTCTGTATTGGACCTGAGAGTTTCCGCGCAGCCATGCGTGTGAGTGGCTTCGCTTGCACCGTCGGTGAGCACAGCGCGCCAAGGACGCGCTTGCTACTTTCCAGAGGTGCCTTGCCGCGGCGGTACTTGGGCCTGAGAGATTCCTGGGGAGGATTTGCTCCTACGGCGCCTGCTTGTACCTACTTGCAGGACTCTCCCGCCGCAGATCAAAGGCGTATTCAGTTGGGGGTGACAACAGTCACAGATCCCATTGTCCTATGCCGGGCGCGCGTCCGCAAACTGCCGGCCGCTGCGGGCCCCAGGTTACGGACGGCGAGCCACTCCCGAAGGGTCCGCCAACGCGATTTCGCGGGATCTCCGCCGGGTCGCCGTAGCCGCATAAACGCCCCCCCGGGACGTTTTCGGCGACCGGGCGGGCGCCGGGGGCGCTCCCGGGCTCAGCGGCGCAGTTTCTCGACGGCGGCCAGGAGACTTTCGACATCCGCCTCGATTTCAGCAGGCGGGCCGGCGGGGCCCCGGCCCAGCATGGCGTTGAAGTACAGCCCGTCCCCCATATAGAGGACGGCCTTCGCCGCGGCGGGCCCGACGTCGGCCGCCAGCAGTTCCAGCCAGCTCGCCTGGCCGGCGGCGAAGCGGCGCTGGGTTTCCTCGTGCGCCACCTCAGCCAGCCGGGTGGCCGCCACGAACACCCGGTCCATGGGCGTATCCGCCCACACCGAGGACTTGATGAAGTACGCCGCCGCTCCTTCCGGAGCCGCCGCCATGGCCGCGACGTCCGCCGCCAGGAGCCGGTCGAGACGTTCCAGGAGGACCGCGATCATCGCCTCCTTGGTCGGGAAGTGATAGAGCAGGCCGCCCTTGGACACGCCGGCCCGGCGGGCGACGGCGTCCAGCGTCGCGGCGCGTTCACCCACTTCGATGAGCAGGGATTCGAAGGCATCGAGGACGGCCTCGCGGGCCACGGGTTTCCTGGGCATGCTTCCCATCATGCCTGTCCGTACCCGCATTTCTTAACTGTACCGTCCAGACGGTATAGTTACGATGCATGAGCACTTCATCGATCACGACGGCAACCAGCACCACGGCGCCTTCGCGGCCCCAGGCGCCCTGGCGCGACTGGGTGGCGCTGGCCCTGCTGATGTTCCCCGTCCTGCTGGTGGCCGTGGACAACACCGCGCTGACGTTCGCCCTGCCGGCCATCGCCCGCAGCCTGTCCGCCTCCGGCGTCCAACTGCTCTGGATTATCGATGCTTATCCCCTGGTGCTGGCCGGACTGCTGGTCGCAATGGGCAGCCTGGGCGACAGGATCGGCCGGCGCAGGCTCCTCTTTGTGGGCAGCGCCGGCTTTGCCGCGGTCTCGGCCGCGACGGCGTTCGCGCCGAGCGCCGAATGGCTGATCGCCGGCCGCGCCGGCCTTGGCCTCTTTGGCGCCATGCTCATGCCGTCCACGCTCTCCCTGATCCGCAACATCTTTCCGCAGCCCAACCGGCGACGCCTGGCAGTCGCGATCTGGGCCGCGGGATTCTCCGGCGGCGCCGCACTCGGCCCGATTGCCGGCGGCTGGCTCGTGGAACACTTCTGGTGGGGCGCCGTCCTGCTGGTCGCGGTGCCGATCATCCTGCCGCTGCTGCTGCTCGGGCCGGCGCTGATCCCGGAGTCCCGTGACCCGAAGCCAGGCCGCGTAGACGTGCCCAGCATCATCCTGTCCCTCTTGGTGATGGTGCCTGTGGTCTACGGGATCAAGGCACTCGCCACCCACGGGCCGGCACCGGAGGCGTTCGCGGGCATCGGCGTCGGCCTGTTCATGGGCTATGTCTTCATCCGCCGGCAGCACGCCCTGGCCGGAGGCCACAGGACAGGCCACAGCACAGCGCCGATGCTCGATGTGAGCCTCTTTGGCAACCGGATCTTCAGCACGGCAATCATTGCCAACGTGCTGGCGCTGTTCTCCTTCAACGGCTTCATCCTGTTCCTGGCTCAGCATCTGCAACTGCTGGAGGGGCAGTCCCCCTCGGCCTCCGGTGTCGCCATGGTCCCGGCCCTGATCGCCACGGTCGTGGCGGGCCTGCTGGTGGTCCCGCTGGTGCGGAGGGTCCGGCCCGGCTTCGTGGTGGCCGGTGGCCTGCTGCTGAGCGCGGCCGGCTATTTCATGGTGGCCTTCGGCGACCACAGCCACGGGCCCTCCCTGCTACTGGCCGCGCTCCTGGTTCTGTGCCTGGGCGTGGGCGCCGCCGAGACAATCTCCAACGACCTGATCCTGGGCGCGGCACCCGCGGACAAGGCGGGCGCCGCAGCCGCTATTTCCGAGACCGGCTATGAGGTGGGGTCCCTGCTGGGCACGGCGATCCTCGGCTCCATCCTGACGGCCTCGTACCAGGGCAATCTCCGGCTGCCCGACGGGGTGTCCGGGCTGGTCCCGGCCGCGGCCACCAGCCAGGCCGGCGAAACCCTCGCCGGCGCGGTGGAACTCGCCCGGATGCTTCCCGCTCCCCTGGCGGAGGCGGTAACGGCGGCCGCGCGCACCGCGTTCGACTCGGGCGTGCACGTCACAGCGGCAATCGCCTTGGTCCTGATGTCCGGGGCCTGCGTCCTCGCCGCTGTTGTGCTCCGGAAGGTGCCCAAGGCAAGATAGCGGCCTCGGAGCGCTAAACACAGGAGTCCGGCACCGGAAAATCCCGGTGCCGGACTCCTGTCCCAATGAGCGCGCGTGGGGGGCGGGCAGTCGCGCCTGCCCTTACTTGTTGTCCGGAGTGGTCACGCTGGCGTTTGCCCGCATGGTCTCGGCATTCACCAGCCAGGCGTACTGCTCCAGCTTGGCGATGAACGCGTGCAGGAGGTCGGCGGTGGTGGGGTCTTCCTCGTCCACTTCGTCATGGACTTTGCGCATCGTGCCGACGGCTGCTTCGAGGGCCGCGACAATCCGCTCGATGGCGTCCTTGGTGTTGATCAGGCCCGCGGGGAACTCGGCGAGTGCGGTGGACTTGGAAACCGTTGAGCTGCGTCCGTCCGGCAGGGCGTGGAGGGCGCGCATGCGTTCGGCGAGGTCGTCCGCGAAGTCCCGGGCGGCGTCGATGATCTCATCCAGCTGAAGGTGGAGGTCCCGGAAGTTGGTTCCGACGATGTTCCAGTGCGCCTGCTTGCCCTGGAGGTGGAGTTCGATCAGGTCCACTAGGACTGCCTGCAGGTTGGCTGTCAGTGTTGGTGTTGCTTTCATGCATCCTCCTGGATAGAACCGGTACCGTGCGGGCCTCGCGCGCCACGTTCTGGCGCACCGGCCGATGATTTCGACGCTACCCCAGGGCAGCTACGGGCGGCGATGGTTCCGGAAGGAATTTCTCGGTCAGCTTACTAAGTCGGCTTACTAACCGCTCCGGGGGCCGCTTAGACTCCCTTGTTGGGGTCCGGGCCTGTGCCACGGCAGCCGCCCGGCATTAGGGTGGGAGCTGACGGGGCCAAGCGGCCCGCCCCGTTGGACTGTTCCAGTGCCGGACATAACGGCCGCCCGCCTCGTCAGGAAGGCCAGCCATGGGGTCGTTTCCGGTATTTGAGCACTCGTTGAACCCGTTTCCCAACTACGAAGCCATGCGGCGCAGCGAGCCCGTTTTTCAGGACCAGGAGACCGGGGTCTGGCACGTCTTCGGTTATGACGATGTGCAGCGTGTCCTGTCCGAGCACGCCACGTTTTCGTCCCGGATCGGCGGCGACAATCCCTCCGAAACAGGCCAGCTCTTCGCCGCCAGCCTGATCAACACGGATCCGCCCCGGCACCGTCAGTTGCGTTCCCTGGTCTCCCAGGCATTCACGCCGCGGTCAGTGGAAGCGCTCGGCCCGCGGATCTCGGAGCTCACCGATGAGTTACTGGCCCCGGTAGTTGCCGCCGGCAGCACGGACCTGATCGAACAGCTGGCCTATCCTCTGCCGGTCATCGTGATCGCGGAGCTGATGGGCATCCCCGCCGCGGACCGGGACCGGTTCAAGCAGTGGTCTGACGTGATTGTCAGCCAAACCCGCCCGGGCGCCGACGAGTCCAGCCACACGGGGGCCCATCGGGAAATGGCGGAGTACTTCATGGGCATGATCGAGCAGCGGCGCCGGGAGCCGGGCCCTGATTTGATCAGCGCGCTCCTCGCGGCCGAGATTGACGGACAGAAACTCAGTGTCATCGAGCTGCTCGGGTTCTGCAGCCTGCTGCTCGTGGCAGGCAATGAGACCACCACCAACCTGATCGGCAACGCGGTGCTGTGTTTCACCGAAGCGCCAGGCACGGCGGAACGCCTGATCGCCGAACCGGGTCTGCTCCCGCTGGCGATCGAGGAGGTGCTGCGCTACCGCTCCCCCGTGCAGTCCATGTACCGGATCTCCGCCGTCGACACGACGCTGGGTGACCGGTCCGTCCCCGCGGGGTCGCCGGTTGTGGCCTGGATCGGTTCGGCGAACCGCGACGGCGGTCAGTTCCCGCACCCTGACGTGTTCGACGTCGGACGCGCACCAAACCGACACCTCGCCTTCGGGCAGGGCATCCACTTCTGCCTCGGGGCTCCTCTGGCCCGGCTCGAGGCCAGGATCGCGTTGCAGGCCGTTCTCTCACGGTTGCCCGGGCTGGCCGTGGCTCCCGAAGCGCAACTGGAGCGGATGGATAGCACGATCGTCTACGGGGTGAAGCAGCTTCCCGTGTCCTGGCAGGCTGCCTGACGGCGAGCGCCGCACGGGACGCTACATCCGGACCAAGCTGGACGGCCGGGCCTACCGATCCGGCCCGGCTTCAACTCGCCAACCCGCACGGCACCGCGACTTGACCCCGAGGCGCCGCACCGGCCTCACCAGAAGTGCGCGACGTCCACCACGAGTCGAGACCCGGCACCTGGCCCCGGCAGGGCAAAGACCCGGAACGGCAACCGCGCGCGGACGCCGAGGCCGAGGGTGCTGTAGCCTTCGAAGCTGCCAGCCCACGCCACCTGCCGAAACGTCTGGTAACCGGTCACGTTGGAGAGTTCATTCTTGTCCGCCGGGCTGTAGGTGGGATTGCCGGCGTCGTCATAAGCGGGCGCATTGACCGTGAGCTGAATGAAAGCCTGGCCGCGCAGCGGAACCGGCAGACCGGACCCGTCCTGCACCACCTGGGGAACATAGCGAACGGTGTAGCCGGCCACGGGCGCGTTGAGGTCGATAACCAGCCGGTCAAAGCAGTAGTGCTGGCCGGTCCGGACATTGACCACCTTGGCCTGGGTCATGGCCGGATCCGTTTTCACCAGCGAACCCCAGACCAGTCCGCAGTAAGGATCCGCGGCCGCCGGGGCCGGCGCAAGGACCCCCAGGGCCACGGCCATCAGCACTGCCGCAAGCAATGCGTGGATCCTCTTCAACTGGATCGTTTTCAACTGGGTCGTTTTCAATTGAGCCACCCCCTGCGATGCGGTGGCTCAAGCGTAGAAGCGTTGGCCTCGATGCGCGAGTGCCGGACGGTCTTCGGCGCCGAACCGTTAATCCGGCCGGTGCCGGGTCACCGGAACGTGACCTGCCACCTGTCCGCACGCCGCGCGAAGCGGTGCCAACCCGGGCCGCGGTCCATGCCGGCGACGAGACGGGAAACCCGGCGAAAAACCAGGCCAGAAACCAAGAGACGGGGCAACGAACCAGACGCCACCGGATACAAACAAAGCGCCGGCCCCCTGCGGGATGCCGACGCTTGCTTGATACGGATGAAATTGGTGCCGCGCGCTGGAGGGGTCCCCTAGCCTTCGCAGTCGCGGCAGTACTTCAGGCCGTTCTTTTCTTTGGCCACCTGGGACCGGTGGCGGACCAAGAAGCAGGAGGAGCAGGTGAATTCATCTGACTGCTCGGGAACAACAATGACGGTCAGCTCTTCGCCGGACAGATCCGCACCCGGAAGGTCGATGCCTTCCGCCGTGTCGTTCTCGTCGACATCAATTACAGCGGTCTGGGCGCCGCCTCCGCGCGACGCCTGAAGCGCCTCTAGCGACTCAGCGGGAGATTCTTCTTCTGTCTTGCGTGGGGCATCGTAATCGGTAGCCATATCGGGGTTCACTTTCGTTGCTGCGCAGCGCCATTTCAGGCACCTCAGTGAAGCAGTTTAGGACATTATGCATGGAGTTGAAGAATAGTGTGGCCAATCCGACAGAATGAGTCGTTCCGGCGCCACACACGGGGTGAAGCCGCCTCCGGCCGGGCCCCCGCCGTTACGCCCCGGCGCACAGTTCAAGCAACGGGCCAGACCACCAGGGTCTGCCATTTCGCCGGGTCTGGTTCGGCGCCGGGATCGGTGAGGTAGTACTCCCACATGGCCTCCCCCGGGCTCGCCCCGTCCTCCTGCATCCGCGCCATGATCGCGCCATAGGTGTGCTGCAGCGATTCATAGGGGCCAATGTGCATCGCCTCGTAGGCTTGGCCCGCGGGCAGGGTCCCGGCGACCACCGCCGAAACTTCCCCGCCCGCGCTCTTGAACGGCGCGGCGAGGGGGAATCCTGCTTCGACGTCGACGACGTCGGTCGGCATCCCGCGGTAAAGCGCGAAGGGAGGGCCGGCCAGTTGGACATGCTGTTCCTGCACTGCGCCCATGACGGCCCCGAAGGCACGGCCGAAAAAGTCTCTCAACGCGTTCATCGGGACGGTCTCGCGCACCACCGCCGTTGGCTGTTCCTTCAGCTGGGCGGCCCTGATGTCCGGCGAACCCGGGTTTGCTTCAGTCATACGCCCAGACTCTGCCGAGCCCATGCCACGGTCTAGGGCCTTACGTCCCGCGCGGCGGAAGTGCCCGGACAGTGACCTGTAATGCGCCCCTGGAAGCGCCCTGCGGCGGACAAGGAAGTGAGCACGAACCCGCCAATAAATAAATGAACTTTATTCATATTAGGTCTTGCCTCGCACGCCGATCACCCCAATACTAAATGAACACTGTTCATTTATGTGACGCCCGTCTCACTGGAGTAGCCATGATCGAAATCACTTCCCTCGACACCCCGCCCTCCCTCGCCCGTACCCTCCCGTCCAGCCGCCCGGCACTGCGGGTCGGCGTCGTGCAGCACCGCTGGCATCCGGACGGCGCCGTCCTGCGCGCCGAACTGGACGAAGGCATCGAACGGGCCGCCCGGCTGGGAGCCACCGTCGTCTTCCTGCCCGAGCTCACGCTGTCCCGCTACCCTGCCGACACGCTGCCCGAAAACGATGCCGCCGGGGGCGGCACCCGCCCGCGGCCCTCGGACATCGCCGAAGACCTGTTCACCGGACCCACGTTCCGTTTCGCGGCGGACGCGGCCCGCCGGCACGGAATCTGCGTCCACGCCTCGCTGTACCAGAAGTCGGAAAACCCGAATGGAACTGACGACGGGCTGGGCCTGAACACCGCCATTTTGGTGTCCCCCGCTGGCGAACTGCTGGGACGCACGCACAAGCTGCATATCCCGGTGACGGCCGGCTACTACGAGGACAAGTTCTTCCGGCAGGGGCCCGACGGCGATGACGCCTACGAGGTCCACTCCCCCGCCGAACTCGGCGGCGCACGGTTGGGCATGCCCACCTGCTGGGACGAATGGTTCCCCGAACTGGCCCGGATCTACTCCCTCGGCGGGGCGGAGCTCCTGGTCTACCCCACCGCCATCGGCTCCGAGCCGGACCACCCGGACTTCGACACCCAGCCGTTGTGGCAGCAGGTCATTGTGGGCAACGGTATCGCCAACGGGCTGTTTATGGTGGCCCCCAACCGCTGGGGCAGCGAAGGCACGCTGAACTTCTACGGTTCCTCCTTCATCTCCGATCCCTACGGCCGGATCCTCGCCCAGGCGCCGCGGGACGAATCCGCCGTCCTCGTCGCCGACCTGGACCTCGACCAGCGCCGGGACTGGCTCACGCTCTTCCCGTTCCTGGCCACGCGCCGCCCGGAAACCTACACCCGGCTGACCGAGCCCGTGCGCACCGACGCCCCGCTCGGCCGTCCTGCGGATGAGGCCAGTGCGGATGAGGCCAACGAGTATGAGGCCAGTGCGCGGAAGGTCACCGCGTGAGCGCCTGGCGGATGCCGTCCGAAACGGCACCCCAGGACCGCGTCTGGATGGCGTTCCCCACCGGCGGCTACACCCTGGGCGAGACAGCGGAAGACGCCCACGCCGCCCGCTCCGTGTGGGCCGGCGTCGCGAACGCCGTGGTGGAGTTCGAACCGGTCACCATGCTGGTGGCCCCGGAGGATGCGGAAACTGCCGCGCGCTACCTCCACCCCGATGTCGAGGTGGTCACCGCCGCGCTGAACGATGCCTGGATGCGGGACATCGGCCCCACGTTTGTCCTGGACGCCACCGGCCGGCTCGGCGCCGTGGACTGGGTGTTCAACGGCTGGGGCGGCCAGGACTGGGCCGTCTGGGACAAGGATTCGCTCGTGGCGGCGGAGGTCGCGGCCCGCTCGGGAGCCAGCCACGTGGTGTCGCCCTTGGTGAACGAGGGCGGCGGCATCCATGTGGACGGCGAAGGCACGGTCCTCGTCACCGAGACGGTGCAGCTGGATCCGGGCCGCAACCCCGGGCTCAGCAAGGCCGACGTCGAGGCGGAGCTGGCCCGGACCCTCGGCGCCAGCCACGTCGTCTGGCTGCCGCGGGGGCTGACCCGGGATTCGGAGCGGTTCGGCACGCGCGGCCACGTCGATATCGTCGCGGCCATCCCGTCCCCGGGCACCGTGCTGGTCCACTCGCAGCAGAACCCGGCCCATCCCGATTTCGAGGTCAGCCGAGAGATCATCGGCCACCTCGCCACCACCCGGGACGCGGCCGGCCGTGAATGGAACATCATCGAGGTTCCCGCCCCGGAAACCCTCACGGACGAGGAAGGCTTCGTCGACTACAGCTACATCAACCATCTGGTGGTCAACGGCGGCGTCATCGCCTGCACGTTCGGCGACCCGATGGATGAGAAGGCGTTGCGCATCCTCGGCGACGCCTACCCGGGCCGCAAAGTGGTCGGCATCAACGCCCGCGAGCTCTTCGCCCGCGGCGGCGGCATCCACTGCATCACCCAACAGCAACCGTCCACCTCCCAGAATCTCCCGGAATAAGGGTCAGCCATGAGTCAAACTATCGGCCGTGAAGACGGCATCACCACCACCGGTCACGACGTCGTCGATCCGGCCGGCTCCAAGCACGGCATCACCGGCAAGGGCCTCAAGGGCGGCCAGCTGGGCCTGCTCGCCGTCGTCGTCCTGGGCATTTCCTCCGTGGCGCCCGCCTACAGCCTCACCAGTTCGCTGGGACCGGCCGTCGGCGCCGTCGGTGTGCAGCTGCCGGCGATCTTCATCGTCGCGTTCATTCCCATGATCCTGGTGGCGTTCGCCTACCGGGAGCTCAACGCCGATTCCCCGGACAGCGGCACCACCTTCACGTGGGCCACGAAGGCGTTCGGCCCGTTCGTCGGCTGGATGGGAGGCTGGGGGCTGCTGGCCGCCAACATCATCGTCCTGTCCAATCTGGCCGGCGTCGCGGTGGACTTCTTCTACCTCTTCCTGGCCCAGGTGTTCAACAACCCCGAGCTCGCGGACCTGACCTCCAACACGGCTGTGAACATCGTTACGTGCCTCGTGTTCGTGGCACTCGCCGTCTGGGTCAGCTACCGCGGCCTGCACGCCACCAAGCTCGTGCAGTACAGCATGGTCGGATTCCAAGTGCTGGTCCTGGCCGTCTTCGTCATCATGGCGCTCAGCCACGCCGCCTCCGGTGACGCGGGCACCTCGATCGCCTTCAGCTGGGACTGGTTCAACCCGGCCAAGATCGAAAGCTTCGAGCAGTTCACCGCCGGCATGTCCCTGGCCGTCTTCGTCTACTGGGGCTGGGACGTCTGCCTCACCGTGAACGAGGAAACCAAGGGCGGCAAGGGCACCGCCGGCCGGGCAGGAACCACGACGGCGGTCGCCGTCCTGGCCCTCTACCTCGTCGTGATCGTGGCCACCATGATGGTGGCTGGCACCGGAGCCGACGGCATCGGCCTGAACAACCCGGACAACCAGTCGAATATCTTCGCAGCACTGGCCTCCCCGGTCATGGGTCCGCTCGCCATCCTGATGTCCCTGGCCGTACTCTCCGGCACCGCGTCCTCCCTGCAGTCCACCATGGCTTCCCCGGCGCGCAGTCTGCTGGCGATGGGCCACTACGGCGCCCTGCCGCCGCGTTTCGCTTCCGTCAGCAAGCGCTTCGGATCCCCCGGTTACGCCACGGTGATCGCGGGCCTGATTTCCGGCGGCTTCTACGCCGTCATGAAGGTGGTCAGCGAGAACGTCCTCAACGACACCATCATGGCCCTGGGCCTGATGATCTGCTTCTACTACGGCCTGACGGCGTTCGCCTGCACGTGGTACTTCCGGCACAGCCTGTTCTCCAGCGTCCGCAACTTCTTCATGCGGCTGCTGTTCCCGGTCCTGGGCGGCCTGGTCCTCACCGTAGTCTTCTTCCAGACCGCCGTGGACAGCTGGGCGCCGGAATTCGGTAGCGGCTCGGAGGTCTTCGGGGTGGGCCTGGTGTTCATCCTGGGGATCGGCATCCTCGCCCTTGGCCTCGTGATCATGCTCGTCGCGGCGAAATGGCATCCGGGCTTCTTCCGGGGTGAGACCATCCGCAAGGACACCCCCGCCCTGGTGGTTCCGGAGTAGCCGCAAGGCTTCCAGACGCGTACGGCCCCGCTCCCCGGACTCCGGGAGCGGGGCCGTACGTCTGCGGACTAAAATTGGGCCATGGCCCTCCGCCATATTTCCAGGAGTCTGCTGCTCGCAGCACTCGTCACGGGGTTCATCGCGGTGGTACCGTCCGCCCTCCACGCCTCACCCGCCCCGCCCCAGGAAGCCGCGCCCTGCGCGAAGTTGAGTGCCCACCAGACACGGTTCAGCGCCGGCACCGCCACCAGGGTGGTCTTCGTGACGGCCACCGACGCCGTGCTGATCACTGGCTGTGTCCGCAACGGCGAAGGTTACATTCAGGAGTGGCAGCAGACCGGCTTCATCGGCAAGAACGGGTTCGCCCCGGAAGGACAGCTGCGAGAAGGCCCATACCGGTCACCCACCGGCGCGTTCTCGGCCACCGGGGCCCTGCGCCGGGCGGATCCGGGCACCAGGCTGCTGTACCACACGGTCAATCCGAGATCACGGTGGGGCGGACCGGGCAGTCCCGCCTACAACAATTACGTGGAGGGCGGATCTCCCGCCGACGAGAACCTCTGGTACTGGATGAACCAGGGCACCTATGAGCAGGCAGCCGTCATCAACTACAACCGCCTGCCGGATGCCGTGCCAGTCCCTGGCGCCGACTACGCAATCTTCTTTGGTGCCGGCAACAGGGTCTCGGCGGGGTGCGTTTCCACAACACTCGAGACCTCGACCCGGGTAGTGAAGACCCTTGTTCCCGGCGACCGCTTCATCATGGGGGCGGTCAGTGACATCTTCGTGGCGGCCCCGCCTGCCACTTCGCCCCCTACAGTGTCCTCTCCTGCGGCGTCTTCTCCTGCTCCTTCCCCGGCTCGGGCCGCTCCAGCCACAACCACATCCCAAAGCCAGGGCACTCCTACCGCGGACACCGGCGGACCGTCGCTGGTCTCCCTCGGGTTGCTGCTTGTTGTCGGCGGTGCCGGGGCCGTAGCCATCTCCTTTGTGCTGCGGAAACGCCGGAAGGCCCAACGGTCCTGACCCTCCGCCTGGGGTTCGGCGACTAGGGCCGAGGACGTGCTCAGTTTTGCTGCACCTTCAGTTCTTCGATGCGATGCGAGTCAATGTCGGACCTTTGGTGAGCTCGGCGCCCCAGCAGCGCGTAGCTGGCAGCACTAGTCAGTCCCCCGGCCAGCCAGGAGAGGTCCCACCCGCCAAGTGCCGTGGCTATGGGCCCCTGCATCTGAGGCACCAGTCCGTACATGAATAGCCATGTGGCGAAAACCCCGAGCACAAGGGAAGTAATTCCGGCCCAGTTCACAGAGGGCAGCCTGTTTGACCCGGGAGCCGCAAATAGACGGTCTGTGCCACGCGGCCATTTCTTTTCCAGCCAGAAGAAGTGAACCAGCATGACGCCGCTCCACGCGGCAACCCACGCAACCAGGCCCACGAGCCACGAATCAAGCACGGATGCAAAGTCATCCTGGAAAATAAAGAAGACCACGGCCACAAAAGAAAGTGCCCCGACGAAGACGTTAAGCTTCCGTCGGCTGATTTGTATATCCAGGGCCTGCGTCGTCACTGAAAAGCTGTAAATATTCAGGATGTTTGTGGCGATCGGGCCATGCAGAACCATGAAGAGGACCGGGATCGCCAACGCCCCAAAATTCTGCACGATGAGCTTGCCTGGATCGATCTCTCCGCTATTGGTTGCGAGGCTGGCGCCCAGAATTCCAAGCCAGACAACCGGGATGAATTGCCCAAGCACGGAGGCCAGGTAGACCTTCCGCCCAGGTACGGAAATACTGACAAATCGTGAATAGTCTGCGGCGTAGGTGAACCAAGTAATTCCCCAGCCGATGCCGATGGCAGTCATGACGGCGCTCATGGCAGCAATCCGCTCGGATCCTTCGAGAATCTGGCCGGAGGGCCCCGCATAGGCCCAGTCGATCTTCAGTCCCAACCACGCGACCGCGGACATGATAACGAGGATGACAAGCGTGGGCGGCACAGTCCAGCGTTCAAAAGCAGCAATGGCTTTGTACCCAAACCAGGCGATTGCCACTTGGGCACCCATAATCGCTGCCGCGACGGAAATCTTCCATGCATAGTTCGGTGCGTCCGGATCAACCCAACCAAGCATGCCCAACAGGGCCATCACCAGATCCAAAATGACCCACGTATTCACTGCGCACCAGCCGATGACGAGGAGGGCTTGCATTCCCGCAGGAATGTAGTTTCCGCGGCGGCCGAAGGCGGCCCGGGACTGCACCATGGCCGTCGCCCCCGTCTTCTGACCGAGTAACACAAAACAACCGAACAACAGCATGCCGATCAGGTTCCCCAGTACCAGAACCAAAATAGTGTCAGCGAGCCCGAGGCCCAGGTGAATGCCCAAAGCCCCGAGGACCCAGTTGATTGGCGCGAGGTTGGCGCCGGCCCAAATCCAGAATTGTCCCGAGACTTTTCGAGTGCGAGCCGCCTCCGGAATCGGCTGAAGTGACGCTTCGTAGTCTCCGAGATGGACTTCGGTGTTGGTACGCTCGGCACTGCCGGGGCCGATTGGCTTGTATGTGGTCATGGCACAGATCCTTTGGTCGTTTCGGTTGTGGCGGACGTAGTTCCGTTCAAATCGTCTTGTAGATGGTCATTATTGGGCACCGAGTTTTCGGTGGTTTAGTGGTTCTGACTGGCGTGATTCATCAGCGCGCAGATTGCCGACATAGGCAAAGGCGCTTATTCGTGCATATGGGAAGCGGTGCAACTACCGGTACGTGCGACGCAGATAAATGAAAGGCCCCGATGGTCAAAATGTTCACGAGGCCTCTCATTTTATGATTGGGACTATTGGCCCGCTTTTTGTTTGGCGGCGTTCACGGCGCGACTTTCACCAGTTCCGGCTCCGGATCTGTCTCTGTCTCTGTCGCCAAGTGGGCGTCGCTATTGCGTCGACGCAGGCGTCTCTCCACCGCAAATCCCGCCAGGCCAAGGAGCACGAAGACCACAGTCACTGCGTAGTTCTGGTACCAGGGCGCTTCCGGTTGGCGCGGCCATGCGATATTGACGATCTCAAAACCCAACCACAGCAATGCGGCCACGTTCACTACTGGGCCAAGAACTCCCAGGCTGAAGGGTCCGGCATTCCACTCTCCCTTCAGCCGTACTACCAGCGCGGCCAGCACTGGAAAGATGAAAGCCACGTAGAAGCCCGCCGTCGCGAAGGCAACGAGGGCGCCGTACACCTGTGATGCCGACAGGGCCAGAACAATCATTGAAGCGACCGCGGAGACTAAGAGGGCGTTGATGGGCAGTCGGTCGGTCTTGCTGAGACGCCTCAGGATCTTGGCCGCAGGTAGGGCATCCAGCCTGGCGAACGCGAAAACCGATCGAGATACGGCCGCCTGCAGTGCCACCGTCCCGGCGATGAATCCCAGGACGATGGCCACCAGGAGGGGTTTGGTGACGCCCTCGCCGAGATTGGCAGTGAGGGTTGTCGTAATCGGGTCCGGGTCGGCCCCCGACATGGCGGCGCCAATATCCGGGATTGCGAGGAGCAGGGCCAGGCAAGAAAACGTAATGACAGATGCCACCGTGATCAGAGACGTAAGTACTGCCCTCGGAACTTTGCGTTCGGGAGATCGGACTTCCTCGGCAATTGCGCCCGCACTTTCGAATCCCACAAACGACCAACCGATGATTGCCACCGCGGCAAGGAAAGGCCCAAAGACATATGCGGTTGTGTCGGGTGCGGATCCGAAAGCGTCCAGAATCGTGCTCAGGGAATTTCGGCGATGGAAGATGATCAGTACCAACCCGACTCCCAGGCTGGCGATGACCTCACACACGATGCTCACAGTCACTAGCAGACTCAGCCATTTCCTTCCGGCAGAGTTGGCGATAGTACTTATCAACAAGATGACGGCGCCCAGCACGATTTTCGTTGTGGTGTCAGGCTGCTCAATGCCGAGCAATGAGGCAAGAAATGTGCCACCGCCGAAGGCCACGGCGGCAACTGTGATGATGAGCGTCCAGATGTAGGCCCACCCTGCGTACCAGCTGTAGGTGTGTCCGAGAAGGGACCTGGACCAGAGGCAGACCCCGCCGGCAACGGGCCATCGTGAAGCGAGTTCGGCAAGCACGGCTGCTACCAGGGCCTGGCCTAGGAGGACCACCAACAACCCCCACCAGAAGGCCGGGCCTGCGGCCATCAGGGCCAAGCCAAATACTCCGTACAAGCCGATGATTGGCGACATGAATGCGAACGCCAACGAGAAGGAGGACCAGAACCCCATCTCCCGTTTCAGTTGGAGGGATTCAGGATTAGGCGTCTGTGTTGGACCAGAGGCGTCCGACAACAGCTGGGACGGGGAGTTCATTGCCATGAGCCTTCTTTCGCTGGGTCGGTCTTAGGGGGAAGCTTCACAACGCGCGGCGGGCGTGGCTGATGGGCGGCCAAGGGCTTCGCCCTAGGGCTGTTGTGTTTTGGGGTCATAAATTTTCGCCATGTCGCCGGATTCAGCAGCCCGGCGCTCAGTTGGCGCCGGATTCAGCAGTCCGGCGCTCAGTTGGCGCCGGGTTCAGCAGTCCGGCGCTCAGTAGTGCGGATACAGCTCCGCGGACGCTGTCACTGGATTGAGGGGCTCGGCGATCAATGCAGGGTCATCGAGTGCCGCTTCCGCGAGCGCTTCGCACGTCGAGAAGCGGACGTCGCCTCGTTCCAGCGCAGTTTCGATAACCGTCCGCAGCGCCTCCAGCCGTCCTGCCCGCCCAGTGAGGAAAGGGTGGCACGTGAGCATGAAAAGCGCGCCATGGCGTCGCATTGCGTCGATCTCGTGAATCCACATGTCCGCCACGACCAGTGGCGACTGGATGATTCCACCGATCTTGGGTTCCGGAAGGAAGGCATACTGCTCCCAGTCGTCCAGGCTCCAATGCGGGGGGAGCTCCGCAACCGTCCCCGCGGGCGTTTCAATGAGATACGGGATGTCCGCATCCATCAGGCTGGAATCGTATTTCAGCCCATACTCAGCCACCAGCGACGGAGTCTGCCACGAGGGCTCCCACATTGCGGCGCGATGCCCTTTTGGAGAAATGCCGAAGCGCCCGAGCGCGGAAAGCGCCAGATCGAAGTCAGCGCGCTCGTCGTCGAAACTCATGCTCACCGCCGTGCGGTGAGTGTGTGAGTGGTGCGCGATCTCATGACCGGCTTCCAGGACCTGCTCAACCATGTGGGGATACCATTCCGCGGTTACGCCTGGAATAAAGAATGTCGCCGGCTGCTGCACGTCTTTCAACATTTGGAGAATCCGCGGAACACCCACCTTGGGTCCGAACGCCTGGTGAGTCATCGCCATTGCATTGTCGGCATGGCGGCGGCCGGCGGCCAGGATGGGGGACTCGGCGTCGACGTCGAACGTCAGCGCGGCAACGCACGCCGCCCCCTGCCTCCAGCCGCTCTTATTAAATGTCATGATTGCCCCTATCAGAAGAAATGGGTCAGAAGAACAGGCTCAGAAGTCATGAGTGGAGAGCCAGTCGGCGTAGTCGCCGAGGGCCCGCTGCAGGGGCCAGGCCGATTCGTAGCCCAGATCCGCGCCAGCGGAAGCGATGCTGAAGTGGCCCTGCAGGTCCAAGGTTGGATCCGTCCCGGGACCGATCTCCACGGTGGCGTCCGGGAATGCCATTCGAACTTCTTTGACTACGTCACTGAGTGTCCAGTACTCGCTGCCGGAGATGTTGTAGGCCAGGGGCCTGGCCGAGGCTGTTTGCGGTGCCTGGACTGCCGCCAGTATGGCAAGAGCGACGTCGCGGACGTAGACCAGGTTATAGCGGTGATCGGCCCCGTGGTCCTGTGAGAATGAACCGTCACGGACTACGCCGCGCATGATATCCCGCAGGACTTCATCCATGCGGTTTCCGGGTCCGTAAACTTGGCCGATGCGCAGGGAGATGACGTCGATTCCATACCTGTCGCCGTAGACCTGGCCGAGCCATTCCCCGGTAACCTTCGTCACGGCGTAGGGCGTCGTGGGATTTACCGGCTCCGATTCGAGAACGACCGGTGCTGAGGTCTTTCCGTACACGCACTCGGAAGAGAAGTTGATGATCCGTTTGACGCCGTGGAGTCGTGCTGCCTCGAAAACCGCCACTGTTCCCTCGACGTTGGCTGCAAACGTCGCCAGGGGAAAGCTCAAAGAATAGGTCGGGTGGGATATCGCGGCGGTATGGACGATGGTGTCAATGTCGTGCTCCTTGAATACTTCGAGGAGGCGAGGGATATCAAACAGTTCGCCCTGAATGGAAACCACATCGGGGCGTGGAGCCTCGAGGAAATCCCGGTTGTAGCTGACAGTCTGATGGCCGGCGTCGGCAAGTTCGTTGATGATGTGGCGGCCAGTGAATCCGGCACCACCTGTGACCAGGACAGAGCTCATGTGATTTTGCCTTTCAGCGCGAGTGATAGATGTCAGTGTCCGAGGGGGAACGTCGTGGTTCGACCACCGTCGACAACAAGGTTTGTTCCCGTGACATATGAGGAATCGGGGCCCAACAGCCACAGCGCCGCGGCCGCAATCTCCTCCGGCAGGGCGAATCGGCCAAGAGGCACGGACGCTTCGTCCCTGGCGCGTTCTTCTTCGTTCGCGAACTCGGCCGCAAGCATCGGAGTATCTGTCGTGCCCGGCGACAGCGCGTTGACCCGGACGCCGGCAGGTGCAAGTTCGGCGGCCAAGGACCGCACCATCGACAGGACGCCGCCCTTGGTCGCGGTGTATGCGCTGTAGCCGGCCTGGCCGACGAGTGATAGTTCGCTGGCAGTGCAGACGAGCGAGCCCCCGCCGTTGGATGAGAGCGTTCGCGCCGCTGCCCTGGCGAAGTGGAAAGTGCCGGTCAAGTTCACCTGGATCAGTCTCTGCCACAGTTTGTCGGACGTTTCGGCGATGGGCGCAACGCTGGAAATTCCCGCGGCGTTGAAGGCCCCGCTCAGGGGGCCGAGTTCTGTTTCCGCCCGGGCGAAGGCGCTATCGACCTGCTGGGACTCAGAGACGTCAGCTTCGATGAAGATCACGGCGCCCGACAGTTGGCGTTTTGCGTCATCAAGCAGACGGTCCGGGAGCCCTACTGCTGCAACCTTTGCCCCTTGCGCCAGGAGGGCCCTGGTGGTCGCGAGACCGATGCCGGAGCTGGCTCCGGTGACAAGGTAGGTCTTGTCCTGAAAATGGCTCATGTCTTCTCTTCCCCATTGATTGTGCCAGGGTGGGCAGTATGCCCCCGGTCACGATTCGGGGGCATACGCCGGAATTGCCGATTTAGCCTAGCTGGCTGATTTAGCCAACGAGCGCACGAGTGTGGTCGTTAAGGAATATTCCGCGGGGGTCGAACTCCCGGCGCACCTGGATGAAGGTGTCAATCTCCGGGTAGAGACGCTCCAAGCGGCTCCTCGTCATGAAATGGATCTTTCCCCAGTGCGCACGCGGCTCGAATTCCTGAAGCAGCGCGTCTGCATCCCGGAAGAAAGGCCAGTAGTCAGTTCCAGGTTGGGTGGTCAGGGTAATGACGGTGGTGTCCCGTCCCTGGAACTGGGACATGTAACCTTCGTCGGCTTTCACCCAGCGGACCTCAACGGGGTACTTCTGGTCGGGATGCTTGGTGCGGATCAGCTCCTGGACAGCCTCGACGGCCTCCAGGCCGTGCTGGCTGGGAACGAAGTACTCGAGTTCATGGAACTGTGTGGTGAATCCGCCCGGGTAGATGCGGTAAGACCGGTCCAGCCGGGCACCCTCCGTGCGCGAAATTTCATGCTCGTCCTGGATCGGGGCAATGTTGTACCGCTTGGTGTAGCTGCGGTTCGCCATCTTCTGGCTCGGCGAACCGGGTAGGTCCAGGAGCTCGCATGAATCGTCGTCCGGGCACCAGAGGAACGAGTAGTGCCTGTTCGCGTCGATGTCGGCCTGCCAGGTTGCCGCGGTCTCCGCCCACGTGGGATACGTAATCTCCTCCTGCAGGTAATAGCGGTCCGCTACCGCCAGTTCGACCTCCAGGAAGATTCCGAGCGTCCCCAAGGCGACCTGGGCGGCCTTGAGTTCGCGGAGCTGCCCTTCACCAATTTCGACGATTTCGCCGTAACCGTTGATCAGCCTGACCCAACGCAGGTTTGATGAAAAGCTGCCCAGATCCTTTCCGGAGCCGTGGGTGCTGGTCGAGAGCGCCCCGGCGATCTGCTGCTTATCGATGTCGCCCTGGTTGCCCAGTGCCAGCCCCTGCTCCCACAGCGGATCGCCAAAAGCGCTGATGGTGGTGCCCGCCAGGGCCCTCGCGCGACGCCGCACAGTGTCGGTCCCGGTGATTGCCGAGAGTGCGGACATGTCCATCAGGACGCCGCCCGTCTGAACAAGCGGAGAGGAGGAATGTCCTGAGCCGACTGCGCGGACTGGCAGGCCTTCGCGGATGGCGAACCGGACGGCGTCGAGCGCTTCCTGTTCAGTCCGCGGCCGGACCGTGAAGGCCGGCGTGGCGCTCTGGTTTCCGCCCCAGTTGGTCCACGTTACGTCTGTCCCGAAGGGAGCGGACGGGGTTGCGGCGCGTGCCGACGACGCGGCGTGGGGATGATTCGTGGTGGTCATTGCTGAGCTCCGATGCTGGTCTCAACGCTCACGCGCTGTGGTTGATCATGACGTGCTTGGTCCGGGAGTAATCGTCCAAGGCATACAGCGAGAGGTCGCGGCCATAGCCGGATCCTTTGAATCCGCCCCACGGAACCTCACAAGCCAAGACCAGGTGTGAATTGACCCAGACGGTGCCGAAATCGAGTTGCTTCGGAACGCTGAGCGAGAGGCTCGAATCCCGCGTCCATACCGAGGCAGAAAGGCCGTAGGGGCTCTCGTTGGCCCGGGTAATGGCCTCTTCGGTGGAGCTGAAGGACTCGACGGTGACGACGGGACCAAAGATTTCGTGAGTGGCAATGTGGGCCCCGGCCGGTACGTTGCTGATCACTGTGGGTTCAATGAAGTAGCCGGGACCTTCCAAGGCCGAGCCACCGATGGCCACCTGAAGACCCGCGGCCTTTGCCTCGGCAAGCGATTCCTTTACGCGTTCGAAGTGCGGCCGCGAAATCATGGGACCGATTTCCACCTCGTCCCCTGCACCCGGGGCGCCGACGACGAGCGTGCCGACTTCCCGCACCAGATGCTCGGCGAACTCCTCAGCCACCGATTCGTGGACCAGCACGCGGCACGCAGCGCCACAGTCCTGGCCGGCATTCCAGAAGCCGGCGTTTCGCACACCGGCGGCGGCCGCGCGGAGGTCCGCGTCGGGGAAGACAACAACAGGGGCCTTGCCGCCGAGTTCGAGGTGGACGCGCTTGACGGATTTGGCCGCGGTCTCTGCCACTGCCTGTCCGCTGACGACGCTTCCCGTCAACGCAATGAGGGCGACATCAGGGTGCTCGGAGAGCCGCTGCCCAACGGTTCGGCCTTGTCCCGTCACGACGTTGAGAATTCCATCGGGGATGCGTCCGGCTGTAAGTTCTGCCAGCTTCAGCGTCGAGAGCGGAGTCTGTTCCGAAGGCTTGAGGACGATGCTGTTTCCGGCGGCCAGGATGGGCGCGATCTTCCAAGCAGCCATCAGTAGCGGGTAGTTCCAAGGCGTGATGACGCCTACGACGCCGACGGGTTCCCTGAGGATGACCGAGGTATGTCCGGTGGCGTAGTCGCCGCCTGCCATGGACGTCAGTGTGCGGGAAGCTCCGGCCATGAACCGGAAGGTATCGATGGTGCTGGAGACATCGTCTTCCGCGACCATTCGCGGTTTACCGGTGTTGGCGGACTCGATGATTTCGAATGCTTCACGGTTGGCTTCAATGATGTTGGCGATCAGCGAGAGCACCTCGGACCGTTCCTTCGGGGTCGTGGCGCCCCAGGACTTCTGGGCCGCCACGGCCGCCTCAACCGCGACGTCCACATCCGAGGCCGTGCCGGCCTGCACGGACGCGATGACCTGCTCCGTGGTGGGATCCACAACGTCTATGAGCCGGGTCGAGGAGCCGGGAACGAATGATCCACCGATGAAATGCCCCGTTGGAGGCAAAACGCTGGCGCAGCTTTGCTCCGCGGACGAGCGTCGGACTGTGAACCGCTCGAGGTCAGTGATTGTCATGATTTTTAGCCTTTGTTTTCTGCGCCGATTTCGACGTCGGCAGTCATGTGGGGTGGGGGGACATGCCCGGGGGTGGGCGGTATGGCCGCCCCCGGGCCGACTTGCGCGAGGGTGGGCGTTAGGCCTGAGGGGCTTCAATCAGCTCAGTTGCGAATGCAGGCGACTGAAAGGGGGCTGCTTCCGGCTCCTTCCGGAACACTCGCGCCGCAAAGTAGTAGAGGGGTGCAACGACCACCAGGCCAACAATCCAGGAGACGTCCACGCCGTTCATCGCTGCGGCAGCAGGGCCTGTGAACATCGCTGTTGCCGAGAACGGAACCTGGATCAGTGCGCCGGCAACATAGGCTCCGATCGCAACCCAGTTGAACCGTCCGTACACCCCGCCGTCGCGCTTGAAGAAGTCTTCAACCCTGTAGTCGCCGTGACGCAGGAGGTAGTAGTCGACGAGGTTGATGGCCGTCCAGGGAACCAGGACGTACATCAGGAAGGAGAGGAAGTTCGTGTAGAAGAAGATGAAATTGTCGCGGGCAAACAGTGCGATCACGAGGGCGAGGGTGAAGATGAGGATCGCCGCAATGGTCCGGGTCTTGGCGTGGGGCAACCAGGTCGGCCTGAACGTCTGCCCGATGGTGAGCGTGCACAGGACCCCGCAGTAGAGGTTCATGGCGTTCGACGCCGCAACGCCGAGGCAGAAGATTCCGATGATCACCATGGTCCATGGCCCTAGCATGGCTCCCAGGCTCCCGACTATTTCGACGCTGCTGCCATCGTTGATCAGTGTCAGGGCAAGCGTTCCCACCAAGGCACCCAACACCATCGGGAAGAGTGTTCCCAAGACGCAGCCCGAGTACGATGCCCAGAACGCCGGGGCCGAGCCGGTGCCCTGAGGCATATAGCGGGAGTAGTCCGAGACGTAGGGAGCGTAGGCGAGCTGCCAGAGGGCGGAGACGGAGATGGTGGCCATGAAGCCCACCCAGTTGAAGTTTCCCTGGTTCAGGAAGCTGGCCGGCAATCCGTGGACGGCCAGGATCCAGACGAAGGCCAGCACCAGCGCCAGACCCGCCACGATGCTCAAGAAGCGTGCATAGGCGTGGATGAGCCGGTAGCCGAAGATGGTGGCAACGACGCTCAAGACGCCAATGACAATGATGCCTGCGTCAACACTGATGCCTGGGCTGACTGCGGCCAGTGCTTGACCGCCAAAGACGAGGTTCGCCGCAAAGAACCCGACGTACATGATCACCACGATGACAACGATCAGTAGCGCACCGTACGAACCGAATTGGCCGCGGGTCTGAATCATCTGCGCCACACCCAGTTGTGGACCTTGGGCCGAATGCAGCGCCATGAAGATGCCACCGACGACGTTCCCAATGATGATTCCGACGATGGCGGGCACAAAGTTGAGCCCGAACACAGTGGTCGCGAGTCCCCCGGTCACGATGGTCATGATCATGATGTTGGAACCAAACCAGATGGTGAAAAGGTCCCGGGCTTTTCCATGGCGTTCGTGGGCGGGGATGGGTTGAATGGTCTTGTCCTCGAGCCGGGGTACCTCGGCTGCGGTGGGTGGGCGGTGAGCGTTCATGATGCGTTCCAGGAGTTCATGGGATTCTCTTTGTTCTGTCCCGGCGCTTCGTCGAGCACGGGATCTGATGTATCAATCATTCGTGACTTTCGTCACAGAGGAAATCCGGCGATTGAATAGTAGCCGTAGACCTGTTCATACATATGTACAAATCAGGCGCGAATGCCCAGCAGTTGTGGCTCAAACGGTGGCCGCTTGCAGCTCCTGGGCGACGTTGGCGGAGGCCTTGCTGCGGTTCACCATCAGGGCGAGGAGGTCGAAGACAAGGGTCGCCGCGGCGACGGTGGTGATGTCCGCGTGGTCGTAGGCCGGAGCGACCTCGACGACGTCGGCACCTACGATGTTGATGCCGTTTAGTCCGCGGAGCAGCGCCAGGAGCTCGCGAGAGTGGAGCCCGCCCATTTCCGGAGTGCCGGTGCCCGGCGCGTAGGACGGGTCCAGGACATCGATGTCGATGGAGACATAGACCGGGGTGTCGCCCAGCCGGTCCTTGACGCGCTGGATCGCGGCCGGAACACCGATGACGTCCAGGTCCGAGCAGCGGATGATCTGGAAGCCGAACTCGTGGTCGCGGAGGAAGTCGTTACGGTCGTAAACCGGGCCGCGGATGCCCACGTGCATCGACTTATCCTCGACGAGAAGGCCTTCTTCGAATGCCCGGCGAAAGATGGTTCCGTGCGTGACCGGCTGGTCGAAATAGGCGTCCCAGGTGTCCAGGTGCGCGTCAAAGTGGAGCAGGGCCACCGGGCCGTGGACCTTGTTCAATGCCCGCAGCATCGGGAGCGCGATGGTGTGGTCACCGCCGATGGAGATCAGCCTCTTGCCGGAGCCGGCGTCGCCGAGGAGCGGGAGGGCCTGCTCCTCGATCTCGCGGACTGCGCGGGCGATGTCGTAGGGGGTGCAGGCGATGTCGCCGGCGTCTACAACCTGGGCCTCGTACACGGGCTCGACGTCGAGTTCCGGGTGGTAGCCGGGGCGCAGGAGCCGCGACGCTTCACGGACAGCCGCCGGACCGAAGCGGGCGCCCGGGCGGTAGGAGGTGCCGCCGTCGAACGGGACACCGACTATCGCAATGTCGTAGTCCGGGACACGGTCAATCTGCGGAAGCCTGGCGAAGGTGCCCAGGCCTGCGTAGCGGGGGACTTTTGTTGCATCGACGGGACCGATTGGCTTGTGGGTGGTCATGTCAGGGATCCTCCAGTTACTTGGGTTCAGCCGGCTTGGCGGTTTTCTTTTCCGTACTTGGCGGTACTGGGCTCCTGCGCCGGTTGAGGTCTATGCCTTAACTATTAGTGATCGGCGTCACGCGGCCTATGCGCCGATTGACTACAAATAACCGAGGGGCTTATACATATGTATAAGCGGCTTGGGGTGGCGGCCTCAGCACTCATGAATAGGAACCACGCATGGCGATCACCGTGTCGGAATTGCTGGCCGAACCCCAGCTGGGCCTGAGTCTTCTGGCGGGTTCCGCCGGCCTGGGCAACAGGGTCACCTGGGCCCATACGTCCGACCTCCCGCGCCTGTGGGAATGGGTCACCGGCGGGGAACTCATGATGACCAACGGGCTCTCCATCCCGGCGGATCCCGCGGGGCAGGTGGAGCTGGCCGAGGCACTGGTCAATGCAGGTGCCAGCGCCCTTGCGATCGGCGAGCAGATGCATGCCCCTGAGCTACTTCCCGAGTTTTTCGAAGTCTGCGACCACCTGCCCTTGCCGGTCATCAGCATCCCTTACCCGCTTCCATTCATCGCCATCGCACGTTCTGTCGCCGAGTCTTCGCTGCTTGAGGAGTCCCGCAGACTGCGTCAGACGGCCCGCATCTATGACCTGCTGCGGCTTGCCGGGCCATCTGAGGACAACTGGCTAAGCCTGATCCTGGGCATCGAAGCCGAACTCGACGCGAGCCTCTTCGTGGTTGATCGACGGTGCCTGCATGCCTGGCATCCCGGAGGCCAGTCATTGCCTCCGGGCCTAAAGCAGGATCTTGAACCGCTGACCAGCAAATCACCGGTCGCCAGCAAGAAGTTCCAGTGGCACCGTTTGGCGGGCAGCCACGTTCTGTTGATGGACATCCCGACTCACGCCAATGCGCTTCTGGTGGTGTTGCCCAATTCCGAGCCCGTCCCGGATGCGGTGGTGCTGCTCCATGCGGCCACGGTCCTTGGGCTGGAGCTGTCGCGGACGATGCTGTCCCTTGAGAACCAGCGCCGCCTAGGCGCGGAGTTCCTTTTGCAGGCTTTTGACGGGCGCCTGGGCATAGCCGACATTGAAAGCCGGCTGCCTGAGTTTGGGATTTCGTCGCGGGAATTCCGAATCGTCTCCATGTCCAGCGACAACGGCGAGCGCCTGGCGGAGATCCACGTGGATCTTTGGCGGCACGGCTATCCGACGGCGTGCCAGCGCACTTTCAACACACTGCATTTGGCTGTCGCCTCAGACTGTTCCGACGATCTGCTGCGGCATGCCGTCCCCTCGGACGTGAGGATCGGAATCAGCCGGCCTTCCGCGGCGGCCGGGGCGCAGAGAGCACTTCAGGAATCAATGTGGGCGCTGGGGACGGCGTCAAGCACCGGCGAGGGCTTGGTCCGTTATGCCGAGGGACCCTCGTGGCTGGGGCTCACCAGCTTCGAGGAGGGCCACGCATTGGTCCAGCGGCTTCTCGGACCCATATTCCAGTACGAACAGGGAGAAAACGGTGACCTCCTTGTCACGCTGAAGACGTTCCTTGACTCGCAACGGTCCTGGCAGAAGACGGCGACCGCCCTGTTCGCGCATCGACAGACCATCATCTATCGCATCCGGAAGATCAGTGAGCTGACGGGCCTTGATATGTCCGAAACCTCCACGATTGCACAACTGTGGTTTGCCCTGCAGATCCATGACGCCATGGGCGTCCAGGGCAAGCTGGGGCATCTGCCCACGGCCGACGTCAGCACTCCACGGCGTTAACGGCTGAGGCAGTCAGCCGCGGCGAGCATCGCGTAGTGCGTGATGAGAATCCGCTGCCCTTGCGCCCCCGCTTTCGGCGCGCGCTCCCCTGCGGCTCGATCCGGCCCGCTCAGTCCGCGACGGTCGGCGCCTTGGATTCTCGTTCCTTGAGCGTGCCGACGCCCTGGGTGCACAGCTGCCGGAACCGCGCGGCATCGGGACCGAACGTCCGGTTCCAGTAGGGGATGCCCGTCGGCGTCAACTCGTGCTTGCCGTTGTCGACCTGCACCTCGACGGTCACCCACTCGCCCTTTGGGTCCTCGTCGTAGTAGTAGTGGACCAGCTGGTCGTCGGGCACCGGCGGCGCCCCGTAGTAGCCCCACTTCTGGTTCAGCTCGCCGAGCTTGTCGAGGGCCTTCTGCTTCCCGGTTTCGTCGAGCCTGTCGTACTGACGGCGCGTCTTCGGAGCCTCACCGATGGCCCATGCGTTCGAGACCGGTTTGCAGCCCGCGCCCAGGCCCCGCCCTTGTTGCCGAACGCCCTTGTCTCCCGGGCGGGTCAGGTTGGTGATCAGCGCCTTCTCGAACGAGGCACTCACCTGACAGGAGACCAGCGACAGCTGGGTGGGCCCGAACTCGTCTCGCCATTTGGCAAACGCCTCGTCCTTGCCGAAGAGCGCCTCGATGTCATCCGCCCGGTAGAAGACCGCATTTTTCTGCCAGTCAGGCGGCGCCTGCGCGCCGAGGCGGTCCTCCGAGCCGTGGATTGCGAGCACCAGGGTCCAGCCGTCTTTGTCGCTCGTGCCCATGACCCGGCTCTTAAAGTCGGCCAGATCACTCACCAAGACGCCACCGCCCAGCCCGATTGTGCGATCGCGCACCACCCAGAGCTGCTGCTGCCCGCCACCGATGGTCCGCTTGGCCGGGGAGCCCTTGCCCTCCGTCTTGTCCCGCTGGAAGACGACGGCCGCCTCCAGGCCGACGACGGGCTGGGGTCGACCGGCGACCGGGGTACCGCCGCGCAACAATTCAAGCACGGTCTGGTTGCCAACCGCGCCCTGCAGTCGCGCGACCGTGATCGGGTCCAGCGCGGCGCGCGCGAACGCCAGCGGCGGCGACGATGCCAGCCGCTGCGACCGGGTAGTTCCTTCGTCAGCCGCAATCCACTCCGTGCCCAGCGTATGTCTGTGCAGCATCACCAGGACCATCTTTCCCCGCACAGCCGTTGCGCCAGTGCCGGAATGGGCATGCGCGTGGGCAGTCGTCGCTGCCCGACCGGGCAGGTCGCGAAACCGACAGCTGGCGGGCCCACTCGGTTGTTGGCCGCCTTGCGCTCTTCATCCTGGACAACGGCTTGGCACGCTCGACCGTCACGGATTTGGCGCAAAAGCGCTCGTCGCGCTCCGCACTGTCAACGACGGCACGACGGACTTGGTCGAGGAGCCTGTCACCAATGGCATTCGCGCGATTACAAGAGGACCTTCTTCCGCCTGCGCGCTATAGCGGCATCGACCTTCAGATCATTGAGCCACCACTATCTGGGCGGGCTCTCCCAGGCGAAGTCGCTCATGAGGCGCGGGCGGTCTTCCGCGGACTAGTTCTGGCCATGGTGGAACAACCCGGATGTCCGGGAGAGTTCGGGCCCAGTGGGACGGCGATGAGGACAACCTCCAGATCAACGTACGCGATGACGGGCACGGCGCCCTCTCGGCCGACGCAGCTACAAGGGATCGTCTGGACCGACGTGTGCAAGCTTTGGCAGGAACCACGCAACTCGGCCTTGTATCTTCGCGACGCCCGACGGAGTTTGAGAGCCTCCGTCAGTCAACGCTCGCTTTTAGAAATCCAGTTCCACATACTCGTATTCGCCGAACGAGATGAATTGGTCCGAGTTGTAATCGATAACGACAGTCAGAAACAACGTCTTTCCTTTAAGTTTGGTCAGCGGAACAGTAGCGTACGGTTCGGTGACAATGGTGGAAAAGTAGGTCTTACCCTTACCGTCACCTGCCGGGATGATCCTGTTGTCTACCAGGTAGTTCATTCCTTCACGGGCGATCACCATCCGCCCGCTTGCGTACTCATAGTCGGCCACACCATGGCCCGGGGCAAAGCATCCGGCATCTTCCATCCGCACTCCCTGCGCTGGAAGGTCGAATACCGAACTGTCGGTCCACCCACAAATTTGAACAGCAACATGCGGCGGCGGTTGCGGGAATCTGAGCTCAAAAGGTTTGGTCAGCATTTTGAGGCGAATAGAGGTTATGTCCGACGAGTCAGCCGAGTGCATGCCGACTTGAACGCCATCCTGCAAAAACTGCAAGCCTAATTTGGGCGTCTGCTCGAACTCGGACGGAGGATCATCCTTATGCTGGAACCAGTTCGCCATATTGCTGACAACCGTGTAGGCCCCGGCCAGCGTCCCGATTGCCGCCGCGGTGGCAATCAGACCTGTCACGATTTTCTTGGTCAAACTCCATTTCCTGACCCGCGACGGTCCCGGGCGCGAGCCAGTGTCCCCATCGGCCAATTTCCCTCCTCCCCCAATCTCGATGCAGAAGACTTCCCTCCACGAAGTATGAGAAGTATGACTTACTGCAGAGTTACGATGCCAGTGCCCTTGGAACTCATTCTGGCGCCGAGGCCGTCCTACTTGGCACTAACCCAGTAGATCGGGCGGAAATCCCAGACGGCCTCCGTACAGCAGCCATCAGTGACGGATTGGGTTTTAGCCTGATCGTGGCCGGCTCCCTTCGGCCGTGTCCTAGATAAACACCAAATCGGGTGTCGGAGGGGTTTTGGAGGGAAAGCCCACAGACGAGGCAAAGCAAAACCGCGCCGCCACCAGGTAAGTTCCAAGTAACGGCGCGGTTCTTCGTGGGGCCCCCTGTCGGATTCGAACCGACGACCCCCGCTTTACAAGAGCGGTGCTCTGGCCAACTGAGCTAAGGAGGCATTCCTGCAGCCTGACTATCCACGCACCAGATGCGAAACACGGGGCAGATATTAGGACGCTAGACAAGGGTAGCCCACCGACGCCGGGTGGGAAAAACGCGCAACGCCCCCGCCACAAAAAGAGGGCCGGGCTCCGGAGTGATCCCGGAGCCCGGCCTTCTTCTACTGCCTCACCTGCAACCTACGACTGCGGGCCTTCAACAGCTTCAGTGCCATGGGCGCTTACTTCTTGGCGTCGACCGCGGCCTGCAGGAACTGGTCGAACGGGGTCTGGGCACTGTCGCCCGTGCCCCACTGCTTGCCCTCGACGAACACGGTGGGCGTGCCGGTCACACCGATCACCGCGGCCTCCTGGGTGGTGTGTTTGACCCACGGGCGGTACGTCTTGTCGTCCACACACTTCTCGATGCTCTTGGACCCGACGTCGGTGGCCATCTTCTTCAGCTCCGTGTCGGACAGGCCCGCACTGCCTTCGGCCGGCTGCTTCGCGAACAGCAGGTCGACGAAGTCCGAGAACTTCTCCGGGGATTCGTTCACCACGCAGGCTGCGGCGTTGGCCGCGCGCGAGGAGTAGTTCGTGGTCGATCGGCTGTCGAGGAAGCCCAGCGGGCGGTATTCCACCGTGATCTTGCCTTCGTTGCGCAGCTTGGTGAGGGTCTCGTTGTACTGCGCCTCGAAGTTCTTGCAGACGGGGCAGATGAAGTCGATGTAGAGGACCACCTTGACCGGCTTGCCGGCCTCAGCCTCGGCGCCCGGGGCCGTGACCGGAGACGGCGGGGTGGCCGGTGCGGCCGGGAGGTCGGAGAGCTTCACTGTCGCGGGGTCGGTCTTGGCCACGTCGGTGTTCGCCAGCAGAGTGACACCGCCGTGGATATTGCCGTTGGCCGGCGTGGGTCCTTCGTCGGCAACCGGGGCGTTGTTCTTGATGTTGGAAGTCACCACGAGCGCCACGATCACGATGATGGCGACGACCGCGGCAACAATGCCCCAGCCGATCAGGAGCTTGTTGCGCTTGTCCTTTTTCAGCTGCGCTTCGCGGATCTCACGGGCTTTCTCGCGCGCCGCGGCAGTGCGCTCTGCCTTCGACTGTCGGGGTTCGTTTGCGGGGCTCATTGTTTCCTCGGGTCGTTCGGCCAGGGACGGTCCACTCAGTGGCAACTTCATCATTTTAGGGGAGAAACCCGAGAACTTGCGCTTTCAAGTTTCCCCACCGCCTGCCCAACGGACGAATAGCCCGGAAGATTCCGTGCGGCTAGGGTTGACGGAGAGCCACAAGCAAGCCCAGGGGGCACCAATGGAAGCAACGGAAAGCGCCAGCCACGGCGCGCAGCACACCACTGAAGCGGCGGGGGCTGCTACGGACGGCGCGGCACAGAGCGCCGGGGCGGGGGACCAGTTCGACTTCATGGTGGTGTCCAACCGGCTGCCCGTTGACCGCTGCTCCGACGATGAATCCGGCTGCGAGGACGGCTGGCGCCGCTCCCCCGGCGGACTCGTCACAGCTCTGGCCCCGATGATGACCAAGACTGACGGCGCCTGGGTGGGCTGGCACGGCGCGCCCGATGAGACCGTCAAGCCCTTCAGCCATGGCGGCATCGACCTCATCCCGGTCCAGCTGAGCACGGACGACATCGAGCTCTTCTACGAGGGATTCTCCAACGCCACATTGTGGCCGCTGTACCACGACGTGATCGCCCCGCCGGAGTTCCACCGCACCTGGTGGGACTCCTACCGGAAGGTGAACCGCAGGTTTGCCGACGCCGTCGTCCGCCACGCAGCCGAGGGCGCCACGATCTGGGTGCAGGACTACCAGCTCCAGCTGGTCCCGAAGATGCTCCGGGAGGCCCGGCCGGACCTGAAGATCGGGTTCTTCAACCACATTCCGTTCCCGCCGCCGGAGATTTTCGCCCAGCTCCCGTGGCGCCGTGCGATCATCGACGGCCTGCTGGGCGCGGACCTGGTGGGCTTCCAGCGCAGCAGCGACGCCGGAAACTTCATGCGCTCCGCCCGGCGCTTCCTCGGCGCCAGCGTCAAGCAGCAGCAGGTCCACGTCAGGGGCGCCGACGGCGAAACCACCCACATTGCCCGGGCCCAGGCGTTTCCCATCTCCATTGATGTCAAGCAGATCAGCGAGCTGGCCAGGAAGCCGGAAGTCATTGAGCGCGCCAAGCAGATCCGCCGGGACCTCGGCAACCCCAAGACCATCCTGCTGGGCGTCGACCGCCTCGACTACACCAAGGGCATCCGGCACCGGCTCAAGGCCTACGAAGAACTGCTGCAGGACCGCAAAGTCACCGTGGAGGACGCAACCCTGATCCAGGTGGCCAGCCCCAGCCGGGAACGCGTGGAACAGTACCGTCTGCTCCGCGAGGAGGTGGAGGGCACCGTGGGCCATATCAACGGCACCTTCGACACCATGGAGAACAGCGCGGTCCGCTACCTCCACCACAGCTACCCCATCGAGGAGATGGTGGCTCTGTACCTGGCCGCTGACGTCATGCTGGTCACGGCCCTGCGCGACGGCATGAACCTCGTGGCCAAGGAATACGTCACAGCCCGGACGAACAACGACGGCGCACTGGTGCTCAGTGAATTTGCCGGCGCCGCGGACCAGCTCAAGCAGGCCCTGCTGATGAACCCGCACGACATCGACGGCCTCAAGGACACCATCATGAAGGCCGTCAACATGCAGCCCGCCGAGGCGTCCCGACGCATGCGGGCCATGCGCAAGCAGATTCTGGACCACGACGTCGACCTCTGGTCCTCGGACTTCCTGACCGCCCTGGCCGAAAAGGTGGTGCGTGATGACTCCTGACACCACCGGCGCCAACAGCTCAGGCACCAACAGTTCAGACGCCAACAGTTCAGACGCCGCCCCGCTCTCGCTGTCCCCCGAACTGCTCGAGGCGGTGCGCCGCGTCGCCGGCACCGAGCACTTGCTCGTGGCGATGGACTTCGACGGCACCATGGCACCCCTGGTGGATCATGCGGCCGACGCCCGCGCACTCCCGCGCTCCTCGGCCGCCTTCGCGGCCCTGACTGAACTTCCCCGGACGACGACGGCGCTCATCTCCGGCCGTGCGCTGGACAGCCTGCGGGCCGTCGCCTCCCCGCCGGAGGAGACACTGCTGATCGGCAGCCACGGCGCAGAAGTCTGGATGGGGCCCGGCTCTTCCCAGCTGATGCTCGACGACGCCCAGCGCGAACTCCTGGCCGAGATCCGCAAAGAGCTTGAGGGGATCGTGGAACAGGCCCCCGGGACCCTCCTGGAGGACAAACCCGCCGGCGTCGTCCTGCACACCCGGCTCGCGGCGGACGACGTCGCCGAGGACGCCGTCGCCGCGGCGCGGGCGGTCCTGCAGGACCGCAGCGGCGTCTTCATCAAGACCGGCAACCGCGTCCTGGAGACCTCCGTGGTGAACGCCTCCAAGGGAGAGGGCATTGCCTTCCTGCGGCAGGCTGCCGGGGCCACGGCGGTTGCTTTCGCCGGAGACGACACCACTGACGAGGACGCCCTCGCCAGCCTTGTCCCGGGCGATCTCGGCGTAAAAGTGGGGCTTGATTTCACCCAGGCCGAGTTCCGGATCGAGTCGCCCGTCCACGTCTGCGAACTGCTGGAGGCGCTGCTGCGCGAACGGACTAAGTCCGTAGCGTCCCGGAACTAAAGCTGGCTTACCAAGCGGGCAACTGGGCGTCGGTCACGATTCAGGTTCGTAGCCGATCAGCCAGTGAAGTCCGTGACGGTCGATGACCTGGCCGTCTGAGGCGCCCCAGGGCTTCGGGGCGAGAGGGTCGATCACTCGGCCGTCAACGGCGAGTTTGTCGAACCACTCGTGGAGAACTGACGGCTCGGCGGTCCCCAGCAGCGAGAGCATGAGGCCTTCGAACCGGACGCTTTTCTCGCCCGCTGCCGCATCTGACCCCGCCAAAGCGACTGCGCCGTTCAGCTGTCCGTGGGCAATGGCATCCGGCGGGCCGTCGCTGCGGTTGAACTCCTCGTACGTGAACAATGCAAGCTCTCCGCCGAAAACGTCGGCGTAGAAACCAAGTGCTTCACGTGCCGTGCCGGGGAAACTGACATAGATCTGCAGTGCCGTCATGCGCACAGCATACACAGCCGCTTCCGGCGCCACGTGACGGACCCCACGTGTGACATCCGTAACATTTTAACCTAAATGCCATATATCTGACATACTCTGTATGTGATGTGGCGCACAGCTACCGTGCGGCGTCACTGGATATTTCTCGACATACTCCCCGACTTCGGCCGGGGAGCATGCGCGTGAAAACCCATAACTGAATTACAACTGCATAAAAAGACCATTCACTACGGATCGTCCGGCACGTACCTGCCGGTGAAGGGATTGATAACTGTGGCTACAGTTACTTTTGATAACGCGACACGTTTGTACCCGGGCACCGAGAAGCCCGCTGTTGACAAGCTCAACATTGATATCGCCGATGGCGAATTTCTGGTTCTCGTTGGCCCCTCCGGCTGCGGCAAGTCGACCTCCCTGCGCATGCTCGCAGGTCTCGAGGACGTCAACTCCGGCCGTATCCTCATTGGCGACCGCGACGTCACGGACGTTCCGCCGAAGGACCGCGACATCGCCATGGTGTTCCAGAACTACGCCCTGTACCCGCACATGACCGTGGCGGACAACATGGGCTTCGCGCTGAAGATCGCCGGCGTCAGCAAGGAAGAGCGCGCCGAGCGCGTCCGTGAGGCCGCCAAGCTCCTGGACCTCGAACCGTACCTGGACCGCAAGCCGAAGGCACTCTCCGGCGGCCAGCGCCAGCGTGTTGCCATGGGCCGCGCAATCGTGCGTAACCCGCAGGTCTTCCTCATGGACGAGCCGCTGTCCAACCTCGACGCCAAGCTGCGCGTGCAGACCCGCACCCAGATCGCGTCCCTGACCCGCCGCCTCGGCGTCACCACGGTCTACGTGACCCACGACCAGGTCGAGGCCATGACCATGGGTGACCGCGTCGCCGTGCTGAAGGACGGCCTGCTGATGCAGGTCGACACCCCGCGCAACCTCTACGACAAGCCGAAGAACGTCTTCGTGGCCGGCTTCATCGGCTCCCCCGCCATGAACCTGCTGGAACTGCCGGTCGTCGACGGCGGCGTGCAGTTCGGCGGCACCGTCTACCCGGTTCCGCGCGACGTCCTCGAAGAGGCGCACGGCCAGACCGTGACCCTCGGCTCCCGCCCGGAAGACCTTGAAACGGTCGCCCAGGGTGAAGGCCTCCAGGTCGAGGTCGACGTCGTCGAGGAACTCGGCGCCGACGCCTACGTCTACGGCCACACCACGCTGGACGGCAAGAGCCACGACATCGTGGCCCGCGTCGACGGCCGCCGCCCCCCGATGAAGGGTGAGTCCATCTGGGTCCGCCCGCAGTCAGGCCACGTGCACCTGTTCGACACCAAGACCGGTCTCCGCCTCGGCGACTGATCCCCACCGGTTCCCACGCTGAAACCGACGGCGGTCCTCCCCACTGGAGGGCCGCCGTCGGGCTTTAACTTCGACGCTTTAGGCGCGGTCCTTTTAATACGGAAGAATTGATCCATGACCGAGGAAAACCCCATGACCGAGGAAAACAGTGCCCAGTGGCACGACGAGCCCACCGACTACGGTCAGATCGGGAAGCTGCCCCGGTTTGAGGCCGCGAGCGCCAATGACCAGAAGGCCTCCATGGTGTCCAGTTCGCTCAGCATCACGGCCGCCGCCACCGAGCCGGAGCTGCTCGACCTGCCCTGGCACATTGCCCTCGAGGACTGGCCGGCAGAGAATCTGGCGGCACTCCCCCGCGGCATCTCGCGGCATATCGTGCGCTTCGCCCACCTTGGCGGGTCGGTCATCGCCATCAAGGAAACCTCGGAGCACGTGGCCCGCCATGAGTACCACATGCTCCGCAAGCTCGCCCGGCTGGACGTGCCCTGCGTGGAGCCGGTGGCCGTCATCACCGGACGCACCACCCCGGAGGGCCGGCCGCTGAACCCGGTACTGGTCACCCGGCACCTGAAGTTCTCCATGCCGTACCGCGCCCTCTTCTCGCAGATGCTGCGCAAGGACACCCTGACCCGGCTGATCGACGCCCAGGCCCTGCTGCTGGTCCGGCTGCACCTGATCGGCTTCTACTGGGGCGATGTCTCGCTTTCCAACACCTTGTTCCGCCGCGACGCCGGCGCCTTCGCCGCCTACCTCGTGGACGCCGAGACCGGCGAGCTGTATCCCGATTTGTCCACCGGCCAGCGCGAGTACGACCTCGAAATCGCCCGGGTCAACATCGCCGGGGAACTCATGGACCTCCTCGACGGCGGCCTGATCGAGGAGAAGGTCGACCCGGTGGCCACCAGCGAGCTGATCATGGACAGCTACCGGCGGCTGTGGACCGAGCTGACGGCGAAGGAGTCGTTTGAGATCGGGGAACGCTGGCGCGTGGCCGCCCGTATCCGGCGGCTCAACGAGCTCGGCTTCGACGTCGAGGAATACGCCATCAAGACGACGCAGAACGGCTCCACCATCCAGCTCCAGCCCAAGGTGGTCGACGCCGGGCACCACCAGCGCCGGCTGCTGCGCCTGACCGGCCTGGACGCCCAGGAAAACCAGGCCCGCAGGCTCCTGAACGACATGGACTCGTTCCGGGCGGACAACAACCCGGGCATGGATGAGGAATACAGCGCGCACCTCTGGGTCAGCCAGATCTTCGAGCCGATTGTGCGGGCCATCCCCCGCGACCTCTCCGGCAAGCTCGAGCCCGCCGAGGCCGTGCACGAGGTCCTGGAGCACCGCTGGTACATCTCCGAGAAGGAGAACCGGCACATCCCCTTGGCCGAGGCCGTCCAGTCCTACATCGACAACGAACTCCGCCACCGCCGGGACGAGGCCGCAATCATGCTCAACCCGGACACTGGGCTGCTCAAGATCCTCGAGGTCGAAACCGAGGAATCACGGTACGGCGCCGACGAATCAATTGCCGAATACCCGGACGCCGACGACTAGCCACCCAACTGACTCGCAGCAGGGGCCGTTCTGGGCGCTCAAAACGGCCCCTGCTGCCAGCTAGTTGGGTTTGGGCGGGCGGGCGGCGGGCGGGTTACAGCACGGGCGGGCTAAATCGCCTTCCCCGGATTCAGGATCCCGGCCGGGTCAAAGAGTTCCTTGATTCGGCGCTGCAGTTCGCGCACCGGTTCCTTCTGCTCCAGGCCCAGCCAGCGCAGCTTGTACTGCCCGATCCCGTGTTCGCCGGTGATGGTGCCGCCCATGGCCAGCGCCACGGTGATGGACTTATCCAGGGCGGCGCCGAGCCGGGCCATGGCATCGGCATCCACGGTGTTCTCCACCCGCTCGATCCAGAACGTGGGGTGCAGGTTGCCGTCGCCGGCATGCGCCACGACCTTGAGCTGGACCCGGTGCTCGGCCGCCATGGCTTCCAGCTCGGCCACGTAGTCCACCAGCCGCGAGCGCGGCACGGCCACGTCCTCGCCCACCCGGTATTCGTCGTCCACCTCGGTCCCGCGGCTGTTGCGCCGCAGCTCGACAAGCTGCTCGGCCTCCGCGCTGGCTTCCATGCTCACCACCGCTCCCCCGGCCGCGAGGACCGGGCGGATGGCCGCGGCTTCCGCCGCCGCGCCGAAGCCGTCGGTCTGGATCAGCAGCAGGGATGCCCCGCGTGAGGCCAGGTCCGAGCCGTGGAGGTCGTCGAGCTGCGCGAGCGAGCCGCCGTCGAGCAGTTCCATGATGGCCGGCTGAACGCGGGCCTTGCCGACGGCAAGGACGCCGGCAGCGGCGCTGCGGAAGTCCGGGTAGAAGGCGGCGATGGTGTGTACGTCGCGCGGCAGGTATTTCAGCCGCACGGTCACGCCAACAACTATTCCCAGGGTCCCTTCCGAGCCGACGAACAGCCCGGTGAGGTCGTAGCCGGCGACACCTTTGAAAGTCTGGTGGCCGGTGTGGATGAGCGAGCCGTCCGCGAGCACGACGTCGAGGGCCAGGACCGAATCCCGGGTCACCCCGTATTTCGCGCAGCGAAGCCCGCCCGCGTTGGTGGCCACGTTGCCGCCGATGGTGGACATCTTGAAGCTTGCCGGATCCGGGGCGTACATCAGCCCGTGCACGGCGGCGGCGGCGTTGAGGTCCGCGTTGATGACGCCGGGTTCGACGACGGCGGTCTCGTCATCCGGGTTGAGCTCCAGGATGCGGTTCATCCGCTCGAGGGAAAGCACCACGCAGCCCTCGGACGCGTGGGCACCCCCCGAGACGCCGGTTCCGGCCCCGCGCGCCACGAGTGAGACGCCGCGTGCGGCGCAGGCCCGCACGGCGGCCTGGACGTCGGCCACCGATTCGGCGCGGACCACCGCCTGCGGGAGCTGATAGTCCAGGACCGGCGCCTGGTCCACGGCGTAGGCGGCCAGGGTGGCGTCGTCCACGGCAATTTTCGCCGGCCCCAGGGCAGAGGTCAGCTCGTCGATGATGCTGCGCATGCGGTCTCCAGTTCGGTCGAATCCGGATCCCAGTCTAAGGCTGCGGGACCGGCCCCCGGGTCCCCGGCAGCACCCATGCGGCGGCGGCCGGACCCCCGGTGCAGATCCGGACGGTTCCGCCAGCTTCATCGGCCCTCACCCTTCCGGCGGACGGGCCCGCTGACGGCCCCGGCTCGCGGCTCAGCGCCACCGTGACCTCGCCCGTCGCGTAGGCGGGCCGCCCGGCCAGGGCAGCGTACTGGGTCCCAGAGAGCGCCCCTGGAGCCAGTTCCGCCTCGGCGCCCGCCCGGGCGACGAACACCAGCACGGCGCCTTGCGAGGTTTCGCGAACGAATGCCAAGACGTCCCCGCGGGCGTACAGCCAGCGGATGCCGCCGCCGGTCAGCGCGGGCTGTTCCCGGCGCAGCGCGGCGAGGGCAGCGTAGTCCGCCCGCAGGTCGGTGAGGATGCGGCCGGGATCGTTCCAGGGCATGGGCGTCCGGGAGGCCTCCCCGTTGTCGCCTTTGAGTCCGAACTCGTCCCCGGCGAACAGCACGGGAACCCCCGGCAGGGTGAACATCAGCAGCGCGCCGAGCCGCTGGCCGCCGTCGATCATCACCGTGGCCGCCCGGGCCGTGTCGTGGCTGTTCAGAGCGTTCATGTTCTGCTGCCGGACATCCCAGCTGAACGCGGAGGCGAGGTCCAGGTGGGTAGCCAGGAAGTCCTCGGCGTCCGTCTTGTTAGGGCCGGGCAGCGGGGTTCCGAAGAAGTTGACGTGCCCGGCGTCCCCGGCAAGCCAGGACCACAACGGCCGGGTGAAGTTGGAGTAGGTCATGGCGCCGTGCCAGTGCTCGCCGCTGAAGTCGGGGGCTGCGTCATTTGTGGCCTCGGCGAGCAGCGCCGCCTCGGGGTTGATCGAGCGGACCCGGTCCGCGATCAGCCGGGCGACGTCGTGGTTGAGGTCGGTGCCGCCGAGCCGGCCGGTCATGTTGCCGACGTCAATCCGCCAGCCGTCCAGGTTGAAAGGCGGCCGGAGCCAGCGCGCCACGGGTGAATCATCGGCCAGGACGAACTTCTCGCGCAGGCCCGGGGATGCCCAGTTGAGTTTGGGCAGGGACCGGACGCCGTACCAGGACTCGTATTCCGTGTGGTCGGCGTTGAAATAGTAGAACCCGGATTCCTCGGAGGCCGGGTCCGCGAGGGCGCGCCGGAACCATTCGTGGGCGTCGCCGGAGTGGTTGGCCGTGAGGTCGCCCATCACCCGCAGGCCGCGGGCGTGGGCGGCTTCGACAAGTTCCACGAGCGCCTCGTCCCCGCCCAGCAGCGGATCCACGCACGTGAAGGTGGCTGCGTCGTAGCGGTGGTTGGAGCGGGCCGGGAAGAACGGCGTCAGGTAGATGACGTCGGCGCCGAGGGCCCGGATGTGGTCCAGACGCTCGGTGATGCCCCGAAGGTCGCCGCCGTAGTACTGGTACGGGGTCTGCGGGCCGGCGCCCTCCACCTCGGAGGTGTCCCAGCTGCACGGCACGGCCCAGTCCGGGGCCGGGTACGGGTCTTGTGCGGACGCCGAGCGTGCGAAGCGGTCCGGGAAAACCTGGTATATCGTGCCCTGGCGCAGCCAGCCGGGGGCGGGCCCGAATGTCGTCAGCCGGAAGTCCGCATAGTCGGAGACGTCCCGGCTGAAGAGGCCGTGCGCGTTGAGGCTCCAGTACCGCTGGCTGCCCCCGGCCGCGGCGCCGGTAGTTGCGTCCCCGATAGCTGCGTCCGCGGCGGCCGCGGCGCCGGTAGTTGCGTCCGGGACTTCCAGAAGGAACCGGTAGCGGGCCACCGGGTTGGTGACCGTCATCGCCGCTTCCCACCACCCCCAGCCGTCGGACTCTCCGAGGTTCACGCAGCTCTCGTAGCGGGGTTCGCCGTCGTGGAGGGACCGGAGCCAGACCCGGGCGGGCCGGCCCCAGACGGCCGGCACGCGGAGCCGCAGGCGGACCTCCGCCCCGAGTTCCACCTGTTGTGGCGCGTGGAGGGCCGAGCCGTCGTGGTGCGGGAGCGGGCCCGCGCTGCCCGGGAGCGTCATGCCTAGCCCTTCACCGAGCCCGCGGTGAGGCCGCTGACGATGTAGCGCTGCAGGTACAGGAACAGGGCCATAACGGGGACGGCGGACAGCACGGCGCCGGCGGCGAAGACTCCCCAGTTCTCCGAACGCTGCTGCGCCACGAAGGAGTACAGCCCGACGGCGAGGGTCTGGCTGTCGGGGTCCGTGAGCACCACGCTGGCGATGACAAACTCGCCGGAGATGCCGATGAAGGTCAGGAGACCCACGACGGCCAGGATCGGGGTGACGAGCCGCATGATGATGCCGAAGAAGATCTGCGCGTGGCTGGCGCCGTCGATCTTGGCCGCCTCGTCCAGGGACTGCGGCACGGTGTTGAAGAATCCGTACATGAGGTAGGTGTTCACGCCCAGGGCGCCGCCGAGATAGACCATGATCAGGCCCAGCTGGCTGCCCAGGCCGAGGGCCGGGATGACCTCGGAGATGCCGCTCAAGAGCAGGAAGATGGCGACGACGGCGAGCAGCTGCGGGAACATCTGCAGGAGCAGCAGGCTCAGCAGGCCGATCCGACGGCCGGTGAAGCGCATGCGGGAGAACGCGTACGCCGCCATGGCCCCCAGGAACACGGTGGCCGCCGAGGTCACACCGCCCACCACCATGGTGTTGACGAACCAGCGGGCGAAGGGGCGCGAGGGGTTGTTCATCAGCTCGGTGAAGTTGCCGAAGTCGATCCGGCTGAACAGGGCGTTGGATCCCACCAGGGTTCCGGTGGAGTTGAAGGCCGCGGAGAGCACGTACAGCAGCGGGAAGATCGCAAAGATCGTGACGACGATCCCCACCAGGTGCCGCCAGCCCTTGTCCTTGGACCAGGCGCCGAAGGACTTGCGCCGCCGGAGTGCTGAGAGGTCAGCCGCGGGCGCTGCGCCGGCCAGAACGGGGCTGTCTTCAGCGCCGGTCCTCCTGACCGATTTAGCTCCTGGTTCATCGCCTGTCTTCTTGCCTGTTTTCTTGCCTGCGGCGGGGAGCTGCGGGTGGTCCGTCGTGGAGTCGACGCGCGGTGCGGGCCCGTTCATGAGTTCACTTCCTCAAGTGCCTTGGTCTGCTTGAAGCTGATGGCCGAGACAGTGGCCACGATGATGAAGATGATGATCGCCAGGGCGCTGGCGAGGCCGTAGTCCCGCCCGGTGCCCTGCCCGAACGCCACCTTGTAGACGAGGGTGATCAGGATGTCCGTCGCCCCGATGTCCCGGTCCGTGTCGGCGAAGCGCGGACCGCCGCCGGTGAGCATGAAGATCACGTTGAAGTTGTTGAAATTGAAGGCGAAGGAGGAGATCAGCAGCGGCGCGATGGAGACCAGCAGGAGCGGCAGCTTGATGGAGCGGAACACCCGCCACGGGCTGGCGCCGTCCATCCGGGCCGCCTCGTCCAGTTCCGTGGGCAGGGACTGCAAAGCACCGGTGCAGACGAGGAACATGTACGGGAAGCCGAGCCACAGGTTGACCACCAGCACGCTGATCTTGGCCAGGACCGGGTCCGTGAGCCAGCCGATCGTGGCACCGCCCAGCAGGGTCTGGTTGAGCCAGCCGAACTGCGGGTTCAGGATGCCGGACCAGACCAGGCCGGAAAGGAAGGCCGGGAACGCGTAAGGCAGGATCATGAGGATCCGGTAGATCTTCTTGCCGCGCAGGTCCTCGCGGTTGAACGTGATCGCCAGGAACAGGCCCAGGGCGAAGGTCAGTGCCACGGACGCGACGGCGAAGGTGAAGGTCCAGAGGATGACGCCGAGCAGCGGACCGCGGAGGCTCGGATCGGTGAAGGCCCGCGCGAAGTTCTCCATGCCGACGTCGATCTTCCAGCCGGTGGCCAGGGTCTCGCCGCTGTCCGCGGCGAACGCGCCCTTGCCGTTGTCCCGGTAGACGGCGCCGGTGTCCGTGTCAGTAAAGGTGCCGGCGGCGTCGTCGTACTTCAGGGCCGGCTTGAACTGGTAGGCGGAGCTGCCGTCCGCGGTGCGCAGGGTGCCGTCCGCGGGGTCGGCAGAGACCGGAACGGTGATGCCCAGGATCCGCTGCTGGTTGGCGACGATCTCCTGGAAGTTCAGGGTCCGGTAGCCGTCGAGGGCGTTGGCCTTGCCGGTGGAATCCTTGGCGGCGCCGGAGACCTGTTCCAGCGGCGCCTCGGTGCTGCCGAGCGAGACCTTCCCGTCCGGGTCCGTGAACAGCAGGTAGAAGGCGCCGTCCTTCGACAGCACGGCTGCCTTGTAAGCCGGGGAGTCCGGGACGCGTTTCTGCGCGGTGAGCTGGATGGCCGCGATGGCGTCTTCCTTGGTGCTGTTGTGCCCGTCGCCGTAGTTGGTGAAGGCGATGTAGCCGCTGAACAGCACGACGAAGACCTGGAACACGAGGAGGAACAGCACGCCGGGGGCGAGATACTTCGCGGGCAGTCCGCCCTTGCGCAGGTAGATCCAGTTGATCACTGCCACCACGACGGCGGAGACGGCCAGCGCGCCCCAGGACTGGCTGAGGAACAGCATCATGAGCACGTAGACGGCGACGGCGTCCACGAGGCCCAGCAGCACGATCTTGGCGACCGTCCCCCTGGTGGTGTCGGGGCCGAAGGTTCGGCGGCGCGAGCCGTTTGGTTTCTGTGCCGGTTTCCCTGCGGGTGTCCCGGCGGGGCCGCCGGGCGCTGCGGGGGCGGAATCGCCGGCCTGGCGGAGTTCGGTGTCTGTCATGGCTGTCTACGGTCCTCGGGAGAAAGCTGGGTGGTGCAGGAACGGGCCGGGCGGCATGGTGTGCCGCCCGGCCCGGTGCTGTGCGGTTCCTCGGCATCCTGAACGGGATCCTTGGGAACCGCGCGGTGGCTAACCCGCGATCTTGGCCTTGATGCTGGCGGCCATCTTGGCCCAGTCGGCGGCGGGATCGCCCTGGCCCTTGATGAGGGCGAGCTCGGTGGCTCCCCAGTCAGCCCAGACGGCGCTCATTTCGGGGATGGCCGGCATCGGGACGCCGTCGGCGCCGATCTTGCCGAAGGCTGCCACGATGGGGTCGCTCGCGGCCTTGTCGAACGAGGCCTTGAGGGCCGGCGGACGGCCTCCTGCCTTGTACATGGAGTCCTGTGCTGCCTCGGTGGTGAGGTAGTTGGTGACGAACTCGTTCGTGGCAAGGGCGTTGGCGCTCTTGGCGCTGATGAAGAAGCCGTTGACGCCGATGAACGGCTGGGCGGGCTTGTCGCCGGCGGTGGGCAGCTCGTCGACGGCGAACTTGATGCCCTTTTTCTGCACGTCCGGCACGTTCCACGGGCCGGTCAGGTAGTACGGGGACTCGCCGGCCAGGAACTTCTCCTTGGCGATGTCACCGGTGATGTTGGAGTTGATGATCTTCTCACCGGCGTCGCCCCAGGCGGCCAGCTTCTTGGCGAACTCGACGCCGGCGGCGTCGCCGATCAGGAGCTGCTTGGGGTCGTAGCCACCGTCGGCAGCCTTGCCGAAGACCTGCGAGCCCATCGAGGCCTGCAGCGGGTAGAGGTGGTACGGGTCGCCCTGCTTCGGGTCCATGCCCACGAGGAATGGGAACTTCGCCTTGCCCTCTGCCACGGCCTTCTTGCCGTTGGCGATGACCTCGTCCAAGGTCTTGGCGCTCTGGGGCACGAGGTCCGTGTTGCGCAGGAGGGCGATGTTCTCGATCGCGTACGGGACACCATAGACGGAGCCGTTGTACGTCATGGCCTTGATGGAGGAGTCCTGGAACGCGGACTTCTTGTCACCGAGCTCCACCGGCGCGATCACACCGTTCTGGACGAACTTGCCGACCCAGTCGTGCGGTCCGACGATCAGGTCCGGGCCCTTGCCGGTCGGGACCTGGGTGATGAAGTCGTCACGGACGGCGGCGAAGTCCTTGACCACGAGCTTGACCTCGATGCCGGTGTCGGCCTGGAACTTGGCCGTGATGTCCTTCAGCGCGGGCGAGCGCTCCGCATCGACCCACATGGTGATCGTGCTGGCGCCGGAGGCCTTCAGGTCAGGCTTGGCCGTCGCCGTGGCGGGTGCGGTGGCTGCGGCGCCGCCGCACGCGCTGAGGGCCAGCGCTGCCACGACGGAGATCGCGCCCGCGGTGAATACGCGGCGGCTCGTCCCGTTCGTGAGGGTGTTCTGCACCTTCATTGGTGTCCCTTTCATAAAATCCTGCATCCACGCATAAGGCCCTGGAAGTCCGTTCCAGAGCCCCGTGGCATCGTCGGTGATGTGGCTCACAGCTGCAAGCGCTTCCAAAGTACACGCTAAGGGCCGCTTTGAAAAGTCAGCCTACCGGCCGGTAGCGGGCGGCCCCCTGGTGGCAGCGACGGGTTGCGGCCCCGCCCCGCTTCCCAACTGACTCGCAGCAGGGGCCGTTTTGAGCCCTCAAAACGGCCCCTGCTGCGAGCTAGTTGGGGAAAGGGATCGTCCAGTCGCTGGCCGAACCCGCTGTGTCCTTTTTGACTGGAAGCGCTTTCATTTTACGTATCCGGGACTTACGATTACCCTCATGTCCGTTGATTCAGTTCTCTTCTTCCCCGCCGCAGAGGCCGACATGCAGGCCGACATCCAGGCCGGTGCCCTGACGGGCCCGCTGACCCCGGTGCACGCCGCAGATCACATTCCCGGTTGGTGGCGCTCCGCCGTCATCTACCAGGTCTATCCGCGCTCCTTCCGGGACCTGAACGGTGACGGCATCGGCGATCTTGCAGGAATCACCGCCGAGCTGCCGCGGCTTGCCGAACTCGACATCGACGCCGTCTGGCTTTCCCCGTTCTACCGGTCGCCGCAGCGCGACGCCGGGTACGACGTCAGTGACTACTGCGACGTCGACCCCCTGTTCGGCACGCTGGGCGATTTCGACGCCATGATGGCCGAGGCCACCCGGCTGGGTTTGCGGATGATCGTGGACCTCGTGCCCAACCATTGCTCGGATCAGCACCTGACCTTCCAGGCCGCCCTGGCCGCCCCCGCCGGCAGCCCGGAGCGGGATATGTTCATCTTCCGCGACGGCCGCGGCCTGCTCGGCGAAGAACCGCCAAATAACTGGCAGTCCCACTTCGGCGGCCCGGCATGGACCCGGATCACCGAACCGGACGGTGCCCCGGGCCAGTGGTACCTGCACCTCTTCGACTCCTCCCAGCCAGACTTCAACTGGGACAACCGCGCTGTCCACGACGAATTCGAGCGGGTCCTGCGCTTCTGGCTGGACCGCGGGGTCTCCGGCTTCCGGGTGGACGTGGCGCATGCCCTCGTGAAGGCTCCCGGGCTGCCGGAGTGGGGCGGCCGCGCCGACGGCAACAGCTGCGACGGCTTCCCCGGCCACGACGCTCCGATGTTCGGCCAGCCTGCCCTGCATGAGATCTACCGGCAGTGGCGGCGGATCCTCGCAGAGTACGGCCCGGACCGGATCCTCTGTGCCGAGGCCAATGTGGACCCGCTCCCCCGGCTGGCCGACTGGGTCCGTCCCGACGAAATGCACCAGGCCTTCAACTTCCCCTACCTCCACACGGGCCTTGACGTGCACCGCATGCGTAACGTCATCACTGAGTCGCTGACGGCGTTGGACGCCGTCGCCGCCCCCACCACCTGGGTGCTGTCCAACCATGACGTCGTCCGCCACGCCACCCGCTTCGGGTACAACGGCCGGGCGCCGCGCGACGGTGACGGAATCGGCACCGCGGACCCGCAGCCGGACGAGGACCTCGGCCGGTCCCGCGCGGCCGCGGCGTCCATGTTCATGCTGGGGCTGCCCGGCGGGGCTTACCTCTACCAGGGCGAAGAGCTGGGCCTCCCGGACGGGATCGACATCCCGGACACCCGGCGCCAGGATCCCACCTTCGCCCGCACCGGCGGCGAGCGGCTGGGCCGCGACGGCTGCCGCGTCCCGCTGCCCTGGCGGGCCGGCGAACTCCACGCAGGATTCGGCCACGGGCAGGACCCCTGGCTGCCGCAGCCGGAAAGCTTCGCCGGGCTGGCGCGGGACGTGCAGGCTGCCTCGCCGTCGTCGCACCTGAGCCTCTACAAGCGCATGCTGGACCTGCGCCGCGGGCTGGAACTTGGCCGCGGATCGCTGTCCTGGTATGAGGACCTGTGCACGGACACGAGCCTTGCCTTCCTCAACGGCACCACGCTGGTGCTGCTGAACACGGGATCCGAACCCCTCCAGATGCCGGCCGGCCGGGTGCTCCTGCGCAGCTCGACAGCCGCGCAGGCAGGTTACGCTGCCGGGGACGGGTCCAGCACCGGAGATCAGTTAAGCTCAGGTGAAACTGTTTGGCTGGAAATCTACATCGAGGACACGGAGGGGTAGGAATGCCCGGCATCAAGGACGTCGCGGAACGGGCCGGCCTCTCCATCGCTACCGTTTCGCGCGCCTTGAGCGGCAAAGGCAACGTCTCCCCGCGCAGCCGGGAACGGGCCCGGGCAGCCGCAGCCGAACTCGGCTTCGTCCTGTCCTACCATGCCTCCAGCCTGGCCTCCGGGCGTAACCACAATGTCGGCGTCGTGGTTCCTTCGGTCCATCGCTGGTTCTTTTCCTCGGTGGTCGAGGGCGTCTCGGCGACCCTGCTGGACGCCGGCTACGACCTGACGCTGTACAACGTCAGCGAGGGGCAGGAGCGCAGGCACAGTGTGCTGAACGACTTCCTGCTCCGCAAACGCGTGGACGCCGTGATCGCGGTGTCCCTGGAGCTCTCCGAGTCCGAGATCGATCAGCTGCTGGCTATCCACCGCCCGATCGTGGGGATCGGCGGCCCGCTGCCCGGGGCGTCGACCATCCGCATCAATGACTCCGGCATCGCCGAGGCCGCGGCCCGGCACCTGATCCAGCTCGGCCACAGCAGGATCGCCCACATGACCGGCGACGCCGCCTATGAGCAGGATTTCCGCCTGCCCGGGACCCGTCAGGCGGGGTTCAAGAAAGCCATGCGCGATGCGTGTCTGGCCGTCCGGCCCGAATGGCAGGTCTCCGCCGATTTCACCATTCAGGGTGCGTACGCCAGCGCCCGGCAGCTGCTCGGCAGCTCGCCGGAACGCCCCACGGCCGTCTTTGCCGCCTCCGACGAGATGGCGATCGGCACCATCCTCGCAGCCCGGGATTTCGGCCTGCGGGTGCCGCACGACCTCTCCGTGATCGGCATAGATGGTCATGAGCTGGGCGAGGTCTTTGGGTTGACCACGATCGACCAGGACGCGCGCGGCCAGGGCGCGCTGGCGGTCCGGCGCCTCTTGGCAGGGCTCGACGGCGGCACGGACTTTGCGGCCGCGGACACCGAATACCCCACCCGCTTCGTGATCCGCTCCAGCACCGCCGTTCCGCCCGTCGACCAGGGCTCCCTGCGGGATTAAGCTTCCGGCTTCGCCGGGCCGCCCGCACCGGCGCCGCCCATGAACCGAACGAAACGGTCCAGGACGACAGGCCAGCCGGCCGAGTAGTCGTCTCGTGTCGCAGCGGGGTCTTCGGCGCCTTCCCAGCCACTGTGCACCAGCCGGAGCTCTGTGCCGTCGCCAACCGCCTTGAACGCCACCCGCAGTTCCGTGGACCACATGGCGGTGGTTCCAGGGTGCCAGCTGGCGTGGAATGACAGCGGCGGCTGCCAGTCGTCAATCGATCCCCAGACGGCGGTCCTGCCGTCATCAGCGGTCTCCAGGATCAGGCTCTCCTCGAACTCCACATAGGAGCCGGCCCCATAGACGCTGTGGTCCTCGAGCGGCCACCAGAGGTGCGTGTGTTCGGTGAAGCCCATGAACGCCCGCGCCACGGGGCCGGGGACGACGACGCTAATGACGACGGGATCAAGTTCGTCCGCTGCGTCGGGTTCCGGAGCTCCGGACGGGGCATGGCTGAAGAGGTTATCCATGGGCAACAACTTTACCTGCGCGGGCGGCTAGCGCTTTCTGGGAAGGGTTCTGCCGGGCCTCAGTCACGGCCAGTTGGCGAGGGAGAGCAGATGGATCCCGTAACGCAGTAGTAACGCTCCCCCCAGTACCGTTCCGCCATTGGGGACAGCTGACTGATCGGGGGGATCGCAGTGATGAACAGCAAGTCCAACTCGGGCGGATGTTCGGCGGAGACGCGAGAGGGTGAGAGAGTGCCGGGCCGGGGCTCCGGCATGGGCCGTGGTTACGGCGCTTCATCTTACAAGGCGCGGCAAGCGGGGCCGGACCCGGGCCAGGTCCCGTGCCATCGAGGACGGCACTCCTCTCGATGCTAGTGACCGGTCTACGCTTGTGGCACGGGTGCATGCAGAGTCGAGACGGTTAGCGACGGAACAACCTCAGGCCTTTGGCACGCTACGCGAGAACCTACAGCTGGTGACGCTGGATGTTCTCATCGAGAATTTCAGTAATAACTTGACGGGAAATGGCGCCAAGAATGAGGGCGCCTGGCAGCAATTCTTCACAGCAAACACCTTCGCCTTGAAGCAGATTTTCGCTGCCCCCGTGGCCTTCTACGGGGAGCAGGTGCACGTACGATCACCGGACATGAAGGGCGCTGGCAGCCAAATCGCTGACTTTGTGTTGTTCAATACCTTGACCCGCAGCATGGTCCTCGTTGAGATCAAAACGCCATCGACGGCGCTTGTCGCCAAAAACAAGTACCGCGGAGCATCCAGCGCAGAGGTCTACCCTCCCGACAAAGAGCTATCCGGGGCCATCGCACAACTCCAAGCACAGATGGAATCGGCCCGCACCGACTTTGAGCAAATCGTCCGCCGCACTCCCGGCGCCGCCCCGCTCGATACAAAGGTAATTACGGGAGCCGTAATAGCAGGAACCTTCAGCGCCATGGACCAACTCCGAGTAGATTCCTTTGTGCGCTATCGCAACGGACTCTATGGCATCGAGGTCATCACGTTCGATGAGGTGCTGGAACGGCTTCTCGCGCTGCAGACAATGCTCCAGGAAAGCGGCCGTTCGTGGTGCCTCGGGAGAGTGAGCCGCGGGTGAGTTTCGGGCGGCCCGGACCTGAGTGTGGCGGGCACCCGTCGGGGGCCGGGGGCATGACAGGTTGGGGGTTTAAGAAGGGGTTTTAAATGCGGGAGGACCCCCAACGTGGTTGGGGGTCCTCGACCTTAATGATGTTCCGGCGGTGACCTACTCTCCCACACCCTCCCGGGTGCAGTACCATCGGCGCTGTGGGTCTTAGCTTCCGGGTTCGGAATGGGACCGGGCGTTTCCCCCACGCTATGACCGCCGTAACCCTTGCTCCGCCGCTTCGACCCTGTGGGGGTGTGGCGGGGAAATCTTGTGGTTACAACACGCTGCATGTTGTGCAGTTGTGGTGTTATTTAGTTGTTGGTTCTCAAGCAACGGGTTTGTTGGTTGGGAACCACATAGTGGACGCAAGCAGTCTTGTTTCTTTGTACCCTCTCCCGTGGTGCGAACCCCTTTTGAAACGGGTTCGCGGGAGGGGTGTGTGGTGTAAGTTATCGGCCTATTAGTACCGGTCAGCTTCACGAGTCGTTAGTCCTCGCTTCCACATCCGGCCTATCAACCCAGTGGTCTGGCTGGGGGCCTCTCACACACAAGGTGTATGGAAATCTCATCTCGAAGCGAGCTTCCCGCTTAGATGCTTTCAGCGGTTATCCCATCCGAACGTAGCTAATCAGCGGTGCACTTGGCAGTACAACTGACACACCAGAGGTTCGTCCGTCCCGGTCCTCTCGTACTAAGGACAGCCCTTCTCAAATTTCCTGCGCGCGCAGCGGATAGGGACCGAACTGTCTCACGACGTTCTAAACCCAGCTCGCGTACCGCTTTAATGGGCGAACAGCCCAACCCTTGGGACCTACTCCAGCCCCAGGATGCGACGAGCCGACATCGAGGTGCCAAACCATGCCGTCGATATGGACTCTTGGGCAAGATCAGCCTGTTATCCCCGAGGTACCTTTTATCCGTTGAGCGACGGCCATTCCACAATGTACCGCCGGATCACTAGTCCCGACTTTCGTCCCTGCTCGAGATGTCTCTCTCACAGTCAAGCTCCCTTGTGCACTTACACTCGACACCTGATTGCCAACCAGGCTGAGGGAACCTTTGGGCGCCTCCGTTACTTTTTAGGAGGCAACCGCCCCAGTTAAACTACCCATCAGGCACTGTCCCTGACCCGGATTACGGGCCGAAGTTAGATGTCCAAAGTGACCAGAGTGGTATTTCAACGATGACTCCACCCGAACTGGCGTCCGGGCTTCAACGTCTCCCACCTATCCTACACAAGCCACTCCGAACACCAATACCAAACTATAGTAAAGGTCTCGGGGTCTTTCCGTCCTGCTGCGCGTAACGAGCATCTTTACTCGTACTGCAATTTCGCCGAGTTTATGGTTGAGACAGCGGGGAAGTCGTTACTCCATTCGTGCAGGTCGGAACTTACCCGACAAGGAATTTCGCTACCTTAGGATGGTTATAGTTACCACCGCCGTTTACTGGGGCTTAAATTCTCAGCTTCGCCTTGCGGCTAACCGGTCCTCTTAACCTTCCAGCACCGGGCAGGAGTCAGTCCGTATACATCGTCTTGCGACTTCGCACGGACCTGTGTTTTTAGTAAACAGTCGCTTCCCCCTGGTCTCTGCGGCCCCGATCCCCTCCCACCAGCAAGTGGTGTTCAAGGTTGGGGCCCCCCTTCTCCCGAAGTTACGGGGGCATTTTGCCGAGTTCCTTAACCATAATTCTCTCGATCGCCTTAGTATTCTCTACCTGATCACCTGTGTCGGTTTGGGGTACGGGCGGCTAAAACCTCGCGTCGATGCTTTTCTCGGCAGCATAGGATCACCGAATCCCCCCCTACGGGGGTCCCGTCAGATCTCAGGCATCATGAACGGCGGATTTGCCTACCGTTCGCCCTACATCCTTAGACCGGGACAACCATCGCCCGGCTCGGCTACCTTCCTGCGTCACACCTGTTAATACGCTTGCCTCCCAGGATCAGGTCCCGCGCTCCACCAAAACCCTTCCGTCCCGAAGGACGGTCAGGCAGGTTTCGGGCGGTTAGTATCCCCTGTTCAGCATGGGCGGTTTTTCGCCGGTACGGGAATATCAACCCGTTGTCCATCGACTACGCCTGTCGGCCTCGCCTTAGGTCCCGACTTACCCAGGGCAGATTAGCTTGACCCTGGAACCCTTGATCATTCGGCGGACGGGTTTCTCACCCGTCTTTCGCTACTCATGCCTGCATTCTCACTCGTGTAGGCTCCACCGCTGGTTTACACCGCGACTTCACCGCCCACACGACGCTCCCCTACCACTCCAGACGCCTGAACCAACCCCACAAGGGAGCGGCTTGGCTACTATCTGAAATCCACAACTTCGGCGGTGTACTTGAGCCCCGCTACATTGTCGGCGCGGAATCACTTGACCAGTGAGCTATTACGCACTCTTTTAAGGATGGCTGCTTCTAAGCCAACCTCCTGGTTGTCTTCGCAACTCCACATCCTTTCCCACTTAGCACACGCTTAGGGGCCTTAGTTGGTGGTCTGGGCTGTTTCCCTCTCGACTATGAAGCTTATCCCCCACAGTCTCACTGCTGCGCTCTCACTTACCGGCATTCGGAGTTTGGCTGACGTCAGTAACCTTGTAGGGCCCATTAGCCATCCAGTAGCTCTACCTCCGGTAAGAAACACGCAACGCTGCACCTAAATGCATTTCGGGGAGAACCAGCTATCACGAAGTTTGATTGGCCTTTCACCCCTACCCACAGCTCATCCCCTCCATTTTCAACTGAAGTGGGTTCGGTCCTCCACGACGTCTTACCGTCGCTTCAACCTGGCCATGGGTAGATCACTTCGCTTCGGGTCTAGATCACGCCACTGCAACGCCCTATTCAGACTCGCTTTCGCTACGGCTTCCCCACACGGGTTAACCTCGCGACGTAACACTAACTCGCAGGCTCATTCTTCAAAAGGCACGCCGTCACCACAACACAGCAAGCTGCGATGGCTCCGACGGATTGTAAGCACACGGTTTCAGGTACTGTTTCACTCCCCTCCCGGGGTACTTTTCACCTTTCCCTCACGGTACTGGTCCGCTATCGGTCATTAGGGAGTATTTAGGCTTATCAGGTGGTCCTGACAGATTCGCACGGGATTTCTCGGGCCCCGTGCTACTTGGGATACTCTCCAGGCGGTGCACAACATTTCGGTTACGGGGCTCACACCCTCTACGGCCGGCCTTTCAAGACCGTTCACCTATGCCTGCACTCTCACCTCACCAGCCCGGCAGAGCTGGAACGGACAGTCCCACAACCCCGACCATGCAACGCCCGCCGGCTATCACACATGGAACGGTTTAGCCTGATCCGCGTTCGCTCGCCACTACTAACGGAATCACTATTGTTTTCTCTTCCTGCGGGTACTGAGATGTTTCACTTCCCCGCGTTCCCTCCACGCACCCTATGTGTTCAGATGCGGGTCACCAGGCAGCTCGCGCCCCTGGCGGGGTTTCCCCATTCGGACACCCTGGGATCACAGTCCGGTTATCGACTCCCCCAGGCTTATCGCAGATTCCTACGTCCTTCTTCGGCTCCTAATGCCAAGGCATCCACCGTGTGCTCTTAAAAACTTGACCACAAAAGATCAAGGAGTAATTTTCGAGAGAACCACAGAAACCACCCCCACACCCCAAAGGATGCAAGGACAGATCCAGGTTCATATTCTTGGAAATTGCTTCTTATAAAAGATGCTCGCGTCCACTATGTAGTTCTCAAACAACAACCCCGTACCACACACCCCACACACCGACCCTCCCACCAAAGGAAGAACCACCATGCATGCTCGGTGCAGCCAGGAAACCAGAAACAAACCAGCCCCACACCCCGCAAGCCCGCGCACCCCCCACAAAAAAGGGGAACCACGCGGCCCGCAGGCCGTGGTCCTGTTGCCTCAGGACCCAACAGTGTGCCAAACACTAAACCGCTGATCACCCACCCGCACCGTTCCAGGACCTCCCGCCCCGAGGGGTGAGTGTCCGTACTGGGTGCCGGCGAAGAACCGGCGGCCGCTATTTGCTGATATTCCACCCGTGAGCACCCGCCGCAGAACTAGCGTCTGCGCAACGGGCGTACTCCTGACAACCCCTCCACACCCGCATACACGGGGCAAGGTGACTGTAGGCGCTCCTTAGAAAGGAGGTGATCCAGCCGCACCTTCCGGTACGGCTACCTTGTTACGACTTAGTCCCAATCGCCAGTCCCACCTTCGACAGCTCCCTCCCACAAGGGGTTAGGCCACCGGCTTCGGGTGTTACCAACTTTCGTGACTTGACGGGCGGTGTGTACAAGGCCCGGGAACGTATTCACCGCAGCGTTGCTGATCTGCGATTACTAGCGACTCCGACTTCATGGGGTCGAGTTGCAGACCCCAATCCGAACTGAGACCGGCTTTTTGGGATTAGCTCCACCTCACAGTATCGCAACCCTTTGTACCGGCCATTGTAGCATGCGTGAAGCCCAAGACATAAGGGGCATGATGATTTGACGTCGTCCCCACCTTCCTCCGAGTTGACCCCGGCAGTCTCCCATGAGTCCCCGCCATTACGCGCTGGCAACATGGAACGAGGGTTGCGCTCGTTGCGGGACTTAACCCAACATCTCACGACACGAGCTGACGACAACCATGCACCACCTGTGAACCGGCCCCAAAGGGGAAGGACTGTTTCCAGCCCGGTCCGGCCCATGTCAAGCCTTGGTAAGGTTCTTCGCGTTGCATCGAATTAATCCGCATGCTCCGCCGCTTGTGCGGGCCCCCGTCAATTCCTTTGAGTTTTAGCCTTGCGGCCGTACTCCCCAGGCGGGGCACTTAATGCGTTAGCTACGGCGCGGAAAACGTGGAATGTCCCCCACACCTAGTGCCCAACGTTTACGGCATGGACTACCAGGGTATCTAATCCTGTTCGCTCCCCATGCTTTCGCTCCTCAGCGTCAGTTAATGCCCAGAGACCTGCCTTCGCCATCGGTGTTCCTCCTGATATCTGCGCATTTCACCGCTACACCAGGAATTCCAGTCTCCCCTACATCACTCTAGTCTGCCCGTACCCACCGCAGATCCGGAGTTGAGCCCCGGACTTTCACGGCAGACGCGACAAACCGCCTACGAGCTCTTTACGCCCAATAATTCCGGATAACGCTTGCGCCCTACGTATTACCGCGGCTGCTGGCACGTAGTTAGCCGGCGCTTCTTCTGCAGGTACCGTCACTTTCGCTTCTTCCCTACTGAAAGAGGTTTACAACCCGAAGGCCGTCATCCCTCACGCGGCGTCGCTGCATCAGGCTTGCGCCCATTGTGCAATATTCCCCACTGCTGCCTCCCGTAGGAGTCTGGGCCGTGTCTCAGTCCCAGTGTGGCCGGTCACCCTCTCAGGCCGGCTACCCGTCGTCGCCTTGGTGAGCCATTACCTCACCAACAAGCTGATAGGCCGCGAGTCCATCCAAAACCACAATAAAGCTTTCCACCCCCCACCATGCGATGAGGAGTCATATCCGGTATTAGACCCAGTTTCCCAGGCTTATCCCAGAGTTAAGGGCAGGTTACTCACGTGTTACTCACCCGTTCGCCACTAATCCCCGGTGCAAGCACCGGATCATCGTTCGACTTGCATGTGTTAAGCACGCCGCCAGCGTTCATCCTGAGCCAGGATCAAACTCTCCGTTGAAGAAAAACAGACACACCATGCGCCCCCGGGAAAACGGGAAACACACAATGCACAAAATTTGAAACCAGCCAAAAACACCAGACCACACCACGGGGTGGCGCAACCTGGCACATTCAACCAATTCAATACAATAAATTGGTATCAACAAACTTGGCACACTATTGAGTTCTCAAACAACAGACACACCCGGCACCACCACAACCACACGGTCAAGGATCGCTCCGGAGCAACTTTTCAAACTTACCCGCTTGCTTCACCCTAGTCAAATCGGCGATCCGTACTCAGTTTTGCCATAGGCTTCTGGGTCTTGGTGGCCGTTCAACTCCGGGGAGCAGCGCGGAAATAAACTCTACCACCACTTGGGCCCGCTGACAAAGCCACCCCGGGGAGGGTGCAGAAAAGCCCGGAATCACGGGGATTCCGGGCTTCTCACGGGCGCCTCAGATCCGGCGGTCGCCTAGCTCAGCGGCTTGAAGTATGCCGCCCCGAGCGGCGGCAGCGTGACGGTCAGCGTGGCCGGCTGCCCGTCAATACCGTCCGCCGTCGCTGTCAGGGTTCCTGTGTTCTCCACACCGGAGCCTCCGTAGGTGGCGGCGTCGGTATTGAGCACTTCCTGCCATTCACCGGCGGCGGGAACGCCGAGAAGGTAGTCCGTGTGGGGGCCGCCGGAGAAGTTCACCGCGCAGACCAGCGGGTTGCCGTCCGCGTCACGGCGGATGAACGTCAGCACGTTGCGGTCAGAGTCTCCCCCGTTGATCCACTGGAAACCTTCGGGCTGGTTATCCCGTTCGTACATGGCCGGGGTGGAGCGGTACAGCTCGTTGAGGTCCCTGGTCAGGAGCTGAATGCCGTTGTGCGCCGGGATGTCTGCGAGCCACCAGTCCAGGCCGTACTGCTCGGACCACTCCGCTTCCTGGCCGAATTCGGTGCCCATGAAGATCAGCTGCTTGCCCGGGTGCGCCCACTGATATCCCAGGAACGCGCGGAGGTTGGCCAGCTGCTGCCACCGGTCCCCGGGCATCTTGCGCAGCATGGAGCCCTTGCCGTGCACCACTTCGTCATGGCTGATCGGCAGGAGGAAGTTTTCCGAGAAGGCGTAGACCATCGAGAAGGTGATGGTGCCGTGGTGCCACCTGCGGTTGTACGGGTCCTCGGCCATGTATTTGAGCGAGTCGTGCATCCAGCCCATGTTCCATTTGAGGCCGAAGCCCAGGCCGCCGCCGCTCGTGGGCGCGGTGACGCCGGGGAATGCGGTGGATTCCTCGGCGATCATGACGGCGCCCGGGTGGGTCTTGTACACCGTGGCGTTGACTTCCTGGAGGAAGGAGATCGCCTCAAGGTTTTCGCGGCCGCCGTAGCGGTTCGGCTGCCATTGGCCCTCTTCGCGCGAGTAGTCCAGGTACAGCATGGAGGCGACGGCATCCACGCGCAGCCCGTCGATGTGGAACTCCTCGAGCCAGTACAGCGCGTTGGCCACGAGGAAGTTGCGCACCTCCGTGCGGCCGAAATCGAAGATCAGCGTTCCCCAGTCCGGGTGTTCGCCCAGGTTCGGGTCGGCGTGCTCGTAAAGCGCTTCGCCGTCGAACCGGGCCAGGGCCCATTCGTCCTTGGGGAAGTGCGCCGGGACCCAGTCCAGGAGGACACCGATGCCGGCCTGGTGGAGTTCATCGACGAGGTGCCGGAATTCGTCCGGGTGCCCAAAGCGGGAGGTCGGCGCGAAGTAGGACGTGACCTGATAGCCCCACGAGCCGCCGAAGGGGTGCTCTGCCACGGGCATGAATTCGACGTGGGTGAAGCCGAGCCCTTTGACGTACTCCACGAGTTCTTTGGCCAGTTCGCGGTAGCCCAGCCCCATCCGCCACGATCCGAGGTGGACCTCATAGACGCTCATGGGCGAGTTGTGGGGATCGCGGCCGGCACGTGCCTGCATCCACTCGGCATCCTTGAAGACGTAGGAAGGTTCCACCACCCGCGAAGCCGTCAGCGGCGGGATCTCGGTCCCGAAGGCCAGCGGGTCCGCCTTCTCCACCCAGTATCCGTGCCGGGTCCTGAGTTCAAACTTGTAGCACGCCCCTGCTACAACGCCAGGGATGAACAGTTCCCACACGCCGGTGGAACCCAGGGAGCGCATGGAGTGTTCCCGGCCGTCCCAGCCGTTGAAGTCACCCTTGACGCGGACGGCCTGGGCGTTCGGTGCCCAGACGGCGAAGGACACGCCGTCGACGTCGCCCAGTGAGGACTTGTAGTGCTGGACATGCGCGCCGAGGGCGTCCCACAGGCGCTCGTGCCGGCCCTCGCCGATCAGGTGCAGGTCGATTTCGCCGATGGTCGGCAGGTAGCGGTAGGGATCGTCCATGACCTGCGGCTCGTGGTCCTTGTAGGTCACTTCGAGACGGTAGTCCGGCACGTGGCCGCGCTCGATCGGTTCCATCACGGCCACCCACACGCCGCCCGATTCGTGCGTCATGGGCACCGTACCCGCCGACGTGACGACAGAGACCGATTCCGCCAGGTGCTTCACGGTCCGGATCGTGACGTGGCCGTGGTCATCAAGGTGGGCCCCGAGGACCGAGTGGGGCGCGTGGTGTTCGCCTGTCCCGACCCTTGCGAGGGTGTCACCGTCCACGGGCAATGGTGCGCCGGGCCGATCGATACTTGCTGATCCTGTCATTTTTATACCTTCCGCTGCGGTTTCGGCGGCAACGCCGGAACCTGTACTGCCGAGGAGACGACGCGATGCATTTACCGGAATGGAGAGCCAGTCCGGTCTGTTCCTTAGTTCGTAGATGACTTCATAGAGGGCTTTGTCGAGCCACAGCGCCACAAAGAGCGGCGAGTCGCGGTCGATGCTGCCGGGGATTACGCCTGCATAGCCGGCCAGGAAGGCCTCGGCGCAGTCGTCCACCCATGTCCCCGGAACCACAGCGCCGGGATTTTCGCGGACAGCCGCGCCGGCGGCGTAGTCAAAGGACCGCAGCATACCCACGACGTCGCGGAGCGGCACGTCGGGGAAGTTGCGTTCGGAGATGGGCCGCAGCGGCTCGCCCTCGAAATCCAGGATGGCCCAGCGCGGCGCAGCGCCGGCCTCCCCCGGAACGGCATGGTCCGGAACCTTCAGGATCTGCCCGAGGTGGAGGTCGCCGTGGATGCGCTGGAGCTGCCCGGCGCCGGTGCCTTCGAGCCGTCCGAGGAGACGGTCCAGCTGGTCTTCATAGGGCCCGACGGCGTTGCCCGCCTGGGCCCAGGACTGGCGCACGCGCTGGGCTACTCCGGGGGCGATGTCCTGGCCCGGCGCGGATTCGGCGGCTGTGCCCAGTGCCTCGGCGAGCCGCCGGTGCACGGTGGCCGTCGCGGCGCCCAGCGCATGGGCTTCGGCGGTGAACCCGATCCCCCGGCTGGCCGCGTCCACGGCGAGCCGCCAGGCGTCGAGTCCGCCGGAGAGGAATTCGTGAGCGACCGCGAGTTCGCCGCGGGCGGGACGGACGGCGGCGGAAGGCTCCACGCCGGGCGCGGCCGCCGGCGTCTCCCATTCGCCGGTCACCCAGCCAAGGGTCGCCGGGACCTCCGCGGTGCGCCCGGCCGTCAGCGCCGCGCCGATTTCAACTTCGGGGTTCTGGCCCTCCGACAGCACCCGGAAGAACTTCAGGATCGCAGCTGTGCTGCCGTCGTCGTCGTCGACGATCACCGAACTGTTCGACTGTTCGCCGGAAAGCACGTTCACCTTCCCCGTGGCGAAGGGCAGGCGGTAGCCGGACTCCACCAGGTGGCCGGTGGCATTCCCCGACGGCGTGCTTCCGCCGTGGCGCATGAGCTCCAGCCAGGCGGCGACGAACGCGGCGTCGTGGACGCCGTCGTAGACCCACCGGTGGGCAGCATCGGTAAGGGTGCCGGGAAGCTCGCCGATCAGCGCACGGTCTGCCCCGGGGAGGGGTTCGGGGCGGAAACTGAGCGGCACCTGGACGATGTCGGTGCGGCTGCCGTCGGGGGTGGGATAGGACACGGCAAGGAGCAGCACTTCAAACGCCGTGCCGCCGGGGGCACCTTCCGGGTCGCCGGAGTCGAGCCGCAGGCTGCCCGCCGGCGCGAAGGTGAACTCCGCGCTCTTGACGGGGAACCATCGCTGGTGCGGAAGCCAGGCGCCAAGCAGTCCGCTCAGGGCCGGGGCTAGGGTCGGTCGGGTCATCTCAGCCTTCGATGGACAGGACGGGCATCGCCTGAGTGAACGGGGATGACGGGTTGGAGGCCGCGGAGCGGATCCGGAGCCAGAAGAAATCGTGGCTGCCCAGGGTCAGCGTCAGCGTTCCGTCCTCGCCGATCGCCGGGAACGCCTGGCCGCCGAAGACGTCCCGGAGGCCCCGGCTGGCGAATTTCGGCACCCGCAGGGTGGTTGCCACGGGGTGCTGCGAGAGGTTGAAGGCGCACAGAATGGTCTCTGCGTCCTCACCGGCGGCGTTTCCTTCCGGGAGTTCGCGCAGGTAGGCGAGGACGACGTCGTGGTCAGCTTCCACGTGCTGGAATCCGCCGAGCCCGAAGGCGGGGTGGTTTTTGCGGACGCTCAGGATCTGCCGGGTCCAGCGCAGCAGCGACCCCGAATGGGCCGCTTCCGCCTCCACGTTCGCCATGCTGTAGTTGTAGACCAGCGACTGGATCACCGGCAGGTAGAGCTTTCCGGGGTCGGCGCTGGAGAACCCGGCGTTCCGGTCCGGATTCCACTGCATCGGGGTGCGGACGGCGTCCCGGTCCTCGAGCCAGATGTTGTCGCCCATGCCGATCTCGTCCCCGTAATACAGGAACGGGCTGCCCGGCAGGGACAGCAGCAGGGCGTTGATGAGCTCGATTTCGGAGCGGGAGTTGTCCAGCAGCGGAGCCAGCCGGCGCCGGATGCCGATGTTGGCGCGCATGCGCGGATCCGGCGCGTACCAGCCGAGCATCGCGGCGCGTTCGTCGGCGGTGACCATTTCCAGGGTCAGTTCGTCGTGGTTGCGCAGGAACGTGCCCCACTGGGCGCCTTCGGGAATGTCCGGCGTGTCCTTCATCGTCTCGATGATGGGCGCCGCCTTCTGGTCCCGCAGCGCGTAGTACAGGCGCGGCATGATGGGGAAGTGGAACGCCATGTGGCATTCCGGTTCCTCCTCGGTACCGAAATACTCCACTACTTCGGCCGGCGGCTGGTTGGCCTCGGCAATGATCACGCGGCCCGGGTAGCTTTCATCGACCATCCGGCGCAACTGGCGGAGGAACTCGTGGGTTGCGGGCAGGTTCTCGCAGTTGGTGCCCTCTTCCTCGAAGAGGTATGGAATGGCGTCGGCGCGGAAGCCGTCGATGCCCTGGTCCAGCCAGAACCGCACGACGTCGAAGAGGGCGTCAATGACTTTGGGGTTCTCGAAGTTCAGGTCGGGCTGGTGGCTGAAGAACCGGTGCCAGAAGAACTGACGGCGGATGGGGTCGAAGGTCCAGTTGGATTCCTCGGTGTCCACGAAGATGATGCGGGCGTCTTCGTATTTCTCGTCCGTGTCGCTCCAGACGTAAAAGTCGCCGAAGGGCCCGTCAGGATCCTTGCGCGACTCCTGGAACCACGGGTGCTGGTCCGAGGTGTGGTTCAGCGGAAGGTCGATGATGACCCGGACGCCCCGGGCATGGGCCTCCGCCACGAGCCGTTTGAAGTCGCTGATGGTGCCGAACTCGTCCAGCACGGAGTTGTAGTCCGAGATGTCGTAGCCGCCGTCGCGCAGCGGCGATTGGAAGAACGGCGGGAGCCAGAGGCAGTCCACGCCAAGCCACTGCAGGTAGTCCAGTTTCTCGATCAGGCCATGGAAGTCGCCCGATCCGTCTCCGTTGCCGTCGGCGAAGCCCCGGACCAGCACCTCGTAAAACACGGCCTTGCGGTACCAGAGCGGATCGTGCTGGAGGCCCGGCGCGTTCAGTTCAAAGCTTCCCCTCGGGCTGAAGTGCTGGCTGGGGTTCTGCGGGCTGAAACTCACGGGCATTACCTCCGGATGCTAAGAATGTGGGCGGGCTCGACGTGCGGGTCCAGGCGGACGTAGTTGTACTCCCCCCATTCCCAGCTTTCTCCGGTCAGCAGGTCATCGACCATGAAGCGGCCGTTGTGGGTGAAGTTCTCCGGATCCAGTTCCAGCGCCGGCAGGTCCAGGGACACGGTGCTCTCCTTGGTGACGTGCGGGTCCACGTTGACGACGATGACCAGGGTGTCCTTCGTCCCGTCGGGGAGGGTCTTGTGCTTGGAGAACACCACGGTGGAGCTGTCCGTGCTCTGGTGCAGCGTCAGGTTCTGCAGGTCCCCGAGGGCCGGGTGCGCGCGGCGGATCTCGTTGAGGCGGGTCAGATACGGGGCCAGGCTGCGCCCGGACTCGGCCGCGGCGTCCCAGTCGCGGGATTTGTACTCGAACTTCTCGTTGTCGATGTACTCCTCGGCGCCGGGACGCGCCACGTGTTCGTAGAGCTCAAAGCCGGCGTACACGCCCCAGATCGGGCTTGCTGTCGCGGCCAGGGCGGCACGGATCTTGAACGCCGCCGGGCCGCCGAACTGCAGGTATTCGGTGAGGATGTCCGGGGTGTTGACGAAGAAGTTCGGCCGGAAGTAGGCCGCCGATTCGTGGCTGACCTCCTGGAAGTACTCCTCCAGTTCCTTCTTGGTGTTCCGCCAGGTGAAGTACGTGTAGGACTGCTGGAAACCGGCCCGGCCCAGGGCGTGCATCATGGCAGGGCGGGTGAACGCCTCGGCGAGGAAGACGACGTCGGGGTGCTTCTTATTCACCTTGCCGATCAGCCATTCCCAGAACCACACGGGTTTGGTGTGCGGGTTGTCCACCCGGAAAACCTTGACGCCGTGGCTGATCCAGAGCATCACGATCCGTAGAATTTCGTTGGACAACCCGGCGGGGTCATTGTCGAAATTCAGCGGGAAAATGTCCTGGTATTTCTTCGGCGGGTTCTCCGCGTAGGCGATGCTGCCGTCCACCCGGGTGGTGAACCATTCCGGATGGCTTTGGACCCAGGGGTGGTCCGGCGCGGCCTGCAGGGCGAGGTCAAGGGCCACCTCGAGCCCCAACTCACCGGCCCGCGCCACGAAGGCGTCGAAGTCCTCGAAGGTGCCCAGATCCGGGTGGATGGCGTCGTGGCCGCCCTCCGCGGAGCCGATGGCCCACGGCGAGCCGGGATCGTGCGGGCCGGCGATCAGGGTGTTGTTCGGCCCCTTGCGGTGCTGGATACCGATCGGGTGGATCGGCGGCATGTAGATGATGTCGAAGCCCATGGCGGCGACGGCGTCAAGGCGTTTCGCCGCGGTGCGGAAGTTGCCTGACGTCCATTCCCCGGTCGCATGGTTGCGCACGGCGCCTTCGGAGCGCGGAAAGAATTCGTACCAGGAGCCGCAGCCGGCCAGCGCGCGCTCCACCAGCAGCGGATACGGCTCGGAAACCGTCACATGTTCGCGGATGGGCTGGCGTTCGACGACGGCGGCCACCTCGGCGCTGAAGCCGGCAGCGAGCCGGTCCTCCGGTGTCCGGGAGGTGTCGGTGAGGACGACGACGGCCATCCGCAGCGTTCTGCGGTCCGCGGAGGGCCGCGAGGCGTCCTCGGAGGCTTCCGCCAGCAGGGCCGCGCCTTCGGCCAGCATGAGGTCGACGTCGATGCCGGCCTCCACTTTGACCTCGGCGTTGTGGTGCCAGGTGCCGTAGCGGTCATGCCACGCCTCGATCACGAAAGACCAGTTGCCGGTGGCGGGCAGGGTCAGGAGGCCTTCCCAGCGGTCCGTGCCCATGCCACGCGGCCCGCGCGGCGGGGCGAGGCGGACGCGTTGGCGCTCTTTGCCGCGGGGGTCGAGCAGGACGGCGCTGACGCCGAGCTGGTCATGGCCTTCCCGGAACGCGGTGGCTCCCACCACAATGGTTTCGCCCGCGACGGCTTTGGCGGGGAATTTTCCGCCTTCTACTGATGGCTCCACGGCGGTGATCGGAAAGCGGCCAAATCGAAGGCCATCCGTGATCAGGGCCTTGGGCTTTTGCTTGGACACGGCACTGGTTCGCAGGTTATTCGTCACAGGCTCGACGTTATCTACAAAACGGCCAGAATGCTAAGGCCTCGAACGTTTTCCGAGAGGTTTCCGGTTCTGGCCGGACCGATATCCGTCATTTACCGGAAAGAATCTTAAAGCAGTTCCGGGGCAACGACTTGTCCGTTAGTGTTTCGCTGGTGAAGGCAATCCGCAGATTTACTGTCCGAACCGTTCTTCCGGAGTCCATCCGGCCGTTGGCCAGGCTAGCCACCAATCTTCGGTGGTCCTGGCACCGGCCCACCCGGGAGCTTTTTGAGGGGCTCAACCCCGGGATCTGGGCGGAGAGCGCCCACGACCCGGTGTCCTTCCTGGGCCTCGTCAGCCGGGAAGAGCTCCAGCGCCTCGCGGCGGACCAGGACGTGGTGCGGCGTGTCCATGCCGCCGCCGACGACCTCGACCGGTATCTGGAACAGCCCCGCTGGTATCAGAGCCTTGGCGACGGCGCCCCGTCCTGCATCGCCTACTTCTCGCCCGAGTTCGGCATCACCGAGGTCCTGCCGCAGTACTCCGGCGGTCTTGGCATCCTGGCCGGAGACCACCTCAAGGCGGCCTCGGACCTCGGCGTGCCGCTGATCGGCGTGGGCCTGCTGTACCAGGCCGGCTACTTCAAGCAGTCGCTTTCCCGCGACGCCTGGCAGCAGGAAACCTACCCGGTCCTGGACCCTGACGGGCTGCCCTTGACGCTCCTGCGCGAGGCCTCCCCGGACGGCAACGGAAAGCCCATCCAGATCTCGCTTCCCCTCCCCCACGGCCGGCGCCTTCTGGCGCACGTGTGGCGGGCCGACGTCGGACGTGTCCCGCTGCTGCTGCTTGACTCCAACGTTCCGGGCAACGACGAGGCCGCCCGCGGCATCACCGACCGACTCTACGGTGGCGGCGGCGACCACCGGCTGCAGCAGGAACTCCTGCTGGGCATGGGCGGGGTCAAGGCGCTGCGCGAATTCCAGCGGCTCACGGGGGTCCCCGCGCCTGAGGTCTTCCACACCAACGAGGGACACGCCGGGTTCCTGGGCGTCGAACGGATCCAGGAACTGATGTCCGGCCCGGAGCCGCTGACCTGGGAGGAAGCCCTGGCCGCCGGGCGGGCGTCCACCGTGTTCACCACCCACACCCCGGTCCCGGCGGGGATCGACCGCTTCGAAATCTCGCAGATCCAGCACTTCTTCGAAGCCGGCCTCGCCCCGGACGTCCCCGTGGCCAAGATCCTGGATCTGGGCCGCGAGGACTTCGCCGACGGCAACCCCTTCGTATTCAACATGGCTGTCATGGGGCTTCGGCTGGCCCAGCGGGCCAACGGTGTGGCGAAACTGCACGGCGTGGTCTCCCGCGGGATGTTCTCCGCACTCTGGCCGGGCTTCGACCACTCCGAAGTGCCCATCACCTCCGTCACCAACGGCGTGCACGTCCCCACCTGGGTGGATCCCCGGATCTCCGCGCTGGCCAAGGACGAGTTCGGCGCCGAGGCGGAGGCGCAGGGCCGCTGGGACCTGGCCTACAACGTCACCGACGAGGCCCTGTGGGCGTTGCGGCGCGAAATGCGGGTGTCCCTGGTGGAGGATGTCCGGCGCAGGCTCCGGGCCGCCTGGAAGAAGCGCGGCGCGGCCGACGCCGAGCTGGCGTGGACGGACTCCGTCCTGGACCCGGACATCCTGACCATCGGCTTTGCCCGGCGCGTGCCGACCTATAAGCGGCTGACCCTGATGCTGCGGGACCCTGAACGGCTCAAGGCACTCCTGCTGCACAAGACGCACCCCATCCAGCTGGTCATCGCGGGGAAGTCCCACCCGGCCGACGACGCCGGCAAAAAGATGATCCAGGACCTGGTGCGGTTCACCGACGACCCCGCCGTGCGGCACCGGATCGCATTCCTGCCCAACTACGACATCGCGATGGCCCGGACCCTGTTCCCGGGCTGCGATGTGTGGCTCAACAACCCGCTGCGCCCGCTGGAGGCCTGCGGAACGTCCGGCATGAAGGCGGCGCTGAATGGTTCGCTGAACCTCTCGGTCATGGACGGCTGGTGGGACGAGATGTACGACGGCGAGAACGGCTGGGCGATCCCGACCGCCAACAACGACGCCTCGCCGGAAGAACGCGACGACATCGAGGCCGCGGCACTCTACGAACTGCTCGAGACGCAGGTGGCACCGCGGTTCTACGGGCTGACTGTCTCCGACGGGGCCGGCGCGGCCGGACCGTCCGTGTCCGGCCCGCAGAGCGTTCCGACGCACTGGGTCTCCATGATCAAGCACACGATGTCCCACCTCGGCCCGGCGGTCTCAGCGGAGCGGATGCTCCGGGACTACGTCAACGTGCTGTACCGCCCCGCAGCGATCGCCGGACGCCACGCCGTGGCGGACAACTACGCCCAGGCCAGGGCCCTGGCGGCGTGGATCTCGCGGATCCGGGCCGCGTGGCCGCAGATCCAGGTCGAACACGTCGATTCGGTGGGGGTCTCCGAGGACCCGCAGATCGGCGATCTGCTCCAGGTCAACGCCTACGTGGCCCTGCGCGAGCTCTCGCCCGACGACGTCTCGGTTGAGGTGGCCTACGGCCGGGCCGAGGACACCGACGAACTGACCGACATCACGGTCGCGGAGCTCAAAGCCGCCGAGGACCTCGGCAAGGGCCGGCACCTCTTCAGCGGCACGCTGGTGATCGACCGGTCCGGGTCCTTCGGCTACACCGTGCGCGTGCTGCCCAAGAACGAGGCGCTGGCGTCCAAAGCCGAACTTGGCCTGATCGTCAACGCCTGATCGTCAAAGCCCCCGGGCGCCCGGGGGTAGCCGCCCGGCGGGCGCCCGGGGGTAGCCGCCCGGCGGGCGCCCGGGGTAGCGTCCGCCCGGGCGGCGCGGCCTGCAGGTGTTCTAGAGGCAGACGGCGATGACGTCCAGGCTGGTGCCGGCGTAGCCTTCGGCGTCCTGCAGGGTTTCGCAGATGACGCCGAAAGAGCGGTCCGCGCGGAGGGCGGCAGGAACCTGCCAGATAAACGTGATGGGTGCCTCGCCGTCGTCCGTCACGGCGTCGGCGACGTCGTGCAGCGAATCGTGCAGGGCATCGAGGTCCACTCCATAGTCCTCGGGGAAGTCCAGGACCTCGCTGAACGTGTCCAGGACCGCCTGTTTGGTGTCGGCGGCGGGGATCACCAAGGTGCGGCGGCCGGCGTCGTCGATCTGTTCCTTGAGCTCTTCGATGGTCCAGGCGTCTGCCGAGTAAATCTTCATGGGGTCCTTAATCGCGGATGGCTAGGTGCGGTAGATATTGATCGTGTTGGCCTGGACCAGGTCCCGCTCACCGGAGGCTACGCGGGCGCCCTGGCGCCGGTCATGGAGTTCGGAGGTGGTCACGCGAAGCTCGAAGAGCCGGTGCCCGGTGCCGTCGTCGTTGCTGAGCCGCGGCAAGGTGACCTTGACGTCGTCGGCGCCGCCGTTGACCACCACCAGACCGTCCACGTGTCCGTCGTCGGACCCGAGCAGGAGCTGGATCACGCGGTGGCCCGGGTCATGCCACGTGTCGGCCGACATGGGTTTGCCGTTGACATCGAACCAGTGGAAATAGGACTGGGTGTCGCGAGTGGGGTAATCGTGCGGCTGGCTGGCCAGGAACTCCTTGCGCAGCCGGATGACCCGCTTGGTGGTGCGCAGCATCGCATGGGATTCGACGGTGCTGGTCCAGTCAATCCAAGTGAGCTCATTGTCCTGGCAGTAGGCGTTGTTGTTCCCCTGCTGGGTCCGGCAGATCTCGTCCCCGGCGGTGATCATGGGCACGCCCTGGGAAATCATCAGGCAGGCCATCAGGTTCCGCCGGCTCTGGGCACGCCGGGCAAGGATGTCGATGTCTTCGGTGGGACCCTCGAAACCGTGGTTGTAGCTGCGGTTGTCGCCGTGTCCGTCACGGTTCTGCTCGCCGTTGGCCTCGTTGTGCTTGCGGTCGTAGGCCGTCAGGTCGGCCAGGGTGAAGCCGTCGTGGGCAGTGACCAGGTTCAGCGACGCCAGCCGGGACCGGCCCGAGGACTCGAACAGCCGGGCGGATCCTGAGAGGGCGTCCGCGAGGCGGGCCACCGGGCCGCCGGTGCCGCCGGCGTCGATCGCGGCGCGGTCGGCGAGCCAGAAGCTGCGGACGGCGTCGCGGAAGTGGTCATTCCAGTCCACCCACCCGGCCGGAAAACGCCCCGTCTGCCAGCCGCCGTAGCCCACATCCCAGGGCTCGGAAATCAGCTTGACGCCGGACAGGACAGGATCGGCGCCCACCGCGACGAGGAAGGGGTGCCGGGGATCGAATTCGTTGGCGCCGTTGCGGCACAACGTGACGGCAAGGTCGAAGCGGAAGCCGTCGATATGGAACTCGTTCACCCAGTAGCGCAGCGAATCCAAGACCAGCTGCACCACGCGGGGTTCGGCGAAGTTCAGGCTGTTGCCGCAGCCCGTGGTGTCCACATACCTGCCGTGACCGTCGTGGCGGTAATACTGCAGCTCGCCCAGGCCGCGGAAGCTCAGGGTGGGACCATCCGTGCCGCCCTCGGCGGTGTGGTTGTACACGACGTCGAGGATGACCTCCAGTCCGGCGGCGTGCAGGAGCTTGACCATGCCCTTGAACTCGTCCTGGACCGCGTGCGCCCCGGCGGCCTGGGCGGCCTCGGTGGCGTAGCCGGGGTGCGGAGCGAAGAAGGCGGCCGTGTTGTAGCCCCAGTAGTTCGTCAGCCCGAGCTGCTGCAGGTGCGGCTCGTCCACGTGGAAATGGACGGGCAAGAGCTGGATCGCCGTGACGCCCAACGAGATGAGATGCTCGATCATGGCCGGGTGGGCCATGCCGGCGTAGGTCCCTTGCAGGTCCTCCGGAATATCGGGGTGCAGCTTGGTCTGGCCCCTGACATGGGCCTCGTACACGATCGTGTTGCGCCACGGCACACGGGGACTGCGGTCCAGCCCCCAGTCGAAGTCGTTGCCGACCCGGACGTTGGTGATCAGACCCTCCCGCTCATCCACGGCCCGGCCGTACGGGTCCATCAGCAGCGGCTGTTCGCCGACGGCGTCGAAATCCGTGGAGGGCATGGACAGCGGCAGGGCCTCGTGTTCCGGTGTGCCCCGGAAGCCGTAACGCGAACCGGCGGGAATGCCCTCCACAATGCCGTGGTGGACGCCGTCGGTAAGGTTGGGCAGGGTCTTGACCTGCCAGGTTCCCCCGGGCGGCTGAAATGCGATCTCAAGGGTAGCCACGCCGGGCGCGTAGACAGCCACGTTGGCGAACGCACCCCGGGGATCGTCCACGGCCGGCGACCCGGTAAACGGAACGCTGATCCCCAGCGGAAACGCTCGCGAAGCGTCTACGGTGGATGCTGTATCTATAAAGGGCATAACCATTGCTTAAAGCTTAGCCGGGCCGGACAAATGGCCCCCGTTTTCGTTTTCATGACGTTTTGCAGTGTACGGAACTGCCGCCTGCATACTGGAATGAAGCGCCGAGTTGGAGGTAATTGTGCGCGCAGCATTAGCCCAAATCATCACGGGCCGCGATCTGGCCGCGAATCTGGCCCTCGTGGACACGTACGCGCGCCAGGCAAAGGCCGGCGGCGCCGGCCTGGTGGTGTTCCCTGAAGCCACGATGCGGGCATTCGGCAATTCACTGCTGGATATCGCCGAACCGTTGGACGGTCCGTGGGCGGCCCGCGTGCGCGCCCTCGCCGTGGAACTCGACATTGTGATCGTCGCCGGGATGTTCACTCCGGGGACTGCCGGCGACGGCGCCAAGGTGCGCAACACCCTGCTGGTCACCGGCCGCGGCGTTGAGGCCAGCTACGACAAGATCCACCTCTTCGACGCGTTCGGTTTCGCGGAGTCGGACACGGTCGACGCCGGCACGGACCCCGTGACCTTCGAACTCGACGGCGTGACGTTCGGCCTGGCCACCTGCTACGACATCCGCTTCCCGGCCCTGTTCACGGAAAACGCGGACCGCGGCGCCGACGTGAACATCGTGTGCGCCTCGTGGGGTTCGGGCCCCGGCAAGGCCGAGCAGTGGAAGCTCCTGGCCCGCGCCCGCGCCCTGGACTCCACCACCCTGGTCCTCGCCTGCGGCCAAGGCGACCCGGCCAGCGTGGGCATCCCGGTCAAAGGCTCCGCCCCCACCGGCGTCGGGCACTCCGTCGTCGTCTCCCCCATGGGCGACATCCTGGCAGAGCTCGACGGCGCCCCCGGCCTCCTGTTCGCCGACCTCGACACCGCCGCAGTCAAGGAAGCCCGAGCCAAACTCCCGGTTCTGGCCAACCGCCACAAGTTCTAAGCCGCCTGCCATTCGCCGTGGCCACAAGCAACGCGGGGTCACTTCGCGCCCATGTTGAGGTCTCAGATGGGCCGTACCTGACCCCGCGTTGCTTGTGGCGGCTCCCGAGTTAAGCCGCGGTAGACGGAAAACGCTCCCCCACAAGATGTGAGGGAGCGTTTGCCATCCAGCCGAAACGGCTACTTGACCGAGCGCTGGCGGGAGATCTCGTAGAGGGAGATGCCGACGGCCATGGAGGCGTTGAGGGATTCCATGGCGGAGTCGATCGGGATCGAGACGATCTGGTCGCAGTTTTCCCGGACCAGGCGGCTCAGGCCCTTGCCCTCGGAGCCCACGACGAGGCACACGGGCTCGGTGGCCAGGGCGAGGTCCGGCAGCGAAACGTCGCCGTCGCCGTCGAGCCCCAAAACGTAGATGCCCATGTTCTTGAACGCCTTGAGCGTGTTGTTCAGGTTGGCCGCGCGGGCAACGGGCACGCGGACGGCCGCGCCGGCGCTGGTCTTCCAGGCCGAGGCCGTGACGCCCACGGAGCGGCGCTCCGGGACGACGACGCCGTGGCCGCTGAAGGCGGAGACGGAGCGGATGATCGCGCCGAGGTTGCGGGGATCGGTGATGCCGTCCAGTGCAACGAAAAGCGGGGCGTTGGCTACGTGGCCCTTCTTCCAGGCCTCGAGGGTGTGCTCGGCGAGCTCGTACGCGTCCTGGTATTCGTACGGCGGGATCTGCAGCACGAGGCCCTGGTGGATGGCGTCGTCGGTCATCCGGTCAAGCTCGGGCTTGCCGGTTTCCATCAGCGGGATGCCGCGTTCGGCAGCGAGCTTCAGCGATTCCTTGACACGGTCGTCCATTTCGATGCGGACGGCGACGTGCAGGGCCTTGGCCGGAATGCCGGCGCGCAAGGCCTCGACCACGGAATTTCGGCCGGTGACGACCTCTTCCGTGGCACGGCCCTTGGGTCCGGAGCGGCCGGTGCGGGCGGCAGCACTCGTGGTGCGGCTGCCGCTGGCGCGCTTGGCCTCGGAACGTTCGGCGAGTTGCTTGTTCTTGAACGCCTTGTGGTAGGGGCGGTCCTCCGCCTTCGGCGTGGGCCCCTTGCCCTCAAGTGCTTTGCGGCCGTGACCGCCGGTTCCGACGGAGGGGCCCTTCTTCATTTTGACCGACCGGCGACCGTTGTTGGCCATGAGTTCCACCCCTGCTTGTTACGTACTTTGTTGATAAGTCTGACCTCCAGTCTACTGACCCGAGTAAAATCCTCGATCCCGGGGTGGCCCGCGGCAGAACTCGGAGCGGATGCCAGACGGTGCAGCGCCGGCCGTTCAGCCGCGTTTCAGGCTCCAGCTCGCCCCGTCCGGGCCGTCCTCGACGACGATGCCGGCGGCGGCCAGGGTGTCCCGGATGGCGTCGGACGCCGCCCAGTCCTTGGCGGCCCGGGCCTGGGCCCGCGCCTCCAGCTGGGCCTCGACCAGGACGCCGAGGGCCGCGGTGGCGTGATCGTCAGCGGCAGGTTCCGCCGCAGCATTCAGGCCCAGGACGTCAAGCATCGCGGTGACGCCGGCGAGTGCCTGGGCGGCCGCGTCGAGGTCACCCGTGGTGAGGGCCGTGTTCCCTGCCCTGACGGTGTCGTGCAACGCGGCCAGGGCCTGCGGGACGTTGAGGTCATCGTCCATGGCGGCGGCGAAGGCGTCCGGGACCGAAGCGGGCGACGGTTCCAGGAGGGAGCCGGGGCCGGACGGACCCGTGACGGGTGCGTCCGGGAGGACCCGTGCGGCGCGGCTGAGGAAGCCGTCGATCCGCTCGACGGCGGCGGCAGCCTCCTGCAGCGACGTCGGCTGGTAGTCCAGCACCGAGCGGTACTGTGCCTGGCCGAGGTAGTAGCGGACCACACGGGGCGGGGCGAGCTCGAGCATTTCCGTCGGGCTGACGGTGTTGCCGATGGACTTGGACATCTTCTCGCCGGCGTAGGTGACCATGCCGTTGTGCATCCAGAAGTTGGCGAAGCCGTGGCCGGCCGCCTGGGACTGCGCCATCTCGTTTTCGTGGTGCGGGAAGCGCAGGTCGAGGCCGCCGCCGTGGATGTCGAATTCGGTGCCAAGGTACTTGGTGACCATCGCGGAGCATTCGAGGTGCCAGCCCGGACGGCCGGCGCCCCACGGCGAGGACCAGCTCGCCGTCGTCGGCTCCCCGTCCTTGTAGCCCTTCCACAGCGCGAAGTCGCGGGGATCCCGCTTGCCGCGCGGGTCGGCGTCGGGGGCGCCCTGCATGTCGTCGATTTTTTGGCGCGTCAGGGTGCCGTATTTGTCCCAGGAGCGCACGTCGAAGTAGACGTCGCCGGAGTCGTCCAGGGCAGGGTAAGCGTGGCCGCGGTCGATCAGCCGCTGGATGAGGGCATGCATTTCCGGGATGTGGCCCGTGGCACGGGGTTCATAGGTGGGGCGCGAGACGCCCAGGGTGTCGTAGGCCTTGAGGAATTCCTGCTCGTAGCGGTAGGCCAGCGCCCACCACTCCTCGTTGCGGACCGCCCCGGGCTCGTCCTCAAAGTCGGCGCCGAAGGAGGCCGCGGACTTGGCGAGGATCTTGTCGTCGATGTCGGTGACGTTGCGGACCGCCGTCACGCGGAAGCCGCGGTACTGCAGCCAGCGGGTCAGCTGGTCGAACGCGATGGCGGAGCGGATGTGGCCCACGTGCGGCATGCCCTGAACGGTGGCACCGCAGTAGTACAGGCTCACGTGGCCGGGTACCAGGGGGACGAAGTCGCGGACTTCGGCGGATGCTGTGTCGTAAAAGCGCAGGGTCACCGCTCCAGATTAGCCGATGGCGCTCCGCGGGCTTACCGGCACCTTTGCCTGCACCTCTACCTTCACCTTTACCTGCGGCCTGACCGGCAGCCGGGAACCCCGGGGCCGTCGGTCCGGCGGCCTATTTGCAGTATTGCCCGATCTTGTTGATCTGCTCCGTGAGCTGGGCTGTCTGCGCGTCCGTCTTGGTCCCGGTGGGACTCGCCGCGACCTGCTTCATGATGTCGGCCATCTGCTGGATCGGGGCGCCCACCTCCGGCGCCACCTTGTCCGCGACTTCCTGATAGTGCTGGCCAATCTGCCCGGCTTGCTCCTTCGCGCTCCCGGACGGCACGAAAGTATCGGTGTTGAGGAACTTGCAGCTTTCCTCAACACTCAACTTCGGCGTGGCGCTGGGCGTCTGCGGCGTGGAGCCGGCACAGCCGGTCAACATGGTTCCGGCCACAAGTACGACGGCGGTCAGCAGCTTCTTCACGGCAGGTCTCCTGGCTGTTCGGAACGGGATGTCACGGTGGGATCTTCCCCTCAAGCGTAGGTGACGGAGTCGGAGGTGCTTAACCTGCACTGGCTAACCTGCTGTGCCTAACCTGCCGGATAGACGAGCGCCGTGGCCACGGCCGAGATCCCCTCGCCGCGGCCGGTGAACCCGAGTCCGTCGCTCGTGGTGGCTGTGACACTGACCGGTGCGCCGGCGGCCTCGCTGAGGACCCGCTGGGATTCCTCCCGCCGCGGGCCGAATTTGGGCCGGTTGGCCACGAATTGAACGGCGATGTTTCCGATTTCGAAGCCGTGGGATCGCACAATCCGGGCGGCCTCGGCCAGCAGGGTCACGCCGGATGCCCCGGCGTATTCGGGCCGGTCTGTGCCGAAATGCGTGCCGAGGTCCCCCACCCCGCAGGCGGAGAAGAGCGCGTCGGCGGCGGCGTGTGCCACGGGGTCGCCGTCGGAATGGCCTGACAGCCCCCGCTCCCCCTCCCAGAAGAGGCCGCCGAGCCACAACGGCTGCGGTTCGTGTTCGGCGGCAAAGGCATGGACGTCAATCCCGATCCCGGTCCTGGGGATGATCGGCGGGTTGTTGGACATGCTCATCCCTCCACCCACCGTGCGCCGAGGGGCCCTTCGAGGAGTCCCTCGGCCAGGATCAGATCCAGGGGCGTGGTGATTTTGAGGGACTGGCTGGCGCCTCGCACGGCGTGGACGGGGATGCCGAGGAGTTCCACGAGCATCGCGTCGTCCGTGACGAGGGCGGCCCGGCCGGCGTCGAACCCGGCGGCAGCCTCGTGGGCGCGTTTAAGCGTGTCGAGGGCGAATCCCTGCGGCGTCTGCACGGCGCGGAGGAACTCGCGGGGCGCCGTTCCCGTGACCAGTTCGGGGGCCACGGCAACGCCGTCGCCGGTGGTCGCTTCCACGGTCTTGACGGTGTCAACCACCGGAATGACCGGGATGACGGCGGCGGCGCCGGCGCCAAGCGCCGCGACCACTCGATGAAAGACGGACTCGGGTGCCAGTGCCCGGGCGGCGTCGTGGACCAGCACCGAGTCAACCGCGGGCAGGAGCGCGGCCATCGCGGCGCGGACTGAATCGGCGCGGCTCGCACCGCCGTCGACGACCGTCACCACCGGAGCCTGGACGCCGTGGCTGGAGGCCGCAGTGCGGCGGTGCAGGGCCGCCAGTTCATGGGTGAACTCGTCGCAGAGCGCGTGCAGTTCGGAGTCTCCCGGGGGGATGGCAACGCAGATCTGCTGCGCGACCCCGGCGGCTGCCACGCCGCGCAGGGCGTGGGTGAGGATGCTGTCCCCGCCCAACGGCACTTTGGCTTTCGGCATGCCGTAGCCCAGGCGCTGGCCGGAGCCGGCGGCCACAACGATGACCGCCGTGACGGGACCGGCCGGTGACGGGTTTGTCGGTGCAGTATCCATGCGCACAAGACTACGTCCCCGCGCCCCGGAGCAGCCCAACTAGCTCGCAGCAGGGGCCGTTTTGAGGGCTGAAAACGGCCCCTGCTGCGAGTTAGTTGGGCAGGGCTTGGGCAAAAAGAAGCCCCGGCGGCCTGACGCCACCGGGGTTCGATTCTTATCTGCGCCGGCCCTGCTGGGCCGGCCCTGTGTTAGGAAGCCAAGACCTCGTCGAGAACGCTTGCGGCCTTCTCTTCATCAGTCTTTTCAGCCAGCGCCAGTTCCGAAATCAGGATCTGGCGGGCCTTGGCCAGCATGCGCTTCTCTCCCGCGGAGAGACCCCGGTCGTGATCGCGGCGCCAGAGATCGCGGACGACCTCTGCTACCTTGATGACGTCGCCGGAAGCAAGCTTTTCCAGGTTTGCCTTGTAACGACGCGACCAGTTGGTGGGCTCTTCAGTGAACTCGGCCCGCAGCACGTCGAATACGTGCTCCAAGCCTTCCTTGCCCACTACGTCCCGAACCCCAACCAGGTCAACGTTTTCTGCTGGAACTTCAATGGTCAGATCACCCTGAGCCACCTTGAGCTTGAGATACATCTTCTCTTCGCCCTTGACGGTGCGCATCTTGATTTCTTCAATTTTGGCTGCACCGTGGTGAGGGTAAACTACTGTCTCGCCGACCTCAAAAACCATGTGGACATTCCCCTTTCCCGCAGACCAGTTTATCACGATTAAGGCATACAACTGGCATCTAAACGTGCCGGGAACCGCATGAATCCGCGGAAAATGGGCCCAATCCACCCCCTCAAACCCCTTGACGGATGCAGATAATAGTGCCTGTGCCCCTAACTGCCAAGAGGTTTCGGGCCCCGGCCGCGCAAACCCTCCCCGCCGGATCAGACGCGTCCCAGCGCCTATGTGTAGCCGCCGAATCCTTGTTTGAGGCCGATTGCGGCTAGGCTATGGCTGAATAATGTTTCAAGACTCTCAAGGAGTGCGTGACGTGCGTTTCACTGCGATGAACCGGGGCCAGCGCGGCAAGCTGGCAATGGCTACGGCTGCACTTGGCATCGGCCTGCTGTCCCTGACCGGCTGCGGCTACATCAATCCCCAGCAGACGTCGGAGCAGTACTCGGCATCGGACGGCACCCGCACTGACCTCGGCGCGCTGCAGCTGCGCAACTTCATCATCGTCTCCGACGGCGAGAACAAGCCGGGCCGCGTGATCGGCGCCGTATACAACACCTCGTCCAAGGACGTGGTGCTGACCATCAAGGGTGCGGAAGGATCGCAGACCCAGGTTCCGGTCAAGCAGAAGTCCTACACGATGCTCAACGACTCCACAGAACCGGCGACCCTGAGCATCACCGGGGCCAAGCCGGGCGCCATGGCCGAGGTCACCATCTCGGAGGACGGCGCCAACAAGAACGCCAAGTTCATGGTTCCGGTCCTGGACGGCACGATCGTCGACTACAAGACCTACCTGCCGACGCCGGAGCCCACCGCCAGCAGCACGGCGACCTCCACCGAGACGGCCACGCCGGCCGCCACCGGAACGCCGACGCCGAGCAGCACCGCCGGGCACTGACCCCCGCGGCTGGATGTACGGCAAGCGGACGCATTGCACAAAGGAGGGGCACCCGCGGGTGCCCCTCCTTTTGCGTGCGCGTGGATGCCGGGTGTTTAGGGCCCCGCCGGTGGGGATCCGCCCTTAGGGCCCCGCCCTTAGGGCTCGAACTTGTATCCCAGCCCGCGCACGGTGATCAGGTACCGCGGAGCGGAGGCATCCGGCTCGATCTTGCTGCGCAGCCGCTTGACGTGGACGTCGAGGGTCTTGGTGTCCCCGACGTAGTCCGAACCCCAGACCCTGTCGATCAGCTGGCCTCGGGTCAGGACTCGGCCGGAGTTCCGCAGCAGCATCTCCAGCAGCTCGAACTCTTTGAGCGGCAAGGCGATCTGCTCCCCGCCGACGCTCACCACGTGGCGTTCGATGTCCATCCGGACGGGACCGGCCTGCACCGTGCTGGAGACAAGCTCCTCCGGCTCGCTCTGGCGCCGCAGGACGGCCCGGACCCGGGCCACGAGTTCCCGAGAGGAGTAGGGCTTGGTGACGTAGTCGTCGGCGCCCAGCTCGAGCCCCACCACCTTGTCGATTTCCGAGTCCTTGGCCGTCAGCATGATCACGGGCACGCTGGAGCGCTGCCGGAGCTGGCGGCACACCTCCGTGCCCGACTGGCCCGGCAGCTGCAGGTCCAGCAGCACTAGGTCGGCGCCGTTGCGGTCGAATTCCGTGATGGCGTCCAGTCCGTTGTCCACCACCTCCACTTCAAACCCTTCTTTACCCAACAGGTACGACAGGGGGTCGCTGAAGGACTCCTCGTCCTCGACAATAAGAATCCTGCTCAAGCGCTAGCTCCTTGCTCATGGACGCCGGCGGCGTCACGTCGTTGCGGTCTGGTGTCCTGGCTGGATGGGCGGGCGGCGGCTTTGCCCGCCTCGGCGGCGTCGCCGTCGTCCTGGCCTTCCATCTCGGGAAGTCGAATGGTGAACGTGGAGCCCTGGCCCGGCTGGGACCAGAGGGTCACCTCGCCGCCGTGGTTGGAAATGACGTGCTTGACGATGCTCAGGCCCAGACCGGTGCCTCCGGTCTGCCGCGAGCGGGCGGCGTCCACCCGGTAGAAGCGTTCGAAGACACGCTCCTGGTCCTCGGGACTGAGCCCTTCGCCCTGGTCAGTCACCGAGACCGCCACGAGGCCGTCCTTGGCCCGGATGCCGATGCCCACCTTGGTGTTCTCCGGCGAGTAGCGGATGGCGTTGTCGATCAGGTTGCGCAGGGCAGTGACGAGGAGGTCCTGGTCGCCGTAGACCTTGGCGTCCGCGTGCCCGCCGACCACCAGCTTGATGTTCTTGGTCTCGGCCGGCAGCTGGGAGCGGTCCACTGCCTCACTCACCACCGTATTGATGTCCACCGGGCGGCCCTGCTGCGCTACGTTGGCGCCCTGAAGCCGGGAGAGCTCAATGATGTCCTGGACAAGGGCCGCGAGCCGCGTCGATTCCTTATGCATGCGCTTGGCAAACCGTTTGACGGCTTCGGGGTCGTCGGCGGACGATTCGAGAGCCTCCGCCAGGAGCGAGATCGCGCCAACCGGGGTCTTCAGTTCGTGGGAGACGTTCGCGACAAAGTCGTTGCGGACTTCCTCGGTGCGGGTGAATTCCGTCCGGTCGTCGGCCAGCAGGAGGATGTATTCCTCGGTAAGCACTGCGGCCCGGACCTGCACAACGATCGTTCCCTGGCCGAGCGGGCCGCGCGGCAGCTCCAGCTGCTTTTCGAGGATGACCCCGTCCCGCCGCACTTTGGCGGTCATTTCCAGGAGCTGCTGGTGCACCAGGGTGTGCCCGCGGACCAGGCCGTAGGCGTACGCGGCAGGGCTGGCGCGGACCACGCCGTCGATCGCGTCGACCACCACGAACGCGCGGCCGAGAACGGCGAGCACCTCAGCGGCGCCTTCAGGCAGGGTGGGGTCCTCGACGTCGACGTCGACAATGTGCCGCTGCTGCTCACTCACCCGGAACGCGAGTACGCCGAACATGCCAAACGAGAGGCCGATCAGGCCGGCGATCACGCCGATGAGCATTGGATCCACGGCTCCAGCTTATGCTCTGCCGCGAGGCCGAAACGGAAATCTCCTGCGAAACGGGCGCCGGTTCAGCTAACGTTCACCTATTGGGGCGTAACAGTTCACCGGGCACTGAAAGAGTTGAGCGTTGGAGCGCCGGTAGGTGAACCGAAATAGGCCCGCCACTTCGATTGCAGGCAATATTTCCGAGGAAAGGACGCACACGTGCGTAAGGTTTTTCAGGAGGAGCTCGCCCAGGTACGGGAACAGCTCGTCGAGATCTCAACGCTGGTCACAGAGGCCATCGACAAGGCCACGACAGCATTCCAGGGCGCCGATATCGACCTCGCCGAGGACGTGATAGCCGCCGATGCCCGCATCGACTTCCTGCAAAACAGTCTTGACGAGCGCGCCATCGACATCCTGGCCCTGCAGGGTCCCGTGGCGAGCGATCTGCGCATGCTCGTTGGCTCGCTCCGGATGAGCGCCTCGCTGGAACGCATGGGCGACCTCGCCCGCCACCTGGCCCAGCTGGCGCGTCTGCGGTACCCCGCCACCGTGGTCCCGGATCAGCTGAAGGAAACCTTCAAGAGCTTCGCGGAACAGGACCTGCTGATCGCGCAGAAGCTCACTGAGCTGCTGGCCACCCGCGACCTTGGCGTTGCCCGGGACATCATGAAGGCCAACAGCACCGTCAACGATCTGCACCTGAGCGTTTTCAAGGCAATCGCGCGCAGCGACTGGCACGAGTCGGCCGCCACCACTGTGGACGTTGCACTGGCCAGCCGCTACTTTGAGCGCTTCGCCGACCACGGCGTCTCCGTGGCCCAGAAGGTCACGTACCTGGTCACCGGCGCGTGGCAGCCGAACACCATCGAACACATCTGACGCGGGCCAACCGCTGACACAACGACGGCGTCCGGTCACCTTGGGGGTGGCCGGACGCCGTCGTTTGTTCTGCACTGTGTTCTGCGCTTCGCGCGGTGCGGGTACCGACTACTTCTTGCCCTGGTTGGCGACTGCCTTGATGGACTCGGCGGCGGCCTCGGGGTCGAGGTACGTGCCGCCCGGGTTCAGCGGCTTGAAGTTCTCGTCCAGTTCATAGACCAGCGGGATGCCGGTGGGGATGTTCAGGCCGGCGATGTCTTCGTCGCTGATGCCGTCCAGGTGCTTGACCAGGGCCCGGAGCGAGTTGCCGTGGGCGGTCACCAGGACGGTCTTGCCGGCCTTGAGGTCGGCCTTGATGTCCGATTCCCAGTACGGCAGCAGCCGGATCAGGACGTCCTTCAGGCACTCGGTGCGCGGGACGGCGTCGCCGAGGTCCTTATAGCGCGGGTCCCCCACCTGGGAGAACTCGGAATCATCGGCCAGGGGCGGCGGCGGGGTGTCGTAGGAACGGCGCCAGGTCATGAACTGCTCCTCGCCGTACTCAGCGAGGGTCTGGGCCTTGTCCTTGCCCTGCAGCGCACCGTAGTGGCGCTCGTTCAGGCGCCAGTCGCGCTTGACGTCGATCCAGCCGCGGTCGGCCTTGTCGAGGGCCAGGTTGGCCGTGTTGATGGCCCGCTTCAGCCGCGAAGTGTAGAGGATGTCGGGGAGGATGTTGTTCTCCACGAGGAGCTCGCCGCCGCGAACCGCCTCAGCGCGGCCCTGGTCGTTCAGGTCAACGTCCACCCAGCCGGTGAACAGGTTCTTGGCGTTCCATTCGCTGTGGCCGTGGCGCAGCAGAATCAGCTTGTAGGTCATGGTTTTCATCCTAGCCGAGCCCCCGCGGGCGGCGCAGAGCGTTACACCGCGCGCTCTTCACTGCAACGCGGGGTCACCTCGCGCCCGTCCCGGGGCCCGGCATGGGCCGGATCTGACCCCGCGTTGCAGTGAAGGGTGGGGGCGGGGCGTGGAGGATATGGTGGGTTTGTGGTGCAAAAGGCTGAACGGGTGCTGGCCCCCCGGAACCAGGGCGGGGCGGGAAGCGGCATGCGGGGCGGCCGGCCCGTGGGAAACGTGACCAGGGGAACCACGAACCCCAACCGGATGCGCCGCGTGGACCGCTGGCTGACCGGGCCGCAGGCCTGGCGGCTGCGCGCCGCGGCCGATCCTCTCGCCGTCGACCTCGGCTACGGCGCCTCGCCGGCCACCGCCGTCGAACTCTTCGAACGCCTCTCGGCCGTCCGCGCGGACATGAAGGTGGTGGGGATCGAGATCGAACCGGAGCGTGTCCGGCAGGCCAAGGCGCTCGAACAGCCGGGCCTGACGTTCCAACTGGGCGGCTTTGAGCTGCCCGTGGCCGGAAGCCCCGTGCTGGTCCGCGCCTTCAACGTGCTGCGTCAGTACGAGGAAGCCGACGTGCCCGGCATCTGGCGGCTGGTGCAGGGCCGTCTTGCCGCGGGCGGACTGTTCATCGACGGCACGTGCGATGAAATCGGGCGTCGCGCCGCCTGGGTGGCGCTCGACGCCGAGCGGCCGCTGAGCCTGAGCGTGTCCATGCGGTTCGGCGCCTTTACGCTGCCCTCCGACGTCGCCGAACGGCTGCCGAAGGCCCTGATCCACCGCAATGTGCCCGGACAGAAGATCCACGCCTACCTGCAGGCGATGGACAAGGCCTGGCTGGAGGCGGCTCCGCTGGCGTCGTTCGGCAACCGGCAGCGCTTCTCGGCCATGTGCCGGGCGCTGCTGGATGCCGGCTGGCCCGTCCAGGACGGCCCGTCGCGCTGGCGGCTCGGCGAAGTGACGGTCGGCTGGGAGGCCGTGGCGCCGTGGAGTTAGCCGGCAGTGGTCACCAGGGCCCGTAGGGGCCCATGTTGCGGCCCCGGCCATGGCCGGCGTCCTTGACCGCGGGGCGGACGTCGGCGAGGTACACGGACGCTGCCGTCACGGCTGCCAGTCCGAAAATTCCGAGCGAACTCGCGCCGCCGCTGCTGCCCAGCTGCGAGAGCAGGGAGAACAGGCCAACCGCGAACGCGCCGCCGGTCAGGGCCAGCCAGAAGGTCTTGGTCCGCTTCGACACTGCCTCGAACGCGTTGGCCTTGTGCCGAAGGCAGTCGAAAAACGCCCATGCCTCCAGGGCAAAGGCCACGACAGCCAGGACCAGGTAAACCCCGGATTCGACAAAGGAAATAAGTATGCGTCCGTCCACTCCCCCAGCCTAACCGTCCAGAGTCCCCAACGCCTGTTCCAAATCGGCCCAGAGGTCTTCCACGTTCTCAATTCCCACGCTCAACCGGACCAGATTGTCCGGCACGCTCTCCGGCTCGGCCGTGTGCCGGCGCCGGCGTTCGATCAGGGATTCCACCCCGCCCAGGGACGTCGCGGGAAGCCAGAGGTGCAGGGCCCTGATCATGCGGTCCGCCGCCTCCGCGCCGCTGCGGCCTGCTGCCGGCGCCACCTCGATGCACAGGATGGAACCGAACCCCTTCATCTGTGCCTTGGCACGTTCGTGGCCGGGGTCCGAGGCCAGGCCGGGGAAGCGGATCCCGGCGATCCGCGGGTGCCCGTTCAGCCGTTCGGCCAGGACCTGCGCCGACGCCTGCGAGCGTTCAATCCGCAGCGCCAGGGTGCGGAGCCCGCGCAGCGCCAGCCACGCCTCGAACGGTCCGGCGATCCCGCCGTGGATGGTGCGGTGGTGCAGCAGGGCGGCGCGGAGACCGGCGTCGGACGTCACGAGCGCACCGAGCACGACGTCGGAGTGGCCGGAGAGGTACTTCGTCACCGAATGCAGCACGACGTCGGAGCCCAGGCTCAGGGGCTGCTGCACCAGCGGCGTGGAAAAGGTGTTGTCCGTGACGACGATCGCGCCCGCCTCATGCGCCGCGGCGGTCAGGGTCCGCATGTCCGCGATGCCGAGCATGGGGTTGGTGGGGCTCTCGAGCCACAGCATGCTGGCGGCGCGGCCGCCGGCCGGCGCAAGCGCGGCCATGACGGCACCGGTGTCCGCGATGTCCACCGTCCGCAATTCGAGGAAGCCCTTGGCCGCCAGTTCGGTGGCCATGGTGACCGATCCCGCGTAGCTGTGCGACGGCATCACGAGCACGCCCTGGGCCGGCACCAGGGACAACGCTGAACTGACGGCGGCGAGTCCCGAGGCGTAGAGCAGGCCCGGCAGGTCCGCGCCTTCCAACTGGCCCAGGGCCTCTTCGAACGGGTCCCACGTGGGGTTGGAATACCGGCCGTAGCCGCGGTCGCCGTCGCCCAGCGGCCCCGTCCCGAAGTAGGTCGAGGACAGCACCAGCGGCGGGTTGACCGGTTCGTCGCGGGTGCGCGGCGGGCGCCCTGCCGCCACAACCAGGGATTCCGGCGAAAGCGTTGCGGCCAGTTCATCAGAGAGACTCATGGAGACAGGGTACGCGGGCGCCGCGCATGGCACCCAAGCCGTTACGCCGCAGGCCCCAAGCAGACTGCAGTGTCAGTGATTGTCGGTAGTCTAGAACCGTGACTACCCAGAGCCCCGGAGCGTCCCCTCAACAGTTGTCCGGCCTGTTGCCTCGACTGTGGCCCGGACTGTTCATCGCCTTCGAGGGCGGAGACGGCGCCGGCAAGTCCACCCAGGCGGCGGAACTCGCCAAGGCCCTGGAAACGAGCGGCTTCACGGTGCTGCGGACCCGGGAACCGGGCGGCACGCCGATCGGCGAGAAGCTGCGCTCCCTGGTCCTGGACCACGGCCACGGCCACATCGACGCCCACACCGAGGCCCTGATATTCGCGGCGTCCCGGGCCGCGCACGCGAGCCAGGTCATCCGGCCCGCCCTGGAACGCGGCGAAATCGTCCTGACGGACCGGTACATTGACTCCTCGGTCGCATACCAGGGTGCAGGCCGCGGCCTCGGGACGGAAGCGGTCCGGGACATCAACGCCTGGGCGACGTCGGGCCTGCAACCGGACCTGACGGTACTTCTCGACGTCGAGCCCGCCGTCGGCCGGCAGCGGCGCACCGCCGGCGACGCCGCCGAAGACCGCCTCGAGTCCGAGGCCGACGAATTCCACGCCAAAATCCGGACAGCCTTCCTGGACCTGGCCGCGGCCCGGCCGGAGGCTTATCTGGTACTGCCCGCCCGCCTTCCCGTCGCCGAGCTCGCCGCACGGATCTTCGAGCGCGTCGAGTCCCTGCTGGCCGTCACCCAAAGCAGCTCGGCATGAGCGTCTGGGACGACCTCCAGGGCCAGGACGCCGTCGTGGCCCAGCTGCGGCAAGCGGCCCAGGGCGACGGGCTGACGCATGCGTGGCTTTTCACCGGACCGCCCGGTTCCGGCCGCTCCAATGCCGCGAAGGCCTTCGCCGCGGCCCTGAATTGTGACCAGGAGGACGTCAGTCTCCGCGGCTGCGGCGAATGCCCGGCATGCCTGACCATCCTCGGCGAAACCCATTCCGACGTCGCATTCGTGCGCACGGAGAAGGTCACCATCACCATCGACGAGGCGCGCGAGCTCGTGTCCACCGCCGGGAACCGGCCGTCGTCGGGCCGGTGGCGGATCATCGTGGTGGAGGATGCGGACCGGATGGCCGAGCGGACCACCAACGTCCTGCTCAAGGCCATCGAGGAACCCACGCCCCGCACCGTCTGGATGCTCTGCGCCCCCTCCCCCGCCGATGTCCTCGTGACGATCCGCTCCCGCTGCCGTCCGGTGGCGCTGCGGCTACCGCCCGCCGCCGACGTCGCGGCCCTGCTGGTCAAGCGCGACGGCGTGGACCCGGCGGTTGCCGAGCGCGCCGCCCGCGCGGCACAAAGCCATGTCGGGATCGCCCGCCGCCTGGCCCGGGACCCGGAGGCACGGGAGCGCCGCCTCGAGACCGTGCGCTTTCCGCTGTCACTCCGCGGCGTCACGGCAGCTGTGATGATGGCCGAAAAGCTGGTCAAGATCGCCACTGAGGAAGCCACCAGCTCGAATGACGAGCGCGACGCCGCCGAGAAAACCGCCCTGCTGGCCACCCTCGGGGCACCCGAAAGCGGAACGCTGCCGCCGGCCATGCGCAGCCAGGTCAAGCAACTCGAGGACGACCAGAAACGCCGCGCCAAACGCTCCGTCACCGATTCCCTTGACCGCACACTGACGGACCTGTTGTCCTTTTACCGGGATGTCCTGATCATCCAGATGGGGAACGCCGTGGAACTCGTCAACCTTGAACTCAGAAGCGAGCTCGTTGAGTTCGCCTCCCGTTCCACCGCCGAAGTGACCCTTGCCCGCATGGACGCCATCAACAAGGCCCGCAAACGGATCACCACTACCAACGTGGCGCCGCTGCTGGCCATCGAGTCCATGGCTTCCAGCCTTATTTGACGGCCCAGGCCACTCCAACGATCATCTTCGCTTTCGTTCCTATTCCTCCAAGGAGAACCGCATGAAGCCTGCTCGACCCCAGTCCGCAAGATCCCGATCACTGGCGATCGGCATGCGGGCAGTCGGCGCCGTGGCCCTGGCCCTCACCCTGGCCTCGTGCACCCTCTTCGGCGGCGGAAGCGGCGGCGGGTCGAGCGCCGCGCAGCCGGGGGCAGCTTCGGGGCAGGCGGATCCCTCGATCGCCGCCGCGGCACCGGCGGAACTGCGCAGTTTCTACTCCCAGCAGATCGACTGGAAACCCTGCGAGGGGGGCGCCTTCCAGTGCGCCAAGGTCAAGGTTCCGCTGGACTACAGCAAGCCTGACGGCGACCACATTGAACTTGCTGCCATCAAGCTCGCCACGAAGGGCGACAAGAAGGGCACCCTCCTGGTCAACCCGGGCGGCCCGGGCGGCTCCGGTTACGACTTCGTCAGGGACGCGGCCAACACCAACATCTCGGACAAGGTCCGGTCCGCCTACGACATCATGGGCTTCGACCCGCGCGGCGTGAAGCGCTCTGCTCCCGTCACGTGCCTCACGGACCCGGAACGCGACGCGTCCCGGGCCAAGACCTACGCCCTGGACACCGACGCCGGGCTGGAAGCGGCCCTTGCCGACAACAAGGCCATTGCAGCCAAGTGCGTGGCGAAGACGGGTCCGGTCCTGGCCCACATCGACACCGTCAGCGCCGCCAAGGACCTCGACATCCTCCGCGGAGTGGTCAACGACGCGAAGCTGAACTATCTGGGCTACTCCTACGGAACGCTCCTGGGCGCCACGTACGCCTCGCTGTTCCCGGACAACGTCGGCCGCCTGGTCCTCGACGGCGCCCTTGACCCGTCCCTGAGCTACGAGGACCTCACCAGCGGCCAGGCCGTGGCCTTCGACAAGGCCCTCCACTCCTATGTCGCCAATTGCCAGCAGAGCAGCGGATGCCCGCTCACGGGAAGCACCGAGGAAGGCGTCCAGCAGATCCGCAATGCCATCACTGCCGCCGAGGCCAATCCGTTGCCGGCGAAGGATGGCCGTAAGGTCTCGGGGTCAACATTCGTCAGCGGCCTCATCATCCCGCTGTACAACAACGACAACTGGCCGATCCTCACCCGGGCGCTCGCGACGGCCCTGGCCGGCGACGGGACTGGCATGCTGCAGCTCGCCGACTTCGGCGCCGACCGGGACCCCAGCGGCACCTACACCTCGAACAGCTCCTTCGCGTTCAACGCCATCAACTGCCTGGACTACCCGATGGCGTCCGACACCGCGTCCATGCGGGCCGAGGACCAGAAGCTGCGCATGCTCTCGCCCACCCTGGGCTACTACTTCGCCTATGGCGGAAGCAACTGCAAGGACTGGCCGTACAAGAACGTCCGGACCCCCGCCCCGGTTGAGTACAAGGGCTCGTCCCCGATTGTTGTTGTGGGAACCACAGGCGATCCGGCCACCCCCGTGGAATGGGCCAGTGCCCTGCGCAAGCAACTCGGGAATGCCTCGCTGCTGACCTGGAAGGGCGAGGGCCACACGGCCTACGGCCGCTCCAACAGCTGCATCGGCAACGCGGTCGATGAGTATCTGGTGGACGGTAAAGCCCCGGCGGACAACACCGTCTGCTAGGGCCCTTCGGCCAGCCCCGCGGGCAGCCGCGGACGCTCATTTTGACCCGGACGCCGGGACTCTATTACAGTTATCTCTTGCATGATCCGCCCGGTTCGCCGGGCTTTCATGTGGTTGCTTCCTTAGCTCAGTTGGTAGAGCGTCTCACTCGTAATGAGAAGGTCGCCAGTTCGATTCTGGCAGGAAGCTCGGACAAGACCCCCGTATCCCCGCTGATTCAGCGGGAATACGGGGTCTTTTGTTTGTGACGGTGGGATGCCCTCGGCTCATCGAAGTGCCATCCAGCCTGATGGCCGACCGGCAGACCATCCAGTCTGGTTCGTCGACCGGCTAGCGTCATGGAGAAGCGTCCGAACTGGAATGGGCAGCAATAAGGGACAAAATGCCCGCGCGCGAACCTACGCGTAGCTCAGGCTGAGGAGCACCGACTTAAGCTGGGCGTACCGTCCGGTTTCCATCCAGGCATTCGCGGCGGCCGGCGAAGCAAAGGCCAGTGTGGACGGCGAACCGGACAGGACGACCCAGGCGCTCAGGACCCCGTTGGGCAGCAGGATCTGGTTGGAACCTGAAGAATCGGTCGTCGCCAGGAACTCCCTGGCATTCCGGACGTCCATGAAGTAGTAGTAGCTGCCGTCCAGGTACTCGTCATAGGCGAAGCCGAATTCCGTGGCTTCCCCTGCCATGTTGGTGATGCCGGGCACGGGTGCGTGATCAAGAATGGTCCGCCTGGCCGGACCGGCGGCGCCGTCGCCGTACATGCCGCTGTAAATGCGGGCCACCTCGGCGCCGGACTCGTCCTTGATGGTGGCGTCGTAGGAGGTCTTCTGGGCTTCCGCGTTGAGGGCCGGACCGGGTTTGACCGTGACGGTCCAGTCGGCCGGGTACGTGAAGGAAATGTGGCCGTCCGGGAAGGTGAACGTCGCCATCGGTGCAGATTGGCGGGTCTCGGAAGCCGGCGCCGCCGTCTCACTGGCTGCCGGTGCACCGGTAGCCGTGGCTGCCACGCTGGGCGAGAGCTCCACGGTGGCGGCCGGCGGACTCAGGGGCGTAGCGTTCGGCTCCGTGCTCGCCCGCGGGACGGCGCAGGCCGCGGCAGTGAGCAGGACGCCCGTCAGGGTCGCGGCGGCCCGCAGGCAAGTGATGCGTCTTTTCAAGTTGTCCCCCAATTTGAGTGCGGGCTGCGAGCCCGGGCTGAGGAGCGTCGATCATTGACCCGCTCCAGCATTAATAGTGCTCCGGTTTTACCCATCTGTCGCTTGCTTCGAAGGTGAGTTTCGCGCTCAGCCAGTCAAGCTGACGTCCGATCCCGAGACCTTTCATGCCCAAAAGGAAGGACGACTAGATTCATCACTTTGGGCGGCCCGGGGAGTCCAGCTTCGGCGCTGAACGGGCTGATCTGATCTTTCGCGAAAGCGTCGTAGAACTCCTTCGTCTCCCATAGGTCAGTGATGAGGATCCTGCCGTCGGTAGCGGCCGCCCCGTGTCCGAAGGCGCCGGCCGGCGCTGGCCCTTCCGCGAATGAACCACTTTGCCCAGTATTTCCTCCTGTGCCATGCCGGTGCCACGGGGTCCTGACCTGCGTATTGTCTTTTTCCGGGCAGTCCGCCAGCCTTAGGGAATGGAACGGCCCGGCCACAGGCTGATTGGCCGCCGGCAGGCAGCCCCGCCGGTGGGGTCCGGCGGCCATCCCCGCCCGCGGCGTCGCCCGCTATGGGGTCCGGTGGTCGGATTCGGCCTCGTCAGCCTCGCGACGGACATGGTCTCCGACGGCGCCCGCCCGCTGGGAGGTCCACTGCTTGCCCAGCTCGGCGCGTCCGCACTGTTCGTGGGCCTCGTGACGGGCGCCGCGGAGGCAGCATCCCAAGGGCTGCGGCTGGTGTTCGGTCCCTGGGCGGACCGCACCGGGAAGTACTGGACCTTCACGATGGCGGGGTATGCGCTCACGGTTGTGTGCGTCCCGCTTCTGGCGGTAACACCCCTGGCGGGTTCCGCCGGACTGGCCCTGGCGGCTGTGCTCATTATCGGGGACAGGGTTGGCAAAGCCGTGCGGAGCCCGGCGAAGACCGTCCTGCTTGCTGCCGTTGCCAAGCCGGTTGGCCGGGGCCGAGGCTTCGCCGTCCACAAATCCCTGGATCTGGCCGGGGCGCTCCTGGGCCCGTTGCTCGTCTCGGCGGTCCTGGTTGCCACCGGCTCACTACCGGCGGCGTTCGCGGTGCTCGTCATTCCGGCGGTGACGGCGCTGGGGATTCTCGTGTGGTTGCGACGCCGGATCCGGGATCCGGGTGCGGACACCGAAACGCTGGACGCCGCCCCCGCCGGCCTTCCCGCCCCGGGCACCGCCGAGCCGGGCCTCCCCGCGTCGGCTGCATCGCCGGTTGCCGCACCGGATCCGGCGCACGATTCGGCGCACGGCGCGGTTCCGGGGTCGGCGCCGGTCCGTGGGCCGGCCGCCGGCCTGCCGCCGTCGGCGTTCTCCGGGGTCTTCATATTGTTTGCCGCGGCCGCATTCTTTTGGAGCGCCGGCCTGGTGGCCTTCGGCGTCATCTCGTATCACTTGACGGCCGCCGTCGCGGTCCCCGTCTCGCTGGTTCCGCTGCTATACGCCGGTGCCATGGGGGCTGCAGCCGTCGGGGCCCTCACCAGCGGGGTCCTCTACGATCGTGCCGGCGCGGCCGTTCTCCTGGCGCTGCCCGTGCTGATTGCGGGGGTGCCGGTTCTCGCCCTGGCGCCGAGCGCCGGGCTCGTGGTGGCCGGCGTCCTGATCTGGGGCGCCGCCACGGGCATCCAGGACTCCACGGTCAAGGCGTTGGTCGCCGATCTTGTGCCCCAGCCCCGGCAGGGCACGGCCTACGGGGTGTTCGCGGCGTTCGAGGGCGCCGGAGCGTTGGCCGGCGGCGCGTTGTACGGGGCGCTCTACGGCGCGCGGCCGGCGCTCATCATGGCGGTGGCGGCGCTCCAGGCGGCGGCTTTGGTTCTGCTGCTGGTGACGCTGCGCCGGACCCGGCTGTCAGCGGGCCACGGGCCGCCTGGTGGGCGGACCGAGAGGGGGCACACCGAGCGGGGGCGGACTTAGCGCGCCCAGACTGACGCCGCGCCGGAATGGCCCGTAATGATGCTCTGGTAAATGAAGAAGCCGCCCGCCACGGCACCGGCGACAAGGAGCACACCCCTGACAAGACGGCTTCCGCGAAGACTGCCGAGGAACGCCAGACGCCGGCTAAAGGGCTCGTACGTGACCACCAGCATCGCCGCGACGAGGACAAAGAAGATCACGGAAACCACTTTGAGCACATCGCCCTGCTGGGCGTGCTCGTGAACCAGGGCCGACGCCGGACGGGCCTTCTCCAGCTGCTCGCCTGCCTGCGCGGTCAAGAGTGACACCGGAACCAGCCCCAGCGACAACACGCCCAGGGGCCACGCCAAGTAGCCCCACCAGCGCGGTGTTACGGCATAGATGATGGCAGCCAGGCCCGCGATCGGCGCGAGCACCACCACGGCGTGGACGAGCAGGACGTGGGCCGGGAGCCCGCCAATTTCGATCAAGTGAACACTCCTCAAGGACGTGGTGCCGCCGGGTCTCAGGACGGGCGCGCGAGCTGGAACTCGCTGCGGGGCCGGGGCTCCTATGATTCTTGCATGGGAACCCGGGAACTCGCGGGCATTGCCGGACCGCTGTACGCGTTGCCGTATGGCGAGTTCGTGGCGGCAAGGACGGCCGCGGCCAAGGACATCAGTTCCCTTGGCATCACCGCCGCAGAACAACGCGCCCTGGCGGCCGAAGTGCGCGCCCTGCCCAAACCCTCCGTGGCGGCCTGGGCGGTGAACATGCTTGCGGCGCACCATCCGGAAATCCTGCGGGAGCTGGCGGAGCTGGGGACCTCGATGCAGGCCGCGCAGTCCGCCCTGGATGCAGCGGACCTCCGCCGCCTCGCGCAGCAGCGGCGTCGGCTGCTGGCCGGAGCGGTAACGACGGCAGGTGTCCTGGCGGCGGAACAGGGCCGGGCGGTCAGTGCGACAGTGGCGTCAGAAGTGGAGCAGACCCTGCGGGCCGCCACGGCCGACCCGGCGGCCGCAGCCGCAGTGCAGAGCGGCTGTCTGCTCCGGGCGCTCTCAGCGGACGGGGTCGACGTCGTCGATCTCGCCGGCGCGGTGGCTGTCCCCGGCATCCCGGGCAGCCCGGGCAGCGCGGGCAGCGCGGGCAGCGCGGGCAGCGCGGGCAGCGCGGGCAGCGCGGGCAGCGCGGGCAGCGCGGGCAGCGCGGGCAGCGCGGGCAGCGCGGGCAGCGCGGGCAGCGCGGGCAGCGCGGGCAGCGCGGGGGCCACGGGAACGGGAGCTGACGGCGGCGCACGGGAAATCGCCGACGGCGGGGCACCGGGCGGCCGGAAGGCGGAACCGCCGGCCCGGGCTGCTCACCGCAGCGATACTGCCGGCGGACAACGGCCAGCGCAGAAACCCCTGCTCCAGGCCGTTGGCAAAGTGCAGAGGGTGCCATCGCCGTCGGCGCTGGAACGTGCGCGGGCCGGCCTCCTGGCGGCGTCAGAGTCCGCCACCGCCGCGAACGAGGAAGCCCACAGGGTGGCGGCGGAGCTGGCTGACACGGCGGCGGAAACCGCCCGGCTAGCCGATGAGGTGCGCGACCTCAGGGGGCGTTTGGAGCTGGCAGAAGCCGCGCTCAAGCAAGCACGGAAGCGTCACGAGCTGGCAGCGGCGATGGCGCAGCAAACGGCACGGGCCGCCGACCGGGAACGCCGCAAGGAAGTCCTGGCCCGGGAACGCGTGCTTCGGCTCGGCAACACGCCGCAGGGCTGAAGCCTTACTGTCAGAGGTCGGTTGCACACTGGAATCATGGAGAACAGCCAAGATTTCAACCCAGATTTCGACCACGATTTCAACCGGGGTTTCCAGCACAGTTTCCAGCAGGATCCAGGCGACGCAGGGGCTGGCGGACTGTATTTCACAGTGACCTACCTCGACACGGACTGCGGACGCATCCGCTCCGAGAGCTTCGATGACGCTGCCGCCGCGGACCGCTTCGCCAGCCGGTGCGTTGTGGGCGAAGACGGCTGGGCCGTCGTCGATGCAGTCCAGGTGAAAGAGCGCCGCGCCGCCGCCTGACTCCGGCCGGCACTTAAAACGGCCGGGCGCGGGTCAGGACAGCAGGAAGGGCCTCCACCTGTGCGGGTGAAGGCCCTCAGCGAACGCCGCCCGGCCCCACCGGCTGTGGCCGGTGGAGCGCGGTTCCGGCGTCTGGGGACTGTCGCTTAGGCGAAGTCGGAGACGGCCGGGTCCGGGCCGATCCGTCCGGCGCCTTCGGCGGAACGGTCCAGTCCGTCGATGGCCTGGATGTCGGTCTCATCGAGGGTGACGTTCAGGGCCGCGTAGTTTTCGCGGATCCGGGACTCAGTCACCGACTTCGGGATGACCACGTTGCCGATCGCCAGGTGCCAGGCGATGACAACCTGGGCCGGCGTGGCACCGTGCTTGGCGGCAATCTGGGAAATGACCGGGCTCTCGAGCAGCTCGCCGCCCTGGCCCAGCGGCGACCAGGCCTGAGTGAGGATTCCCTTGGAAGCGTTGAATTCGCGCAGTTCAGCCTGGTTGAAGAACGGGTGCAGTTCGACCTGGTTGATGGCCGGAACCACGCCGGTCTCATCAATCAGGCGCTGCAGGCCCTCCTTGGTGAAGTTGGAGACGCCGATCGTCTTGACGCGGCCCTGCTTCTGGAGCTCTATGAGGGCCTTCCAGGTGTCAACGTACTTGTCCTGCTTGGGCTGCATCCAGTGGATCAGGTACAGGTCCAGGGTTTCGAGGCCCAGCCGCTCCATGGACTCCTCGAATGCCTTCAAGGTTGACTCGTAGCCCTGGTCCGCGTTCCACAGCTTGGTGGTGATGAAGATTTCCTCGGGCTTGAGGCCGGAGCGCTCAATGGCGCGGCCCACCCCTGCCTCGTTGCCGTAGATCTTGGCGGTGTCGATGTGGCGGAAGCCGGCCTCGAACGCCTGGACAACCACCTTTTCGGCCACGTCATCTTCAACCTGCCACACTCCGTAGCCAAGCTGGGGGATGGTGTTGCCGTCATTGAAAGTCAGTTCCGGTGAAAAAGTCATACGACTATCCTGCCGGTATCGGCGCTGCCCGGCTAGCGCCAGGGCGAAGCTAAGCTAGGCGCGTAACCGGGAATACCTGGAATACCTGGAATACCGCAGAGTACCGCTGGATACCGGGGCATGCAGGCCATACCGGGAATACAGGCACACGGGCACACGGCGGAACGCCATGACGGGCCGGACTAGCGGCGGGGCCCCTTCCGAACGTTCCGGAACTGCGTTCAGGCCGGCGCGGAACCGCCGCCAGCCTCCGCAAGCCGCCGTTCGGCGTCGTGGACGTGTTCCAGTACGGATTCGGCGCGCCGCCGCACGGACGCCGCGCCCGCCGGGACGGGGCCCACGGCGAGGCGGAGCATCGCGGCCGCCTCCGCCGTCATGGCGAGCGAATTGCCTGCCGTGGAGAGGGCGCGGTGAACCCCGGCCAGTGGTCCGGGGATATCAAGTCCATTGCTGGGAAACCGCCGCTGGGCCTCCACACAGATCTCCCGGACCCGGGGCGCGAGGGCGGAGAGCTCGTTGGCGATGTCGACCAGCTCGCCGTACAGCGTCTCGTCCTCGACGCCCTCGAGGACCTGATGGTAGCGGTCCAGCCCGCGGTTGAAGCGGTCATGGGCGCGCCGCCAGAGGCCCTTGCCGAGTTCGGCGTCGTCCCTGCGTCCTTGCCGTGCTGTGCTGAAGAAGCCCAAGGTCGCGCTAGAGGTACTGGCCGGGACCGTGGTCCGGGTCCGCGGGTTCGGGGGGCTGGGAGGGGTCGGCACCGCGACGGGGTGCGGCGGCGCGGACCGGTTCGCCGTTCTCCCCGATGATGACGCCCGGCGCGATCACGGTTCCCGGCGGCAGCTGGCGCAGCTGCATTTGGGCGTAGGCGTGCTCCCGGGCGGCGTGCTGGGCCGCGATGGCGGTCTGGATGCCGTGGAAGAGCCCCTCCAGCCAGCCGACCAGCTGGGCCTGGGCAATCCGAAGTTCCGCGTCGGAGGGGGTGGCGTCCTCCGGGAAGGGAAGGTTGATCCGTTCGAGCTCCTCCACGAGCTCCGGGGCGAGGCCGTCCTCGAGCTCCTTGATGGAGCGCTCGTGGATTTCGGCCAGCCGCACCCTGGCTGCATCATCCAGCGGCGCGGACCTCACCTCGTCCAGCAACTGCTTAATCATCGTGCCGATCCGCATGACCTTCGCCGGTTGGTCCACCAGGTCCTGAAGTTCGCTTCCCCGGGGCGGCCTGGGCCCGGGTCCGCTGCGACCGCCGGGCGGCACCGCATCCGGTGACGCAAGGGGCGTGCCGGCCAGCGGCAGGGTGTCCTCCACAGGGGTGCCTTCGACGAGTGCGTCGTCCACAGGGGTGCCCTCGACGAGTGCGTCGTCCACAGGGGTGCCCTCGACGGGTGCGTCGTCCACAGGGGTGCCCTCGACAGGCACATTGTCGGCAGTTTGGGCTCCGGACTGAGTGTCGTGCTGAGTGTCGTGCTGATCGCTCATGGCTTCATACTCTCATGCGCCCGGCGACGCGAACCCGGCGTCCGCCGGAAGCGGAGAGGCGCCGTCGGACACGCATGTGCCCGACGGCGCCTCTCCCCCGGTACTGCCGGTGTCTCGTTTCAGCCGCCCAGCTGGTCCGGGCTGCCCTTCCATCGCCGCCTCAACAGCACAGGCTCAGCAACACCGGTTCAACAGCACCGGCTCAGCAACGCCGGTTCAACAGCACCGGCTCAGCAACGCCGGTTCAACAGCACCGTTCAACAGCACTGCTCAACAGCACCGCCCCTGGGGGCTGATGTCCTGCCGGTCGGTTCGGTCCCGCCAGAACTCCCGCTCGGTCAGGGGCGGTCCGGTGTGGCCCGAGGCCTCGTGATGCGCCAGGTACTTCTTGTACGCGTCGGCGCCCAGGACTCCGCCGAGGTACTCGGCAACTCCGCGGAACCCGGCCAGGACCGCGTTCATGTCCGGCTCCGCATCAGTGGTGTCCGGACTTTTCGAGCCGCTGCCCGGCCGCGAGTTTGTTCCACTCGGCCACGAGCTCGCGCTCCGCGGCGGTGGGAATGAACCCGGCGGGGGCGAAAACGCGGGAGGCCTGGGCCGGGTCTTCGTGTCCGGCGCTGGGGAGCCCCGCGGCCGTGTTCCGCAGCGCCTTGATGGTTGCAATCACGGCAGTGATGATGACGATGATGCTCAGCACCACGAAGATGATCGACAGCCACCCCTGGATCATGGTGTTGCGGACCACGGCCTCCATGGCCGCCTGGGTCTTGGCGGTGCCGAAGGACGTCTTGCCGTCCGCAAGGGCCTTGGCGAAGGCTGCGTTATTGGCGAAGTAGCCCACGGCCGGAACCGGCGAGAAGATCTTATAGAAGCTCGCCGTGATGGTCACGACGGCGGCGAACGCCAGGGGCACCGCCGCGATCCACAGGTACTTCAACGCGGTGCGCTTCGCGGCGATGGCCAGACAGACCGAAAGGGCGATGGCCGCCAGGAGCTGGTTGGCGATCCCGAACAGCGGGAACAGGGTGTTGATGCCGCCCAGCGGGTCGGTGACGCCCATGATCAGGACGGCGCCCCAGGCCGCTACCATGATGGCGGTGCAGAGCCACGCGCCCGGGCGCCAGGAGTGCTCCTTGAACTTCGGGACGAAGTTGCCGATCGAGTCCTGGAGCATGAAGCGGGCGACGCGGGTTCCGGCGTCGACGGCCGTGAGGATGAACAGGGCCTCGAACATGATGGCGAAGTGGTACCAGAACGCCATCATCGCGGTGCCGCCGATGAACTGCTGCATGATGTGCGCAAGGCCGACGGCGAGGGTGGGCGCGCCGCCGGAGCGGGACACGATGCTTTGCTCCCCCACGTCCTTGGCCGTCTGCGCGAGGTCGCCGGGCGTGATGCTGACGCCGGACAGGCCCAGGCTGTTGACCCACGCGGCCGCTGTCTCGACGGTTCCGCCGGTCAGCGCCACGGGGGCGTTCATGGCGAAGTAGATGCCGCGGTCAATGGAGATGGCGGCCACGAGGGCCATGATGGCGACGAAGGATTCCATTAGCATGCCGCCGTAGCCGATCAGGCGCGTCTGGCGCTCCTTTTCGATCAGTTTGGGTGTGGTGCCGGAGGCGATCAGGGCGTGGAAGCCCGACAGCGCGCCGCAAGCGATCGTGACGAACAGGAACGGGAACAGGGCGCCGGAGAAGACCGGGCCATTGTCCCGGCTGGCGTACTCACTGAACGCCGGCACCGTGATCTCGGGGCGGACCACGATGATGGCCAGGGCCAGCATCACGATCACGCCGATTTTCATGAAGGTGGAGAGGTAGTCGCGGGGGGCCAGGAGGAGCCAGACGGGGAGGATGGCCGCGATGAAGCCGTAGACGATCAGGCCCCAGGCGATGGTGACCTTGTCCAGGTGGAAGAACGCGGCACCCCACTCGGTGCCTGCCACTGCGCCGCCGCCGATGATGGCGGCCATGAGCAGCACGAAGCCGATCAGGGAGACCTCCATGACCTTGCCCGGCCGGATGTAGCGCAGGTACACGCCCATGAAGAGGGCGATCGGGATGGTCATGCCCACCGAGAAGACGCCCCACGGGCTTTCGCCCAGGGCGTTGACGACCACCAGGGCGAGGATGGCGACGATGATCACCATGATGAGCAGCGTCGCGATGAGGGCGGCGGTGCCGCCGATCACGCCGAGTTCCTCGCGGGCCATCTGGCCCAGGGAGCGGCCGCCGCGGCGCATGGAGAAGAACAGGACGAGATAGTCCTGAACGGCGCCCGCGAGGACGACGCCGATGATGATCCAGATGGTGCCGGGCAGGTATCCCATCTGTGCCGCGATGACCGGGCCCACCAGGGGACCGGCGCCGGCGATGGCGGCGAAGTGGTGGCCGAACAGGACGTTGCGGTCCGTGCGGACGTAGTCCTTGCCGTCGGCCTTGTATTCGGCTGGAGTAGCGCGGCGGTCGTCGGGCTTGAGCAGGTAACGCTCAATGACCTTGGAATAGAAGCGGTAGCCGATCAGGTACGTGCAGACCGACGCGAACACAAACCAGATGGCGTTGACGGTCTCGCCGCGGATGATTGCGAGCATGAACCAGGCGATTCCGCCCAGCAGAGCAATGGCCGCCCACAGGGCGATTTTGCCGGGGGTCCAGGTGCGGTCCGCCGAGTCGCGGACGGACTCATCCACCGACGTTGGCGGTAGGGACGGGTCCGGAACGATCCCGTCGTCGAGTTGTGCGGTGCCGCGCATTCCGCCTGGTGCGATGCCTTGCGTGCTGTCGCCTTGTGTGCCGTCTGGCATTGTGCCCATGTCTCCTCCTTGAGAAACCCAACCGGGCAGTCCGGGGGTACAGAACTGCCCCCCGCACCCTACCAATGGGTCCGCGCCCCGGGGCCGCCCCCGCCCCCGGCGATGCCGACGGTGCGGCGAGCGGTCGGCATCGCGCGGTGAACGGTCACGCTTCACGGGCTGCCGGGCGAGGCGGCGCAACCCTGTTGGCCACCGGGCATTCGCGCGGCCCCGAAATCACCACGGGGCAGGGACACGGGCTGGGCTACGGGCCGGGCTACGGGCCGGGCTACGCCTGGAGGTTGCTGAGCTGCATCAGCCGGGCTTCGCAGAGGTCCAGCCAGCGCACTTCGGCCTCGGTCTGGAAGACCAGGGAGTCCAGCACCAGGAGCCTGGCGGTATCGGCGGGGCGCTGAAGCGCGGCAGTGTCGCGGCGGGACTTGGTGTATTCCTGCAGGGCGCGGATGGAGACAGCCCGCTGGGCCTGGATGATGGCCCCGACGTCGGTCCCGGGGATGGTGAGACCAAGGGCGAGCTTGATGGCGAGTTCGTTCCGGGGCGGATTGGTCCGGGAGACCGGGGCCGTAAACCAGTCGTGGACTTCGGCCCGGCCAGCCGGAGTGATGCTGTAGATGACGTGCCCGTCGCCGTCGCCGCCGTCATTGCGGACCAGCCCGTCGCGTTCCAGCCGGTCAAGGGTGGTGTAGACCTGCCCGATGTTCAGCGGCCAGGACGAACCGGTGCGGTCCTCGAATTCGATCCTGAGCTGGTAGCCGTAGCGCGGCCGGTCCTGCAAGAGTGCGAGCAGACTGTGACGGATAGACATGGCGCTCCCGGAGGTCACGAAACCACACAGCATACACGCGCCCCAAGACGCGTGTATACCGCGTATGGACTTACGTTATCGCCATTACCGCCCGAACCGCAAAACAGCGCATACTGCGGACGGAATAAATCGTCTCCGACCTGCGGTTTAAGGCAGCAGCCATGCCATCGCGGCCGCTACATGACCAGCAGGACTTTGCCCACGTGGTCGCCGGAATCGAAGTAGGCGTGCGCGGCTGCGACCTGGTCCAGCGGGAAAGTCTTTGCCACGAGGGGCCTGATCCTGCCGTCGGTCAGCATCGGCCAGACGGCGTCGCGCACGGCGTTCATGATCACGGTCTTTTCCTCGACCGGGCGGGGACGCAGCGCCGTGGCGATGATGGCGGCCCGCTTTCGCAGCAGCTGCCCAAGGTCCAGCTCCGCCTTGGCCCCGCCCTGGAGCCCGATCACCACCAGGCGTCCGTAGTCAGCGAGGGCATCGATGTTCTGCGCGAGGTACTTGGCCCCGACGACGTCGAGGATCACGTCCGCGCCTTTGCCGCCGTTCTGCGCGCGCAGGCTCGCGGGGAAGTCCTCCTCCGCGTAATTGATGGCGATATCCGCACCGAGGAAGGCCTTGGCGGTGCCGACTTTTTCCGCATTGCCGGCCGTCGTGGCTACCCGGGCGCCGATGGCTTTCGCCAGCTGGATGGCCATGGTGCCGATCCCGCCCGTGGCTCCGTGGATCAGGACCGTCTCGCCCGGCTGGAGCTGCGCCGTCATGATCAGGTTGGAATAGACCGTCGCGGCGACCTCCGGCAGGGATGCGGCCGTGACCAGATCCACGCCGTCGGGAATCCTCAAAACCTGCCCGGCCGGCACGGCCACCTTCTGGGCGTAGCCGCCGCCGGCGAGCAGCGCCACCACCTTGTCCCCTAGGGAGAACGCCTTGGTGACGCCCGGGCCGAAGCCTGCAATCCTGCCGGAGACCTCCAGCCCGGGGACCTCGGAGGCACCCGGGGGCGGCGGGTAGAACCCCCTGCGCTGCTGGACGTCGGCACGGTTCAGGCCCGCGGCGACGACGTCGATCAGCACCTCGCCGGGGCCGGCCACGGGGTCGTCGACCTCACGGACTTCCAGGACCTCGGGTCCGCCGGGCTCTGAGATATAGACAGCCTTCATGGAGCACTCCCGATTCCTAACTGGCTCCGCGCACTCGCGCCGCGATCACCAGGTCCGTTCAACATCTCTCCCCAGAATAGGGCGGGGAGCTGCAAGCGTCCGTAAGCGCTGCGTGTTTTTGTGGCAGCCGACTGCCTATGAAAGACTACTCGTTAGGGAAGGTTGTCCGAGCGGCCGATGGAGCTGGTCTTGAAAACCAGTGTGCGGTGACCCCGTACCAAGAGTTCGAATCTCTTACCTTCCGCGAGAGCGCAGAGTTTGCGCGGACTTTCTGCGTAGTTCATTTGCGCAGTTCTCAGGCCGGCTGAGGCAATCGAGAGATTGCTCCAGCCGGCCTGACTCGTCCGCCAGCCGTGTTTGTCCCGGATTACGCCGGCCTCCTAGCTGTGATTCCGCAGGATCTGCGCAATCTTCCCGCTCACCTGGCATCCTGCCGCATGGAAGGCAAAACGGTCCGGTACGATCGGCCTCGTGACGAAGACCACCACCAGCATCACCAGTATCTTTGGCCTCAGCCTTGCGCTCGCCCTTGGTGCCACAGCGGTGACTCCGGCGGCCAACGCTGCCACCCCAACGGCTGCAATCCGCCCGGCAGGCGTCACGGCCGCTGCGCTCAGCGCCCCCATGGCCAAAGCCGCGTACAACACCGCCCTCATCACCCTCGTCGCCGGGTACCAAACAGCGGCCCAACGTTTCGTCGACGACCAGGCCAGTGAATATGCCTACGAGCAGAACCTCCGGCCCGCCCTGGACAAAGCCCTCGACGCCAAGCGAGCCGGGCTCGACGCCAAGGACGCGGCTTACGAAAAGGCGGTCGCCGAGCTCACTAAATCGAACCGCGCAAAACGGCCCGCGCTCGACAAAGCCCTCGCTGCGGAAAAGGCAGCCTACGCCCAGAAGACGGCAGCGAACGCGCAGGCCCTGAAAGACCTCGCCGCCGCCCAAGACAGGAAACGCCCCGCCCTGGACCGGGCAATCGCAGCCGAACGAGCCGCCTTCGACCAGGAGACCAAGGCCTACGCCAAAGCCGTTGCCGGCCTGGCCGAGGCGAACAGCCGCAGGAGGCCCGCGCTCGATCAGGCCATCGCCAACGAAAACGCCAACTACGCCGCCAAGAGGGCTGCCTACGACGCCGCGGTGGCGAAGGCCAAGGCGGCCCGCACTGCGAAGCAGGTCGTCTACGCCAGGGACTACGCCGCGGCAACGACCACAGCAGAACGAGACCAGTTGAGGGCGGCCTACACGAAAGCCGTTGCCGGCTATGAGGCTGAACTGGCCGCCCTAAAGACGGCGTACGCCAAAGAAGCCCCCGCCAGGGACGCGCGCATCAAGGCACTCCGGGACGGCTACACCCAGTCCCAGGCCGACTACACCACGGCGCGGGCCCAGCTCAAGGCAAAATACGACAGCGCATCCCTGGCCAAGTCTGACCGCGTTCAAGCCCTCAACGACGGCTACACCCGGTCCAAGACCGACTACGAGAAGGCCCGGACCCGGCTCAAAGCCGCCTACGCGAAGGAAGCCCCCGCCCGGGACGCGCGAATCGCCGCCCTCCGCGACGGGTACACCAAATCCCAGGCCGAGTACACCATTAAGCGCGCCGAACTCGCGGACACTCACGCCAAAGCTGTCGCCGGCTACAAGAGAAGCACAGCCGCACTCCGCACCAAATACGCCCGGGAAGTAGCAGGCAACGAGATCCGGCTCGCAGCCACCCGCACCGCGTTCGCCGCGGCAGGCGCCAAGTACGCCACAGCACTGGCGGCGCTGCGCGCAAGATACCCCACCTACAACAGCTGACACCTGATGCGAACGGGCCCCCTGACCTCCGGGGCCAAGGCAGAAACGCCCCACGACCAGTCGAAGGAACCCATGGAACGCCGAGAATTCCTCACACTCCCGCTGGCAGCCCTGGCCGTCCCCGGACTCATCGCAGCCGGCGCCGGATCGGCCCGCGCCGCGACCGCCCCGGTCCGGGCCCTCAAGGGCGCATCCAACGGCGGCAGTGACGCGCTGTCCTTCCGGCAGATCAGAGGCCTCAACCCCGACTGGTACTACACCTGGCAGTCCACGCGGACCTACACCGGCACGCCCTTCGTTCCGATGATCAAAGACGGCAGGCGGCTGCTCGAAAGAGATGCGCTCGGCTTTGTGGCCAGGGAACTGAGCCAGACGAAAACCAAGAACCTCCTCGGCTTCAACGAACCCGACCACCCCCTCCAGGCCAACATGTCTGTCGATGAGGCCGTCCGGCTCTGGCCGCTGCTTCAGACGACCGGGCTGCGGTTGGGATCTCCGGCCACCGTCGGCCCAACGAGCCCTTGGCTGGAACAGTTCATGCTCAGGGCCAAGCGGGAGAACCTGCGCGTCGACTTCATGACCATGCACTGCTACGCCTGGCCAAACTCGGACAGCTTCCTTAGAAAAGTCACCGCGCTGCATGAGAAGTATCAACGGCCGATCTGGGTCACGGAATACGCGGTCGCGGACTGGAACGCCACCAAGACCCGCCGCAGCATCTACACCCGCCCGATGGTCGAGAAGTTCATGAGAGAGACTGTGACGGGCATGCGCAAGATGCCGTATGTGGAACGGTTCGCATGGAAGAACCGCCCCATCAACGACCCCATAATGGGCACGTCCTCGCTGTTCCACCTGGACGGGACGATGACATCAACGGGCAAGCTCTACGCCTCCCTCTAAGTGCGCCTGCGGGTCTGCTGGGTGACGGCAGCGGCCCCATTGAAAGTGTCGGTGCCCCGTCATAGTCTCTCTGTGTCCCCACCAGCCAGTCACCACCACCAGCGTTTTCCATCTGGGTCCACCAAACACAGTTCCCACCACCTAATACACAGTCCGGCGGCCGCACGACGACGTCCTGGCCGTCACCGAGAGCAGGAGCCCCCATGCCTACACCCGACCACTCCAATGGCGCACCGTGCTGGATCGACCTCATGACCTCCGATGCCGAGAAGGCCAAGTCGTTCTACGGCGCGCTGTTCGGCTGGACTTACCAGACCGGCGACGAAGAAAAGTACGGCGGCTACATCACTGCCTCAAAGGACGGGAAGTCCGTGGCCGGCATGATGCAACAGCAGCCGGACCAGGCAGGCTGGCCGGACATGTGGTCCACGTACCTGCGCAGTGAAGACGCCGCGGCCACCGTCAAGGCTGCTGCCGAGCACGGCGCACAGGTCTACATGCAGCCCATGGAGGTCCCCGAGCAGGGCAGCATGGCCATGATCGGCGACCCCACCGGCGCATCCGTCGGCGTGTGGCAGCCGGCGGAAATGGCGGGCTTTGAACTGGCAGCCGAACCGGGCGCGCCGGCCTGGCACGAGCTCCACACCAAGGACTACGCCACTGCCGTCAAGTTCTACCAGGACGTGTTCGGCTGGGACACCGAGGTCATGAGCGACACTCCGGAATTCCGCTACACCACGCTGGGTGCGGGGCCGGCGGCCAAGGCCGGCATCATGGACGCTTCGGCCTACCTGCCGGCCGAGGTTCCCTCCAACTGGCAGGTCTACTTCGCCGTTGAGGACGCCGACGCCACGATCGCCCAGGCCGTCTCCCTCGGCGCCACCGTGATCGACGGGCCGGACGACACCCCGTTCGGCCGGCTCGCCACGCTGGCCGACCCCACCGGCGCGATGTTCAAGATCGTGGCAGACACCGGACAGGGAGCCCAGGCCGCCGCGGAGGCCTAGCCCCGGACCCCCGGCCCCCGGACGCCCGGACGGAATAGGCCCCGGAAGGCGTCTCCGACCCAATTACAAAAATTGTTGTAAGAAATACCGGCCAGCCCCTTCCCCAAGGGCTACTGGCCGGTATTCTGCTGTGGAGCGTCCGGTGTAGGCACCCGGGCTCCGCTCAACCGCAGCACCCGTCACCGTTGCCCGGGGCTTTCGAGCCGCTCCGGGAAGATTGCGGCGCGTCTCGCTGGGGGACGTCCCGCCGAATGCACGTCTAATCCATACGTTGTTCATTCACCCCTGTTTGGATGGGCCCGGCACGACTTGACCAGGAGTTCAGGCCGGCCACTGTCCGCTGCACCCGGCGGACGCACTGCACCCTGCCCTTTTAACTGCACTGCCCCTTACCCGGGGCACCCTAATGAGAGTTAGAGCGGATGAAACAAACACCCTGGAAAACAGTGCTGGGCACAGCCCTGTCGGCGGCGCTCGTTGCGGCCCCGCTGGCGGTCGCGCCGGCCAACGCCGTGGAGGTCTCCCCGGCAGCACCCGGAACCTCGCCGGTGGTCATCAACGAGGCATACCTCAGTGGCGGCAGCTCCGGCGCCGCATTCAAGAACAAGTTCGTCGAGCTCTACAACAGCTCCGACGCGCCGGTCTCGCTGGAGGGCTGGTCCGTCCAGTACCGCGCGGCCACGGCCGCGGGGGCGCCGAGCTCGGTGGCTGCCCTGGCCGGGAGCATCCCCGCCAAGGGCTACTACCTGCTCAAGGGCGGCAGCAACGGCACGGCCGGCGCGGACCTGCCGGCCCCGGACGCCACCGCCACCGGGTTCAACCCGGCCGGGGCGGGCGGCACGATCGTGCTGGCCCGGCAGTCCGCCGCACTGAACCCGCTGGCAACGGGCTCGGTCATTGAACCGGGCAACGTTGCCGACGTGCTCGGTTACGGCACGTCCAACACCTTTGAGACCCAGGCGGCCGCTGCGCCGTCGGGCAACACCGACGTCAAAAGTCTGAACCGCAGCAACGGCGCGGACACGAACAACAACTCCGCTGACATCACGCTCAACGCAGCCATCACGCCGAAGGCCGCCAATGGCACGGCTCCGGGCCCGGTCGACCCGCCCGTGGTTCCGGGCCCGGGCACGCCACCGGCCGTCAAGACCATCGCCGAAATCCAGGGCAACGGTGCAGCCAGCCCGCTGGCCGGAGCATCGGTCACCACGCGCGGCAGGGTCACCGCGACCTTCCCCACCGGCGGTTTCGCCGGCTACTACGTCCAGACCCCCGGCACCGGCGGCGATCTCACGCCGGCCAACCACGCGGCGTCGGACGCCGTGTTCGTCTACTCGCCGTCTACAGTGGATTCCGTCAGGATCGGCGACTACGTCGAACTCACCGGCGCCGTCAGCGAATTCTTCGGCATGACGCAACTGACCGTTGCCGCGGCGGCCGATCTGACAAAACTCACCGAGGCCGCACCCGAGGTCAAGGCCACCGCATTCTCCCTCCCCGCCGACGAGGCCTTCCGTGAATCCCTCGAAGGCATGCTGCTCACCCCGCAGGGCCCGGTCACCGTGGCGGACAACTTCTCGCTGAACCAGTACGGAGAAATCGGCCTGGCCGGCGGCACCACGACGCTGGAGCAGCCCACCGCCGTCGCGCCGTTCGGCTCCCCGGAGTATAACGCCACGGTCGCGGCGAACGCCGCCCGCGGCATCAAGCTCGACGACGGCGCCACCACAAACTTCCTCAGGGACGCCGCCACCAAGGCCCAGGCGCTCCCCTACCTGACCACGGCGGATCACGTCCGGGTCGGCGCGCCCGTGACGTTCAAGACCAACGTGGTGCTGAGCTACGCGAACAACGCCTGGAAGCTCCAGCCCCTGACGCAGCTGACGCCAGCCAACGCGGACACCGTCCAGCCGGCAAGCTTCGGCGCCACCCGCGCGGACACCCCGGCGGCCGTCGGCGGCAACCTCAAGCTCGCTTCATTCAATGTGCTGAACTACTTCCCCACCACGGGCGACCAGGTGGCGGGCTGCACGTTCTATACCGACCGGGCCGGCAACCCGATCACGGTCAAGGGCGGCTGCGACGTCCGCGGCGCGGCAAACGCGGAGAACTTCAAGCGGCAGCAGGACAAAATAGTCGCCGCCATTTCCAAGTCCGGGGCCGACGTCGTCACGCTGATGGAGGTCGAGAACTCGGCCCAGTTCGGCAAGAACCGGGACGACGCCCTCGCCAGGCTAGTGGAGGCCCTGAACATCGCCACCCCGGGGATCTGGGACTACGTCCGCACACCCGCCAACGCACCCCCGCTGGCTGACGAGGACATGATCCGTACCGCGTTCATTTACAAGAAGGCTGTGGCCGAACCAATCGGCGAGTCCATCATCCACAACGACACGGTCGCGTTCGCCAGTGCCCGCAAGCCGATGGCCCAGGTCTTCAAGCCCGTGGGCGCCTCCGATGATAAGAAGTTCATCGCGATCGCCAACCACTTCAAGTCCAAGGGCTCCGCTGCCACGCCGGAAGACACCGACAAGGGCCAGGGCGCCTCAAACCTCGCCCGCACCGCCCAGGCACAGTCCCTGCTGGCGTTCTCCGACGAACTGCAGAAATCCAAGGGCACGGACAAGGTTTTCCTGATCGGTGACTTCAACTCCTACGCCAAGGAGGACCCGATCAACGTCCTCACCGGCGCCGGGTACGTCAACCAGGACGAGAAGGCGAAGAACGCCGACGGGTCGGCCAAGCATTCCTACCTCTTCGGCGGCCTCGTGGGCTCCCTGGACCACATCCTCGCCTCACCGGCGGCCAACACCGCGGTCACCGGCGCCGACATCTGGAACATCAACTCCGTGGAATCCGTGGCGCTGGAGTACAGCCGCTACAACAACAACGTCACCGACTACTACGCTCCGGACCAGTTCCGGGCGAGCGACCACGATCCCGTGGTGGTGGGCCTGGATCTGCCCGTCACCCCGGCCAGCGTTGAGCTGAACTTCCTGGGCATCAACGATTTCCACGGCCGTATCGACTCCAACACCGTGTTCTTCGCGGGGACCATCGAGAAGCTTCGCGCAGCTGCCGCCCCGGGTGCCACGGCGTTCATTTCGGCCGGCGACAACATCGGCGCCTCGCTGTTCGCCTCGGCGGTGGCCAAGGACCAGCCGACCATCGACGTGCTGAACGCCCTGGACCTGCGCACCTCCGCGGTGGGCAACCACGAGTTCGACGGCGGCTGGGCGGACCTGCGCGACCGCGTCACCGCCGGCGGGACCAACGCCAAATTCCCGTACCTGGGCGCCAACGTCTACACCAAGGGCACCACCACCCCGGTCCTGCCGGAGTACACGGTCCTGGACATGAACGGCGTCAAGGTCGCCGTGATCGGCACCGTCACGCAGGAGGTGCCCTCCCTGGTCACGCCGTCGGGCATCGCGGACCTTGAGTTCGGCGACCCTGTGGATGCCATCAACCGGGTCGCGGCGAAGATCAAGGCGGACAAACTCGCCGACGTCATCATCGTGGAGAACCACGACGGCGCCGGGTCCGGCGCGCCCGACGGCGCCACTTTGGACCAGGAAGTCGCCGCCGGCGGCCCCTTCGCCAAGATGGTCCAGAAGGTCACCCCGGATGTTGCGGCGATCTTCAACGGCCACACCCACAAGCAGTACGCCTGGGACGCCCCCGTCCTGGATCCGGCAGGCCAGCCCACCGGCAAGACCCGCCCGATCGTCCAGACCGGGAACTACGGCGAGTTCATCGGCCAGATCCAGCTGACCATCGACACCAAGACGATGTCGGTGACCAGCTACAAGGCCGGCAACGTCCAGCGCACCACGAGTGCCGCGCAGCCCGCGGCCGATCTGGTGGCCGCCTACCCTCGGGTCGCCGCGGTCAAGACCATCGTGGACAAGGCCCTGGCCGACGCCGCCGTGGTGGGCAGCCAACCGGTCGGCAAGGTCACCGCGGACATCACGACGGCGTTCGCCGGTTCTCCGGCCGTGCGCGATGACCGGGCCAGCGAGTCCACGCTCGGCAACCTCGTGGCGGACTCCCTGGTGGATGCGCTGAAGGCGCCGGACCTCGGCGCCGCCGAAATCGGCGTCGTCAATCCGGGCGGTCTGCGCAACGAGCTGTACTACGCTCCGGACGGCACCATCACGTACGCCGAGGCCAACGCGGTGCTGCCGTTCGTGAACAACCTGTGGACCACGTCCCTGACCGGGGCGCAGTTCAAGACCCTGCTGGAGCAGCAGTGGCAGACCAACCCGGACGGCACGGTCCCCAGCCGCGCCTACCAGCAGCTGGGCCTGTCCAAAAACGTGAACTACACCTACGACGCCGCCCGTCCCGCCGGTGACCGGATCACCTCGATCCGGGTCAACGGCACACTCATTAACCCGGCCAAGCCCTACCGGATCGGCACGTTCAACTTCCTGGCCACCGGCGGCGACAACTTCCGAATCTTCAAGGAAGGCGCCGGCACCAAGGACTCCGGACTCGTGGACCGCGATGCGTGGATCAAGTACCTGCAGGCCCACGACCCCGTCTCGCCCGACTTCGCTCGCCGCTCCGTGGCCATGGTGAACACGACGGCGGCCGAGGTCAAGGGCGGGGACTCCATCACTTTGGCGGTTTCGAAGCTGGACCTCACCTCGCTGGGCAGCCCGGTGAACGCCGCGCTGCGGGCCGAGTTCACGGATGCAGCGGGTACCCTGACGTCCCTCGGCACGGTACCGGTGACGGCCGGCGCCGCCACGGTGGACGTGAAGGTTCCCGCGGGCGCCGCTGCCGGCACGGGCACCCTGGTGCTCACCGCCGCCGAATCCGGCACCGTGGTGAAAGCGGCCGTGCTGGTCACCGCCAGCGTCCCCGTCCCGCCGAAGTGCACGCCTCCGGTCAAGCCGGCGCGGCCCTCGGACCTCGTGGGCCAGATGAACTACGGGACGGCCATGGCGGCCTACCGGAAGTGCCTTAAGGGCTGATGCCTTAGCCCGGCTTCCGGGCCCGCATCAGTGAGCATGCCCTCCCCCGGCCCGCAGCAATGGACATATAGGACATATGTCCGGCGCTCGGCCCGGACGGAGGGCATGCCCATTTTTCACGGGTCATCGCGGCGCCTTCACAGGGTCATCGCGGGCCTTCGCGGGCCTTCGCGGGGTCATCCCGGGGACTCACGGGCCTTCACGGGGTCATCGCGACCGGGCCCAGCACGGGACATGCCCTCCCCTGCGCCGCAGCAACGGACATGTACCCCATATGCCCATTGCTCAGCCCCGACGGAGGGCATGTCCATTCTTCGGAGCCGGGTGGAGAGGGTCGGGTGCGGGCTAGAGGGCCAGGATGTCGCGGGCGATCTCGTCGGCGTCGCGCAGGGTGCGCTGGCCGCTGCGGTAGACCGGTCCCGACGCCGGCCGGGCTTCGGCGGCGATGGCCGTGCCCCATTGCGTCGCGGAGAGCTGGAGTCCGAGCACGTAAAGTCCCTCCGTCACGGACCCGTTGGCCCCCAGCGGCCGGTAGGGGTGCGGCACCACGTCCAGCCCCGAGGTCTGCACCGGAACGCCCTCCACGGTCATCATGAGCCGCGGTCGCACCAGCCCCTCGGCGAGCAGCTGTTTCAGAAGGGGCGAGGCGTTGACGGCCACCCGGTTGGCCGGCGCCAGCGCCTCGATCATCGCCGTCGCGGTCACGGCACCCGCCACGGCGGTCCCCAGGCCGGCGGTCCCCAGGCCGGCGGTCCCCAGGCCGGTGCTCCCCATGCCAGAGCTCCCCACGGCACCGTTGCCCGCGGCGGCCGGTCCAGCGACAGGACGGCCCGGACCGGCACCAGTCCCGGCGCCGTCCCTTCCAGCACCCGCCGAGTCCTCGACGCTGTCATCGACGCCGCCGCTGCTATCAATGCCGACGCCGTCGACGCTTTGCTCGGTGCCGCCCACCCAGGGCGACGCCGCGGTGAACATCCGGGCCCGGCGGTCCACACCGAATTTGGGGTCCGGGCCCACGAAGCGGACTACCCCGGCCCGGGCCAGCGCCGCGAGCTGCGCAGCTCGCAGTGCCGGCGGACCGCTCGCAAGGCCTTCTACGAACGACTCGAACCAGCCGCGGAGCCCCGCGACCCAGGATTCGTCCGTGATGCCGCTGTCGGCCACGGCAGTCTTGAGCACGGCCCGGCCGTGGTGCAGGGCGCCGATCGCCATCTTCACGGGGTCGTCCTCGCCGAGTGCAGAGCGCCGGGCGTCGTCGAGCAGGTACTCGATGACAGCGGCATCCAGTTCGGCACGGGAGCCAAACGACCGCCCGGCCAGGGGCGCGGCGAGACCAAGCAGGTCCAGGCGGTGCGCTTCCCGGACATGGACGGCAATGACCGATTCGGTGGCGTTTTCCCACTTCCCGGTCGAGTGCGCGTGCGGCCGCAGGGATTCGTCCAGGGCGCGCAGGAACTCGGCCGGGTCGGTCAGGACGGCATCGGGCTGCGAGCGCGCGAGCGTCGAGTAGTAGGCCCAGATCGCGTCCCGGTGCAGGAGCGGCCAGAGGTCAAAGTCGAAGGACGGCCGGATGCCGGAGTCGGCGAACTTCGCGATCGCGTGCTCGGTGCAGTACCGCAGCTGGACCGCGCCCGGATAGTAGCCCGTGAGCGTCGCCTTCGCCCGGTAGGGGGTTCCGCGGCGTGAGGCGGCGATGATGAGCGGCTCGTCGCCGGAGGGCTGATACGTCAGCTCGCCGTTCGCCTCCGCGGCCAGGAACCGGCCGCCGCGCCCTTCCGTCAGCTGTCCCATCACGTCAAAGAAGTTCAAGCCCATGCCGCGCACCAGGACCGGCCGGCCGGCCGGGACCATGGACCAGTCGACGTCGGCGGGGGCCGCCGGCGGCACGTACAAGAGTCCGAGTTCCTGCGCCGAGGCGTGCAGTTCCCGCTGCTCGGCGTTCAGCTGCGCGTCCAGGTGGCCCAGGGCCAGCACCACGGAGTCGACGGTCAGCACCGTGCCGTCGTCGAGGTCGACGTCGAACCGCACCGACGATTCCTTCTGTCCGGCAAATTCCACCGGTGCCGCCGCAGGGTCCCCGGTCCCAGCGGCCGCGTGGCGGACGGACGTCGCCGTGGCCGGGTGGAAGTCCACGGTGACTCCGTCCGGCAGCCGGGTGAGCAGTTGTTCCAGGGTGGAGCGCAGGTAGCGGCCGTACAGGGCACGGCTGGGGAAGTCCGTCTCGGCGAGCCGTGACACTTCGGCGCGCTCGTCGTCGGTCAGCGACGGGTCGGGGCGGCGCTGCTGCAGCTCGCGCCACTGGTCGAAGGTGTGCCCGGCCAGGGGTGCGGCGAGCTCCCGGTCTTCGGGGATGACCGTGGGATAGAAGGACTGCGTGTTCATCAGGTACAGCCGGGACTGTCCGGGCTGCCAGACGTGTCCGGGGCCGGCCGGGTAGGGGTCGATCACGTCGACGTGCAGGGTTCCTGCCGGTCCGGCGGAAGCCCAGTTGGCGAGGAGCCGTTCCAGCACGCTCGTGCCCCGGGGACCGGCGCCTATCACTGCCGTCCGGATGCTTCGCGATATGCCCACGGCATCCAGCGTATCGGCAACCCGGGCGCTGGCTTGACCCGGGGTGTGACTTGCTACTGCCGCATCGATGTTCTTGGATGGAAAGATGACCACCACAGAAGCTGATCACCCGTCCGCATCCGGCCAAGCCAGCGGCGCCGTCCCGGCTGCGGGGGTCTCCCCCGAACCTGTCGACGAGAACATCTGGCTGGAGGACATCTACGGCCAGGAGCAGCTGGCGTGGGTCCGTGAACAGAATGCCCGCACCGAAGAGCTCCTCGAGAATGCCGACTACGCCGAGCTGGAGGGCAGGATCCTGGAGGTCCTGGATTCCACTGACCGGATCCCCATGGTGGGCAAGCACGGTGAGTGGTACTACAACTTCTGGAAGGACCGGGACAACCCCAGGGGCCTGTGGCGGCGGACCAGCTGGGACAGCTACCGGGCCGGGGCGCCGGTGTGGGACGTCCTCCTCGATGTCGACGCCCTCGCCGCCGCCGAGGGCCAGGACTGGGTCTTCCACGGCGCCAACTTCCTCCGCCCGGCCCCGGGCGAACCGCACCGGCGGGCCCTGCTGGCCTTCTCTCCCGACGGCGGGGACGCGAACCGCTACCGGGAGTTCGACGTCGAGGCCCGCGGCTTCGTGGACCCGGCCGACGGCGGCTTTGACCTCCCGACCGGCAAGGGCAACGCCTCCTGGCTGGACGGGGACACCTTGCTTGTCGCCACCACCGCCGAGAACCTGCCGCGGACCACCTCGTCCTATGCCCGGACCGGCGTGAAGCTGCGCCGGGGCGAATCCCTGACGCAGGCCGAGAAGCTTTTCGACATCCCCGAAGACCACATGATGGCGATCGTGGCCCACGACTCCACCCCGGGCTTCGAACGCACATTCGCCGTCGACTGGATCAGTTTCTTCGAGAAGAACACCTCCGTGCTGCGGGACGGCGAGTGGGTGCGGATCGATGTGCCCGCCGATGTGAACCTGAGCTCGCACCGCGAATGGCTGCTGTTCCGCCCGCAGCGCGACTGGACCGTCAACGGAACCACGCACCCGGCCGGATCCCTGCTCGCGGCCGGATTCGAGGACTTCCTCGCCGGCGGCCGGGACCTCGCGGTGCTCTTCACGCCCGATCCGCACACCTCGCTGCAGTCCTGGAGCTGGACACGGGACTTCCTGCTGCTGAATCTGCTCCGCGACGTGTCCTCGGAAATCCACGTCCTGGATCCGCGGCGCCCCGGGACGGACTCCGCCTGGGCGGCCACCGTGCTGGACGCCTGCCCGCCCCTGCACGACGTCAATGCCTTCGCGGTGGACGACGAAGACGATGCCGAAGACTCCGACGACGACGGCACCGGCGGCGCCGCCGCGATTTCCGAGGGCGAGGCGCCCGGCGCCGGGAACGACTTCTGGCTCGTCGCCACCGGCTTCACGACGCCCACCACCCTGACCCGGGGAACCCTGACCCGCAGCACTGACTCCGGGGCTGACGCCCGCGTCAGCAGCACGCACGAGGTGATCCGGACGTCGCCGTCGTTCTTCAACGAGGCGGACTACGAAGTTCAGCAGCACTTCGCCGTGTCCAAGGACGGCACGAAGGTCCCCTACTTCCAGGTGGGCGCCCGGGACCTGGTCCTGGACGGCCAGAACCCCACCCAGCTGTCCGGCTACGGGGGCTTCGAGATCTCCCGGACCCCTGCCTACAGCGGCGCGATCGGCCGGGCGTGGCTGGAGCGGCGCACCGCGGAATCCAACGCCGCCGAGGGCGGCGCCCCGCACCGCCGCGGCGGTGTGTACGTGGTGGCGAACATCCGCGGCGGCGGCGAATACGGGCCGTCCTGGCACCGTGCCGCGCTACAGGAGAACCGCCACCGCGCCTACGAGGACTTCGCCGCCGTGGCCAGGGACCTGATCTCCCGCGGCGTCACCTCCCGCGAGCGGCTCGGCTGCGTGGGCGGCTCCAACGGCGGGCTGCTCGTGGGCAACATGCTCACCCAGTACCCGGAACTGTTCGGTGCCGTGTCCTGCGGCGTGCCGCTCCTGGACATGCGCCGGTACTCCAAACTCTCCGCGGGCTATTCGTGGATCGGCGAATACGGTGACCCTGACGTGCCGGAGCAGTGGGAGTTCCTGAAGACGTTCTCCCCGTACCATCTGCTCAGGGACGGGGTGGACTACCCGGAGACGTTCATCTGGACCGCCACCTCGGACGACCGGGTGGGCCCGGTCCAGGCCCGGAAAATGGCGGCCCGCATGCAGGCCATGGGAATCCCGAATGTCTGGTTCCACGAGGCCCTCGAGGGCGGCCACGCGGGGGCATCGGACAACCGGCAGGCGGCGGCCCTGCAGAGCCGCAGCCAGCATTTCCTGTGGCGCGCCCTGGCCGGCCGGGAGGCCTGACCCCGCACCCCTGCCGCCGACAGCAACGCGGGGTCACGTCCGGCCCATCAGGACCGCCGGGATGGGCCGGACGTGACCCCGCGTTGTTCTGGGGCGGCCGTTTTGCACTGCGTGGCACCTTCTGCGTATCCTTGGTTGGCTAGTTAATAGCAATTGGAGACGTGCCAGAGCGGCCGAATGGGCTTCACTGCTAATGAAGTGTGGGGCACAACTCCACCGGGGGTTCAAATCCCCCCGTCTCCGCGTTTGGCCCCGGTCCTTGGACCGGGGCCTTTTGCGTTCCCGGAGCAGCCCGCGGCGGCAGCCCGTCCGGTGGCCGGACGCCTCGCGCCCGCCGCCGGGCGCGGATGGTTGGATGGACCCATGTCGAGCAACACGGAATTTGACGCGATCATCGTCGGCGGCGGCCACAACGGCCTGGCCGCGGCCGCGTACCTGGCCAAGGCCGGGCGGGACGTATTGGTCCTGGAGAAGCTGGAGCACCCCGGCGGCGCCGCGGTGTCAGCGCACGCGTTCGACGGCGTCGACGCCCGCCTCTCGCGCTACTCGTACCTGGTCAGCCTCCTGCCCCGGCAGATTATCGAGGACCTCGGCCTGAGCATCGAACTGGCGCGGCGGCGCTATTCCTCCTATACCCCCGACCCCCAGGACAGCAGCCGTGCCCTGCTGGTGGACAACGAGGACGGAGCGGCCACCGCGGCGTCCTTCGCCGCCGTCGGCGCCCCCGACGGCGAGTTCCGCGCCTTCACCGCGTTCTACGCCGCCTGCCGACGGCTCACCGAGGCCCTCTGGCCCACCATGACCGCGCCGCTGCTCTCACGCTCCGAAGCACGGTCCCTGGCGGCCAGGGCCGGGGCCGCCGAGGCGTGGGAGGCCATGATCGAACGCCCGATCGGGCACGCCATCAGCAAGGACCTGCACAGCGACCTGGTCCGCGGCGTGGTGCTGACCGATGCGCTGATCGGGACGTTCGCCCGGGCCGGCGACGAAGACCTGCAGCAGAACATCTGCTTCCTCTACCACCTGATCGGCGGCGGGACGGGCGACTGGGACGTGCCGGTGGGCGGCATGGGTGCCGTCTCCGGCGAGCTGGAGCGGGCCGCCCGCGGCGCCGGCGCGACCATCCTGACCTCGGCGGAAGTCACGGCCGTCCGGGCCGGCGGCGTCGTGCGCTACCGCCACGGCGGGCAGGACCACTCGTCTTCCGCCCGGTGGGTCCTCTCCAATGTGGCGCCGGTAGTCCTGGACCGGCTGCGGGACGGCGAAACCGGCACCGGCAACCCGAACCACCGCCGCGAGGGCGCGCAGGTCAAGGTCAATCTCCTGCTTCGGAGGCTTCCCCGGCTCCTCGACGCGTCCGTCAGCCCGGAGGCGGCCTTCGGCGGGACGTTCCACATCAACGAGGCATGGTCCCAGCTCGACTCCGCCTACCTCAGCGCCGCCGCCGGATCCGTGCCCTCGCCGCTGCCGTGCGAAATCTACTGCCATTCCCTCAGCGACCCCAGCATCCTGTCCCCGGAGCTGCAGGCCGCGGGCGCCCAGACACTCACGGTCTTTGGTCTGCACGTCCCGGACCGGCTGGTCACCCCGGAGAACAACGAGGACCGCCGCGCCGAACTGCAGGCCGCGGTCCTGGCGTCCCTGAACTCCGTCGTGGCTGAGCCCATCGAAGAACTGCTCCTGACGGACGCCGAAGGGCGGCCCTGCATCGAAACCAAGACCACCCTGGACATCGAACGCGCCGTCGGCATGCCCCGGGGCAACATCTTCCACGGCGGCCTCGACTGGCCGTTCGTGGAGGACGGCGAACCCCTGGACACCCCGGCGCGCCGCTGGGGTGTGGCGACGGAGGACCCACAGATTCTGCTGTGCGGTTCCGGCGCCCGCCGCGGCGGCGCCGTCAGCGCCATCGGCGGCCACAACGCCGCCATGGCCGTGCTGGAATCGGGGCCTTGGCTCCGCGACGCGTGAACCGGAACGTGACCACATGCGCATGAAAGCCTCCTCCCGCAGCGCCGTCCCGGCCGAGGGCAGCTGGAGCCCGCGGCTGGCCCTTCTCGTCGCCGCGACGTTCTTCATGGAGTTCCTCGACGGAACCGTCCTGACCACGGCCATACCCAGTATCGCCGCCGATTTCTCGGTGCCGGCCGCGGACGTCAACATCACCATGACGGCCTACCTGATGACCGTGGCGATGGGCATTCCGCTCAGCAGCTGGCTCGCGGAACGGATCGGGGCACGCCGGGTGTTCTGCCTGGCCATCGCGGTTTTCACGGCGGCCTCGCTGCTGTGCGCCCTCAGCCAGGACCTCACCATGCTGACCCTGAGCCGTGTCCTGCAGGGGGCCGGCGGCGCCATGATGGTCCCGGTGGGCACCCTGGTGGTGCTCCGCGGAACCCCGAAGAAGGATCTGCTCCGGGCCACCGCGTTCCTGGTGTGGCCCGGGCTGCTGGCACCGGTCCTGGCCCCGCTGGTGGGCGGGGCGCTGACGACCTACCTGTCCTGGCATTGGATCTTCCTGGTCAACCTCCCCCTGGGGCTTGCGGCATTCCTGGCCGCGCTGCGGCTGGTCCCGGCAGTCGGCGGCGACAGCACCCGGCGCCTCGACTGGCTGGGGCTGACCCTGACCACGCTCGGGGTGGGTTCCCTGCTGCTCGGCCTGGAACTGACGGGAGGCCGGGACGCCGCGCTTCTGGCGGCCGCAGGGATCGCGGCAGGGCTGCTGTTCCTGACCGCCGCCGTGGCCTGGATGCGGCGGACCAGCACGCCGCTGTTCAATCTGACGGTCTTCGGCGCGAGGACGTTCCGTGCGACGGCGACGGGTGGCTTTGTGTACCGGCTGACCATCAGCGCCGTGCCGTTCCTGCTGCCGCTGATGTTCCAGGCCGGCTTCGGCTGGGACCCGCTGCGCGCCGGGGCGATGGTGTCAGCCGTGTTTGTCGGGAACATCGGGATCAAGCCGGCGACCACTCCCCTGATCCGGCGGTTCGGGTTCAAGCCCGTCCTGGTGTTCGCATCCCTGGCCTCCGCGGCCACTTTTGCGCTGTGCGCCATGCTCGACGCCGGCACCCCGGAGCCGTTGATCTTCGCCCTGCTGGTGGCCAGCGGGGCCTTCCGCTCGATCGGGTTCTCGGCCTATGCCTCCGTCCAGTACGCCGACGTCGTCCCGGCCCAGTTGCCCTCCGCCAATGCCGTCTCCGCCACGCTCGTCCAGCTCGCCACCGCAGCCGGGATCGCGGTGGGGGCGCTGCTGCTGCGGATCTTCGATGCGGCCGGCCGCGTCCCCGGGGCCGCCGATCCCGCCGCCGGCGATCCGGCGGCCCCGTACCGGGCAGCGTTCGTGGCCATCGCCGTCCTGATGCTCCTGAGCACGCTGGACAGCCTGGCCCTCCCCCGCCATGCGGGCGCCGAGGTCAGCCGGCCTGGCCCAGCACCAGCGGCAGAACGGCGCCGGCGCCGGCGAGCCTGAGGGCCCGCCCGGAGACGGTCAGGGTCCAGCGGCTGTCCACGAGGTCGTCTATGAGCATCACGCTCTGGCCGCGGATTCCGGCCAGGGCCTCCTCAAGTTCGGGCCCCACCACCAGGCGGTCCCAGACCCCGGCGAGGCGGTAGGCGCTGTTGCCGCCGCGCCCGCCGGTGGGGCCGCCGTGCTGGAGCTGCAGCTGGCCGAGGTACGGGATGCGGCCGATCTCGGAGATCCCGCGGGCCAGGGAGTCCACCAGGGCGGGCTTCCCGCGGGAGGGCAGGCTGATGATCGCGGCCGGCCGGCCGGCCCCGCTCCAGCCGGGGGTGCGGGCGTCTCCCGTGCCCCATTCGCGGAGCACCTGGAAGCAGGCCTGCAGCATGCCGGGGTCCACGGGCCGGTCCGGCGCACCGGCGCCGAAGGCCTCGCGCAGGGGCCCGCCCCAGCCCAGGTCCGTCAGGCGCGCCAGCGCCCGGCCGTCCGCGAGGGCTTCATCCGGCTTGATCTTGCCCTTGACCGGCACCCCGAGGCGGTCCATGCCGCTGGGCCACTGCAGCCGCGGTTCCAGGACGACCCCGGCCCGGCGGAGGGTCTGCCCGGCGGCCTCCGTGGCGGCGTCGGCGATGTCGGCCGGGAACCAGCGGCCGGCGCAGTTGTCGCAGCGGCCGCAGGCGCGGGCCGTTTCGTCGTCCAGCACGGATGTGATGTACTCCATCCGGCAGCCGGCGGTGTCCTGGTAAATGACCATCGAGTCCTGCTCATCCACCCGGGCCTCCGCGATCCGGCCGTACCGTTCAGCGTCGTAGCTCCAGGGCTGCCCCGTGGAGCGCCAGCCGCCACCGACGCGCTCGACCGCGCCGTCCACGGCCAGGACCTTCAACAGCAGTTCCAGCGGGGTCCGGCGCAGGTCCACCCGGGCCTCGAGGGCCACCGTGGACACCGCTGTGCCGGCCTCGGCCAGGGCTGTCAGGACGGCGGCAGCCTTCTCTCCGGACGGCATGGACGCGGTGGCAAAGTACTGCCAGATGTCCCGGTCCTCGGATCCGGGCAGCAGCAGAACGTCGGCGTTCGCCGCGCCACGCCCGGCGCGGCCCACCTGCTGGTAGTACGCCACCGGAGAGGACGGAGCGCCCAGGTGCACCACAAAGCCGAGGTCCGGCTTGTCGAAGCCCATGCCCAGGGCGGACGTGGCAACGAGCGCCTTGACCTGGTTGTCCTTCAGGAGCTGCTCGGCGCGTTCACGGTCCGCGGGGTCGGTGCGGCCGGTATAGGCCAGGACCTCGTGCCCCGCTTCGGCCAGGAGGCGGGCGGTGTCCTCGGCCGCGGACACCGTGAGGGTGTAGATGATGCCGCTGCCCTGCAGGTCCTGCAGGTGGGTCAGCAGCCAGCCCAGCCGTTGCCGGGAATCCGGCAGGGTGAGGACACCCAGCCGGAGCGACTCCCTGCCCAGGGCGCCACGGATGGTGAGCACGTCCTTGCCGAGCTGCTCCTCGATGTCATGAACCACCCGGGAATTCGCCGTCGCAGTGGTGGCGAGCACCGGGACGGTGTCCGGCAGTTGCGTAATAAGGTCCGCGATGCGCCGGTAGTCGGGGCGGAAGTCGTGCCCCCAGTCCGAGATGCAGTGGGCCTCGTCAATCACGAGCAGCCCGGTCCGGCGGACGAGCTCGGGGAGCTGGTTTTCCCGGAAGGACGGGTTGGTGAGGCGCTCCGGCGAAACCAGCAGGACGTCCACCTCGTCGGCGGCGAGCTGCTCGCGGACGGTGTCCCACTCCAGCTGGTTCGCGGAGTTGATGGCGACCGCCCGCACCCCGGCCCGCGCCGCGGCCGCCACCTGGTCGCGCATGAGCGCCAGTAGCGGGGACACGATCAGCGTGGGGCCGGCGCCGCGGCGGCGCAGCAGCAGGGAGGCGACGAAGTACACAGCCGATTTCCCCCAGCCGGTCCGCTGCACCACCAGGGCACGCCGGCCGCCGTCGACCAGTGCCTCAATGGCCTCGAACTGACCGTCGTGGAACTGCGCCTCCGGGTGCCCCACGAGCTCCCGCAGCACGTCCTGGGCCTGCTCCCGGGTCGAGGAGGCGGTACCGGCAGGAGCAGCGTCGGCACGTTCGGTGCCGGACAAGGCGGTGCCGGACAAGGCGGTGCCGGAAAGGGAAGCGTCGGAAAGGGCGTTCTGGTTACTGGCCATTGCTTCAGTATCCCAGCCCCCTCCGACACCGGCCCAGCCAGCACCCCGCCATGTGGACAATCCCACAGGGGATACTCGATGGCGCCAGGCCAGGCCCCGCGTCACACGCCGCGTCGGGCGCGGCGTCAGGTCACGGCGTCAGAGCCGCAACGTAAGATAAGACGCGTGACTACGGACAAGACAAAGACTTTTAACCTCTCGGATTCGTTCAAGGCCTATGACGTGCGCGGAATCGTGGGGCAATCCATCACCGCCGAGACCGTCGAAGCCACGGGGGCTGCCTTCGTTGACGTCCTGGACCTCGCCGGGCAGACCGTGCTGGTGGGCGGCGATATGCGCCCCTCCTCCCCCGAATTCGCCAAGGCCTTTGCCAACGGTGCCGCCACCCGCGGCGCCAACGTCCAACTGCTGGACCTGATCTCCACCGACGAGCTGTACTACGCCTGCGGCGCCCTCAACGCCGCCGGCGCCACGTTCACCGCCAGCCACAACCCGGCCGAATACAACGGCATCAAAATGGCCAAGGCCGGCGCCGTGCCGATCTCCTCCGAAACCGGGCTCAAGGAAATCCAGGCCCGCGCTGAGGAATACCTCAACACCGGCACCATCCCCGCAGCCGGCACGCGCGGCCTGGTGGGTGTGCACGACGTCCTCAAGGGCTATGCGGAGTACCTGCGCGGCCTGGTGGACCTGCGCGGTTCACGGCCGCTGAAGGTCGTGGTGGATGCAGGCAACGGCATGGCCGGCCTCACCACCCCGGCCGTGCTCGGCGACGCGCTGCTGCCGAAGCTTCCGCTGGAGATCGTGCCGCTGTACTTCGAGCTGGACGGCTCATTCCCCAACCACCCGGCCAACCCGCTGGAGCCGGAAAACCTGCGCGACCTGCAGGCCGCCGTCGTGGAGCACGGCGCGGACATCGGCCTGGCCTTCGACGGCGACGCCGACCGCTGCTTCGTCATTGACGAGAAGGGCGAGCCCGTCTCGCCGTCGGCCATCACCGGCATGGTGGCCCGGCGCGAAATCGCCCGCGCCCAGGTCCTCGGCGAAGACGCGCCCACCGTCATCCACAACCTCCTGACCTCCCGTGCCGTCCCGGAACTCGTGGAACGCCACGGCGGCCGGGCCGTCCGCACCCGCGTGGGACACTCCTTCATCAAGGCCGTCATGGCCGCCGAAGGCGCCATCTTCGGCGGGGAACACTCCGCCCACTTCTACTTCCGCGACTTCTGGAATGCGGACACCGGCATGCTGGCCGCCATGCACGTCCTCGCCGCCCTGGGCGAACAGGACGGCCCGCTGTCCGAGCTCGGCCGCGAATACGAGCCGTACCGGTCCTCGGGCGAGATCAACTCGGAAATCGAGGACAAGGCCGGCGCCGTCGAGCGGGTCCGCGAGGACTTCCGTGACGAGGACGTCGAGGTCGATTACCTCGACGGCAGCACCTTCATCGCCACCGACGGCAGCTACTGGTTCAACCTGCGCCCGTCAAACACCGAGCCGTTCCTGCGCCTCAACGTCGAAGCCACGGACACCGCCATCATGGAACGCGTCCGCGACCGCGTCCTGGCGCTGGTCCGGGGCTAATTATGGCCGCGCATCCGGAAGAATCCGCAAACACCGGATCCTGGCGCGAGTCCGTGCCGGAGGCCAGCGCCACTGATCTGGAGAACCTGCTCGGCACGGGGGTCGGGGCAGCGCAGGAGCAGCTGGAGCGCAACGGCGGCTTCCTGCCGTTCGCCCTGGTGGTGCAGAACGACGGCGAAGTCCGGCTGGTTGCCGTGACGCCCGCCGACGCGAGCGACGGATCGGACGCCCACTTTGACGCCGACGCGATGATCCGGGACCTCCACGAGCTGCTCCGGCAGCACCGGGACGAGTTCCGGGCCGCCGCCGTTGTCTGTGACATCACGCTGCTCGAGGAAGACTCGGACGCGATCCACGTCGCGGCGGAGCACCAGGACGGCTCCCTGTTTGCCGCTGTCCTGCCGTACGCCCCGAACGCCGCGACCCATGAACTCGAATTCGGCCAGCTCGCCGCCGATAGCAACGAACCCGCCGTGTGGGTGGACTAGACCGCCCGCAAGCTGGGGATAGACCGCCCGTAAGCTGGGAATATGAAGATCAATGCGTTCGCCGACGTGAGCCTGCGCGCCATGATGGTGCTCGCGGCCGCTCCCGACGGCGGGCTCCTGACCACCCAGAGCATCGCCGACGCCGTCGGCACGCCGTACAACCACGTCAGCAAGGCGATGGCGAACCTGCGCGAGCTGGGCATGATCGACGTCGAACGCGGCCGCAACGGCGGGTCCCGGATCAGCGGCGCCGGCCGCAGCGCCACAGTCGGCCAGCTGCTGCGGCAGCTCGACACGCGCCAGGACCCGGCCGACTGCGTCGCTGCGGGCGGGAACTGCCCGCTCATCGCCGAATGCCATCTCCGGTCCGCGCTTGCCCGGGCCCGTGAAGCCTTCTACCGCGAACTCGACGACATCGTCATCGCCTCGCTGCCGACGTCCCGGCAGATGACGCCCGTGTTCCAGGCGATCGGGCTTCGCCCCGGGCTCTAGGGCCGGACTCCGGGGCGGACTCCGAGGACTGATTCCAAGGCCGGACTCCGAGCCCTGACTCCAGGCCGGACCCGCCGCCGGCACCCACTGGCGCGCCTCGCGAGCCCCGATTTGCATCGCTTTTCTACAACATGTAGAACTGAGGTGTAAATACTCGCATTTCAAATGACAGTATTTCATCGCGGTCCGGTTGAAGACCCCCGGGCCACTATCTCAGGAGACAACATGCTCTCGGACAAGTCCTTCCCCGTCATCGAGGCCACCCTGCCGCTGGTCGGATCCCGGATCGGGGAGATCACCCCCAAGTTCTATGCGCGCCTCTTCGCCGCCCACCCCGAACTGCTGGACGGGCTCTTCAGCCGCTCGAACCAGCGCAACGGTAACCAGCAGCAGGCCCTGGCCGGAAGCATCGCCGCTTTCGCGAGCCATCTGGTCAGCAACCCGGGCACCCTGCCGGAAACCGTGCTGTCCCGCATCGCCCACCGCCACGCCTCCCTGGGCATCACCGAACCGCAGTACCAGGTGGTCTACGAGCACCTGTTCGCCGCCATCGCCGAGGACCTGGCCGAGGTCATCACGCCGGAAATCGCCGAGGCCTGGACCGAGGTCTACTGGCTCATGGCCGACGCCCTGATCAAGCTCGAAAAGGGCCTCTACGCCGCCCAGGCCAACGGCAAGATGTGGACCCCCTGGAAGGTTGCCGCCAAGACCCCCGCCGGCACCGGGTCCATGACCTTCACCCTGGAACCGGCCGACGACACGCCCATCACCGCCGCCCTGCCCGGCCAGTACGTCAGCGTCAAGGTCACGCTGCCGGACGGGCTCCGCCAGGTCCGCCAGTACTCCCTCTCCGGCGACGCCGGCACCAGCCGCAGCTTCACGACCAAGCTCGACGACGGCGGCGAGGTCTCCCCAGTGCTGCACAACAACGTGGCCGTTGGCGACGTCATCGAAATCTCCAACCCCTACGGCGAGATCACGCTCAAGGAGGGCGACGGCCCAGTGGTCCTGGCCTCCGCCGGCATTGGCTGCACGCCCACCGCGTCCATCCTGCGCTCCCTCGCCGAGTCCGGCTCGGACCGCCAGGTCCTGGTGCTGCACGCGGAAAGCACCCTGGACAGCTGGGCGCTGCGCTCCCAGATGACGGACGACGTCGAACGCCTCGACGGCGCCGACCTCCAGCTCTGGCTCGAGCAGCCGGTAGCCGGGGCCAAGACCGGCTTCATGTCCCTGCGCGAAGTGGATCTGCCCGCGAACGCGTCCCTGTACTTGTGCGGTCCGCTGCCGTTCATGAAGAACATCCGCAACGAGGCCATCAACGCCGGCATCCCGGCCACGAAGATCCACTACGAGGTCTTCGGCCCGGACATCTGGCTCGCCAGCTAGGAAGGCCCCTGTTACGGGACCACGGCTGTTAGAGGACGACGGCGGGCCCGCATCTTGCGAAAGATGCGGGCCCGCCGTCGTCCTCCGCTGCAGTTCCCGGGGCCGGAACGGCGCCCGGCGCCACCGGACGTCACCGCGTGTCAGGAAGCGGCGGGCGCCCCGTTGATCGCGTGGCCGAAGCGCAGCAGGTTGCCCGGGTCGTAGGTGGACTTCGCAGCCACCATCCGCTCGTACACCGCCGGCGACCAGGCCCGGGCCCGGTCAGCCTCATCGCCGGGCTCGCCGTGGAAGTTCACCAGCGTGTAGCCGGTGGAATATGGGGCCATCGCGCCGAGGATGGCGCGGATGGAGGATGTGACAGCTTCCGCGGCCTCCGGCACCTTGAGCCCGACAAGGAACAGCAGGAACGCCGCGTCGCGTCCGGACACGGCGTCCGGCAGGATCCCGCCGCGGGCCAGCGCCCCGCCGAGGGGCCTGATCTCGATCAAGAGCAGCGGGCAGTCGGTACCGTCCCCCGCCAGCCTGAGCAGTTCCGCGGCAGCGTCCGCGCCAAAATCCTTGAGCAGCGCGCCGCCGTCGGTGAAGGGGAGCGGATCCGCCGGGTCCATGTGGATCTGGTCGACGTCCAGGTAGCTCATGGGTCCGGCGGTGTCCATCAGAGGGGTTGAGACCGCGCGCATCGGAGCAAGCAATGCGTCGCCGGCCTCGCGGTTCCCGAGGTAGGCAAAGCGCAGGTGGACCACAAACTGACCGCGGAGGGGCGGCGGAACAAACTCCATATCCGGAAGACGCAGCAGGGAGATCGACGGCGAGGCGTCGTCCGGCAGTGTGGGCAGCCACTCGCGGAACGCTGTCAGAACCGGCGCCGCGTCCGCCCCGGGGTAGATGATCCCTCCGCCGTAGAAGTCCCCGAGCGGAAAGAGGTTGAATTCGACCGCGGTGACGATGGCGAAGTTGCCCTTGCCCCCGCACATCAGCGCGAACAGCTCGGCTTCGGCGTCGGCGTCGATCCGGCGCAGCGCGCCGTCGGCGGTGACCACTTCCATGCTCCGGACGTGGTCAGCCGCGAAGCCGAGGGCGCGGCCCAGCACGGGCAGCCCGCCGCCCACCGTGTACCCGACGACGCCGACGTCGGTGCTGGAGCCGTGCAGTCCGATCAGGCCGTGGGGGACGCTCGCTTCCAGGACGCTCCGCCACTTGACTCCGGCGCCGACCCGGGCCGTCCGTTCGACCGGATCGATCTGCACGTCCTGCAGACGCCGCGTGCTGATCAGCAGTCCGCCGTCGACCGCGGATTCCGCGCCGTGCCCGGTGGACTGGACGGAAACCGGCACCCGCCGTTCCGCCGCCCACTTCACTCCGGCGGCGACGTCCTGCGCGTCCGCGGCCCCAAGGACGACGTCGGGCCGGTGGACTGTGGCGACGTTGAACGCAAACGTCTCTTCGGCGAATTCTGGACTGTCCGGGACGGCCACGATGCCGCTGACGGCCGTGGATAAGGCATGGATGTCGTCGTTGACTAGCATGCGGAACTCCTGAAATCTCGCCGGATGGAATGCGGACAAGAATAGGGGCCGCTCCGGATCCGGCCTAGGGGCCTAAGTCCCGCGGACCCGGCCGGGACGGCAAACGGCGGCCCCGCACCTTTTCCAAGGTGCGGGGCCGCCGTCGTTATGGCTGAGTGCTGGCTGCTACTGCTGGCCGGTTTCCTACTGCTGAACTGCCATGCGGGCCTTCAGGCCGTCCAGCTCGGTGCGCAGGGCCTCGGGCAAGGAGTCGCCAAACTTGGCGTACCACTCCTCAATCGACGCGAGCTCGGCGGCCCACTCCTCGGGGTCGACGCGGACGGCGTCTTCGACGTGGGCGTGGGTCAGGTCCAGGCCGGTGAGGTCCAGCGCGTGGCCGGCAGGCACAAACCCGATGGGGGTCTCAACGGCGTCGGCCTTGCCCTCGATGCGCTCGATCGCCCACTTGAGCACACGGGCGTTGTCACCAAAGCCGGGCCAGGCAAAGTCTCCGTCGGCAGTGCGGCGGAACCAGTTGACCAGGAAGATCTTGGGCAGCCGTGCCGGGTTGGCCTTGGACGAAACGCTGATCCAGTGCTTCAGGTAATCGCCGGCGTCGTAGCCGATGAAGGGCAGCATGGCCATGGGATCGCGGCGGAGCACACCCACCTGGCCGGCGGCCGCGGCCGTGGTCTCGGAGGACAGCGTGGAGCCCATGAAGATGCCGTTGGTCCAGCTGCGGGCCTCGGTCACCAGGGGCACCGTGGTCTTGCGGCGGCCGCCGAAGAGAATCGCGGAGAGCTCCACACCGTCGGGGCTGTAGTACTCCTCGGCCAGCATGTCGATCTGGGCGATCGGCGTGCAGAAGCGGGAGTTCGGGTGGGCCGCGGGCTTGTCCGAATCGGGCGTCCAGGAGTTGCCCTGCCAGTCAGTCAGGTGCGCGGGAACTTCCTCGGTCATGCCCTCCCACCAGACACCGCCGTCGTCCGTGAGGGCGACGTTGGTGAAGATGCTGTGGCCCTTGGCGATGGCACGCATGGCGTTCGGGTTGGTGCCCCAGCCGGTGCCGGGGGCGACGCCGAACAGGCCTGCCTCCGGGTTGGTGGCGCGAAGTTCGCCTTCCTTGCCGATCCGCATCCAGGTGATGTCATCGCCGAGGGTTTCGACTTCCCAGCCCTCGATCGTCGGATCCAGCAGGGCGAGGTTGGTCTTGCCGCAGGCGGAGGGGAAGGCGGCGGAGACGTAGTAGTTCTTCTTCTCCGGCGAGGTCAGCTTGAGGATGAGCATGTGCTCGGCCAGCCAGCCTTCGTCGCGGGCCATCACCGAGGCGATGCGCAGGGCGTAGCACTTCTTGCCGAGCAGGGCGTTGCCGCCGTAGCCGGAGCCGAAGGACCAGATGGAGCGCTCCTCGGGGAAGTGCACGATCCACTTGTCCGGGTTGCAGGGCCAAGCGACGTCGGCCTGGCCGGGGGCCAGCGGTGCGCCCAGGGAGTGCAGGGCGGGGACGAAGAACGCGTTGGTGGCGGTGATCTTGTCCAGGACCTTGGTGCCGATGGTGGCCATAATGCGCATGGAGGCGACAACGTAGGCGCTGTCGGTGATCTCGACACCGAACTTGGGATCCTCGGCGTCCAGGTGGCCCATGACGAAGGGGATGACGTACATAGTGCGGCCGCGCATGGAGCCGGCGAACAGGCCGCGCAGCTTGTCTTTCATCTGCGCCGGCGCCATCCAGTTGTTCGTGAAACCTGCATCGCGCTCGTTCTCGGAGCAGATGAAGGTCTGCTCTTCGACGCGGGCCACGTCGGCGGGGTCCGAGAACGCCGCGAAGGACTTCGGGAACAGGTTCTCGTTCAGCCGGGTCAGGGTGCCTGCGGCGACGAGCTCGTCCGTGAGCCGGGTGTTTTCCTCTTCGGATCCGTCCACCCAGTAGATCCGGTCCGGCTGGGTCAGTTCAGCCACCTCTTCAACCCATGCCAGCAGACCGGCATGTGTGGTGGGTGCCTTCTCAAGCAACGGCAGTCGCGCCAGATCTCCCATTACGGTTCCCTTCCTCGGGTTCAGTGGTGTGTCCTAAATGCTAGGGCTCGCGGCGGGGCCCATTTCGGGCCCGGACGTGGGATGACTGGGGAGCGACAAATCAAAAACCGCGGAAATCCAAGGAAATTGCCCCTCCGCGGTGGTCCATTTTGTGACTAAGGTCACATAGACCGGTCTAGTCGCCCAAATTACACCCGCTTCGATTTGTAACTGGGCCCGGGCTCGCGTAAAGTAATTCGAGGTTCGGGGAGCGAGAAGTTCTCCAAGAGCCGAGAATGCGCCCATAGCTCAGCTGGATAGAGCGTCTGTCTACGGAACAGAAGGTCAGGGGTTCGAATCCCTTTGGGCGCACAGAAGAAGAAGATCCGCCCCGGTTCGCCGGGGCGGATCTTCTGTTTTAAGCACCAGCCGCCGGCGCCGGCAGCCCTCAGCGCCGGCATCCTTATGGCCGGATCAGGCCGTGGCCTTGACGATCACGTTGCGGATTCCATCGAAATGGCTGCTGAGACGCTCGGCGGCAAGGGCTTTGTCCGCCGAGGCGACAGCCTCATAGATCCTTCTGTGCAGCGTGGCCGTCTCCTGGAGGTCGACGGCGAACGGGCCGCCCAGTTCAAGGTGGATCCGGCGGTAGACCTTCCAGAAGACGTCCATCAGGCTGATCAGGAGCTCATTGTTCAGCGGCTCGAACAGCCTGCGGTGGAACTCCGCGTCGGCTTCGATGAAGGGCTCCCCGGCAGCGGCCAACGCCTCCATCCGGTGCACGGATTCCTCCATGCCGGCCAGCTGTTCCGCCGTGATCCGCTCCATGGCGGCGCCCACCAGGCCGGATTCCAGCGCCTGCCGGACCTCCACGAGTTGCATGGCTTCCTCCCCGTGGTGGCGAAGCGACAACCGGGCCCGGAAGGTGAGCCCGTCGGTCAGGGCCTCGAAGTTGCTCGGGGCCACGAACATGCCAAACCCGTGCCGGATCTCAATGACCCCCACGGCCTGGAGCGCCTTCAGTGATTCCCGTAGCGTATTGCGCCCGACGCCGAGTGCGGCAGTAAGTTCGCTCTCTGTGGGCAGCGGGTCCCCCGGCACCAGATCCCGCTCCAGGATCAGCTCCAGGATGTCCGTCTGAAGCGCCCGAAGCCGCGCCTGCGCGCTGAACCTCGCCAGCGGTGTGGTGTTGCCTGTAGTGATATTGCCTGCGGCCATGGCCGTTCCTCCCCCAAGTATGGTCCCAACAGTAGCGATGCTCCCTGTTCCTGCAAAGGGCCGGGTCCGGCACATTACGCGGAGCTTCAACGCCGCCGGCGCCCGGAGCGCCCGCCCGGATCGGGTCATGGCCGCGGCGTAGGCTGGTGCCATGACGCCACAGCTTGAGCGGGAATTCGATGTCATTGTGATTGGTGCAGGCGCCGTGGGGGAAAACGTGGCGGACCGCGTGGTCCGCGGCGGCCTGACGGCGGTGCTGATCGAGGCCGAACTGGTGGGCGGTGAATGTTCGTACTGGGCCTGCATGCCGTCGAAGGCCCTCCTGCGGCCAGGCACAGCACTGCACGGCGCGCAGACCGTCCCCGGAGCCCGGGAAGCTGTCACCCGCACCCTGGATGCGGCCGCCGTCCTGAAGCGCCGGGACTACTTCACCTCCCATTGGCAGGATGACGGCCAGGTCAAATGGGTGGAGGACACCGGGATCGAACTGATCCGCGGGCACGGCTGGATCACCGCCCCGCGGCAGGTGGAGGTCGCAGGGCTGGACGGCAACAGCTACGCGCTCACGGCCAGGCACGCCGTGGTGGTCGCTACCGGATCCACGCCCAACCAGCCACCGGTCGAGGGCCTGCACGACATCGAATACTGGACCACCCGGGAGGCGACCTCCGCCCGCGCGGTCCCTGCGCGGCTCGCGGTGCTCGGCGGCGGGGTGGCCGGCGTCGAACTCGCCCAGGCCTACGCCCGCCTCGGCTCGTCCGTGACACTCGTGGCCCGCGGCGGCCTCCTCGGCGCCTTCCCGGGGCAGGCCGCCGACCTTGTCGCGGCCGGCCTGCGCGCCGACGGCGTCGACCTCCGCCTGCACACCGGTACGCGAAGCGTCAGCGAGAACGACGACGGCTCCCTCACCCTTGTGCTCGACGGCGGACCCGGCGGCCCCAAGGGCAGCCCGGGCACCGGCCCGGCCGGCGCGAGCGTCACGGCAGACAAACTTCTTGTCACCACCGGCCGGCACCCCGCCCTCGAGGGGATCGGCCTGGACAGCGTCGGGCTTTCCGCCCCCGAGGGCGGGACCCTGCGGCTCGCCACCGATTCCACCGGCCTAGTCCACCACGCGGCAGACAACGAAGTGCCCGGCAGGCCGTGGCTCTACGCGGCGGGCGACGCCGCCGGACGGGCCATGCTGACCCACCAGGGCAAGTACGGGGCCCGGGCCACCGGAGACGCCATCGCCGCACGGGCCAGGGGCGAACTCACCGGCGAGCCGGCACTGTGGTCCCGCTTCGCCCAGACGGCCTATGACCATGCCGTGCCGAATGTGGTGTTCACCGACCCGGAACTGGCCAACGTCGGCCGGACCGCGGCGCAGGCGGAGAAGGACGGTTTCCGGGCCACCACCGTGGAGCTCCCCATCCAGGTGGCCGGTTCTTCCCTGCACGCCGAACACTACGAGGGGTGGGCGCAGCTGGTCATCGACGAGGACCGCAAGGTGCTGCTCGGTGCCACGTTCGCCGGCCCGGATGTGGCCGAACTCCTGCACGCCGCCACCATTGCGGTGGTAGGGGAAGTGCCGCTGGACCGGCTGTGGCACGCGGTGCCTTCATATCCGACGATCAGCGAGGTCTGGCTCCGCCTGCTGGAAGAATACGGCCTCTGAACCGGGGCGGACCCCCGCGCGGCGGCCGTCCCCGACGTGCGCACGTCCGGGACGGCCACGGCTCCCGGCGCGTCTCGTTCATCACAATCCCGGCATCTTATTTGAACTGACTGGTCAGTTTAGTTAGCCTTGGAGCAGACACTGTTTCTGCGAAAGGCCCGCTTTGCTCTGCGTACAACAACTCTCCGTGACCGGCCGGCGGGATGATCTCCTGCCGCCGACCTCGCTGGAGGCCGCACGCGGTGAACTCCTGCTCATCCAGGGCCCCCGCCAGGACCAACGCACGGCCCTGGCCCTGGCCCTGAGCGGGCGGATGAGGCCCTCCTCGGGAAGTGTCAGCTGGGATGGCAGCGCCCGGATCAAGACGCTCCGGCAGGCCAGCAGCGTGGTGGACTCCCCCGGCGTCAACGAGCCCGAACAGCATTTGAGCGTCCGCGACCTCGTCACGGAGGATCTGGCCCTGGTCCCGCGCCGCCACCGCGGCGCCCCGCGCAGCACCCCCTGGCTGCAACTCAACAATTTCGAGGACCTTGCCGGGCTCTGGACCGAGCAGCTGCCGCCCGGCCGGCGGATCGAGCTCCTCACGGCCCTCGCCCTCGCCAATCCGGACACCGACCTCCTCGTGGTGGACTCACCTGACCGGCACAGCGGCGACGCCGCCGACTGGCTGCCTCGGCTGGCGATGCTGGCGCACGACGCCGGGCGGCCGCTCGCCGTCGTCGCCACCGTCACCCGCATTCCGGAGGGCTGGACCGGCCCCTACGCCGTGATCGGCAACGCCGTCCGGCAGGCCGACGAACCGCACGCTGATAACGCCGCCACCGGCGAACACCGGGCTGAACCATATGAAACCCTGCTACCCGAAACCGAGGACGCAAAGTGACTGTGCTGCGGCTGGCCCGCTCCGAGCTCAAACGCATGACCGGCGGGCTCCTGCCCAAGCTGACCATCCTGGCCCTGGCACTCGTCCCGCTGCTCTACGGAGCCGTGTACCTCTACGCCAACTGGGATCCGTACGGCAAACTGAACCAGATCGATGCCGCCCTGGTGGTCCAGGACTCCGGCGCCGCTTCGGAGGACGGCACGCGGCTGGAGGCCGGCAAGAAAGTGGCCGAGAGCCTCGTGGACGGCCACGTCTTCAACTGGAAAACGGTCGCCAGCACCGAGGAAGCAGACCGGGGCGTCAGCAACGGCACGTACGCGTTCGCGCTGAAGATCCCGGAAGACTTTTCGGCGAACCTCGTCTCCCCCGGCAGCTTCGACGCCGCCAACCAGGCCATGCTCAATGTCACCACCAACGATGCCAACAACTACCTGCTGAGCACGATCGTGGACAAGCTCACCACCGCCGTGCACACAACGGTGGCCAAGGAGGTGGGCGAGGAGACCGCCAACCAGCTCCTCACCGGGTTCGGCACCATTCATACGCAGATGCTCAAAGCCTCCGATGGCGCGGCCCGGCTGGCGGACGGCGTCGCCCGGCTCCACGACGGCACCGTGACCCTGCACCAGGGCACCGGCGAGCTCAAGACCGGCGCCGCCGAGCTGTACAACGGCGAGGTCGAGCTCCGGGACGGTGCCGCGTCACTCAGCGCCGGTGCCGGCGAGCTCAGCGGCGGGCTCACCCAGCTCAAGGACAAGACGGCGGCCCTGCCCGCCAGTGCACAGCAACTGGCTGACGGCGCCGCCCAGGTGGCGGCCGGCAACGCCGCGCTCAACACCCAGATGCAGGCCATCCCCGGGCAGCTGGCCGCCGCGCAGCAGGCCGCGCAACAAGCCGCCGCGGAGGGCCAGCGGAGCCGGGTGGTGGCGTCCACGTCCCGTCTGGTCGCCTCCGGGGTCCTCACCCAGGAGCAGGCCGACAAGGTAGTGGCCGACGTCGATGCCACCCCCGCGCCGCCGGCCGCGTCTCCCGCGTCCGCGTCCGCCGCCAAACTCCAGGCCGCCGCCGCCCAGGTCCAGAAGCTTTCCGACGGATCCGCCGCCGTCAGCGCCGGCGCCGCGCAACTGGCCCGCACCGCTCCGGCCCTTAGCGACGCCGTCGCCAAGGCATCCGCCGGGGCGGACCAGCTCGCCGGCGGTTCCGCCGCCCTCGCCGCCGGCCAGCAGAACGCCGTCGACGGCGCCGGCAAGCTCGCGCAGGGAACCCAGAAACTCGACGACGGCGCGGCGCAGCTGGAGAGCGGCGCGGCCACGGCCTCCGACGGCGCGGGAACGCTGGCCGGGGAACTCGCCCAGGGCGCCGGCAAGGTCCCCAACCCCGATGACGCCCAAAAGGACAGCCTCTCCAAGGTCATGGCGGACCCCGTCGCCGTCAGCAATGTCTCGCAGGCGAAAGCCGGGTCCTACGGCGCCGGGCTGGCACCGTTCTTCCTGACGCTGTCCTTGTGGATCGGCATCTTCATGCTCGTGCAGGCGATGCGGCCGGTGACCCAGCGCGCGCTGGCCTCGAATGCACCCGCCTGGAAGATTGCCGCGGGCGGCTGGCTTCCGTTCCTGGCGGTGTCCGCCGTCCAGGCAAGCCTGCTGACCCTCGTGGTGGATCTGGGACTCGGACTGGACCCCGCCCATCCGGTGCTGATGTGGTTCCTCATGCTGGCGGCCGCGATGGCGTTCAGCGCCATCATCCAGGGCGTGGTGGCGCTGCTGGGCTCGCCCGGCAAGCTGGTGGTGCTGATCCTGCTGGTACTGCAGCTGGTGTCCTCCGGCGGCACCTTCCCGTGGCAGACCACGCCCGAGCCGCTGCACGTGGTGCACCAGATCCTGCCGATGGGCTACGTGGTCAGCGGCATGCGGCACCTGATCTACGGTGCGGACCTCGCGATCATCCTGCCCACCATGCTGGGGCTGGTTGGCTACACTTTGCTGGGACTGGCACTGTCAACCGCAGCCGTCCGCAAGAACAAATACTGGACCCTCAAGACCCTGAAACCGGAGATCGCCGTATGACCACCAGCCCCAGCGGCGGCAGCACGGCAGGCTCCGCGGACCCGGAGAAAAAGCTCCGCCCCGGCCGCACGAACGCCACGAAACAGAAACTGTTCGAGGCCTCCATGGAACTGATCGGCGAGCGCGGCGCGGCGGGCGTGACCGTCGATGAGATCGCCACGGCCGCAGGGGTGTCCAAGGGCACGGTGTACTACAACTTCGGCAGCAAGTCGGACCTGATTGCCCAGCTGCTGCGCCACGGGGTGGACATCCTCATGGCACGGCTCCTGAGCGTCCGCGACGACTCCGCCGACCCCCTCGCCGCCATGGAGGAGATGATCGGCCAGGCCATGGACTTCATGGCCGAGTACCCGTCCTTCGCCCGGCTGTGGGTCAGCGAAAACTGGCGGACCCCCAGCGAATGGCAGGACACCTTTGCCGAGCTCCGCGGGCGCCTGCTGGCCGTGATCGGCTCGGCCATCGACGGCGTCGCCGCCGCCTATCCCGTGGACCCCGGAGTATCCCGGGGCAGCCTCGAAACGGCAATTTTCGGGGCCTGTTTCGTGGTGGGCCTGGACCGCCAGACGTACAACCCCGAGCGGACCAGGGAACAGAGCGTGGCGGCAATAATGGCCTCCATGCGCGGCTACGTCGTGAAGCAGCCGCCCGCTCAGGCATGATTGTTCACATGCGTCACATGGGTATCAGCGGAAAGATCGCCATCGGTGCGTTCCTCGCCGCCTTGGCGCTCCTGGTTCTGACCGGGATCACCCTCCACGAGACGGTGCTCCTGTGGTTCGTCGGGGCTTCGGCCACCGCCTATGTGGCCTGTGTGGCCGAGGTCGTGGTCCGGCGGCGGCACAAGACCTTGGCCGCGAGCGGTTTGGGCAGCATCCTCTTTATCGCATTCGGGATCGCGTTCCTGCGCCAGTGGGGACTGGCCTTCAATCCCGATCCCGACGCCCTGTCCACGCGGGTCGACTCCGCGCACCCGGACTTGTACTTCTATCTGGCCGCGGCGGCCGGAGCCGTCACGCTGCTGCTGTTGTTCGCGGGCACGGTCCTGCCCGGCAGGAACCGCGGCCGGCGTTCCCCGGGCACTGCTTCGGGACGCCGTCCGGCGGCCGTCTCACGAGCCGGGGCGCGATCCGCGGGGCCGCTGCCATCAGCGGCGCGTCCGACGGCGCGGGGAACCGCCGCGCGCCCGGCGGCACCGCGGGCGGTGGCCCGGCCGGCCGCCAAGTCACCGGCCCAGCCGTCAGCCAAGTCGCCCGCTAGGGTGCCGTCCACCAAGTCGACGGCGGCCAGGTCGCCGGTCCGCTCCCCGGCACCGAAATCATCGGTCAAGCCGCCCGCTGCCAAGTCGCCTACCCGGACCTCCGCCCGCCGCTAAGGTCGGCGGTGAGTCCGGTTGCGGTGCCGGTAGCAGCACCCCGGGCCATCAGAGGTTCCGCGGATTCCCCTCCCGGGGGTTGGTGTCCGGATCCTGGGCGGTGTCGGTGCGGGGCACATCCTCGCGGCTTCGCTGCTCGCCGGGAATGGGATCGGTGTGAACGGGGTCGGTGTGAGCGGGAGCACCGGAAACGGGGCCGCCGGTAGCCGGGTCGGTCCGCGGGTTCCCGCGGACCGCAGCGTCCTCGGCGGTTGCACGGTCACGTTCAGAGGTGACCACGTCCGGGTCCAGTTCATCGGCCTTGCGAAGTTGTTCCTGCGCGCCGGAGCGGACCTTTTCGGCTTCCTCCTGGCGGCCGCGGGCTTCCTCCCGCAGGCGCTCGGCCTGGAGTTCGGCCTCCTTGGCGTCGGCTTCCGCTCGCGCCGCCTTGGCCTCACGTTCCCGCGCCGCGAACTCGTCCGCCTTGGCCTGTTCACGCATCTCGGCGGCGCGGTTCCGGTCCGCGGCCACCTTGCGCTTGCGGCTGATCATGACTGCCACCGCGACGATCGCCAGCACCACGACAATGCCGACTATTATTCCTATGAGCTGCCCTGAATCCACGTTGATCCGCCTTTTCTCTGAGGTTGCACTACCTGCCCCAAAACCACTGGAAAAAACCACATCAGTAAACAGGAACAGTAAACCGCAGAACGGAGCCAGTGGCCATGGGCCCGGGCTCCCGCAAGGGCAGTCCGGACGCTATTTGGCGCGCGGGACCTTGAAATGGGTGAGCCTGGCGTCCTGTCCGTCCAGTTCGGCCCACGACTTCTCCGTTTCCAGCACAGTCAGTCCGCTGGTCGGATAGCGGGTGGCGGCGTCCATATAGGCATCGTGATCGGAATCGCGCGAGGCCAGATGCATGGCGAGATCCTGCACGCCGGGCATGTGTGAGATCACCATGAGCGTGTTCACGGTGTCCGGAACGTGGTTGATGACTGCCAGCATGCGCGAGGCGGGCGCGGCATACAGGCCGTCCTCAAGCTTGGGCGTCGGCGCCTTGTCGCCTAGCGCGTGGCACACCCAGGTGCACGTCTGGCGGGTCCGGAGCGAGCTGGAGCAGAGAATGAAATCAGGCACCAGGTCGTGCTTCAGCAGCCACTTTCCGGCGACGGGGGCATCCTTGTGGCCGCGCTCTTCGAGCGGCCGTTCGTGGTCGGCAACCCCGCCGGGCCAGTCGGACTTGGCGTGCCGCATGATCACCAGCCGTTTGATGTGATGCGCGCTCATGACCCAATCCTAATGCGGCGGCTGGTTCCCGGGCGCGCATCCCAGCAGCGGCGGTTCAGTCCTCAAGGACGAAGGTCACTTCCAGCACGACATGCCAGGCAACGACGGCGCCGTCGCTGATTTCAACCTTTTGTTCCTTGACCCACGCCCCCGTGACGTTGCGCAGGGTCTTGTTGGCCCGGTCGATACCCTCCTTGATGGCAGCATCAAACGAGGTCTTGGAGTTCGCGCTCAGGGTAGTAATCCGTGCAACAGACATGTCTTCCTCCCAATAGTCGGCTCAACGGTCCGAGACTACGCCGGACCCAAGAAACGCAACAGAGTCCAACCGCCACTCACTAACGGCGGCTCGCCGGATTTGGGGCCTCAGCCGCGGAGGCACATGCCCGTCAGTCAGCCCACCCAAAGCGCCCAATGCGCAGCGCGGGCGCTGTAGCGCAGCGGCACATCCCGAAAGCGCCGTTGTTGCGTGAGCTCCGCCGTCGGGGTTCCCTGACCGAGCTTGCGAGGTTAGGGGGACGGCGGGGAGAGGCGAGCGCAGGCGCCGAGGGATCGTGCCGCGAAAGCGAAAGCGCCCGCTCCCTAAGAAGAGGCGGGCGCTTTGCGTGGGCTAGAAGCTAGATCGAGTATTCCGGAGCGGCCCAGACGACGACCTCCGGGTGCTCGTAAAAGCGGTATCCCTGGCCGCGGACGGTGCGCACAGTGTTGGCGAGGCGGCCGAGCTTGGAACGCAGGCGGCGGATGTGGACGTCAATGGTCCGTTCGTTCGGGACTTCCTCGGCGTTGCGCCACAGGCCCTCGAGGAGTTCGTCGCGGCCCACGGTGCGGGTGCCGTTCTCCACGAGGTAGTTCAGGAGCTCGAATTCCTTGAAAGTCAGGTTCAGGGATTCGCCGTCGAGGTGCACCTCACGGCGGGCGAGGTCGATCAGCACTCCGGAGGGGCGCGGATCCTGCGGCTGCTGCAGTCGTGCGGTCTCGGTGCGCTGGCGGGCCCCGGCAGTCGGGTCGCCGAAGGTCGAGCGGACGACGTCGAGGGCGGAACCCGGGGCGCTGGCCGGCGCGACGGCGACGGCAGCGTAGCTCTCGGCGCCGGCAACGAGCGACTGTGCGTAGGCCCGGATCTCCTGGGCCAGCTTCGCAATCGAGGTGCCGGCAGCGGCTGCGGTTTCCTCGTCAATCCCCATGTACAGGACGAAGCCGCGGGCGACGTTGTCGCTCGGGGCCGGACGCACGGCGCCGCCGGTGCCCGGAGCGATCACGGGAGTGGGCGCCGTGGCGGGAGCAGGCGGAACGGCACGGAGCTGGCCGTAGGAGTCAGGGTTGTACCCCTGGGCTGCATATCCGGGAGCCGGGAAGCTGCCGGCGGATCCGGCAGGGGCGAAGGCGGAGCGGCCGCCAAAGCCCTGGCGAATCCCGGAGGCCTGGCCGGCCTTGCTGGCGTTACGGACGGAGATGTGGACGTATCCGGATGCAACTGACATGGAATGCTTACCTCAATGTGAATGGCCGTCATCGCGGCTCGAATGCTACTTTCCCCGCAATGAAAACTGGGGAGGGGCGCCCGACTCTGGGCTGGGGGGCGAATGCCTAGAAACTTTTGGGGTGTAAAAGTTAGGCGTGCATTCGACAACAGCGCATCTCGGTACCAGCGGGTGTGCTGATCCAGGAAGCTGCGTCTGCAGGTGCTGTTGAGTTCTTGTTCACAATTGAAGTGTGCAACGTAACAATGCGAACGTGCAAGTAACAATGGACCCCTGGTTCCACATTGTGAGACGGATCGTCGAATTGTAGCGCAAGTCACAATTCCACCGGCGTAATAAAATAACAAGTGTTTTTCCGACGGAAAGGGTTGGCGGGCGACTTTTTCCGAATTTTATTCGGTCGCGAGCGTCGGATTGCAGAAATAATTCACAGCATCGCAAAGCGGCAAAACCGGGCAGGTGCCCTGCGGGCCGCCTGGCCGTCCACGGAGTGGGCACGCCGCCGGGCTGGCCGGACCCGGCGGCAGTGCGCGCCCTAATATGCGCCTTGGCGGGACTAGTTGGTCTGGCCTGTGGAAGTCGCCGCCACAACCATGACGGAGGATGCCGTGTAGCCGGAGCCGTCCTTGGCCGCCACGATCCGCACCGTCCCGCCGGCGACGATGTCCGCCACGCTCAGCTGGGTGCCCGTGCCGCCGGCCTGCTGGCGCCGCTGTTGCAGATTGCTCACCACGACGTCGCTTCCCAGCGCATAGCTGCGGGTGAACCCGTCGCTGCTCTTGACGGTGACGGCGGACGAACTGACCTCGCTCACGGTGCCCACCTGCTCGGCCATCGTGGTGTATTCACTCCCCTGCAGCACCACATACTCGGCATGAACGGCTGCGGAAAGGCCGCCGCCCATTCCGCCCAGGCCGCCGGCCGCGAAATCGCCTGGACCGCCCTGCCCGGGCATGCCGCCGCCCGCGGATCCGTCCTGCGCAGAACCCGGCGCACCGGGAGCGAAACCCTGGCCGCCGGCGCCTTGTCCGCCAGCCGCGCCGAGCGTCGTTCCGTCGGCTGCCGCAGAACTTGAGGTGAGGGCGTAGACTCCCACGCCCGCCCCGACTGCCAGGACGGCTGCGGCCCCGGCGACGGCGAGCGCGCGCCGAGGGGTCCATGGCTTGGACGCAGTGGATGTTTTAGGGAAGGCTCCCGGCGCGCCCCAGCCTGCTGCGGCAGCAGGGGCCGGCGGCTCCTGCCGGGGCATGCCCCAGGCGGGGGCCGACGCAGGAACCGTCGACGCCGGGGGCAGCGCACCCCAGCCGGAGACAACGGCGGCGGCCGGCTGCCCGGCGTCGTGCGGCCCGGTGGTAGCGCCGGGGGCCGGCTGCCCGGCCGCAGGGGGCGTGTTCACTGGTGCGGGCGCCGTCGCGGCGCCGGGGTCGGATGCTGGGGCTGGCCCGGAACCGGTTCCGGGATGCTGACCGCTCATGGTGTTTCTCCTTCAGGGGGTGCGGATCTGTGTTCACCCCCAGAGTGCTGAGCGATCCTGTGCCTGGGCTGTGCGGGCCGACAGCCGTGCCTGTGACCTTCCGGCGGGACCGAAAGGTCGGCTGGATGTCCCGTCGATCGAGCCAGTCGGGCCCCGCCGAGGCGTCCAGCTCGCTAGGCTGGGATTCACAGGTGCCGCACAGGGTCCCCAAAGCCCCGCCTAACCGGCAGATCGGAGAGTTGTCCCATGGCCACTTCGCACTCCATGACCAACAACCTTCCCCAGCTCACGCACCCGGACGGCTCCCCCATCCGCGCCCTCGTGGTGGATGACGAGCCCAGCCTCTCCGAACTCATGAGCATGGGCCTGCGGATGGCAGGCTGGTCCGTGGCCGTGGCGGCCGACGGGCCCGCTGCGGTCCGGCTTGCCAAGGAATTCCGTCCCGACGTGCTGGTGCTGGACGTGATGCTTCCCGGGTTCGACGGCGTCGAGCTGCTCAGCAGGATCCGCGCGTTCGCGCCGGAGGTGCCGGCGCTGTTCCTGACGGCCAAGGACGCCGTCCAGGACCGCATTACCGGTCTGGCGGCGGGCGGCGACGACTACGTCACGAAGCCGTTCAGCATGGAAGAGGTCCTGCTGCGCCTGCACCGGCTGGTCCAGCGCTCCGGGGTGGCCGCCATGGACACCGCCGAACTCGTGGTGGGCGACCTTGTGCTCAATGTCGATACTCGTGAAGTCACCCGGGCCGGCGAGGAGCTGCACCTGACCGCCACGCAGTTCGAACTGCTGCGCTACCTCATGGAGAACCCCAAGCGGGTCATCAGCAAGGCCCAGATTCTGGACCGGGTCTGGGACTATGACTTCGGCGGCCAGGCGAACATCGTGGAACTGTACATTTCCTACCTCCGCAAGAAGGTCGACGCCAACCACGCGCCCATGATCCACACCGTGCGAGGCGCAGGCTACGTCCTCAAGCCGGCGGACTGATCCGTGCCCTCACTTTCCGGTGTGACCCGCGTCCCCGGGCGCGATTGGCGCAACCCCTCCACGTGGCACTTGCGCACCCGACTGGTCCTCGTGGCCATGGCGTTGCTCGTGGCCATCTGCGGCGCTGTGGGACTGTTCAGCTATGCCTCCATGGACTTGTTCCTGACCCGGCAGCTCGATGACCAGCTCAGCCAGGCCTCCCACCGCTCGAGCGAGTTCGGCCGGCCCGTGTCCGGCAACCCGGACGGGCGTCCGGACCCTCTTGAGGCCCGGGGGCAGGGCATCGGCACGCTCAACGCACGCATACAGGGCGGAGAGGTCAGCAACCCCGGCTTCCTGGCCGGGGACGCCACCCGCAAGAGCCTTTCCCCGGACGACAACGCCGTCCTCCTGGCGCTCACCCCGAACGGGCTGCCGGTGGACCGGACCCTCTCGGCCGGGGACTACCGGCTCACTGCCGTGCGTGCACCCTACGGCGACGTGATCGTTACCGGGCTCCCGCTGGCAGAAAAACAAAACACCCTGGCCTCGCTGGTCTGGACCATGGTGGTGGTCTCCGCGGGCGGGCTCGTGCTGATCGGCCTCGCCGGGACGGCTGTGATCCGGCGGACCATGAAGCCGCTGGAACAGCTCTCCGAGGTTGCCACCAAGGTTTCCCGCCTCCCGCTGGACGCGGGCGAGGTGGCGCTCGGGGTGCGCGTCCCGGCGTCGGTGGCCCATCCGGGAACCGAGGTGGGCAGCGTGGGTTACGCGCTGAACCAGATGCTGGACAACGTCTCCAACGCCCTCGAGGCACGGCAGGAAAGCGAAATGAAGGTGCGGCAGTTCGTTGCCGACGCCTCGCACGAGCTCCGCACTCCGCTCACGGCCATCCGCGGCTACACCGAGCTGATGCGGATGACCGAGCACTTCACGCCCGACGGCGAGAAATCCCTCGCCCGCGTGCAGAGCCAGTCCGAGCGCATGACCACCCTCGTGGAAGACCTGCTACTGCTGGCACGGCTGGACGAGGGGCAGCCGCTCAAGGTCACCGACGTCGACCTCACCCAGCTGGCCATCGAGACGGTGAGCGATGAAAAGGTCATGGCCCCGGACCGCATCTGGCAGCTGGAACTCCCGGACGAGCCCGTGGTGGTGCGGGGGGATGCGACCCAGCTGCACCAGGTCCTCGCCAACCTCCTGTCCAACGCACGCAAGCACACGGAACCCGGGACGAAGGTGGTCACGGGGGTCATGCGTTCGGCTGACGGCAGCGCGGTGGTCACAGTGACGGACAACGGCAGCGGCATCGACCCCGAATTCGTCGGACGCGTCTTCGCCCGCTTCGCCCGGGCCGACGCCTCGCGCACCAATCGGGCGGGCACCGCCGCCCAGCCTGCGGTCGCAGCGGCGGGAGCCCGCACTGCGTCCGGCACCCTTTCCGGCACGGTTTCCGGCGGTTTGTCCGCAGCCTCCAGAGCTGCGGGCATGGCGGCTCCCGCGCCGACCTCCGAGGGGACGAGCGGGTTGGGCCTGTCCATTGTCCAGTCGATCGTGGAGGCCCACGGAGGGACCGTCGAGGTCACGTCCAGGCCCGGCCGGACGGAGTTCGCCGTTCGGCTGCCCGCGGCACCCCCATCCGCGCCCGCGTAAGCCCACGAATGCGGCCCAAGGGTCTACACAAGCCGACACCCCGCCGCTGTGACTCCTGTTACCAAAATGTGACTTAAGCGTCGCCGTCCTGTAGCGTCGTAGGAGTGCGCTGCCATCGGCGCCGCACATCCGGATGGACGCCAAACTCTGCCGCTTCCCGGATTCCGCTAGACGAGGCAGAGGCGGGGGACCCAGAGTTCCCGGGCATTCTGCACATATGCGCCCTTGGGGTGAAGCCGACACGTGACTTTTCCGTGCGGCCGGATGACCTCATCCGAACCCGACAGCTAACTCCGCAGGCGTTGAGAGGCGATCATGACTGAACTCCAGGTACAAACGCGCCCTGACGGCGTTGCACACTCCACGAAGTCGCGTCACCGCGCCGAACCAGCCAAGCAGGCATCCGCCCTGTCGCGGCTGGCCACCGGGCTCGGCATCACCGGCCACCGCGCCGCCGTCGTCACCGTCGCCTGCGCAATGCTGGTGGGCGGCGCCGCCGCCAGCCAGGCAGCAGAACCGGGAACGCACGGGGCGAATGTTGCGAACACCTCGACGGCCACCAGTGCCGACCCGCTGGCCAAGCTCAACTTCGAACGCGTCCAGATCGCTGCTCCCACCGCTCCGGCGGGAAAAAACGTGGCCCCCACGCTCCCGGAAGTTAAGGCCGCCGAACCGCCGGCCGCCCCGGCTGCTGCTGCCCCCGCGCCCGCACCGGCACCCGCCGCGGCCCCCGCACCCGCTCCTGCAGCGGCACCCGCGGCAGCACCTGCGCCGGCTCCCGCTCCCGTGGCAGCACCGGCTCCGGCGGCGGCTCCGGTCGCAGTCGACGATCCCGCCGGCGCGCAGGCCTACGCCGCCGCCCAGCTGGGCAGCTACGGCTGGGCTCCGGGCCAGATGCAGTGCCTGCAGAAGCTCTGGACCAAGGAATCGGACTGGAAGACGACCGCCAAGAACCCCAGCAGCGGCGCCTACGGCGTGGTCCAGTCCCTGCCAGCCTCGAAGATGGCGAGCGCCGGCGCCGATTACCTGACGAACTACCGGACCCAGATCAACTGGGGCCTGAACTACGTCAAGACGCGCTACGGCTCACCCTGCGGCGCCCTGAACTTCCACTTGGCGCACAACTGGTACTAAGCCGGCACCAGCCGGCCCCGCCTGCCCAGCCCCTCCTTGGAGGCCCCGGATCCTCGTGATCCGGGGCCTCTTAGGCGTGTGCCATACCGGGAGCGGGCCGAACTTCCACAGCCCCCGCACAGCTTGACCCTAAAGCCCTCATATGGGCCGCCGGGAAAGTTGAGCCATGACATTCACAGACCAGGGCACAGGAACCCTTCCCCGCTCCGCGGCGCCGCCGGCCGGTCCGGCGGCGTCCGCCGCCACGTCAGAACGTGCACCGTCCGGGTCTGCACTGTCCGGGCCTGCACCGTCCGGGCCTGCCTCATCGGGGCATGTGCTGGCCGATACTCCCGTCCCTGGCCCGTTTGACGGGCCTCTGACCAGCCACGGCAGCCGGCGCTCACCCATAGACACGCGTACCAGCACACCGGTGCTGGATGTCGCCATCCCGGTCTTCAACGAGGAACGGGACCTCGAAGCTTGCCTGCGCCGGCTCCATACTTACCTTCTCGGCTCCTTCCCGCACCCGTTCCGGATCACCGTGGCGGACAACGCCAGCACCGACGGGACGCTCAAGACGGCCGAACGCGTAGCCCGCGAGCTGCGCGAGGTGAACGTGGTCCACATGGCCGAAAAAGGCCGCGGCCATGCCCTTCGCAAGGTATGGCTTGCCTCGCCGTCGCCGGTCCTGGCATACATGGACGTGGACCTCTCCACCGATCTGGCAGCGCTCGGTCCCCTCCTCGCCCCGCTCATTTCGGGGCACTCCGACCTGGCGATCGGGACCCGGCTGACCCGCAACTCGCGCGTCGTCCGCGGCCCCAAACGGGAATTCATCTCGCGCAGCTACAACTTCCTGCTGCAGTCACTCCTCGGCGCCCACTTTAGCGACGCGCAGTGCGGCTTCAAGGCAATCCGGGCGGACGTGGCACGGCAGCTGCTGCCCCACACGCTGGACAACGCTTGGTTCTTCGACACCGAACTGCTGGTCCTGGCCGAAAAGTGCGGCCTGCGCGTCCACGAAGTCCCGGTGGACTGGACCGACGACCCCGATTCCAGCGTGGACATCATCCAGACTGCCCTCGCGGACCTGCGCGGCATGGCACGGCTGAGCCGTGACCTGGTCTCCGGCCGGATTCCGGTTCCCGAACTGCGTGCCGCCCTGGCCCGCGGGCCGCTGCCGGCCTCATCACGGTCCCAGGAACAAAGCCCCGGCGGAAGCCTCTTCGGACAGCTCGTCCGCTTCGGCAGCATCGGGGTGGCCTCCACCCTCGCGTACCTGGTGATCTTCCTGCTCTGCCGCGGGATCATGGACCCGCAGCTGGCCAACTTCCTCGCGTTGCTCACCACCGCCGTGGCCAACACAGCGGCCAACCGGCGCTTCACATTCGGCATCCAAGGACGCAGCCAGGCGGCACGCCACCACTTCGAGGGACTGCTGGTCTTCGGGATCGGGCTCGCCCTGACCTCGGGCGCCCTCGCCCTGGTTCACGGCGCGTCAGGCGGGTCCCCGGACCGCTGGCTCGAACTCGTCACGGTCACCGCCGCCAACCTGGCGGCCACGGCCGTCAAATTCCTGCTCTTCCGGTTGGTGGTCTTCCGCAACAGACCCATCCCCGACCTTCCGGCGCAGGGCGCCCCCGATGCTGTTCCCGCGCAAAGCGGCACCGATGCTTCCCTCCCCCGCACAGAAACGGCCAAATAAATGACGGCAACCATCAGCCCCACCGGCGGAGCCCGGGCCGGTTCGCCCGCCGGCAGCCCGCCGGTCCAGGAAACGCCCGCCCCGGCGCCCGAGCCAGCCGGGACGGCGCCGCACCCGCCCGTATCAGGCCCGCCCGTACCCCGGAGCCGCCGGGAACGCCTGCTGTTCGGACCGCAGGCGCGTTGGGTCCGGCCCTCCGCAGCCCTGCTGCTGGTGCTCACTGCGGTGTTGTACCTGTGGAACCTGGAAGCCACCGGCTACGCCAATTCCTTCTACGCCGCGGCAATCCAGGCCGGGACCAAGGACTGGACCGCGCTGCTGTTCGGCTCGCTCGACGCCGGCAACGCCATCACGGTGGACAAGCCGCCGGCCGCCCTCTGGATCCCGGCCCTCGCGGGACGGATCTTCGGATTCTCGGCACTGAGCATGCTCATCCCCCAGGCACTCATGGGCGTGGCCGCCGCCGGTCTCCTCTACCTGACTGTCAAGCGCGTGTCCGGACCGGCGGCGGGCCTCCTCGCCGGCGGCGCCCTGGCACTGACCCCCGTGGCCGCCCTCATGTTCCGGTTCAACAACCCGGATGCCATGCTCACCCTGTGCCTGGTCCTGGCCGCCTACCTCACTACCCGCGCCATCGAGAAGGCCGGCTGGAAATGGCTCGCGGCTGCCGGCGCCGTGATCGGCCTGGCCTTCCTGACCAAAATGCTGCAGGGCTTCCTGATCGTGCCCGGGCTGGCCCTGGCCTACCTGTGGGCGGCGCCCGCCACCCTCGGCCGCCGGCTCCTGCACCTGCTGGCCGCCGCCGCCGGGATCGTGGTGGTGGCCGGAAGCTACCTGGTGCTCTTCCAACTGACCCCGGCCACGGTCCGCCCCTACATGGCAGGCTCGGAAACCAACAGCTTCCTGGAACTCACGTTCGGCTACAACGGCCTGGGCCGGATCACGGGGTCCGGCGGGGGCATGCCCGGAGGCGGCAACGCCGGGGGCCCTGGCGGCAACGGCAACGTAGGCTTCGGCGGCGCGGCCGGGATCACCCGGATGTTCGGGACCAGTTTCGGCGGCGAGGTGTCCTGGCTGCTTCCGGCGGCACTGATCCTGCTGGCCGCCGGGCTGTGGTTCACCCGGCGGGAGGCCCGGACCTCAACAACCCGTGCGGCGCTCCTGCTGTGGGGCGGCTGGCTGGTGATCACGGCCGGCATCTTCAGCTTCATGAGCGGCACCGTGCATCCGTACTACGCCGTGGCATTAGCCCCCGCCGTCGCAGCCCTGGTGGGCATCGGCTCCGTGGAACTGTGGCGGGGAAGGGCCTACTGGCCCGCGCGGGTGGTCCTGGCCGTGACAGTCCTGGCCACCTCGGTCTGGTCCGCCGTGCTCCTCGGCCGCGACCCGGCCTGGCTCCCCGGGCTTCGCGTGATCGTCGTGGTCCTGGGCGCCCTCGCCGCCGCGGCGCTGCTCCTGCGGGTGGACAGCATGTCGGCGCTTCCGGTGCGGTTCCGCAAGGCCGCCACCTCCGGCGTCGTGATCCTCTCACTGCTCGCCGGAGGGCTGGGGACCACTGCCTGGACCCTGGCGACGGCGGTCCAGCCGCACTCCGGTTCGATCCCCACATCCGGGCCCACCGCATCCGCGATGGGCGGCGGTTTCGGGGCGGCAGGCAGGACGGCCGGCGGCGGCGGGACCGCCACCACCAGCGGCCTGGCCGGCGGACCCGGCGGAGCAGGCGGCGAAACGGCATCGGCCGAGCTGACCGCGCTGCTGAAGTCCTCCGACGCCAAGTGGTCCGCGATTGTCTCCGGTGCCACCCAGGCCGCCAGCCTGGAACTCGCCACCGGTACCAGCGTGATCGCGCTCGGCGGCTGGAACGGCGGCGACCCCTACCCCACCCTCGCGCAGTTCCAGGCGATGGTGGACCGCGGCGAGATCGGCTACTTCATTTCCGGCGGCGGCATGGGCGGGATGGGCGGAGGCCGCGGCGGCAACTCCGAGGTCGCCACGTGGGTGGCCGCCAACTTCCAGGCCCAGACCGTGGGCAACACCACCGTCTACAAGCTGGGGGCATAGGCGGCCATGACTGACACCCTGAGCCCCAGCCCAACGACCGGCCCAACGACCGGCCCTACGCCGGATCCGGCGCCCGACCGCGCGCCGGCCTGCGCGCCGGGCCCGTCCGGGGGCGCGACGCTCGGTGTCCCCGGAGCCCGGCCACTGCTGCGGCGGCTGGAACTGGCGGCCCTGCTGCTGGCTACCGCCGGACTGTACCTGTGGAACCTCGGCGCCTCCGGCTGGGCGAACGCCTTCTACTCCGCAGCCGCCCAGGCCGGGTCGCAGGACTGGACGGCTTGGTTCTTTGGCTCCTCGGACGCCGCCAACGCCATTACCGTGGACAAGCCGCCGGCGTCGCTGTGGCTGATGGGGCTGTCCGTGCGGATCTTCGGGCTGAGCCCCTGGAGCGTCCTCGTGCCGCAGGCGCTCATGGGAATCGGCACGATCTGGCTCGTCTATCTGGCCGTGCGCCGGGCCGCGGCCCCCGCCACGGCGGATCCGCGGCTGGCCCACCGTGCCGGGCTCCTGGCCGGCGCGGTCATGGCGCTGACCCCGGTGGCCGTGCTGATGTTCCGGTTCAACAACCCCGACGCCCTCCTGGTGCTCCTGATGACCGGGGCCGCCTATGCCGTCCTGCGCTCTATCCAGGACGGCCGCCTGCGCTGGTTCCTGCTCGCCGGGGTGCTCCTGGGGTTCGGTTTCCTCACCAAGCAGCTGCAGGTCCTGCTGGTTGTCCCCGGCTTCGCCCTGGCGTACCTGCTCGCGGCGCGGGCCGGGGTAGTCAAGCGCATCCTTCACCTGCTTGCCGCGGGCGCGGCGATGGCTGTCGCTGCCGGGTGGTGGCTCGCCGCCGTCGAACTCATCCCCGCCGCGAACCGCCCCTACATCGGCGGATCGCAGAACAACTCCATCCTGGAACTGACCCTCGGCTATAACGGCCTGGGCCGGCTGACCGGCGAGGAAACCGGCAGTGTGGGCGGGGGCGGCAACTGGGGCACGCCGGGACTGTTCAGGCTCTTCAACAGCGAGTTCGGCGGCCAGATCGCCTGGCTGCTGCCCGCGGTGCTGCTGCTCGCAGCGGGCCTGCTCTGGCTGGGGCGCCGGGCCCCTCGCACCGACGCCGTGCGGGCCTCCGTGATCATCTGGGGTTCCTGGGTGGGTGTCACCGGCCTGACATTCAGCCTCATGGCCGGGATCATCCATCCGTACTACATGGTGGCGCTGGCTCCCGGGATCGCGGGCCTCGCCGGACTGGGCGGAGTCCTGCTCTGGCAGCGGCGGGACCAGCCGGTGGCGGCCGCGGTCCTCGCCGTCGCCGTCGTGGCGGCCGGGGCCATGGCCGCCGAACTCCTCGGCCGCCAGGCGACGTACCTTCCCTGGCTGCGCTGGGTGGCGCTCCTGGGCTCCCTCGCCGCCGGCGGGATGGTGCTGGCCGCCGCGGCGCCGGGAATCAAGCGGCCGGGAATCACGGCCCCGGGAGCCAGTGCACCCCGATTCAGTGCACCGGGAGTCAGTGCGCCGGGAATCCAAGCATCGGGGAGCAGGCGTGCGGGCATGAAGCCGTCCGGGATCATGGCGCGGACGACGGCGGCGCTCGCCGTCGCCGCTGCCCTCGCCGGACCGCTGGCGTACTCGTTGTCCACCGCGTTCACGGCCCACGCCGGTTCGATCGTCAGTGCGGGTCCGGCTGTGTCCGGCCGGGGCGGGGGCGGGATGCCGCCAGCCTTCGGCGGCGCAACCAGTGCTGCCGGCGCAACGGCGGCGAACGGCAACGGCACAACTACGGGCGCGGGCGCCGGCCGCGGCCAGGGCGCCGGCGGAATGGGCGGAATGGGCGGCCTGCTGGGGGCCAGCACGCCGCCGGCGGCGCTCGTGACCGCGCTGCAGACGGACGCCGGGACCTTCACCTGGGCTGCCGCCGTCGTCGGGTCCAACAACGCCGCCGGCTACCAACTGGCCACGCAGTTGCCGGTGATGGCCGTGGGCGGGTTCAACGGCACGGACCCGGCGCCGACGCTCGCACAGTTCCAGCAGTACGTGGCGGACGGCAAGATCCATTACTTCATCGCCGGGCGCATGATGCAGGGCGAAACGGGGTCCGATGATGCCGCCCGGATTGCCGAGTGGGTGCAGGCGAACTTCACCGCCCAGACCGTGGACGGGACCACCGTGTACCTGCTTGCCGGGTAGGCGGGCGGCCCCGGACCGGGGCGGGACCTAGAAGCTGAAGGACAGGGTGCGCGGCCCGGTGCCGGTGAGGCGCGTGGTCACGGAGACCCCCGAGTAGTCGGGGATGTGGAGCACCCCCTCCGGCAGTTCACCGGCGTTGGGCCCGACCGCCACGGTCCGGATGCCGGCGGCGACTCCCGCGGCGATGCCCGCCGGGGCGTCCTCGAACACCACGGCGTCGGCCGGGTCCACCCCCAGCAGGTCGGCCGCCCGCAGGTACCCTTCAGGGTGCGGTTTGCCGCGGACGACGTCCTCGGACGTGACCGAGGCGGCCGGCACGCCGATCCCCGCGGCAGCCATCCGGACCTCGGCCAGGTCCCGTGACGCGGACGTCACCAGCGCCACGGCATCCGGCGGGAGGCTCGCCAGCAGCTCCAGAGCGCCCGGCACCGGGACAATGCCGCGGGTCTCGGCCAGCTCCATGCGGCCGAGTTCCGCCGCGAGGGCATGGACGTCGGCACCGGCCGGGGCGAACCTGCGGACAGTGTCCATCGCCTGCACCCCGTGGGAGGAACGCAGGATCTCCTCGATATCCAGGCCGTAACGCCCGGCAAAAGTGGTCCACACCTGTTCCACGATGCTGGTGGAATCCACCAGCGTGCCGTCCATATCGAACAGCACGGCGCGGGCGGTCAGGGTCATGGCACCGGGACGGGAGGGAAGGCTCATGAGTCCATCCTCCCCCATGCCTCCGCCTCACACTCCGCGGGCCGGCGCGGAGCCGTCACCGCGCGCAATGTGGCGGCGTCAGCCGTTCGGCCGGCCGGGGATGTACTGCACGGCCCATTTGTTGCCGTCGGGATCGGCGAAGTAGACGAAGTGGCCCCAGTCCTGGACGTCGATATCGCTGACGTCCACACCGTTGTCCCTGAGCTGCTGGTGCGCGGCCTGGATGTCGCTGACCACGAGCTGCAGGCTCGGTGCCGTACCGGCCGGAGCGTCGTTGAGGCCCTCGCCGATCGCGATCGAGCAGCCGGAGCCCGGCGGCGTCAACTGGACGAACCGGATGCCCTCCATGGGCCGTTCGTCGTAGTCGGCGTTGAACCCGACCTTGTTGACGTAGAAATCCTTCGCCCGGTCAACATCGGACACGGGCACAAACACGAGTTCAAGTTTCCAGTCCATGGCGCACAGGCTAACCCGGGCCGCGGCAATGCGGAAGGGACCCGCGGAGGAGGATCCGCTCCTAGCCGGCGATGCCGTAAAGGCGGTCTCCCGCGTCGCCCAGGCCCGGCACGATGTAGGACTTCTCGTTGAGCTTCTCGTCGATCGAGGCCAGGACGATTGTCACGTTGGCGTCGGAGAGCTCTTCCTCGAGCTTGGCCAGGCCCTCGGGGGCCGCGAGGAGGCAGATGCACGTGACGTCGGAGGCGCCGCGCTTGAAGAGGAACTTGATGGCCTCGCGCAGGGTTCCGCCGGTGGCCAGCATGGGGTCCAGGACGAAGATCTGGCGGTCCGTGAGGTCCTCCGGGAGGCGCTCGGCGTAGGTGATGATGTCCAGCGTCTCCTCGTCGCGGGCCATGCCCAGGAAGCCGACCTCGGCGGTGGGGACCAGCTTGGTCATGCCCTCGAGCATGCCGAGCCCGGCGCGAAGGATCGGGACCACCAGCGGGGTGGGCTTGGTGAACGCGGTGCCGACGGTGGTGCTGACGGGCGTCTCGATCGTCACCGGTTCGGTGCGGACCTCACGCGTGGCCTCGTAGGCGAGGAGCGTGACAAGCTCCTCGGTGAGCTGGCGGAACACCGGGGAGGGGGTGTTCTTGTCCCGCAGAACGGTGAGCTTATGGGCGACCAGCGGGTGGTCCACAACGAGAGTGCGCATGGGTCAAAACTATCACCCGGACGCCGAGGACCGTCCCGCGGGGCCGGGCGTATCGGCGTCGTTTGCATCTGTCTGAGTAGTGCCGCCGGCAGGGCCGCCGGCGGCCCTGCCGGCGGCGCCCTCATGCAGGTGGGCGGGATGCTCAAAGGTCGGCGCGGGGCCGGCGTGTTCGCGGTGCCGCAGCACATGGAAGAGCCGGTGGGCCAGGATCACAATCCCCACCCAGGCCAGTCCCAGCACCCACCCGATGATCACATCGGTCATCCAGTGATGGCCCAGATAGACCCGGCTGAGGCCCATCGCGACGATGAAGATCGCCCCGGCGGCGATCAGGGCGATCCGGGCGCCGGTCCGTTTGATCTGCAGGCAGGCCAGGTACACCACAAGCGCGATCACCACCGTGGTGTTCAGCGTGTGGCCGCTCGGGAACGACGGCGAGGTCTCGTAGGGCGGCACCGCGTCGGCATGGTCCGGGCGGGTGCGGCCGATCAGTTTCTTGCCCACGGCTGTCACAGTCACGGAGACGGCGGCGGCTCCGCCGATCAGGATCAGCGGCCGCCAAGACCGGGAGGTGTAGATCAGCAGCGCCGTCAGGATGCTGCCCAGGATGGGCATCCCGATGCCGCCGCCGATGTTGGTGAAGCCGGTGATGAAAGCGTCCAGGCCGGGGCTGCGCAGCTGCTCCATGAACGCCAGCGTGGGCTTGTCCAGGTTCGCGAGGCCGGCTTCGTCGACCACGTTGTCGTAGACCTCGGCACTGACCAGCGCCAGGACCACCACCACCACGCCGCCGATCAGCATGGTGATCCACAGCGCCGCGTAGGGCACCACCCATCTGCCCCAGCGCTCCGTCAGCCAGTTCTCTGTTCTGGTGGTCACGGCCGTCTCCCGAATACTTGGCTAATTTACCCCGTGGGCTGCGCAGCCGGGCTGAACAGCATGCTTAGGATCGAAACTATCATTGACCCATGACTTCCCCGGAGCCGCGCCATGCCCAGTGGATGGGCCTTGCCCTGGCCGAGGCCCGCAATGCCCTGGCCACCGCGGACGTCCCGATCGGCGCCGTCGTGATCGGCCCGGACGGTTCGGTGCTGGGCGCCGGGCGCAACGAACGCGAGGCCCTCGGAGACCCCACAGCCCATGCCGAGATGGTCGCCATCCGGGAGGCCGCCGCACGGCTGCGGGCGCGCCGTGCCCAGGAAGGCAGGAGCGACGACGGGTGGCGGCTGGAGGACTGCACCCTGGTGGTCACCCTGGAGCCCTGCGCGATGTGCGCGGGAGCGGTCGTCCTGGCCAGGATTCCGCGGGTGGTGTTCGGCGCCTGGGATGAGAAGGCCGGGGCCGCGGGCTCCGTGTTCGACATCCTCCGCGAGCGCCGGCTCAACCACTGGGTGGAAGTGTATGCGGGCGTCCGGGAGCAGGAGTGCGCCGCGCTGCTGCGGGATTTCTTCGCCGGGCACCGCGCCTGATCCGTTCCGGCTAGCCGGCAGCGCTTCCGGCGGCACGGCCGGCGGCGGATGACACCGGCAGCGCCTCCGCCGCTGAGGCTCCTGCCGATGCCGCGAGCGCATCGATCCGTTTCTGCCGGGTGGCCGGTGAGTCGAGGCTGAAGGCCCGGAAGTCACCCAGGTCCTCGCGGATCCACGCTTCCACTTCGGCGATCCGCTGCGTCACGGCGGGCGTGGGGCCGTGGAACAGCCAGGACACGATCCGGTCCCTGGCCGGCTCGTACTGCCAGAGTCCGATGATCCGGCCGCGGTCCAGGATGGGGTGGTCCGGGAGGTCCGCCTGCAGCGCGAGCGATCCCAGCGCCGGCTTGTCCCGATCTTCCTCGGCCAGCAGGTCCGCCGCGTTGCGGCGCAGTAGGAACAGCGAGTCCGTGCCGGCGAGCAGCTGGATCTGTTCTTCCGCGGGCGCCTCAAAGCCGGCGAGGAGCCCGACGTCGTCGGGCAGCATCCACAGCGCGTCACCCCCTGCGGTTGGCTGTGATGAGGCCTGTGGCGTGGTCTGTGACGTGGTCCGGGCGGTGGGCACCTCGACGGCGCCGACGGCGGCGAGCGCCGCCTTGGTCTGCGCCACGGTGAACGCCGTGAACCACTGCGATTGTTTGAAGGTGGCTCCGCCGGTCCAGCCCAGGTAGCGGCGGATCAGCTCGGCGCGCGCGGCGTCGTCGTCGAGGCTGCTGGCCGGCAGCCCCCAGGGCTCGTAGGCGTAACGCTGCTGGTCCAGGCGCCCGTTCGCGGGGACCCGGCGGATCCGGCCGTCCGACTGCAGGATCCCCAGGGCGGTGGGCAGGGTGGTGGTGGCGCCCTTCTTCTTGCCCTCCTCGCCGAGGTTGCGCACGGAGTCGCCGAGCTCGTCCTTGAGCTGGCGCGGATCCATGGGCCCTTCCGCCTCGGCGAGCGTGTGCAGCACCTGCTCTTCCAGCAGCGTGATCTCGCCGCGGTCCACGCCGAGCCTGCCCACCACCTTGAAGGCCGACTCGGCAGCGTCCCGGCCCAGCTGGAGCGCCCAGGCGAAGTCGTCCCGGCCCAGCACGTAGGTGCAGCCGCGGGCGGCGGGAAGCTCCAGGATCCGGCGCGCCAGGACGTCGGCGTCCACCTGCTCGCGGCGGATGCCGGCCCGGGCGAAGAGCGTGAGGTACGGGTTGGCGCCGCCCACGGAGCGGGCCCAGCCCGCCCGGGCAAGAACCTGTTCCGCGGTGCAGCCGGCCAGCGAGCCGTCCAGGCCCTGCCTATGCCAGGCCCACGCCCGGAGCCGTTCCGGGGTCAGGCTCTGCGGCTCCGGCAGGGTGGCGGGCGCGTTGGTCGACGGCGGCTGCGTCGTCACAGGCTGGGTGCTCATGGGCTCATTCTCCAACAGCTTCCCCGCCAGCGGTATCAAGAAGGGGAATCAACCCCCGCCGCCTGGCCGCCTGTCCCCGCAGGTTCTGCCGTTTCCACCGAGAGGATCCCCAGCACGGTCCGCGCGGTGGCGTCCCAGCCGGGCAGCCGGCCCCGTGCTTCCGCCGCAGCGTCCCGCCAGCTCTCCCGAAGCCCGGGGTCGCGCAGCCAGCGGCGGAGCAGGGCCGCCAGCGGGGCGGGGTCCGTTCCGAGGCCGACGGCGGCGCCCGGCATGGCAGGGACCAGCACCGCGGGCACCGGCACACCCGGCGGCGTGTCAGGCGGCATTTCGGGCAGAGAGCCAGGCAGTGTGCCGGGCGGTACGTTTGTTTGGCTGCCGGCGGCGAGCGCCTCGACGGCTCCGGTGCCGTCGCGCACCACCACGGGAATGCCGCGGGCCAGCGATTCGGTGACCACCAGGCCGTAGGTTTCGGCGCGGGATATCAGCAGGCTGAGATCGGCCGCAGCCCATTCGGCGTCGAGCGCCGGTCCCCGGAGCTCGCCCGGGATGCTGACCCGCCCCGCCAGGCCAAGCGGCTCCAGCGAGGACCGCAGCTTGGCGGCATAGCCAGGGTCGGCCGTGTCCGAGCCGATGAGCGACGCCGTCCAGGACAGGTCCGTGAGCCGGGCGAGTGCGGCCAGGAGGAGCGACTGGTCCTTGTTCGGCAGCAGCGCGGCCACGGCAATGAAGTGCGGCACGCCTGCGGCCAGGCTGCCCGCCGCCGGCGGGGCGGGCGCGGTGCCGGGCAGCGCCACCCGGCCGCCGTCGAATCCGTGGCGGGCGCGGATCCCCTCCGCCGCCGAGCGGCTCGTGCAGATGATTCCGGCCGCGGCCCGCAGGGCCCTGCGTTCGGCCTCCGGGTGGTCCGGCAGGGGCATGTGGAGCAGGATCCAAACCTGCTGACCTGCGGCGGCGGCCGCTTCCAGTTCATCGGGCGCTCCGCAGGCAAGGAGGCTGTCGACCATCGTCACGGATCCCGGCATCATGGAACCCGCCGCGGAACCCTCGATGGCGGAGGAGCCAGCTGCGGTGCCGCCAACTGGAGGGCCGTCGCCGGGTGCCGCGTGCAGCAGCCGGGCCAGGCGCTGCCGGTCCGACGCGCTGCCTCCCGGCCAGTCGCCGTCGAGCGGGCAGGTTTCCACCGCGGCGCCGAGGGCGGCGAGTTCGGCGGCGAGCGCGGCATTGTAGACATTGCCGCCGGAATTGTGCCGGACGTTGCCGGGCACAACGAACCGGATCCGGGGGCTGGCCTGCGGCATCTGCGGCGCCTAGCGGGCGTCGAAGTCCAGCGAGTAGCCGGCCCAGGCATCGGGGGTCTCGCGCAGGATGACATCCAGCCCGGTAAGCTCGCGGCCGTCGCTGCCGACGCGGATCTGCGCCGCGACGGCGTCGGCGATGTACCGTGCCAGGGCCTCGGTGGTGCTGAGCTTGCCGGCGAAGTCCGGGTGCTCGTCGAGGTTCTTGTAGTTCAGCCCCTCGAGGACCCCGTCCAGCACGTCCCCCGCCGCGCCGATGTCCAGCACGATCGCGTCGTCGTTGAGCTCCCGGCGCCGGAAGGTCACCTCCGTGACAAACGTGGCCCCGTGCAGGCCCTGGGCGGGGCCGAAGGCTTCGCGGGGAAGGCTGTGGGCGATCATGAAATTGCGGCGGACGGTCAGGCTGAACACGGGCTACCTCGTGGCTTCGGTGGGCTGATGAGTGGGCTGGTCTGTGGCCGGTGCTTCGGCCGGAGGAGCTTCGCCGGTCGTGGCCCCGGCGGACGGGTATTCAATGACGTGGCACAGGGCGTCCAGGGTTCCGTCGGCAAGCCGCCGGACAATGCCGGGGAGCTCTGCGAACGTCGAGGATCCGGTGAGGAAGAGGTCAAAGTCCGGGTCCTGCAGGAGGGACACGGCGAGCGCGAGGCGCTCGGCGTTGGTGCGGCGGTGCCGGCGGGCGCGGGCCACCATGCCCACCTGGCTGGCCCGGATGGACAGGCGGCGGGCGTGGAAGTCCTCCCCCAGCGGCAGGCTGACTTTCCGGTCGGCGTACCAGGACATTTCGATGATGTCGCCTTCGTCGCCCACGAGCTGGAGGCTCCGCTGCAGGCCCTCCTGCGAGGCGGAGCAGTGGATCACGATGTCGCAGTCCGGGAGGGCGTCGTCGGGGTGGCTGAAGTCGACGCCGAGGGCGTCCGCGAACGCGCGCTTGGCGGGGTCGACGTCGATCAGCTGCAGCCGCGCCAGCGGAAACCCGGCCAGGAGCTTGGCCACCATGCCGCCGACGAGTCCGGCGCCGATCACCGCAACCCTGTCTCCAAGGCGGGGCCCGGCCTCCCAGAGGCCGTTGACGGCGGTTTCCACGGTGCCGGTGAGCACCGCACGGCGGGCGGGGACGCCGTCGGGGATCACGGTCAGTGATTCGACCGGGACGACGAAGCGGTCCTGATGCGGGTAGAGGCAGAAGACGGTCCTGCCGGCCCAACCCTCCGGTCCGTCCTCGACCACACCCACGGTGAGGTAGCCGAATTTCACCGGGTATGGGAAGTCGCCCTCCTGGTGCGGGGCCGCCATGGCGCCGGCGACGCACGCCGGGACACTCGCGTGATGGACCACGAGCTCGGTGCCCTTGCTGATGCCCGAATACAGGGTCCGGACGAGCGCCTCGCCGGAGCCGGGATCGGGCAGATCCTCGCTGCGGAGCTCGCCCTGTTCCGGGCCGACGGTCCAGTAGGCGGTGGCGTGCCGTTCAGAAGAGGCGTGCCGTTCAGAAGTAGTCATTGTGCTTACGAATCTAATGCCCTCACTGTTCGCGGGGAAGGGTGACGGCCTCCGGCGCGGCGTTCTGGGACGGCCGCTGCGGCTCGTTTTGTGGATGGGCGCCTTGCTCCGGTACCCTAGTCAGGTTGGTGACGTGTCCGAGCGGCCGAAGGTGCAACACTCGAAATGTTGTTTGGTGTCAAAGCCAACGTGGGTTCAAATCCCACCGTCACCGCGAATGAGAAAGGCCCTGCTTCCCTTGTAAATAAAGGGAAGCAGGGCCTTTTGCTTTGTGTAGATGACCCTCCATGGCAACATTTTGACAACATCGGAACGTGAGACTGCGTTATCTAGGGCGTCCGCTACTGAGTCCAAGTCGTCATCGAAGAGGACCGCGTAGACGTCCAGGGTCATGGCGGCGCTGCCGTGTCCCAGCATCTTCTGAACCGCTTTTACATTGGCGCCAGCCGACACGGCGAAGCTGGCTGCGGAGTGCCGCAAGTCATGAGGCGTGATCCGAGGGATTCCAGAGCGCTTCACAGCACCCGCGAACCAGCTGATGTTGTCTTCGTGGACTCGCGCAGAGCGCCGATAGCCGCCATCCTCCCCAGCAAATACAAGACTCGTGCAGAGCGCCGATAGCCGCCATCCTCCCCAGCAAATACAAGATCGTCGCGATGCTTGCCCTCGCATTGTTGTGCCAGCAGGTCGGCCAGGAACTTCGGGAACGGCTTGGAGCGGCGCTTGTGGTTCTTCGGGGTGCCCGCCACGATTTGAGTCCCCACTTCGACGGCGTTCTCCGTGACCAGGAATCGCCGCTTGAGCATGTCCAGATCCTTGACGCGCAGTCCGGTTGCTTCGCCCCACCGAAACCCGGAATATGCGAGCACCAAAACCAACGCCGGATATTTCGACTCTGAGGCCATCAGATGCACTTATTCGTGACTCAGGTAGATATGGGCTTCTTGGCCTTCCTAGGCAAGCTATGTTTCGACGCCTGGTGAAGATAGGCGTGGGGCGCGTGACCGATTCTGACTGGGATATTGAGGAGTATCGGCGGTGCCCCGGACACCTACGCCACATCCAGCGGGGGAACCGTGTGCCGGGATTCCTGCCCCGTAAGCAAAGCCCCCATCAGAAACAGCTTGTGCCCTGAGAGGGCTCAGCGTTGCATTAAATGATGAGCCCAATGGCGTCCCTAGACACGCCCGAGGTTTCCGGGGATGTACTTTTGTTGATCGCAGGAATAGGCGTGGCTGCGATCATCCTGATGGCGGCCTTCCTTACCTTCCTGTACTACCGCGACCGGGCCGAGGACAAGCGATCCGATGAAGTAGGGATGCGTCACCGATCCTCTGGCGGGTCCCACCGGCGCTTGTAGTCGTCTGCCCACCTATGGCGAACTAGGCGGCCATACCCCTAGAGAAGCTCGGGGTAAGCACGGCCAATCTGATCGCCCCTCCCACGATGGCTGCTAGCTCGCGCCTGATGATCATCAGTGCGGGCTCAAGGCCGCAGCCCTCCGTGACCCGAATCCAAGTTGTCTTCGCCAAGCGACTTCATCAGGCGAGTTGAGCCGTCCACTGTGGTCATCAAACAAAGTGATGAACTTTGCCTAAATTCAGGGACCCTGCCCGCCATCTCAGGCGCTGGAGAAATCCCACCGTCACCGCCAAATAGCAAGGCCCCTGAATTTCTTTGTTTGGAAGGAAATCAGGTGCCTTTTGCTTCGCCCGCCGCGGCTCTCTGTTCTCGGCGGGGCCGGACCGGCAGACGCACCAAAACTCTTGATGCCTGTGGGGCTGTTGTGGCTATACTCATGCGTGGGGGCGCCGTTGACGGCACCTACGTTGCCGGCGGGTGGACCGCCACCCACGCCATGTGGGGGCCCAAAGGAACCAAGTGGGTCGTCCGCGTCCATAACACCGAGGCGGACCCGATGATCTTCAAGGTCAGCAGGACATACGTCGTCCGCTAATCTCTGTACGGCAGGGAACCCCCGTCAGTCGCAACGACCTACGGGGGTTTTCCGCATTGGCGGCTCCGGTGTGTTCAGGCCCTGCTCAAGGCTCCCCGTCGAGTTGCTCCAATTCCAGGCACGCGTCCTCGTAGGAAATGTCGCCGTTCCGGAAGTCCCGCTCGATTTCCACGGCTCGACGCCGCGCATAAGCCGTGCCCAGTGTTCCCGTCATGCCGGCCTCGAGATAGTCCAGCCGGGAGTGCCTGGCCTGCTGGTCCCGGCCGGTCGCGTGGCGGCGGATCGCCCCGCGGAACCAAGCGCCAGGGTGCATCAAGCGCTGTGCATAGGCTCTGGGATCGACTAAGTACATGCTTCCATGGTTCATCTCTCCGCTGAGAAGTCCATGAGTATCCTCTGGGTGATCGGGGTCAACAGCTGGCGGGAATTCCCGACCGCCTGCCGGTACGCGGACAGATACGACTTCCCGAAGAACTCAACACCGACCCGGGAGAAGTGGGTCTTGTCGCCTTGGTTGACGCCGCCGGCCATGGCTTTGGCAAAGCCGGTGAAAGCGACCCTGGATGGGGTTTCGCGCTGGGCCTTGTCGATGTTGGCCAGCCCCGGAGTGGCGGCGATACCCTCCGGCGACAGGCCACCGGCCACAAAGGGGAGTCTCGGCGAGGCGAAACGCGAACGAAAGAACCCGATCAGTTCATCAAGCTCCGCCGCGTAGGACGCAGCGGATATGGACGAATTGCCTTCGCCCTGATGCCACAGGACGCCTTTGAGCGCCACACTGTAGCCGGCTGCCTTCGCCGCGGCCATGCCCTCCCTAGTCTGGGTGACGGCGAGGGCCGGGAGGTCGAATCGCGGGTCGACCGCCACACCGACGGACCACGTCAGTTTGTCGAGCGCTGAGCTGAACAAAGTGGCGCCGTGGGCCGCAGGAATGATGAGCACACTGACGTTGGGCTGCTGGGTCTTCAGGTACTCGCGGGCAAAGGTTGTTGCCGGGGAGATCCCGGTCGCCAAGTCATGCATGTCCAAGGGGACGGTCGCGGGGCGGAACGTCCGGTTCTTCGCGCCGTACTGGAAGATGCGCGGGTCGGTCCGGTCATACGAGCCACCGGAGGGAAGGCCGCGCCCGGACATGTTCGACTGTCCGACGGCCAGGAAAACATGCATTTCAGTGACCTTGCGGGTGGGCGCCGGAGGCGACGGCGCTGCCGTTTCCGGCGGCAGAGACGCCGGCGGTGAAGGAACCGGCGGCGGATCCCCCTGCGGCGAAGAGGCCCGTGGCGGAGAGACCGGCGCCAGCACCAGCAGGAGGGACACCACGAGCAGGGACCAGAGCAGCACTGATACGAGCCGGGAGCGGTCAAATGCCACGGTGAAACGCGCCTCCAGACAGCTGCGCCGCCTTAGCGGCCGGTGCCCGCGAATCTACGGGCGAGCCAAATGCTACACGGGACGGGCTGAGGGCGCCTGCCCCCCATGAGGGCGCCGCCCCCAAGCGCGCCTGGCGGCCCCGGAATGACTCCGGCCGGCGTCCCGCCCTATTCGCGCACGATCACGACATCCAGGGTCCGCGGGCCGTGGACCCCTTCGACGCGTTCGAGTTCGATGTCGCTCGTGGCGCTGGGGCCGCTGATCCAGGTCTGCGGGCGGGTGCCGTCGAGCCGGCGGAGGGCCTCGGGCAGGATGGCGGTGATGTCTCCGGCCCGGACGAGGCAGATGTGCCGGTCCGGGACGAGGCTGATGACCCGGCGGCCCTGGTCCGGGCCGGCATCGAGGATGATGGTGCCGGTTTCGGCGACCGCGACGGCGCTGCCGGTGACGACGGCGTCCACCGCGTCCAGTTCCCCGACGCCCAGCCGGTGCCCGGGGGCGTCGGTGACGCGGCGGGCCGGCCCGCCGTCGTGGACGTCCGCCGCCGCGAACAGCGCCTGGTCCAGGCCGTGCGGGACGGCGTAGCGGACGGTGCCTTCGAGCAGCGCGGCGAGGCGCTGCGGCACTGCGGCAGCGTCCTCGACGAAGACGTTCGCCTTGTAGTCCAGGAGCCGGTCCGTCAGCAGCTCGATGAGTTCTTCCTGGCCATGTTCGGCGGAGCGCCGGTAATCCCGCGGCACTTCGGGTACGGCCGGGGCGTCCCGGAGGGCGGAGCGGATCCGGTCGAGTATTTCTGCGCGCGCGTTCACGGGTTCTCCTTCGGGCCGGTGGATCCGTTGCTGGTCTCTATAGTGCCGGGGGCCCCGGCGCCGGGGGCTTCGGGGCCGGTTGCGTCCGCCGGGGCGGCCGGGGCCTGGTGTTCCTTGTCCCACCATTGCCGGAAGGACTGCGCCGGCGGGGCGGGGATGTCGCGGCTTTGGGTCCAGCCGGCGGCGATGCCGGGCAGTTTGGTGATTTTCTTATCCGGTCCGGCGGCGAGCCGGCCCAGCGGCAGTGCCTTCTCGACCAGCCCAAGGTGCTTGCCGGAGGACAGCGCCCAGGAGGCCGCCTTCATGCCGAGGTCCATCTGGCTGGGCAGTTTCTTCTTGCCGCGTTTGCTGTCCACGTCCTCGCCGCGCAGGTGCACCAGGATGTCCGGGATGTTGATCTTCACCGGGCAGGCGTCGTAGCAGGCCCCGCACAGGGATGAGGCGTAGGGCAGGGAGTTGTTTTCCTCCGCCGTGATCCCGGTCAGCAGCGGGGAGAGGATGGCGCCGATCGGTCCCGGGTAGGTGGAGCCGTAGGCATGCCCGCCGGTGCGTTCGTAGACGGGGCAGACGTTCATGCAGGCGCTGCAGCGGATGCAGTGCAGGGCGGAGCGGCCCATTTCGTCGGCCAGGGCGGCGCTGCGCCCGTTGTCCAGCAGGACCAGGTGGACGTTCTGCGGCCCGTCGTCGGGCGTGACACCGGTCCACAGCGAGGTGTAGGGGTTCATCCGCTCGCCGGTGGAGGACCGCGGGAGCAGCTGCATGAACACCTCAAGGTCCTCCCAGGCCGGCAGCAGCTTCTCCACGCCCATGACGGTGATGAGGGTTTCCGGGAGCGTCAGGCACATGCGCCCGTTGCCCTCGGATTCGACGACGGCGAGCGTGCCGGAGTCGGCGAGGGCGAAGTTCGCGCCGGACACGGCCACCTTGGCGCTGAGGAATTTGCGGCGCAGGTGGGCCCGGGCGGCGGCGGCGAGGCGGGCCGGTTCGTTGGTCAGCTCCGGATCGACGCCCTCCATTTCGCGCAGGAAGATGTCCCGGACCTGGCTGCGGTTTTTGTGGATGGCCGGGACCAGGATGTGGCTGGGTTTGTCGTGGTCCAGCTGGACGATGAGCTCGGCGAGGTCGGTCTCGAACGCCGCGATCCCCTGTTCCTCGAGGTACTCGTTGAGGCCGATTTCCTGGGTGGCCATGGACTTGACCTTGACCACCTCGTCGGCGCCCTGCTCCCGGATGAGGTCGGCGACAATCGCGTTGGCCTCGCCGGCGTCGCGGGCCCAGTGGATGGTCCCGCCGCGGGCGGTGAAGTTCGCCTCGAACTGCTCCAGCAGCTCCGGCAGCCGGGCCATGACGGATTCCTTGATCGCCCGGCCGGCGTCGCGCAGCTCCTCCCAGTCGGGGAGTTCGGACACGACAGCCAGCCGCTTGTCCCGGATGGTCCGGGTGGCGTGGCCGAGGTTGGCCCGCAGCTGGGTGTTGCCGAGTTCGCGGCGGGCGGCTTTGGGGAAGGGCTCGTGTTCGTGCAGGTTGCCGATGCCGAAGACGGGCAGGGACGGCATCCCCAGGAATGTGCCGCTCATCGTGCGGTCCTTCCGGTGGTGAGGCGGACGTCGCCGGTGACGGCGGCGGGATGCTCGAGAGTGCTGGCCAGGATCTCGGCGAAGTGCATCGTGGTGACGCCGCTGCCCTGCCGGGACAGGCCGCCGCCGATATGCATCAGGCAGGACGCGTCGCCGCCAGTGCAGAGGCTGGCGCCGGTGCCGCAGATGTTGGCGGTCTTGTCCTCGAGCATCGCCGAGGACACGTCCGCGTTCTTCATCGAGAAGGTGCCGCCGAAGCCGCAGCACTGCTCGGCCTCGGGCAGCTCGGCCAGCTCGATGCCTGCCACCGAGCGCAGCAGGTCCAGCTGCCGGTCGCCGAGCCGCAGCAGCCGCATGCCGTGGCAGCTCGGGTGGTAGGTGATCCGGTGCGGGAAGTAGGATCCCAGCTGCGCCGCGGCATCCGTGACGCCCAGGACGTCCACCAGGAGCTGGGACAGCTCATAGGTTTTATCTCCGACGCCGGCCGCCCGGGCCTCCAGCCCGGAGTCTCCGCAGCGGCGGGCGACCATGGGGTGCTGATGCTTCACGGAGGCGACACAGGAGCCGGACGGTGCGACGGCGACGTCGTACTCCTCCGCCTCGAAAGCCTTCACGTGGTTGGCGACAACCGGCAGCGCCTCCTTGAAGTAGCCGCTGTTGACGTGCATCTGCCCGCAGCACGCCTGCCCGGAAGGGAAGATGACCTCATGGCCGAGCCGTTCCAGGATGGCCACGGTGGCGCGCGCCGTGCCCGGGTACATGGCGTCCACGATGCACGTGGCGAAGAGCGCGATCCTCACAGGGCACCTCCGGCCCTCTGATGTTCCGCACGGCGGCTCGGCGCGTATTCGGCCGGCTGGCCGGAGGCGCGCACGACGGCGCGCAGCTCGTCCAGGCCGCCGCCGAGCACGCCGGCGGCGCGGGCCTGGACCAGGACGTTGCCCAGCGCCGTGGCTTCGACGGGGCCGGCCAGGACGGGTTTGCCGGTGGCGTCGGCGGTGAGCTGGCAGAGGAGCCGGTTTTGGGATCCGCCGCCCACAATGTGCACGACGTCGGTGCTCAGGTCCGCGAGCCTTTCGGCGTCGGAGATGGTCCGGGCGTAGCCGGCGGCGAGGCTGTCCAGGATGCAGCGCACGATGTGCGCGGGATGCTCCGGGAGGACCGCGCCGGTGTTGCGGACCGCGGCCCGGATGCGGTCGGGCATGTTGTCGGGGGCGATGAAGTAGGAGTCGTCGGCGTTGATGAGCGGGCCGCCGGCAGGAAGCGCTGCGGCGGCGTCGAGCAGTTCCTCGAGCCCGGGCCGGTAACCCTCCCCCGCCCAGGTGCGCTGGCACTCGCTCAGCAGCCAGAGGCCGCCGACGTTGCGCAGGTACCTGATGGTGCCGTCCACGCCGCGTTCGTTGGTGAAGTTCGCGGCACGGCTGGCCTCGGTCAGGACCGGGTGGGACAGTTCGACGCCGACCAGCGACCAGGTGCCCGAGGAGATGTAGGCGAATTTCTCCTCATCGCCTCCGGCGCCTGCGGGCACGGCGGCGACGGCCGAGGCGGTGTCGTGCGAGCCCACGGCCACCACGGGGGTGCTTTCGGGCAGGCCCACGCGTTCGGCGATGTCTTGTCGGAGGGTGCCGACCGTTTCGCCGGGCTGGATCAGCGGCGGGAACAGGTCCTTCGGCAGGTCCAGGGCGGCCAGGAACTCGGTGGCCCACTCCCCCGCGACGGCGTCGAAGAGCCCGGTGGTGGAGGCGTTGGTGGCCTCGGTGCGGCGCCGGCCCGTCAGCAGGAACCCGATGAGGTCCGGGATGAGCAGCGCCTGCAGCCCGTCCAGGCGGGGCTCGGTGGCGAGCTGGTAAATCGTGTTGAACGGCAGGAACTGCAGCCCCGTGGTGGCGTAGAGCCGGGCCGGGTCGAGGAGCTGGTGAACCCGGGCGACCGCGGCACGGCTGCGGTCATCGCGGTAGCTGAAGGGCGCCGCGACGAGGCCGCCGGCGGCGTTGACCAGGCCGTAGTCCACGGCCCAGGTGTCGATCCCGATGCTGGCGATACTCTCCCCGCGGGCCGCGGCCGCCGTAGCGGCGGCCGCCAGCCCCGTGAGGACCTCGGCGAACAACGCGTCGAAGTCCCAGCGGAGGCCGCCGTCGAACTCCTTGACCCCGTTGGGGAAGCGGTGCACCGTCTCCAGCCCGGCGCTCTTCCCACCGGGGCCGCCCGTAACCCTGCCCAGGATGACCCGGCCCGAGGAGGCGCCGATGTCGATAGCGACAAAGACACTGCCGGCGAACAGGCCGCCGGGCACTGCACTGCTGTTCGTCACCACGGGTGCCGGGGCAGTGCCAGCCGCTGAGGTTTCCGTGCTCATCGCAGGAAGGCCGCGGCCACGCCGGCGTCGACGGGGATGTGGAGCCCGGTGGTGTGGGAGAGCTCGCTGCCGGTGAGTACGGCGGCGGCGTTGGCCACGTTTTCGGGCAGGACTTCGCGCTTGAGCAGGGTGCGCTGGGCGTAGTACTTGCCCAGTTCCTGCTCGTCGACGCCGTAGACGGCGGCGCGCTTTGCGCCCCAGCCGCCGGCGAAGATCCCGGAGCCGCGGACCACGCCGTCGGGGTTGATGCCGTTGACCCGGATGCCGTACTCGCCCAGTTCCGCGGCGAGGAGCCGGACCTGGTGGGCCTGGTCGGCCTTGGTGGCGGAGTAGGCGATGTTGTTCGGGCCGGCGAACACGGAGTTCTTGGAGGAGATGTAAATGATGTCGCCGCCCATCTCCTGGCCGATCATCACCTGCGCGGCGGCCTTGGCCACCAGGAACGAGCCCTTGGCCATGACGTTGTGCTGCAGGTCCCAGTCCTTCTCCGTGGTTTCCAGCAGCGGCTTGGAGATGGAGAGCCCGGCGTTGTTGACCACCAGGTCCAGTCCGCCGAAGGCCAGGACGGCTTCCTGGATGGCAGCGGCGATCTGGGCTTCGTCAGTGACGTCGGCCTGGACGCCGATCGCGACGTCGGCGCCGCCGAGTTCCGCGGCCACGGCCCGGGCGTTGTCCAGGTTCAGGTCAGCGATGACCACGCACGCGCCGTCGGCGGCGAAGCGGGTGGCGATCGCCTTGCCGATGCCCGACGCCGCCCCGGTCACCAGGGCGATCCGGCCGGCGTGGGATTTCGGCTTGGGCATCCGGGCGAGCTTGGCTTCTTCCAGGGCCCAGTATTCGATCCGGAACTTCTCGGATTCCTGGATCGGGGCGTAGCTGGAGACGGCCTCGGCGCCGCGCATGACGTTGATGGCGTTGAGGTAGAACTCCCCCGCCACGCGGGCGGTCTGCTTGTTCGCCCCGAAGGAGAACATGCCCACCCCGGGCACCAGGACGATCGCCGGGTCCGCGCCGCGCAGGGCGGGGCTGTCCGGGGTCGCGTGCCGGTCGTAGTAGGCCTGGTAGTCCTCGCGGTAGGCGGTGTGGAGTTCCTTGAGCCGGGCCACGGAGTCTTCGACCGGGGCGTCGGCGGGCAGGTCCAGGACCAGCGGTTTGACCTTGGTGCGAAGGAAGTGGTCCGGGCAGGAGGTGCCCAGGGCGCCGAGTCGCGGGTGCTCGGCGGCTTCGAGGAACTCCAGAACGGCGGGGTCGTCGCTGAAGTGCCCCAGCTGGGGCTTGTCCGTCGAGGCGAGCCCGCGGATCACCGGGGCCAGGGCGGCGGCCTTCGCGCGGCGCTCGGTTTCCGGGAGGGCCGCGTAGCCGGGGAGCTTCGGCCCGAACGGTTCGGCCCGGCCGTGGTCCTTGATGTACTGCTCGGCCTGCTCGATGATCCACAGCGAGTTGGCTTCGGCTTCCTCGCTGGTGGCGCCCCAGGCGGTGATGCCGTGGCCTCCGAGGATGGTGCCGACCGCGTGCGGGTTGGCGTCCTTGATCGCGGCGATGTCCAGGCCCAGCTGAAATCCCGGGCGGCGCCACGGCACCCAAGCCACCTTCTCGCCGAAGATCTCCTTGGTGAGGGCTTCGCCGTCGGCGGCCGTGGCGATGGCGATGCCGGAGTCCGGGTGCAGGTGGTCCACGTGTGCGGCGTCCACCAGGCCGTGCATGGCGGTGTCGATCGACGGCGCGGCGCCGCCCTTGCCATGCAGGCAGTAATCGAACGCGGCCACCATCTCGTCTTCACGCTCGACGCCGGGGTACACGTTCTTCAACGCCTGCAGCCGGTCCAGCCGCAGCACGGCAAGGCCTTCGGCCTTCAGCGTGCCCAGGTCCCCGCCGGAGCCCTTGACCCACAGGAGCTCGACGTCCTCGCCGGTCACGGGGTCCTTCTCGGTGCCCTTGGCGGAGGTGTTGCCGCCGGCGAAGTTGGTGTTCCGCTTGTCCGCGCCGAGGCGGTTGGAACGGGAGATCAGCTCTTCAACAGTCTTGTTCATCATTACTTATGCGCCCCATCCGGCTTGCTGGCCGCCGACGCGGTCCTCGTTGATCTTCTTCTGGTAACCGCTGGCCTTGAAGGCGGCCATCGGGTCCGCGGGCAGGCCGCGGGATTCACGCCACTGCGCCAGTGCAGGACGGACATCGGTGTAGAAGGCATCGTTGAAGATGCCGTTGGCGGCCAGGACGTCGCCGTTGCGCTGGGCCTCGGCCAGCGCGTCGGTATCGATGAGCAGGGCGCGGGCCGTCATTTCCTGGACGTTGAGCACGGAGCGGATCTGGCCGGGGATCTTTTCCTCCAGGTTGTGGCACTGGTCCAGCATCAGGGCGACACGTGAATTCTCTCCTGCGGACTTGCCGAAGCCGCCGCCACGGATGACCTCATGCATGATCCGGAACAGCTGGAACGGATCCGCAGCTCCGACGATCAGGTCATCGTCCGCATAGAAGCGGGAATTGAAGTCGAAGGAGCCGAGCTTGCCCAGGCGCAACAGCTGCATGACGATGAATTCGATGTTGGTGCCCGGGGCATGGTGGCCGGTGTCGAGGCAGACGAAGGCCTTCTCCCCCAGCGCCAGGGTCTGCGCGTAGGACGTGCCCCAGTCCGGAACATCGGTGTGGTAGAAAGCCGGCTCGAAGAACTTGTACTCCAGCACCAGGCGCTGTTCCGCGCCCAGGCCAGCGTAGATCTCCTGCAGGGATTCGGCGAGGCGGTCCTGCCGGCCGCGCATGTCGTCCTGGCCCGGGTAGTTGGTGCCGTCCGCGAGCCAGATCTTCAAATCGCGCGAGCCCGTGGCGTGCATGATCTGAAGGCACTCGAGGTGGTGATCGATCGCGCGGCGGCGCACCGCGGGGTTCGAAGAGGTCAGGGAGCCGAACTTGTACTCGTCATCCTGGAAGGTATTGGAGTTCACCGTGCCCAAGCCCACGCCCAGGTCCGCGGCGTACTCCTTCAGGGCCGCATAGTCATCCACCTTGTCCCAGGGAATGTGCAGCGCAACCGTGGGCGCCAGACCGGTGAGTTCGTGGACCTTCGCGGCGTCGGCCAGCTTCTCCTGGACGGTGCGCGGAGTGCCCGGGGTACCGAACACCTTGAAGCGGGTGCCGGAGTTGCCGTAGGCCCAGGACGGGACCTCGATGGCGAGTTCCCCGAGGCGACTCAGGGCCGTTTCTGTGGTGTTCATGATTGTTCCTTCTGCTGTTGGTGGTTGTCCCCGGCGTCTTTGGCCGCGGACAACTGGTCCTCGAGATTGAAAATTTCCGTGAGCTGGAGGAAGCCCTGGTCCGGTGCCTGCTCTTCGTCGTCGAACAGGGTCGCCATTTCGGCCTGCCAGCGGGCGTTCACCTCGGTCAGGGCCATGCGGGCCCGCGCTGCGTCGAAGTCGTCGCACTCCACGTACCCCACGAGCAGCCCGTCGTCGGCGAGGAACAGCGAGTAGTTGTTCCAGCCGGCTGCCTTGAGTTCCCGGAGCATCTCCGGCCACACAGCGGCGTGACGGCGCCGGTATTCGGGGATCTGGCTGGGTTTGACCGAGGAGCGGAAGCACACCCTCATGAGGAATTCTCCTGATCTCGACTCTTGATCATTCGACCGATTGAATCGATTCATTTAGACAATAGCATTCTGCGAATTTGTTCCGCCAACTCCGGCGCTGATCATGACGTCAGCGCCGGAACTGGCAGCCTGAAAAAGGAGCCTAGAAGTTGTACTGGTCCACGTTCTCCGCGGTGAAGACGGTGGGCTCGCCGAGCAGAACGGTGGAGTTGGGGCCGACCTTGAACTCGCCCAGCGTGCCCGCCTTGAACGTCTGGCCTTCGGCACCGGTGATCTGGCCGGAGGCGAGGGCCGCACCGGCGTAGGCGGCGAGGTAGCCGAGCTTCTCGACGTCCCACAGGGCGAAGGACTTCATGGTGCCGTTCTTCAGGAATTCCTTGAGCTGGCTCGGGAAGCCGAGGCCGGTCAGCTGCACCTTGCCCTTGTATTCAGACCCGGACAGGTACTGGGCGGCAGCGGCAATGCCGACGGTCGTGGGCGAGATGATGCCCTTGAGCGTGGGGTGGGCCTGGAGGAGCGCCTGGACTTCCTGCTGGGACTTCTGGGCGTTGTCATCGCCGTAGGCGGTCGCGACGAGCTTGAGCTTGGCGTACTCGGGCTTCTGAAGTTCCTTCTTCATCAGCTCGATCCACGCGTTCTGGTTCGTGGCGTTCGCCGTGGCGGACAGAATGGCGATGTCCCCGCCGTCGGGACCGATGGCGTCGGAGATGAGCTTGATCTGGGTGGACGCGATGCCTTCCGCGGTGGCCTGGTTGATGTAGATGTCGCGGCAGGAGGGATCGGTGTCCGAGTCAAAGGTGACCACCTTTGCTCCGGCACTGCGGGCCTCGTCCAGTGCCGAGCAGATGGCCTTGGGATCGTTGGCCGAGGTTGCGATGACGTTGGAGCCCTGCTGCGTGAGGGTGTTGATGTAGCTCACCTGGCTGGAGGCGCTGGCCTCGGACGGACCCACCTCGGAGAAGATGCCCTTGTATTCCTCGACCGCAGCCTTGCCGCCGCGGTCAGTGACCGTGAAGTAGGAGTTGTTCAGCTGCTTGGGCAGGAACGCCACCTTCAGCCCCTCCTTGATCGGGGCATTCGGATCGGCTGCCGCGCTGGACGAGGCGGCTCCGGCGCCGGCCGTGCTGGAGGTGTTGGTGGTTCCGCCGCAGGCGCTAAGTGCCAGCGCGAGTCCCGTGGCGGCGGCGATGTAGGCCGGCGCGAGGCGGCGGGATCTGGTCGTGGACATGAATTTCATAGTGGTGCCTTTCAACTGAACGTCATTGTTGCTGTGGTGGGGACGGTGGTCAGGTTGTTGAAGCCTTGCGGGAAAGGGAACGGATCCAGGTGATGGCGTTGGGGGCGACGACGGCGAGGATCAGGAGGCCGCCGGTCAGCATGGACAGGGTGTCCTCGGGGACGCTGGCCAGCTGGAGCGCGTTGCGCAGGATGGCGAGGAGCCCGACGCCGGCGATGACGCCCGGCAGGGTGCCTTTGCCGCCAAAGATGGACACGCCGCCGAGCAGGACTGCCGCGATGACGGACAGTTCCAGGCCCGTGGCGTTGTCACCGCGTGCGCTTCCGTACCGCAGGGTCCACCACACGCCGACCAGCGCCGCGACGGTGCCGGAGATGACGAAGAGCCAGAACTTGGTCCGCGCGACGCCGATTCCCGAGAACCGGGCGGCGTCCACGCTGTAGCCGATGGCGAACAGGGAACGGCCGAAGCCCGTGAAGTGCAGGGCGACACCGAAAATGATGACCAGGAGAATGACCGGCAGGATCCAGACCGGGATGCCCGTGGAGCCGATCTTGGCCTGCAGGCCCGTGGTGATGGCGCGGGGGAAGCTGGTGACGGCCTGATCCCCGAGGACAACGAAGGCCAGCCCGCGGTACAACGCCAGGGTGCCGATGGTCACGGCCAGTGACGGCAGGCCGACCACGGAGACCAGGAATCCGTTGAGTGCCCCGGACACAGCGCCGAGGACAATGCACAACGGAATGATCGTCTCCATTGGCATCCCGGAGTTCCAGAGCGCTCCGAACACGCAGCTGACGAAGCCTGCGATGCTGGCGACGGACAGGTCGATCTCGCCGGTCACGATGATCAGCGTCATCGGCAGGGCCAGCAGCAGGACCGGGATCACGTCGATGAGAAGGAACCCGACGTTGCGGGACGTGGCGAACCCGCTCACGGTCATGGAGGCGACGATGATGCTGGCCACGAGGGCCAGAATGATGGCGGTGTCCCAGCTGCGCAGGAAGCCGAAGCGGGGGGTGCGGCGGGTTTCTGCTGCCGGCGGTGCTGTATCAACCAGCATGTGAATCGTGTCCTCTCAGACGGCGCTCGGTGCGCAGGGCAAGGTATCGGTCCAGGACAATCGAGGCCAGGATCAAGACGCCGATCATGGCGCGCTGCCAGAACGGCGAGACTCCCAGGACCGGAAGGGCGGAGGTGATGGTGGTCAGGAGGAGGGCGCCGAGGGCGGCCCCGTAGACCGTGCCGACACCGCCGGCGATGGCAACCCCGCCCACCACGGCCGCGGCCACGACGTTCAGTTCGAGGCCTTGGCCCGCCGTCGCGTCCAGGTTGCCGTACTTGGCCGCATAGATCACCCCGGCGAGTCCGGCGAGGGCGCCGGAGATCGCGAAGGCGGAGAAGACCTTGCGCCCCACCCGGATTCCGTAGAGGCGGGCGGCCTGGACGTCTGAACCGATGGCGTAGAACTCGCGTCCCGAGCGCAGGTTTTTCAGGTAGAGCCCGAATGCCATGACGACCGCGAGGGCAATCAGGGCCAAGTAAGGGAATCCCAGCAGGGTGCCGGCGCCGAGGGCCAGGAAGTCTGCCGGCAGGTCCGAGGGGCTGATCTGCTGGCCCTGGGCCCAGGCGAAGTCAACGCCGCGGAAGATGTACAAGGTGCCCAGGGTGACCACCAGGGCCGGCACCTTGGCCACCGCGATCAGCGCTCCGTTGATGGCCCCCAGCACGGCGCCGAAGGCGATGCCGATAACGAGCATCGCGATCACGGGGAGGTCCGGCAGCGCGATGAAGATCTTTCCCGTGGCGAAGGCTGTCAGTCCGAGCACAGACCCGACCGACAAGTCGACGTTCTTCGTTACGATCACGATCGCCTGGCCGACGGCGAGGATCACCAGGATCGAGGAGTTCAGCAGCAGGTCTTTTATGCTTTGCCCGCTCAAGAACCGCGGGTTGGCCGCTACTGTGACGGCGATCAGGATGACCAGCGCCAGGAACACGCTGAATTCACGGGATCGGGTCAACGTCCCCAGCCATGCCATGGACGGCTGACGTTGCAGGGTTAGGGTGGTCACGCTGTTGTCTCCTTGGTTTTCGGGTCGACTCCCGTGGCGGCCGTCATGACGGATTCCTCCGTGGCGTCCTTGCGGCTAAGTTCTGCGGTGATCCGCCCCTCGTGCATCACCAGGACGCGGTCCGACATGCCCAGGATCTCGGGCAGCTCCGAGGAGATCATGAGGACGGCGAGGCCCGTGCCAGCGAGCTCGGAGATGAGCCGGTGCACTTCGGACTTGGTGCCGACGTCGATTCCGCGGGTGGGTTCGTCGATGATCAGGATCCTTGGTCCCGTGGCGAGCCATTTGCCCAGGACGACCTTCTGCTGGTTGCCGCCGGAGAGAGTCGAGATCGGGGACATCGGGGACCCCGCCTTGATCTGGAGCTTCTTGGCCCATTCCGTGGTGGCTTTGGCCTCGGCCTGGTTGGTGAGGAGGCCGAAACGGCTCAGTTTCTGCCGGAGCGTCAGTGTGAGGTTGCGGCTGACGTTCAGTTCCATGACAAGGCCCTGCTTGCGCCGGTCCTCCGGCACGAACGCGAGACCGGCGGCCATCGAGGCCCGGGGCGACAAGGACTTGAGCGGCTCGTTGCGGACCAGCACTTCGCCGGAATCGTATTTGTCGATGCCGAAGACGGCCCGCGCCACCTCGGAGCGCCCGGCGCCGACCAGGCCGCTGAGACCGACGATTTCGCCGGCCTTCACGGTGAAGGAAATGTCCGAGAAGACGCCCTTGCGGCTGAGTCCCCTCACTTCGAGGGCAGTGGCCCCGATCTGCGTTTCCTGCTTCGGGAACAGGGAGGCGACGTCGCGGCCGACCATCTGCCGGATCACGCCGTCAACCGTCAGTTCGGCGGCAGGGGCGGTGGCGACGTGCGCGCCGTCGCGCATTACGGTGATCCAGTCCGCCAGGGCAAAGACTTCCTCGAAGCGGTGCGAGATGAACAATACGGCGGCCCCCTGGGCCTGCAGGGTGCGGGTGACGGCGAAAAGCCGGTCAACTTCGACGCCGCTAAGAGCCGCCGTCGGTTCGTCCATGATCAGGACGCGCGCGTCGAGCGAAATGGCCTTGGCGATTTCCACCACCTGCTGGTCGGCAATGGAAAGACCCTGTGCGGCCCGGTCGGGATCGATTTTGACCCCCAACTGCTCAAAAAGCTCAAGTGCCTGCCGGCGCATCGCCTTCCGGTCGATTCGGCGCAGGGAGCGCAGCGGCTGCCGGCCCATGAAGATGTTCTCGGCGACGGTGAGGTCCGGGAACATGGTCGGTTCCTGGTAGATGACCGCAATCCCCGCTTCGCGGGCATGGAGTGGATCGCGGAACGAGACCTCCTCGCCATCCAACAGGACCTCGCCGCGATCCTGCTGGTGCAGCCCCGCGAGGGTCTTGACCATGGTGGATTTGCCGGCGCCGTTTTCTCCGACCAGCGCGGTGACCTGACCCCGGTACAGGCTGAGGCTGGCGCCTCGCAGCGCGTGCACCGCGCCGAAGGACTTGTGGATATCCCGCAGTTCCAAAACTGGAACATCGGCCACCTCGGCACTCCGGCGACTCCGAACCGTGGCGTCCTGTGCTTCGGCCATGTCCGTTACTCCTTTGTAATGAATCGATTCATTTGTGAACCTCCTCACACGTTAGAGCGTGTTTCCATGGTGTGTCAACCAGCAAACCATCGGGCAGATCATGTGAACGAAGTAACATTAATGGAACGGATTGATTCGATTCAGGAATGGGGAGGTTCACAGGTGCCAGGCGACCCGGGTGCAAAGCTGAAGGATGTGGCCGCGCTTGCGGGGGTTTCCGTAGGCACCGTGTCCAATGTCCTCAACCGGCCGGAGCAGGTGTCGCCGGAGAAGAAGAGCCGCGTGCTGGCCGCCATCGACCAGCTGGGTTTCGTGCGCAACGAATCAGCCCGGTCGCTGCGGTCAGGGTCCACCAGGAGCCTCGGCATGCTGGTGCTGGACGTCCGCAACCCCTTCTTCACCGATGTGGCGCTCGGGGCCGAAAACGTCGCCGAAGACCACAAGCATTCCCTCATCCTGGCCAACAGCGCCGAAGACGCCGGGCGGGAGCTGGCCTATCTGGACCTCTTCGAGCAGCAACGGGTCCAGGGCGTTCTGATCACTCCGTTCGGCCAGGTTCTTCAACGGCTCGAAACCATGCGTTCCCGGGGCATTCCCTCGGTGCTCGTTGACCGGCTCGCCAGCACGGATGAATTCTGCTCGGTCTCGGTGGACGACGTCGCCGGCGGCGCGACTGCCCTCACCCACCTCCTGAGCGTCGGTTCGGTGCGCCCGGCGTTCGTCGGCGGCCCGTTCACTCTGCAGCAGGTCGAGGACCGGTACCGGGGCGCCGCCGAGGCGGCGGCAGAGGCGGGGGTCCCCATTCAACTGTTTGAAACGCCGGACCTGAAATTTGAGCGCGGGCGCCAGATCGGCGATCTCATCAGCAATCTCCAGCCGGCCAAGCGCCCTGACGCCGTTTTTGCCGCCAACGACCAGCTGGCACTGGGACTCCTGCAGTCCTTCGCCGCCAACGGGCTCCGCGTGCCCGAGGACATCGCAATCGTGGGCTTCGACGACATCGACTTCGCGTCGCAATCGAGCATTCCGCTGACCTCCATCAGCCAGCCGAGGCAGCTGATCGGCGAACGTGCCGCCCAGCTCCTCTTCGCCGAAATCGACGACGAGCCCGGCCACGTGCACAGCCAGGTGGTGTTCACGCCCGAACTCGTTGCCCGGCAGAGCACCCGGCGCCAGACTCCGGCCATTGCTCAGCATGGCTAACGAGGGACGCGAGCGTCGCCCAGGGCGGCGCCATCAGCCCGTTTATGGCGTTTGCAGGGAGTGCAGCTAGCGGACGCTTGCCAATGCCTTTTCGTGCAAATCCTCGGCCGTGTCAGATGCCTTGGGGAGTCTGGCCAGCCATAGGGTCCCGATCAGGCATGAGGCCAGCGTCGTCAATACGAGGAAGATGAACAGCGCCTGGGCCCCGGCCGCGATGACTTGCGGGGTGATCAGGGCAATGGCCGCTGCTACGACGCGGGTAAAGGCGATGGTGATTCCTTGGGCGCTGCTGCGGTGCTTGGTCGGGAAAAGCTCCTGAGACCAGACCTTGAACATCGGCTCGCCCGCGATGGCGCCGCCGATGGAGTAGAGGACGCCCATGACAGCCAATGTCCAGGTGCTCACGCCGAGTGTCGCGGGGATGATGAAGGCTGCGATGGAAATGGACGCTGCGACCGTGAAAACCGGCATCCTCCAGCGCGTGTCGACGACCCTCATGGTGACAAGCATGCCGATGAAGCTGCAGCCGAAGCCGAGCAAACCGAAGGCTGAGGCCGTGGCGACGCTGGCCCCGGCGACGTTCGTGTAAAGGTATGTGCTGAACTGGCCGTTGGTGTTTGCGGCCACGTTGGCAATCGCGTAGAAGAGTCCCGTCGCTACGAGCGGACCCAAGTAGCGGGAGCGCACCAAATGCCGCAGGGAACCGAGATCCACCTGCTCGGCAGCGGCTTCAAGCCGTGCCCTCGTCCACTCCCGCGATTCCGGGAGGCCTGCGCGCAGCACCAGGACAATGAGCGCAACAACGAGCAGGTGGCCGTACATAATCCGTGCGCCGAGCTCTCCGAGGTCACCGACGACGATGCCTAGGACCATGACCACCAGGACGCCCGCCATCCACAGGACGTGCGAAAAGGTGACCATCTTGCCCTTCTTTCCGGGAGGGGCGCTCTCGGAAATCATGGCCATCGACACGGGAAGGTCCGCGCCGGCCGCGAAGCCAAGAAGGACCACCCCGGCATACAACATGCCAGGGCCTGTCGCGACGACGAGGGAAAGGGCGCCGAGTGCAAAGACCCACATCGTCCATGTGAAGACCTTGCGCCGGCCAAACCGGTCCCCCATGCGGCCACCCACCAGGGCGCCGGCTGCGATCATGACGGTCAGCAGGGCGGAGAGCTGGCCGATCTCCACTGGACCGAGGTTGAATGTGCCCTGAAAGAGGACAAGTGCCGTGCCGGTCGTGACGATCGCCGCGGCGTCCAGGTACGAGGCCATTCCGGCGATGGTTGCTGTCCACCAAACCTGGCGGGTCGATAGGACATCGGTTGAGCTAGTCATGGATTCTTCCTTGAATCATTTTTCCAGGATCGGCGGGGCCGCGCGGAGACTCCGGACCGAGCCGTCACGAGCCACGATGCGGACGGCCGCCATCGATGGTTGAAGCGCTTTAATTGTATCGATTCAACTGTAAGGGTGGCGTGCCCCGATGGTCAACGGCCTGAAGTGATTTACGGAAAAATCCCCAGGGAATGAAGCCGGGGTGACGCTTGACACGTTGTCGATCAAGACTTCATACTCAAACTTGAAACGCTTCAATTCGGAGCACACTTCAAGGAGGAACTGTGGTTTCTGTACTGTCGCGGCCCAAGGCCCGCGCTATTGCCCCCGTCATCGCAACAGCGGGCGCGCTGGCTCTGCTGCTCAGCGGATGCGGCGCAGGCGGCGGGTCGTCCGCCCAGGGGTCGAAGGACTTCGGCTATCTGACCAACGTCGAGAACACGACCATCCGCGGCGAGCTGGAGGCCCTGAGCAAGGACCAGTGCAAGGCAGAAAACGCTGCTGCTCCGCTGAAGGTCGAGACCGTCCCGCAAACCAGCCTGGACCAAAAGCTGCAGCTGCTCGCCGGGCAGAACGCGCTGCCGGCCCAGTTTGCGGCCGGCAACGCCCCGGCACTGACGCAGGATCTGGACAAGTCCGGAAACGTCTTGGACTTCGAAAAGGCGCTCAAGGAGCTGAACATCTCCGACGCGATCCTTCCGGGCGCGGCGGCCACCATCAAGTCCCTGTATGGCGGAAAGCTGAACGTTCTGCCGTACCAGTACAACGTGGAGGGCATCTGGTTCAACAAGAAGATCTTCGCCGACAACGGCATTACCGAGCCGAAGACTTGGGACGATTTCGTCGCCGCAGGTGAAAAGCTCAAGGCCGCCGGCATCACGCCGCTTGCCGCGTCCGGCAAGCAGGGCTGGCCCCTCACCCGGCTGGTCAGCGGCTACCTGTTCAGCGACCTCGGCCCCGATGCCCTGAAGAAGGTAGCCGACGGCCAGGCGAAGCTTACCGACCCGGAATACGTCAAGGCGGCCCAGGCCGTTGCCGATCTCGGCGCCAAGGGCTACTTCGGCCAGGGTGTCGGCTCGATCGATTACGACACCGCGGCCTCGCAGTTCCTCAGCGGCAAGGCAGGCATGTTCTACATGGGCAGCTGGATTCTTTCGAACTTCAATGACAAGGCGCAGAACAAGATCGGCGAAGAGAACATCGGCTTCATGCCGTTCCCGAAGGTTAGCGGCGGCAAAGGCATCGATAACCAGTACGCCACGAACGTCGGCCTGCCCATGACGTTCAACGCCAAGAAGTACGACAGCCACGCCTCCGCGTGGCTCAAGTGCATCGCCACCAACTACGGCAGCACGGCTCTCAAGGACAAGAACTCGATCTCCGGGTTCAAGCTGAGCACGCCGGTGGACAGCATTCCGCCGCTGGTCAAGTCCACCCAGGAAACGGTGAACAACACCAAGGAAAGCGTGCTGTGGTTTGAGGCGCTCTTCAGCACCAAGGCCACCACCACGAGCCAGACCAACGCCGCAGGCCTCGCGTCCGGCAGTGTCACCCCGCAGAAGTTCATGGAACTCGTCCAGAACGATCTGAACTCGAAGTAGCCTGCCCGGCCGGGGCCGGCGCAGGCCGGCCCCGGCCGTCAGCCACTCAAATTCCGATGAAAGAAGCACCATGAACAACGTCCTGGGAGACAAAAAGGCCATCGTTGTCCTTCTCGGCCCGGCCCTGGTGGTCTACACCGTGGCAATGCTGTTACCCGTATTCTGGTCGGCCGGCTACACCTTCCTTTCCGGCAACGCCATCACAGGCTTCACCTTCGCTGGATTCTCCAATTTCGAAAAGCTCGTCACTGACCCCGCCGTCGGCGAGGCTCTCTGGTTCACGCTCCGCTACGCCGTCGTCATCACGATCGGCCAGGTGCTGCTCGGCTACATGCTGTCCCTGCTTTACGTCTTCGCCCTGAAACGCGGCTCCAGTCTGATCCGCACCCTGGTTTTCTTCCCGGTGGTGCTCCCCACGGTTGCGGTCGCCCTGCTGTTCCAAAAGATGTTCGAAATCGCCCCGCAAAACGGCCTGGTGAACTCAGCCCTGAACGCAGTGGGCCTCGGATCGATCGACTGGCTCGGCGACGGCAGCACGGCATTTCTGGTCATCGTCATCATGGACCTCTGGCGGTCCATGGGGTTCTACGCCGTCCTGCTCTACACCGGCCTCGTCGACATCCCCGATGACATCCTCGAATCTGCCCGCCTCGACGGCGCCCGCGGGCTGCACCTGCTCCGGCATATCGTCCTGCCCTTGTCCCTGCCGGTGCTGCTCTCATCGATCATCTTCAGCATCAACGGCACCCTGAAGGTCTTCGACTCCATCGTGGCCCTGACAAACGGCGGCCCGGGCAGCGCGACAACTCCTCTGACGTTGCTGATGTTCCGCACCTCGTTCACCTACGGCGACTACGGCTACGGCAGCTCTATTGCGTTGTTGCTCACGATTCTGTGCCTGGTCGTCACGCTCTTCATTTTCCGCTCGTCCCGCCGCGACCTCACCAAGGACTGACCGACGATGACCGCACCCACCGCGCTGCCCACCCGCGCCAGCCACAAGCCCTTGCCTGCACCCCAACGGCCCCGCACTTCACCGAACAAGTTCCTCAAACGAGCCCCGGTCCAGATACTGATCGCCATATTGCTCGTTGTCGAGATCTATCCTCTCGTCTGGCTGTTCATGGGCTCCTTCAAAACCCAAGACGAGTTTCTCAACAGCCCGGTCTGGGCCCTCCCGCAGAACTTCAACCTCGACAACTACGTCGAGGCCTGGACCACCGGAAATATCGCCACGTACGTCGGCAACAGCCTCATCGCGACCATCCCGTCGCTGTTTCTGATCGTGCTGTTCGGAGTAGCCGCCGGGTTTGCCCTGGAAGTCCTCGTCTGGAAGGGCCGCGGCACGGTTCTCCTGGTCTTCCTGGCCGGCATTATGGTCCCCGGACAGATGATCCTGCTCCCGCTGTTTTCCGCCTATTTCCAGGTCGGTCTGACCGGCACGCTCTGGCCGCTGATCATCACCTACACCGCCACCGGGCTGCCGCTGACCGTGTTCATGATGGCCACCTACTTCCGCGCCGTTCCGCGGGAAGTTTTCGAAGCCGCGGCACTGGACGGCGCCAGCATGATCCGGGCATTCTTCTCCATCGGTTTCCCCATGGTCCGCAATGCCGTTTTCACCGTCGCCCTGGTGCAGTTCTTCTTCATCTGGAACGACCTGCTCATCGCACTGACCTTCACTAACAACGCGGACCTGAGCACCATCCAGGTCGGCCTCCTGAACTTCACCGGAGAATTCGGTGCAGTCCAGTACGGCCCCCTCTTCGCCGCCATCTGCATCAACGTTCTGGGAACACTAGTGCTCTACCTCTTCCTCAACCAGCGCGTCATGAAGGGCCTGGCCGGCGGCGCCGTCAAAGGCTAGGACACTGCATTGAAGCCACGCCCGGCCACCCCACCCGCCTGCAAACCTGCACGTCCCTCCCCACAATCCCAGGAGATCCACACCATGCCACCGACCGTTATGCCCGTAGCCTTCGATCACCACCGCGAGGCACTCGGCATTGGGGCAAGCCGCCCCCGAATCTCCTGGAAAACTTGGGGCGCGCCGGGCTGGACCCAGTCGGCATACCAGGTTGAAACCACGCGGAACGGCGAAACTGTCCTCAGCAGTCCCATCGCGTCAGGAGAGTCCGTCCTGGTTCCTTGGCCGGCCGAGCCCCTGCGTTCCGGGGAGGAAGTGTCCGTCCGGGTCCGCGTCTGGGGCTCACCGGAGGCAGGAGCAGCCGCCGGTGACGGAGCGCCCAGTGATTGGAGTGAACCTTCCACTGTTGAGGCCGGTCTGCTGGAACCCGGGAACTGGATTGCATCTGCCATCACTCCGGCGTGGGAGGAAGATCCGGAATCGGACCGCCGGCCTCCGCTGCTCCGGCGCGAATTTACCGTGCACTCCCCCATCGCCAAGGCGAGGCTTCACGTCACGGCCCACGGCCTGTTCGAAATGGAAGTCAACGGCGCACGGGTGGGCACAGACATCCTCTCCCCCGGCTGGACCGTCTACGGTGAGAGGCTGCGCTACTGCACCTACGACGTGACAGGACTGCTCCACGAAGGGGCCAACGCCGTCGGAAGCTGGCTGGCCGACGGCTGGTACCGCGGACGGATCGGTTTCCACGACGGCTACCGCAACCTGTACGGCGACAAAGTGGCCCTGCTGGCACAGCTCCACATCACCCACGCGGACGGGTCAGTCAGCGTGGTCGGGACCGACACGTCGTGGAAGGCCGGGTTTGGTCCCATCGGCTTCACCGGCCTCTATGAGGGCGAAAGCTATGACGCCCGGCAGTTGCCGGCCGGCTGGAGCCAACCCGGGTTCGACGACGACGGCTGGAGCCCGGTGACAACCGTCGAACGCGATCCGGCCACGCTCGTTGCCCCGGATGGTCCGCCGGTCCGCTGCACAGAGGAAGTCCGCCCCGTCCACGTATTCACCAGCCCGGCAGGCAAGGTGCTCGTGGACTTTGGCCAGAATCTGGTGGGCCGGCTGCGGATCACCGTGCAGGGCAAGCCGGGCGACCAAGTCACGCTGCGCCATGCCGAAGTGCTGCAGGACGGTGAGCTGTTCACCCGTCCGCTCCGCCGTGCCATCTCCACCGATACGTACACGCTTGCCGGCACGGAACCGGAAACCTGGGAGCCGCGCTTCACTATCCACGGCTTCCGCTACGCCGAAATCGACGGCTGGACCGGAGGGGACATCAGCGAGAACGTGGTAGCGCGCGTTTATCACACGGACATGGAACGCACCGGCTGGTTCGACAGCTCCAACCCGGACCTGAACCGTCTCCACGAAAACGTCCGCTGGAGTATGCGCGGCAACTTCGTGGACATCCCCACCGACTGCCCCCAGCGCGACGAACGGCTCGGCTGGACCGGGGACATCCAGGTCTTCGCCCCCACCGCTTCGTTCCTTTACGACTGCTCCGGAATGCTCACGTCCTGGCTCAAGGACGTCGCCGTCGAACAGCTGCCGGACGGAACCATTCCCTGGTACGTCCCGGTCATCCCCGGCGGCGACGAGTGGACCCCTATCCGGCCCGGCGCCGTCTGGGGCGACGTGGCAGTCCTGACCCCCTGGACCATATACCAGCGTTTCGGGGACACCCAGGTGCTTCGGGACCAGTACGACAGCGCCAAAGCGTGGGTGGATCTCATGGACGCCAAAGCGGGCGACAGCCACCTGTGGAACACCGGCTTCCAGCTTGGCGACTGGCTTGACCCCACCGCCCCGCCCCACGACCCCACCGCGGCCAAAACGGACCCCTATCTGGTGGCCACGGCCTACTTCGCTTGGTCGGCCACCCACTTGGGGAAGATCGCCAGCGTCCTGGGCAACGCATCGGACGAACTGCACTACACCGAGCTTGGCCGGGCTGTCGCCAAGGCCTTCGCAGACGAATACGTCTACCCCAGTGGGGCGGTCGCCGGGGACGCGCAGACGGCCTATGCACTGGCCATCGTTTTCGACCTCTTCCCGGGTGAAGAGCAGAAACAGCTGGCCGGGCGGCGCTTGGCCGAGCTCGTGGCCGACGGCGGAAACAGGATTGCGACAGGCTTCGCGGGGACGCCGGTCATCTCAGATGCACTGACTAACGTCGGCGCGCTCGATACCGCTTATGGTCTGCTGCTCGAGAAGGAATGCCCCTCCTGGCTCTACGCCGTGGAACAGGGCGGCACCACCATCTGGGAACGCTGGGACGCCATGCAGCCGGATGGCACGGTCAACCCGGGAAACATGACCTCCTTCAACCACTACGCGCTGGGCGCCGTGGCGGACTGGATGCACCGCGTGGTGGCCGGAATGTCCCCGCTGGAACCGGGATACCGCAGAATCCTCTTCAAGCCCAGGCCCGGCGGAGGACTCAGCCACGCATCAGCGCGGCACGAAACACCGTACGGTACAGCGAGCATCTCCTGGACCCTGCGCAACGGTGGCTTGAGCGTGCAGGTGGACGTCCCGACCGGCTGCACGGGCCGTGTGGAGCTCCCCGACCAGGCGTCTTTCGAGGTGGGATCGGGGGCGTTCAGCTACACCGTAGAGCCGGTAGCTTAGAACTCACGGCGGCGCCGGGCGGACAACCGCCCCGGCGCCGTTCTGGGTTGAGCGCCGTTCTGGGTTGAGCGCCATTCTGGGTTTAGCGGCCCAGGCTGCTGGCCCGGGCAAACAAGGTGGGCTCCAGCATCAGGTTGCGGTGTACGTGCTCGCCGGGCTGGTTGACTTCCTCCAGAAGGAGTTTTGTGGCCACCCGGCCCATCTCGTGACCCGGCTGGCCAATGGTGGACATCGGTATGGCGCCCTCGGTAGCGAACTGGTTGTTGTCGTACCCGATCACCGCGATATCCTGCGGCACCCGCAGCCCGTACGTTCCCGTGAGTTCATGAATGATGCCCGCTGCCAATTGGTCCGACGGCGCAATGATGCCGTCGGGCATCCTGCTGCGGCCCCGGCTGGCCAGGTCCCCCGCAATTCGGCGCCCCTCCGGGCTGTTGAGACTCCGGCCCAGGAGCACCTCGAGGGAGACCGCACCCCGGGTCTCCGAGGCGGCGCGCATGGCACCCTTACGGCGGTCGTTTACAGCATGCAGGTCATCGGGACCACCGGCGAACACCAGGCGGCGGCGTCCCAGATCGATGAGGTGCCGGGCCGCGAGATAGCCGCCGCGTTCCTCGTCGACCAGCACGCTGCAGCAGTCCGTGCGGCCTCCGGCGTAGTTGACCAGAACGATGTGGCGGCCATGGCGGCGCACCCGGTCCACGCCGTCCAACCCGGCGTCCAGCGGAGCAAGAATGATCCCGGCGACGCGGGCCTCGTCAAAAATGTCGAGATACCCCTCCTGCTTCTCCAGGTTGACGTCGCTGTTCGCCAGCAGCAGGGAATAGCCGTTATCGCCCGCAGCACTTTCCGCGCCGCGGGCAATGTCCACGAAGAGGGAGTTGCCCACATCCGTCAGGACCAAGCCAATCGTCCGGCTGCTTCCGACCGCCAGGGAACGCGCCGCAGAGTTGCGGACAAAGCCCAACTCATCGATAGCGGCCTGGACCCGCTGCCGGGTCCTCTCCGCCACGATTTCGGGCTTGTTCAGGACATTGGAAACAGTGCCCAGCGAGACACGTGCCACGCGCGCCACATCATTCATGCTCGGGGCAGAATCTACCCCTGCTTCCGTGGTGCTTTCTCTAGGCACGTTCGCGTTGCTTCCTCTATAAGAACTGATCCTTCATTTTTTCATACCTTCGGGCCAACGCCGGACCGCTGGGCCGGCGGCCCTGGCCGCAGCTTGCAGCACCCGCAGGGCGCTCCCGCCGCCCGTCACCCCCTAACCCGCGCCCCATTGACCTGGGCCACCCGTCTGGGTACGGTCTCGTGCATCGATCCCTGCCGGGCGCCGCACCACCTGCGGCCGGAGAACACTTCAGGAGGCTCCGATGGGCAGCACCGACTACCAGTTCAGGACCGTCTGGCGCGTGGCGGGCACGCCGGAGGAGGTCGCGGCAGTGCTTGGCGATGCCTCCGCCCTGCCCCGCTGGTGGCCGTCCGTCTATCTCAGCGTCGAACCGGTGGCCGGCGGCGCGGAGCCCGGGCCCGGCATTGCCCGGCCAGCCCGGCTCCACACGAAGGGCTGGCTGCCCTACACGCTCCGCTGGACGCTCACGCCCACGGAGCCGGTCACCAGCCGGGGCTTCGCCCTCACCGCCGCGGGCGACCTCAACGGCACCGGCCGCTGGACCTTCGAGCCGGACGGGCCGGAAACGGTCATCACCTACGACTGGCACGTCAGCACCGCCAAGCCCCTGCTGCGGCGGCTGAGCTGGCTCCTCAAACCTGTCTTCGCCGCCAATCATCGCTGGGCGATGGCCCGCGGCCAGGAGAGCCTCGCCCTAGAGCTGCGCCGACGCCGCGCAGCTGCGGGAATTACGGCGCCCGGGCCCGTTCCACCGCCGCCACCGCCCACGTTTGCCTGGCTCCAGTGGGGGGGCTGAAATGGCTGGTACGAGGTCGCCTGGCTGACACAGACCGCCGCCCGCGGCGGCGTCTGCCGGACACTTTGCGCCCGGGCCCCGGGAAGCGCACGGCCGCGTCTGGACTCCTGCACAACGGAACACAACGGCCTCAGGCACTTGACCATTGAGCCGACAAGCCTGTCCACGGTTAGCTGGATCACACCAGCGTTTCCCTGTGACCTTCAGGAACCCCCATGACCTTGCAGAAGAACCGGCCCTCCAGCCGCCCCGCCCACTGGGACGACGTCGAGATCGGCGACGCCGTCCACCTCGTCCGCAACGGCCGCCTCGAGCACGCCGGCCGCGTGGACAACCGGACCGCAGACGGCGCCGTCGTGTGGGTGGTCTCCGACGGCGGGCGCCGCCAGCTGTTCCATGTTGCCGACGGCTTCGAACTGAGCGTGGCCGACCCCGAAGGGGCCAACCATGCTGACAACTGACCGCCAGACCGCCGTGATTCAGCAGCCGAACTCTACGTCCGGCGTCCCAGTCGGGACGAACACCTGGGCCGCAGGCACCGCCTCCTGCCCGGATGACTGCCACTACTGCTCCGGCCCCGAGACCGACTAGCAGCGGCTCCCCCTCCCCTGCTGCCCCGCTACCCCGGGCGTCGCTGATCTGAGGTGCCCGGTAGAATTTGCTGAGACACTGCGACCCGCGACCGCCAGGGAGGATTCCGTGCGACCACACCATGCCCGGGCTCCTTTTCATTCCCTCCGCGCGGCCATGTTCGCAACCGCCGCGGTGACGCTGGCCGCCTGCGCCCACGTCCTGTCCGGCGGCCAGCTTCCCGGCTCCGGCATCCTCATGGCCGTCCTGGCCCTGGCGGGGCTGGCCTGCACCGCCGCCACCCGGCTCCACCTTGGATTCCCGGCGGCATCCGCCCTTCTGGGCGCCGGCCAAGTGGCCCTGCACGAAGCCTTCACGGCCTTTGGCGGAACCGTTCCCGGGACACCGGCCGGCGGCGCCCACCACCACGGACCGGCCGGCCTTCCCACCGGAGTGCTGACGCAGCTTCAGTCCCATGAGCCGGACTCCCCGCTTGACCTGTTGATGCTGACCGGCCACACCCTGGCCACCCTCGTGTGTGCCCTGCTCCTGGCCAAGGGCGAGGACGCCCTGTGGGCCCTCGCCGCCTGGCTCCGCCCGCTCACCCGGCTCCCCTCCGCGGTGACGCACGACGCCGGCGCCGCACCGGCGGCGGTCTGCTGGCCGGCGGACTCTGCCCCGCTCCCCTGGCGGAACCTTCGGCCTGATTCCCGCCGCGGCCCGCCCGCCGCCGTCGTTCTTTCCTGACATCCCCTCCGGACGCGGCCCCGCCCACCCTGCCCTGATCCGTGCCGATCTGATGCGCCCATCTGGCGTGCGCCGAATCGGCCCGCTGCGATCCGCCCTGCACCGGCCCGATTTCGTCCGCCCGGCCACGGCCGGCAGGCGCCGCCGCGTCCACCCCACCTTCGCGCCGCCCTATGTGCCGCGCACGCCCGAAAGGCACCTTCACCCGTGAAAACCACACTGCACACCTCTGCCCTACGCCGCACCCTCTCCGCCACGGCCGTGGCCGGCGGAACGGCGGCCCTCATGCTCGCCGGGCTTCCGGCCGCGTCCGCGCACGTCTCAGCCACCCCGGACAAGACCGCCGCGAACTCGTACGCCCTGCTGACCTTCGGGATTCCGCACGGCTGCGACACCTCGGGCACCACCAAGATGACCATCACCCTCCCCGCCGAACTCAACGACGCCCAGCCCACGGTGAACCCGAACTGGACGGCACAAAAGGTTATGGAGCAGCTGCCCGAGCCCAAGAAGCTGGACAACGGCACGTCCATTACCAGGCGGACCAGCCAGATCGTCTACACCGCCAAGGCGCCGCTGGCCCCGGAGCTCCGGGATGCCCTGGTGCTCTCCGTGAAGCTGCCCGACACCGCCGGGAAGACCCTCTATTTCCCCACCCTGCAGACCTGTGAACAGGGCCAGACCGACTGGTCCCAGATCCCGCAGGAAGGCCAGGACGAGGAATCCCTCAAGACCCCGGCGCCGTCGGTGACCGTCACCGCGGCCGTAGCGGGCGCCGACGGTCACACCGCCCACGCTGCCGGCACCGAGTCGTCCCCGGCCGCCGCTCAGGTGGCGTCCGTGGACGACGGCGGAGCGCAGGCCCGGAGCTGGGGCGCACTGGCCGCCGGGCTCGGCGGCCTGGCCCTCGGCGGGGCCGCGTTTGTGCGGGGCCGGGCGAAGAACAGCAGCGCAGCGCCCGGGAAATAGCACGCAGAGCGGTTGACCTCGGTTGATGCCCGGAAATTACAATCCGGGCATCAATCCGGTCCCGCCGCCGTGGCATCGTTGACTAAGGCAACGGCGGGCATAATGGTTGAGCCATGAGGTCTCAGCGAATGAAGCACGCACTGGTTGTGACAACGGCTGCCGCGGCGGCCCTCCTGCTCAGCGGCTGCGGGGGCAGCGGCACGCAGAACCAGGCCGCCACGTCCCCGCCCACCGCGTCCGATCCCGCCAGCAGCGTTCCCGCGACCTCCGGCGCCGCAACGGAAACCTCCGCCGCCGCGCCGTCGCAGCCGGCCACCCAGGCCGGCACCCCGCTGTGCACGGCCGGGAGCCTGACTGCAACCACCGACTCCACCGGCGGCGGCGCGGCGGGCAGCGTCTACATGCAGCTGATCGTCACGAACTCCGGCACCGGAACCTGCCTGTTGAAGGGCTACGCGGGCGTCTCCCTCACAGCCGGGGCGGACGGCGAGCCGATCGGCGCTGCCGCCACCCGCGACGACTCCACCCCGGTCACCGATGTCCTGCTCGCCCCGGGCAAGGCCGGCGCCGCCACCCTGCGCTACACCCAGGCCGCCAACTACCCGGACTGCACCCGGACGCCGGCGGCGGGGTTCCGGGTCTACCCGCCCGATGACACCGCCTCGCTGTTCATCGCGCAGCCGCTGGACGCCTGCAGCAACACGGAGATCAACCTGCTAACCATCGGAGCCTTCCAGCCGAAGTAGCACCGGTTTCCGAGGTGCCGCCCCCGCCCGCCGGGGAGCGCCCGGCCGCCGGCGTCACCGTTGCCGTGCCCGTCGCCGGGCCCCGCTAAGAGTGTCGGCGGGGTAGGGCATGATGGAGGAATGAAGGGGCAGGAGCTCGCCGGCGGCACACTACCGGCCGACGCCATGGGCCGGTTCAGCCGGCCGACCCGGGACTGGTTCCTGGGCGCTTTCTCCGCGCCCACCCCGGCCCAGATCGGTGCGTGGAATGCGATCTCCTCCGGCTCGCACGCCCTCGTGGTTGCTCCCACCGGCTCCGGCAAGACGCTCGCCGCGTTCCTCTGGGCGCTGGACCGGCTGCTCATCTCCGCCCCCGCCGAGCCCGAGGCCCTGCCCGGCCTGGAGACTGCCGCCAAGGGCGGGCGCCGGACGGCAACAAAGGCGGCCGGAAAGACGAAGGCGGCCCCGCGGAAGACCCGCGTACTGTACATTTCCCCGCTCAAGGCCCTCGGCGTCGACGTCGAACGCAACCTCCGCGCACCGCTGATCGGCATCACACAGACCGCCAAACGGCTGGACCTGCCCGCCCCGCTCATTACGGTGGGCGTCCGGTCCGGGGACACGACGGCGGCCGACCGCCGCTCACTGCTCAGCCACCCGCCCGACATCCTCATCACCACCCCGGAATCGCTCTTCCTGATGCTGACTTCCAAGGCTCGGGAGACCCTCAGCGAGGTGGACACGATCATTGTCGACGAGGTCCACGCCGTCGCCGGCACCAAGCGCGGCGCGCATCTGGCGGTGTCGCTGGAACGGCTTGACGCGTTGCTGCCCAAACCCGCCCAGCGGATCGGGCTGTCGGCCACCGTGGAACCCAAGGAGCTCGTGGCGCAGTTCCTCGCCGGTTCGGCACCGGTGCAGATTGTGGCCCCTCCATCGCGGAAGAACTGGGACCTGACCGTCTCGGTGCCCGTGGAGGACATGTCCGATCTTCAGGGCGCCGCCGGAGCCTTCGACTCCGGCCCCGCCTCCGGGCTCCAGCCGCAGGCATCGATCTGGCCTCATGTGGAGGAGAAGATCGTGGACCTGGTGCTGGCCAACCAGTCCACCATCGTGTTCGCGAACTCCCGCCGCCTCGCGGAACGGCTGACCGCCCGGCTCAACGAGATCTACGCCGAACGCCAGCTCATGGCGGCCGGCGGCTGGACCGAGGTTGGCGGAGGGGCACCGGATTTCAACGCCGTGCCGGATGCCCTGCCCGATACCGTGCCGTCCGGCGCCCCCGCACTGTCCAGATCGCTGCCCACCTCCACCGCCACGCCGGCCCACATGATGGCCCAGGCCGGCAGCACCGCCGGCGCCGATCCCGTGCTGGCCCGTGCGCACCACGGCTCCGTGTCCAAGGACCAGCGCGCCCTGATCGAGGACGATCTCAAATCCGGGCGGCTCCGCTGCGTCGTGGCCACATCCTCCCTTGAGCTCGGCATCGACATGGGTGCCGTGGACCTCGTGGTGCAGGTCGAGTCCCCGCCGTCGGTGGCCAGCGGCCTGCAGCGGGTGGGCCGCGCCGGCCACCAGGTCGGCGAAATCTCCCAGGGCGTCCTGTTCCCGAAGCACCGGGCAGACCTCGTCCACACGGCCATCACTGTGGAGCGGATGCTGGACGGCAAGATCGAACGGCTCAGCGTGCCGGCCAACCCGCTGGACATTCTCGCCCAGCAGACGGTGGCCGCCGCCGCGCTGGGGGCCATCGACGTGGAGGAATGGTTCGCCACGGTCCGGCGGTCGGCGCCCTTCGCCTCACTCCCCCGGTCCGCATTCGAGGCCACCCTGGACCTGCTGGCCGGACGCTACCCCTCGGACGAATTCGCCGAACTGCGCCCCCGGGTCATCTGGGACCGGAATGCCGGGACCATCGAGGGCCGTCCCGGCGCGCAGCGGCTCGCCGTCACGTCCGGCGGCACCATCCCGGACCGCGGGCTGTTCGGCGTCTACATCATCGGCACCGAGGTCGAGGGCACCGGCGGTGCCGGTGCCTCCGGCGGGTCGGCAAACGCCGACGGCCGAGCCGCCAGCCCGGCCACGGCGGCCGCCAAGGGCGGGCGCCGGGTGGGCGAACTCGACGAGGAAATGGTCTATGAGTCCCGGGTCGGCGACATCTTCGCCCTCGGCGCCACCAGCTGGAAGATCGAGGACATCACGCACGACCGTGTCCTGGTCTCGCCGGCGTTCGGCCAGCCGGGCAAGCTCCCGTTTTGGAAGGGCGATTCGCTGGGCCGGCCCGTGGACCTGGGCCGTGCTCTCGGCGCGTTCATGCGCGAACTGGCAGCGTCCGACGTCGGACCGGCCACCGAACGCTGCAAGGCCAGCGGACTGGACGATTACGCGGCGAACAACCTGATCCAGTACCTTGCCGAGCAACGGCTCGCCACCGAGGTGGTCCCGAGCGACACCACCCTTGTGGTGGAGCGCTTCCACGACGAACTCGGCGACTGGCGCGTGGTGCTGCATAGCCCTTTCGGCATGCCGGTGCACGCACCGTGGGCCCTGGCCGTGGGCCAGCGCCTCCAGCAGCGCTACGGGATGGACGGCTCGGCTATGGCCGCCGACGACGGCATCGTGCTGCGCGTCCCCATGATGGAGGACGAGCCGCCGGGCGCCGAGTTGTTCCTGTTCGACCCCGAGGAGCTGGAGCAGATCGTGACGGCGGAGGTCGGCGGCAGCGCCCTGTTCGCGTCCCGGTTCCGCGAGTGCGCCGCCCGCGCCCTGCTCCTGCCGCGGCAGAATCCCGGCAAACGGCAACCCCTGTGGCAGCAGCGGCAGCGTTCGGCGCAGCTGCTCGATGTTGCCCGGAAGTACCCGACGTTCCCGATTGTCCTGGAGACGGTGCGGGAATGCCTGCAGGATGTCTACGATCTCCCGGCGCTGAAGGATATCGCCGCCTCGGTGGAACGCCGCGAGCTCAGGATCGTGCAGACCACCACCCAGCAGCCCTCACCGTTCGCGAAATCCCTGCTGTTTGGCTACGTGGCCCAGTTCCTCTACGAAGGCGACTCCCCGCTGGCGGAGCGCCGGGCCGCAGCCCTGGCCCTCGATTCCACCCTGCTCAATGAGCTGCTGGGCCGCGTGGAGCTCCGCGAACTGCTCGACGCGAAGGTCATCGACGCCACCGAGCGTGAACTGCAGCGGCTGGCCCCGGACCGCCAAGTGCGCGGGCTGGAAGGCGTCGCCGACCTCCTGCGGCTCCTGGGTCCGCTCACGCCGGAGGAAGTCGCCGCCCGCCTGGAGCCGGCGGCGGGGGCCGCTCCGCAGGCCGGCGGTGCTGTCCCGGCGGGCGGGTCTGACGGTGTTGTCCCGGCGGACGAGTCTGACGGTGCTGTCCCGGCGACGGCCGCCGACGCCGCTGCCCACCTCGCCGCCTTGCTGCGGGCCAACCGGGCCATCAAGGTCAACATCGGCGGTGCCGAGCGCTTTGCCGCCGTCGAGGACGCCGCCCGGCTCCGGGACGCCCTGGGCGTGCCGCTGCCCATGGGGGTGCCGCTGGCCTTCATCGAACCGGTCGCGGACCCGCTCGGTGACCTTGTCTCGCGCTACGCCCGCACGCATGGGCCCTTCACGGCCGCCGAAGCCGCGGCGCGGCTGGGACTCGGCGTCGCCGTCGTCGGCACGGCGCTGAAGCGGCTCGCCGCGGACGGCCGCGTGGTGGAAGGCGAGTTCCGCCCGCACGCTTCGCCACCGCCAGATACGCGGGGCGGCACGGCGGACGGCACGGCACCCGGCACTGCCGCCGTCGGCGGGGAACCCGGCGCGTCAGCCGGCGTCGTGGAATCCGGCGACGCGGCGGCGACGGCTGCCGCTCCTGCCGTTCTGCCTCTAGTCTTGCCTCCGGCGGGTGTGAGCGAATGGTGCGACGCCGAGGTTCTCCGCAAGCTGCGCCGCCGTTCGCTCGCCGCGCTCCGCGCCGAAGTCGAACCTGTGGACGCCACTGCGTACGGCCGGTTCCTTCCCGCCTGGCAGAACGTACGGACACCCGGCGGCCGCGGGCAATCCGCGCTGCGCGGCCTGGACGGGATCGTCACGGCTGTCGACCAGCTCTCCGGCGTACCCATTCCGGCCTCCGCCTGGGAGCCGCTCGTCCTGGCCAGCAGGGTCTCCAACTACCAGCCGGCCATGCTGGACGAGCTCATGGCCGCCGGCGAAGTCCTCTGGTCCGGTGCCGGCTCGCTGCCCGGCAACGACGGCTGGATCAGCCTCCACCTCGCCGATTCGGCCGAACTCACGCTGAACCCCGCCATCGATTTCGAACCCGGCGACGCGCAGCGGCGGCTCCTGGAGCACCTGCAAAACAACGGCGGCGGCTACTTCTTCCGGCAGCTGACCGAGGTTGCCGGGGGCATGGACTCCGTGTTGAGCGACCAGGACGTGGTGACCGCGTTGTGGGATCTCGCCTGGGCGGGCCGGATCACCGGCGACACCTTTGCCCCCGTCAGGGCACTGATCGCCGGCGGCCACACGGCTCACCGGCAGGTCGGGCGCGCCCCGCGGGCCAGGGCACCGCGGCTCAGCCGGCTCGGCCGGGCGCACGGCACCGGCCTGCTGGGCTCGCCGGGGCTCACCGGCGGCCGGTACGGATCCGTGACCGGCACCGCGCCCGCGCCCCCGCTCGCCGCGGGCCGCTGGTCCGCGCTGCCCTCGCCCGAGCTCGATCCCACCATCCACGCCCGGGCCACGGCGGAACTCCTCCTGGACCGCTACGGCGTGGTCACCCGCGGCTCAGTCATGGCGGAAAACATCCTTGGCGGCTTCGGCCTCATGTACAAGGTCCTGGCCCGGCTCGAGGAGGCCGGACGGTGCCGCCGCGGCTACTTCATCGAGCACCTCGGCGCGGCGCAATTCGCCGTCCCGGCCACGGTGGACCGGCTGCGGTCCTACGTCGAGGACGCCCAGCTGCACAAGCCCGAGCCGGTGGCGCTGGCCCTCGCCGCGACCGACCCCGCCAACCCGTACGGCGCCGCACTGCCGTGGCCTGCACTGAACGTCGATGCCGGAACGAGCCACCGCCCCGGCCGGAAGGCCGGAGCCCTCGTGGTGCTGGTCGACGGCGCCCTGGTGCTGTATGTCGAGCGCGGCGGCAAGACTCTGCTCGCCTTCAGCGACGACACCGAAGTCCTGGCCGCGGCCGGCTCGGCCCTGGTGGGAGTGGTGACCCGCGGCGCGGTCGACAAGCTGATCATGGAAAAGGTCAACGGCCACGGCATCCTGGACACCCCGGTGGCCGCCGCCCTCGCCCAGGCCGGCGCCTACTCCACCCCAAAGGGATTGAGGATCCGTGCCTGAGGGTGATTCCGTCTTCCGTGCCGCGGCGCAGCTGCATGCGGCACTCGCCGGGAAGGAACTGCTCTCATCCGATTTCCGGGTCCCGCGCTTTGCCACCCTGAGGCTCGACGGCTGGACCGTCGAGGAGGTGGTGCCGCGCGGCAAGCACCTGCTGATGCGGGTACAGGGCCCGACGCCCAAGGACCGGCTCACCATCCACTCGCATCTAAAGATGGAGGGCAGCTGGCAGGTCTACCCGTCCGGCGGCCGCTGGCGGAAGCCCGGCTTCACGGCCCGCTGCGTGCTGCGTACCGCCACGGCCGACGCCGTCGGATTCTCCCTCGGCATTCTTGAGGTAGTCCGCACCGACCAGGAAGACTCCATCGTGGGGCACCTCGGCCCGGACCTACTGGGCCCGGACTGGGACGCAGCCGAGGCCGAACGCCGGCTCCTCTCGGCCCCCGACGTTCCGATCGGCGTCGCCCTGCTGGACCAGAGCAAGCTGGCAGGGATCGGGAACATCTACCGGTGCGAGGCCTGCTTCCTCTCCGGCGTCCATCCGGCGTCGCCCGTCTCCGCGGTGCCGGACCTGGCCGCCATGATCACCGATGCCCAGGTCCTGCTCTCGGCCAACCTCGGGCCGGGCCGCCGGACCACCGTGCTGAACGCGCGCGGCGTTCCGGTGGGCCGCACCGCAGGGCGCCCCGGCTACTGGGTCTACCGGCGCGAGCACCAGCCGTGCCTCAAATGCGGCACCCCCATCCGCCGCGGCGTCCTTGGCAGGGACACCGGCCGGGGCGCCGCCACGGAAGAACGGGACATCTACTATTGCCCCACGTGCCAGCCGGTCCCGGGCTTAGCGCCGGCGTAGCGAGGCCGGCGGGGGGCGGCGCGATCTGGCTCGTGACGCGGCCTATCGTCTGCGAAGCGCTTTTTACCTGAGGACACCTGAATTCCGGCGTCGAAAGGGAATCTGCGCGTCGGCAGGATTTCCCGCGTCGTCAAGATGCGGATGCCGGATGCGCCGCCCGGCATGCTGAGGTCAGGAAGCGGAGGTCAGGAAGCGGAGGTCAGGAAGCCGCAGTCAGGAAGCCGCGACGGCTGGATCGGCTGCCACCACGGGGTGCGCGGGTTCCGTCACCTCAGGCACGGTGAACCGCGGCAGCAGCAACTGCACCAGCGGCCCGATCGCCAGCGCGTACAGGACGGTGCCCAAGCCGACGGAACCGCCCAGCAGCCAGCCTGCCCCGAGGACCACCACTTCGATGCCGGTGCGGCACACCCGGACCGGCCAGCCTGTTCGCCGGGCGAGCCCTGTCATGAGGCCGTCCCGTGCCCCGGGGCCTAGGCGAGCGCCGATGTAGCAGGCGGAGGCCACGCCGTTGAGCAGCACCGCGCCGACGAGCAGGCCGATCTGACCGCCCACATGCGAGAACACTGGAATCAGCGTCAGCCCGATGTCCGCGAAGACCCCCACCAGCACCGCATTGAACAGGGTGCCGACACCGGGCCACTGCCGCAGCGGAATCCAGAGCAGCAGCACCAGGAAGCTGACAATGATCACCACCGTCCCCAGGCTGAGCCCGGTCTTGGCCGTCAAGCCCTGGTGAAGAACGTCCCACGGCGCCGTGCCGAGGCTGGCTCGGATGAACATGGCGAGGGAAACGCCATACATGGCAAGGCCGATCAGGAGCTGGAGGAGTCTGCGGGTCAACATGCAATCCATCCTCCGGGAAAACTGGCCTTGCAATCCATAGCCAGTTTGAAATACTGGCTACATGCCCATCTCCCTCACCCCAGGATCGCTGGCCCGTCTGCTGGGCGAGTGGAACGTCGGCGCCGCCCCCGCCTACCGCGAGCTGGCCGACGTCGTCCGCTTGCTCATCCTCGACGGCCGCATCGCCCTGGACGTCGCCCTGCCGAGCGAGCGTTCCCTGGCCGCGACCCTTGGCATCAGCCGCACCACGGTGACCGCGGCCTACGCCCTGCTGCGCGAGCAGGGCTTCCTCAGCAGCGGCCAGGGCAGCCGGAGCCGAAGCTGCATCCCAAGCCAGGGGCCGGCGCATGCCGGGGGCCGCGATGGTGCCTTGCGGTTGAGCGGCGCTCCCGGGCTGGCCGTGCCGGACGGGATCCTGGACCTGGCCTACGCTTCCCTTCCCGCCAGCGGTGAAGTGGTGCACCGGGCCTTCGCCGCGGCACTGACGGAACTGCCCGCACTGCTGCCGGGCTTCGGCTACGACGCCCTGGGCGTCGGCCCGCTCCGCGAAGCCATCGCGGCACGGTACACCGCGGCCGGGATCCCTACGGCGGCCGGGCAGATCCTGGTCACGTCCGGCGCACAACATGCCCTGAACATTGTGCTCCGCACCCTGGCCGGCCGGTCGGGCACCAAGGTGCTTGTGGAACATCCGAGCTACCCGAATGCCCTCGACGCGATCCGGGCCGCGGGGTGCCGCCCGGTCCCGGTGGCCATGCCAGCCGCAGGCCCAGCGGGCGCGGCCCACAACGGAGCAGACGGCACGGGCGGCTGGGACATCGAGGCCATGGAATCAGCGCTCCTGCAGCAGCGGCCCGCGATGGCTTACGTGGTGCCGGACTTCCATAACCCCACCGGGCGGCTGATGCCTGATCCCCAGCGGCGCCGCCTCGTTAAGGCTGCCGCGGCGTCGGGCACCGTGCTGGTGGTGGACGAGACGCTGCGCGAGCTGAACCTCGAGGGCACCGGCTCGACCCCCATGGCTGCCTTCAGTCCGGCGGTAGTCTCTCTCGGCTCCCTCAGCAAGTCACACTGGGCTGGCCTGCGCACCGGCTGGATCCGCGCCAGCGAGCCGCTGATCCAGCGTTTCGCCGCCGCTCGCACCACCCTCGACCTCGGGGGCCCCGTGGTGGAGCAGCTCGCCGCGGCGCATCTGGTCAATGCCATGACGGAGCCGCTCCCCGCCCGGCTCGCCGCGCTGCGCGAGAACCGGAGCACCCTGTTGGAACTGTTACGCGAGCACCTGCCGGACTGGGAGCCGGAACGGCCCGACGGCGGCCTGTCCGTCTGGTGCCGCCTCCCGGCGCCGATCAGCACCGCCCTTGCGGTGGTGGCTCCCGACGTCGGGATCCGGCTCGCCGCGGGGCCGCGGTTCGGCGTCGGCGGCGCGTTCGAGCAATACCTACGGCTGCCGTTCACCCTGCCGCCGGAGCAACTGGAAACGGCAGTGCTGGCCCTCCGCTCGGCCCAGGACCGGCTCGAGCGGTCGCCCCAGCTGCGACGCAACCTCCCTGCCCCGCCGGCTGCGGCCATTGCCTAACCCCCGCGGCGTGTTGGGCCCCTCGGCCCGTCCTGCGACGCGGGCTCCTTCCTCGCTGCCATTCGCTTACCGGGCCGCGCAACTTCCCTGCCGACGCCCACCCTGTCCCGCGCCGCCGGTTCTATCCTGCGCCGCGGAAATGCCCTGCCGACGCCCGCCCTGTCCCGCGCCGGGCAAATGCCCTGCCGACGCCCGAACTCGGGTGTCGGCAGGGCATCTGCGAGTCGCCAGACAGGATGCGCGTCGCGGGACCTAGGCGTAGACCTTCGCCAGGAATCCGGTCCAGGCCTTCGCCGTCGCCTCGGCGTCCCCTCCGCCGCTGAAGTCGTGCACCGTCATGCCCACCGGTGCCCCGAAGGCGTTGCGGCCGAAGAAGCGGTACATCGCCTCCGCGGTCCGCAGCCCGAGGAAGTTCTCGTTGGAGAAGTCCACTTCGCCGGTGAGCGGCCCGACGCCGTCGAGCTCCAGCTCCACGGTGTCGCCCTTTGCCGAGCCGGCGACGCCCATCGCCTTCTTGAGCCGGTCGAAGCCGTCAGGGGTCTGGGACGCGGCAGGGGCCTGGATGTCAGTGAAGACCACGGGCTTGCCGTCGAAGTACTTCAGGTACTGGCCCAGGGTGTGCAGATAGAACGCCGTATGCTTGCTGGCGCCGTCGTACTGCTCATCCCAGTTGTCCGCGAAGATGCCGCTGTGGACATAGTGCAGCCGGGCCCGGCCGCCGTCGAGCGGTTCCAGGACGTGCTCCAGCTGGTTGAACCAGCCGTCCGGGCCGTCCATCCGGGACACGAGATGGGTGGGATACTCGTCGACGGTCCGAACCGCCGGCCATTGGTCCGTGGGGAACATCCAGGCCGGAGTGTCCTTGGTGACGGCCTCCCACACCCGTTCCGGAGTGCCGGGCAGTTCGGTGTCGTAGACGATTTCGAAGTTCCGCTTGTCAGTCATTGTCCTGCTCCTTAGCTTGTGGGTTTGTCGCTGGTGGGTTTGTCGCCTGCGAGTCCGTCGTTTGCCGGGCCGCGTGTGCCGTCTTGGGTGCCGGCGTCTTGAGTGAAGGGTGGAGAGCGACGACGAGCCGGTGCTTGCGTCCCGCCGGCCGGGAACCCGCCGGGAGGTCTGATCCGCCGTCGTGGTACTTGTCCACGAGCCGGGTCACGGCGACGCCGAGCTCCTCTGCGAAGGCCGACCGGTCCGCCGCCGAACGGAAGGTGATCTCGCCGTCGATGGCAAAGGTGGCCAGTTTCTGCTTGGCCGCGGCCGCGCCGGCGATCAGCTGGCCCATTTCCTGGACCATGCGGGCGGCGAGCGCCAGCAGCCAGAACGCGGAGAAGCGGTCTGAGAACCGGCGCGGGTCCGGAGCCACGGAGGCCAGGGCCGCCGGCGAAATCAGGTACGACGCCGCCGTCGCCCGCAGGATGCGTTCGGTGACGTTGCCGCGCCGCCGCTCCTCGACGAGCTCGACAAGCCCGTGCCGCTCAAGGGCCTTGAGGTGGTAGTTCACCTTTTGCCGCGGCAGGCCCACCCTGGCGGCGAGCTGCGTGGCGGATCCAGGCTCGGCGAGCTCGCGCAGGATCCGTGTCCGGATCGGGTCCAGCGAAGCCTCCGCTGCGGCCGGATCCTCGATCACTTCGATGTCCAACATGCTTCCAGCCTGCCGCCGACAATTTTAATTGTCAAGAATTTTTTTCTGTTCGGCGGTGAATGGGCGGTGTGCCCGTTCCTCCGAAGTAGCGGGAAATGTCCGCGGTCGCCGGACTGTGACGGCGACCCGGGTAGGCCTCCCGCGAGCTGGGCAGGGTGGGCTGGAAAGGGCAGTGCGGGAACGGGCGCACACGTAGAATGGTCCGGTGATGCAATCCCCCCTCCCCGTGCGCGACGGCGTGAACGCAACCCGCCTGCGCCTGCCGGACGAGGGGCCCTGGGACACCGCGCTGGACTACATGATGCACCGCTGGGGGCACATCGACCCGCAGGGTATCGAGGACCGGTTCGACGCCGGCGAGATTGTCGGCGAGGCCGGGGTGGCCCTGGACCGCACCACGCCGCTGCAGGACCACACCTTCATCTGGTACTACCGCACCCTGCCGCCGGAGACCCGGATCCCCGTGGAGCTGACCATCCTGCACCAGGACGACCATCTGCTGGTGGTGGACAAGCCGCACTTTCTGCCCACCACCCCCGGCGGGACCTACATCCAGGAATCGGCGCTGGTCCGGCTCCGGAACCAGCTCGGACTCCCGGATCTGATCCCCATGCACCGCCTCGACCGCATGACGGCCGGAATCCTGCTGCTCTCCACGAACCCCGAGACCCGCGGCAAGTACCAGGTGCTCTTCGAAAAGCGCCAGGTCCAGAAGGAATACGAGTGCGTGTCCGCCGCCGAGCCGGCCCCGGGCCATCCCGCGGTGGACTTCCCCGTCGTGGTGCGGAACCGCATGACCAAGTCGCGCAGCTACCTCCTCGCCGAGGTGATTGACGGCGAACCCAACGCCGAAAGCCGGATCGAGCGGCTGCGGACCTTCGACGGCGGGCCTCGGCGTCGTGCGCTGTACCGGCTGGAGCCGCACTCGGGGAAGACCCACCAGCTTCGGGTGCACATGGCCTCGCTGGGGCTGGGGATCGTCAACGATGCGTTCTACCCCGAACTGCTGGACAAGGCCCCGGACGATTACTCCAGGCCGCTGCAGCTCCTGGCCCGCGGCATCCGCTTCATCGACCCCATCTCGGGGCGCCCGGTGGAATACCGCAGCGGACTGGACCTGAGCGAAGCCCGCTAGCGGCCGGAAGTGCGGTACCTTGTGCCCATGGACTTGGGAAATGCGGACAGCTGGGGGTCCGCACTCTATTTCTGGATCTTCCCCTTCGTGGTCGGCGATGCCATTTTCCCGCCCGTCCCCTCGGAAATGCTCGTCATCACCGGCGGCGCGCTGTCCGCGGAGGGCCACGTCAACGCCTTCATTGTGGTGCTCCTCGCCGCCGTATCCTCCTGGCTAGGGGATCTTCTGGTCTTCCAGCTCTTCAAGCGGCGGCTGAGCCACGTGCTCGACCGCTGGCGCTGGGGCCTGCGGTTCCACGCGGCGGTGCACTCGGCCATCGCGAAAGCGGGCCGGTCCTCTACCTACGGGGCAATCATCGGCGTCCGTTTCATTCCGGGAGGGCGGCTGGCGACGACGGCCGCGGCGGGCATTGCCAACGTTTCGACGCGCGGCTTCAGTCTCTGCGCGGCCATCGGCGGCTTGCTCTGGGCAAGCTGGTCCGTGGCGCTCGGCTATTTCACGGGCTCCGCCACCAGGCTCCCGTTCTGGGCGAGCTCCCTGATTGGCGTCGGCGTCGGGCTGGTGATCGGCGCCGTCGTGGGCGTGATCGTCACCCGGCGGCGCGGCAGCCGCTCGCCCGTAGATTCTGCCGCGGGCGATCCGGACGAGGAACTCGACTTCTAGGCGCCCGGCTTTTAGACCGGGGCCCAGCGGCCGCGGCTGCGGCGCAGCACCGTGAGTGCTCCCGTGAGCGCAACACGTTCGACGGCGTCGCGCATCATGGCTGCCGACTCGAGCGCCTGGCTGTTCTCGGCGGAGTAGGCCGTGGCATCGACCAGGAAGCGCAGGTTCAGCTGCGGGACACCGCCGGCAAGCTCAAGCTGGTGCGATTCGACGTGATGCCGGGTCCCGAGCGCCTCGATGGCCGCGGCCATGACGGCCTCCGGCGGGGTGCCCGGCTTGAGCCCGGTGATCTTCAGTCTGGTCTGGAACGACGGCATAGGCTCAAGCCTAGATGCATTCCACACCGCCCGAGCCACAACCTGGCTGGGCCTCTTTCGATTATTAGACGCAAGGTCTTGGCGGTAGCGATGCCCGCGCCTACCCTTACGGACTATGAGCAACGTGTTGCCTGTGGCGCAGCCGGACCCGCCACGAGCTAGTCGCTGGGACCGCCGGGACAAGCTCCACCTCGCCGGCATCACCGGCTTTGTCCTCCTGCTCAATGTGTCCGGCTGGGGCGTGCTGATCCTGGCAGTTGCTCCCCAAAACTTCACCCTGGGCCGCGCCGGTGTATATGGGGTGGGCCTGGGCATTACGGCCTTTCTGCTCGGGGTACGGCACGCGTTCGACGCCGATCACATCGCCGTCATCGACAACACCACCCGCAAGCTGGTCGGTGAGGGAAAAGCCGCGCTGGGGGTAGGTTTCTGGTTCTCGTTGGGCCACTCGAGTGTTGTTTTCGGGGCGGCACTGCTCCTTGCCCTCGGAGTGCAGGCCCTGGCCGGCACCGTGCAGAACGAGGACTCGCCCCTGACGCAGACCCTGGGCCTGGTCGGCAGCGTTGTGGCTGGGACCTTTCTTATCTTGATAGGGCTGATGAACCTGGTCTCAGTGACTGGCATCGTCCGGGTCTTCCGCGGGATGCGGGCGGGAGAACTGAACGAGCAGGAGCTTGAGCAGCAGCTCAATAACCGGGGCTTACTGGCCAGAATGCTCGGTGGGTCGATCCGGCGGATCGGCAAGCCGTGGCATGTTTATCCGGTCGGGTTACTGATGGGCTTGGGCTTCGACACCGCGTCCCAGATAGCCCTGCTCGTGCTCGCCGCAGGTTCGGCTGCTTTCTCCCTGCCCTGGTATGCCATCCTGGTCCTGCCGGTGCTCTTCGCTGCCGGAATGAGCATCTTCGACACCGCAGACGGCGTATTCATGTCCAGGGCCTACGGGTGGGCATTCCTCAACCCCGTGCGCAAAGTGTTCTACAACCTGACCGTCACAGTTCTCTCGGTTGTCGTGGCGTTGGTCGTAGGTGTCATCGTCCTGTCCGGACTCTTGGTGGACAAGTTGGGAATCGACTCAGGACCGGCGGCCGCAATCGGGTCACTTGATCTGCAAGACGTCGGCTGCATCATCGTGGGACTCTTTGTGATGACGTGGTTGGTTGCTCTCTCTGTCTGGAAATTTGGCCGGATCGAGGAACGCTGGAGTCCCCCGAGCACCAGCTGAGAAACCCGAACGCATCAAGCCGCCGCGGGAGCGCGACAAGACCTGCGGTCGTTGTTGTGGCACTGCCGGAAGTGGTTGTGTTTTGTCCGGGGCGCGCCTATCTTGGCAGGAAGGGGTGCCGCCATGCACGAACTCTCAATCACGCAGAGCCTTATCGAAGCCGTCCTCGACCGAATCGGCGAGCGGAAAGTCACTGCGGTCAATGTGCAGGTGGGACCGTTGTCCGGTGTCCTTCCGGATGCCATGCGCTTCTGCTTTGATGTAGCGTCCGCGGGCACCCCTCTGGCCGGCGCGCAGCTGATGATCGACGAACCGCGGGGCGCCGCCCGTTGCAGAAGTTGCCATGAGGAATTCGAAGTGGCTGACCTGATCCTGCTGTGTCCCTGCGGAAGTGCCGACGTAGAAGTCCTCAGCGGCCGCGAACTCATGCTGATGTCGGTGGAGGTGGCTTAGCCAGTGTGTGCAACATGCGGATGCGGCGACGAGACGAACATCAGGGTCTCCACGCTTCAGGAACCATCGACCGCCGTCTCGGTAGAGCACCCGCATGAGCACGGGCACGACCACGAGCATCCCCACGGGCACGAGCACCCGCATGATCCTGATCATGACCACGGGCACCATGATCATCCTGAAACCATCCCGATTAAGCAGAGCTTGCTCCAGAAAAACGAGCTGCTCGCGGCGAGGAACCGGGGCTGGCTGGAGGGCCGCGGCATCAGGGCGTTGAATGTGATGAGTTCCCCCGGAGCAGGTAAGACGACTCTCCTGGTCCGCACCCTCGCAGACCTGGGCGAACGGCTGCGCGCCGGGGTGGTCGAAGGCGACCAGGAGACCTCACTGGACGCAGACCGCATCCGGGCCGTGGGACGGCCCGTCGTCCAGATCAACACCGGAGCGGGCTGCCATTTGGACGCGGACATGCTCCGGCGCGGGCTGGACGCGCTGGACCCGGAGACCGGGTGCACGGTATTTATCGAAAATGTGGGCAATCTGGTCTGCCCTGCGCTGTTTGACCTCGGTGAAGCAGCCAAAGTAGTAGTCGTTTCCGTGACGGAAGGTGATGATAAGCCGCAGAAATACCCGCACATGTTCAGGGCAGCCGATCTGGTGATCATCAACAAGTCGGACCTGCTCCCCTACGTTGATTTCGACGTCGACCGGTTCCAGCACAGGGCCCGGCAGATCAACCCGCGCACCGAATTCCTGGTCCTTTCCGCCACCACCGGCGATGGCCTCGCCGGCTGGTACGACTGGCTCGACGGAACCAGTTCCCGGTCATCAACTTTGACTGAATCCTTGACGGACACACTGAGCCCGTAAGGGCCTCCGAAAGAGGCAACGATGCCTACTGAAACTTCTCTGAAGGCCGAAGAAACCCTTATTCACGTGCTGTGGATCAACGCAGGGCTCAGCTGCGACGGCGATTCTGTGGCCCTGACCGCGGCCACGCAGCCCAGCGTCGAGGAAATAGCTCTCGGCGCTTTGCCTGGCCTGCCGCGCATTGCCATGCATTGGCCCCTGATCGACTTCGAGTGTGGCCCGCAGGAGGGGGCCGACGACTTCCTCGAGTGGTTCCGTAAGGCCGATCGCGGCGAACTGGAGCCGTTTGTCCTGGTGGTGGAGGGCTCCATCCCGAATGAGAAACTCCACGACCCCGGCGGCTACTGGTGCGGGTTCGGGAACGACCTCGAAACCGGCCAGCCCATCACCACCAGCGAATGGCTGGATCGCCTGGCACCCAAGGCCACCGCCATCATCGCCGCCGGAACGTGCGCCACCTATGGGGGCATCCATGCGATGGCGGGAAATCCCACCGGGGCCATGGGCGTGCCGGATTACCTCGGCTACGACTGGAAATCGAAAGCCGGGATCCCCATCGTTTGTGTCCCGGGCTGCCCCATCCAGCCGGACAACCTCTCCGAAACCATGACCTACCTGCTCTACCAGGCCACGGGTCAGGCGCCGATGATCCCGCTGGACGACGCGCTGCGGCCCACCTGGCTTTTCGGCAAGACCGTCCACGAGGGCTGTGACCGGGCCGGTTACTACGAACAGGGTGACTTCGCCACCGAATACGGATCCCCGAAGTGCATCGTCAAACTTGGATGCTGGGGCCCGGTGGTCAAGTGCAACGTCCCCAAACGCGGCTGGATGAACGGGATCGGCGGCTGCCCGAACGTCGGCGGCATCTGCATCGGCTGCACGATGCCTGGGTTCCCGGACAAGTTCATGCCCTTCATGGATGAGCCGCCCGGCGGCAAGCTTTCAACCAGCACCATCCGCCCGTACGGCTCGGCGATCAGGGCGTTGCGTGGAATCACCACCCACACTCTGGACCAGGAGCCCAGGTGGCGCCGGCCCGGCACTGAGCTCCTCACTGGTGCCCGGCGCACCTGGTAAGCCCAACTTCCAGACAGGTGAAGCACATGACCTCAACGATTCCAATGCCGTCCGGAAGCGGAACAGGCAATAACAACCTGGTGGAGATGGCGTGGGACCCGATCACGAGGATCGTGGGCAGCCTGGGCATCTACACCAAGATCGATTTCGCGAACAACCAGGTGGTGGAGTGCAAGAGCACGTCCTCGATCTTTCGCGGCTACTCCATCTTCATGAAGGGCAAGGACCCCCGGGACGCCCATTTCATCACGAGCCGCATCTGCGGGATCTGCGGCGACAACCATGCCACTTGTTCCTGCTATGCGCAGAACATGGCGTACGGCGTGAAGCCGCCAAACCTGGGCGAGTGGATCGTGAACCTTGGCGAAGCGGCCGAGTACATGTTCGACCACAACATTTTCCAGGAAAACCTGGTGGGCGTGGACTACTGCGAAAAGATGGTGTCCGAGACCAACCCCGGCGTCCTGGCCAAGGCGGAAAACACCCGGGCGCCGCACGAGGCCGAACACGGCTACCGCACCATCGCCGACATCATGCGTTCGCTCAACCCGTTCACCGGCGAGTTCTACCGGGAGGCGCTGCAGGTCAGCCGGGCAACCCGCGAAATGTTCTGCCTCATGGAGGGGCGCCATGTGCACCCGTCTACGCTCTACCCGGGCGGCGTGGGTACGGTGGCGACCATCCAGCTGATGACCGACTACATCACGCGTCTCATGCGTTATGTGGAGTTCATGAAGAAGGTCGTCCCCATGCACGACGACCTTTTCGACTTCTTCTACGAGGCGCTTCCGGGCTACGAACAGGTGGGCCTGCGGCGTACCCTGCTTGGCTGCTGGGGCTCGCTCCAGGATCCCGACTACTGCAACTTCCAGTACAAGGACATGACCGAGTGGGGTCGGAAGATGTTCGTCACGCCCGGAGTAGTGGTGGACGGCAAGCTCGTCACGACCGACCTTGTGCGGATCAACCTGGGCATCCGGATCATGCTCGGTTCCTCTTACTACGAGGACTGGGAAGACCAGGAGATGTTCGTGACCCATGATCCGCTGGGAAATCCCGTGGACCGCCGGCACCCCTGGAACCAGCACACCAATCCGCGGCCGCAGAAGCGGGACCTCGCGGAAAAGTACAGCTGGGTGATGTCCCCCCGCTGGTTTGACGGCCAGGACAACCTTGCACTGGACACCGGCGGCGGCCCGCTGGCGCGGCTCTGGTCAACGGCACTCGCCGGGCTGGTGGACATCGGTTACATCAAGGCCACCGGCCGGAGCGTGCAGATCAACCTGCCCAAGACCGCACTGAAGGGTCCGGTGTCCTTTGAGTGGAACATTCCGCAGTGGAGCAACACGATCGAACGCAACCGGGCCCGCACCTACTTCCAGGCCTATGCCGCGGCCGCCGCCCTGCACTTCGCGGAAAAGGCGCTTGAGGAGATTCGGGCCGGCCGCACCAAGACCTGGGAATCCTTCGAGGTTCCGGACGAAGCCATCAGCTGCGGCTTCACCGAGGCCGTGCGGGGCGTCCTGTCCCACCATATGGTGATCCGCGACGGCAAGATCGCCAACTACCATCCCTATCCACCAACCCCCTGGAATGCGAGCCCCACGGATTCGGCGGGGACTGCGGGCCCGTATGAGGACGCAGTGCAAGGCCAGCCCATCTTCGAGGAGAACAACCGCGAGAACTTCAAGGGCATCGACATCATGCGCACAGTCCGCAGCTTTGACCCGTGTCTGCCCTGCGGCGTCCACATGTACCTGGGCAACGGCCAGACCCTCAAGAAGCTGCACTCCCCTACCCAGACCCTGACCGGCGAGTAGTGGAGATGCCTGGCGAGGACCGGCCGCGGCAGGCCGGCGACCGGATCGAAAGTCTCCTCGATGCCCTCGGAGCCGGCGGGGCAGTGGCCCGCGGGCGTGCGGAGGAACTAGTCCGCCAGGTGACGGACCTGTACGGTTCCGGGTTGGCCCGCATCCTGGAAATCCTGGACGACCGCGGGCAGCTCGACCAGGCAACGCTGGACGCGCTGACGGCGGACGAGCTGGTGTCCAGTCTGCTAGTAATCCACGGGCTGCATCCTCAGGACTTGGAAACCCGGGTGACTGCTGCGCTGGACAGCGTGCGCCCCTACCTCGGCTCGCACGGCGGCAACGTGGAGCTTTTGGACGTCAGCACCGAGGGAGTCGTGCGGTTGAAACTGCTGGGCACCTGCCAGGGCTGCCCGTCGTCGTCCGTCACGCTCAAGTTCGCCGTCGAGGAGGCCATCGAGACGGCGGCGCCGGAGGTGACCGCCATCGAAGTCGTCGAGGCGGAATCGCAGCCGGCCGGCCCGGCCGTGATCCCGGTGGACGCGCTGCTCGTCCGGCTGAACCATCCAAACGACGACGACGGCGGCGGCGACGCTGGCACCGGGGCCGGCCGGCCGGGGCACTGGCAGGAGCACGCCCCCGGTTCGTGGCAGGCCGTGCCGGAGATCGCCGGCCTGGAACAAGGCGAAGTGGCCGGTTTCCTGGTTGGCGGATACCCGGTGCTCGCCTGCCGGACCGGGCAGGACCTGTACGCGTACCGGGACTACTGCCCGCGCTGCACCGGATCCATGGCCGGCGCAACACTCCAGCGCGCCCTCGCGGGGCCGGCGGGCGGCGGCCTGTTGCGCTGCCCAGCGTGCCGTGCGCATTTCGACGTGCGCCAGGCCGGTTCCTGTCTTGAGGACAGGACCCTGCACCTTGATCCGCTGCCCCTCCTGCTGCGGGCCGGCGTGCTGTCCGTAGCCGTGCCGGCAGTGTCCAGCCAGGACGCCTGAAATGACAGCGCCTGAAATGACAGCGCCCGAAGTGACAGCGCCCGAAGTGACAGCGCCCGAAGTGACAGCGCGTGACGTGACAGGCCTGCTCGGATGACGCCGGGGCCAGCCCGTGGAGTGGGCCGCACACCAGGCTCCGGTGGCCTTCCCGTTGCCTTGCTTCGGCGGATCGCCGCTCAGCCGGCCGCCCCGCCCGCCGGCGAACGCTGTGAGATGTGCGGCGAGCCCATCGCCGAGCCGCACCAGCACGTGGTGGACGTCGTGAGCCACGCCATGATGTGCACCTGCAGGCCCTGCTACCTCCTGTTCACGGACAGCACCGCCCATCTTCGCTACCGTTCCGTGCCGGACCGGTACCTCTCGTTTCCCGACTTCGAACTGGGTCCGGGCCAGTGGGACGAACTGGAGATACCGGTGGGCCTCGCCTTCTTCTTCCGCAGCTCCACATTGGGCCGGACGGTCGCCTTCTACCCCGGCCCGGCGGGCGCCACCGAATCCGAGCTTCCACTGGATGCCTGGGGCATCGTGCTGGCGCGCAACCCGTCGCTGGCAGCGGCGGCGCCGGACACCGAGGCCTTGCTGATCCGCGGCCCAGGAAAGGACCGCCCGCAGGCCGACTGCCATTTGGTGCCGGTGGACGCCTGTTATGAGCTCGTGGGCCAGCTTCGCCGCGTCTGGCGGGGGTTCGACGGCGGGCAGGAGGCCCGCGAGCAGCTCACCGCCTTCTTTGAAGCTGTCAGCAGCCGCAGCAAACCGGCACACAAGGAAGACCACGAGCCAGCGGCGGGCGGAACGCAATGACCGGGCTGGCGTTCGCCGTCGTCGATGTCCAGCCGGAGCCGTACAGCGCGGCCCCGCAGCTGACCGCCCGGCTACGCCTGACCGAATCCACGGGCACGGCTATCCACGCCATCGCGTTGCGTTGCCAGGTGCGGATCCTGCCGCAGCGCCGCGGCTATGCGCCGGCGGAGGAACCGGGGCTGCTGGATCTTTTCGGCGAGCGCGGGCGTTGGCCCAACACGCTGAAATCCTTCCTCTGGATGCAGTGCAGCACCATGGTGCAGGGCTTCTCCGACAGCACCGAGGTGGACGTCCCCCTGCCTTGCACCTTTGACTTCGACGTTGCCGCCGCCAAATACCTCCATGCGCTGCGGGACGGCGAGGTACCGCTTGAGTTCCTGTTCTCCGGAACCGTCTTCACCAGGGGCCAGACCGGCTTCGGCGTGGAACAGGTGCCCTGGGATCTCGAGGCACCCTACCGGCTTCCTGTGTCCGTCTGGCAACGGCTGATGGACGTCTACTTCCCCAACGCGGGTTGGATCCGCCTGGACCGCGACGTCCTGGCGGCCCTGGCGCAGTACAAGTCGGCGCGCGGATTGACATCGTGGGAGGCCGCCGTCGAATCCCTGCTGGCCGCTGCAGCCTCCGACGCGGACGGGAAGCGGCTGCCATGAGCATGAGCCTGAGCCTTGCCCGGGCAGTGGCGGATGCCGTCCTCTACGAGGGCTACCTCCTCTACCCCTACCGGGCGTCCTCGCAGAAGAACCAGGCCCGCTGGCAGTTCGGCATCCTGGGTCCGCCCGGTGCCGCCGAGTCCGGCGTCGGAGAAGACCACGAAATGTTCGCCGACTGCCTACTGGCCCCGGGGCCCGACGCCGGCCTGTACGTTCACCTGCGCTTCCTGCAGTTGCAGTCGCGCGCTGCGGAAAGATTGGACGACGCCGGCAGCTTCAGCCCGGTGGATGAGCTCACCGTCGGTTCCGCCCGATGGCTGAGCTGGGATGAGGCGGTGGAGCAGGAAACCGTCCTGGGGCCGTTTACGCTGGCTCACTTGCCGGGCCTGGACCGGGCGCTCGTGCTGCCGGTGGACGTCCCCTTCGGCGAGGACATGGAGGAAGTCAGGGACGACGCCGGCCGGCCGGCCGGACGGCTGGTTCGCCGTCGTCGCGCGCTGCACGGCGAAGTGACGCTCAGCGCCACCGCCGTCGACGGCCGTCTGCTGCGGCTCAGGGTTTCGGTGGCGAACACGGCCGGATCCGTTGCGGAACCGCCGAACCGCCAGGACGCCATCGCCACGTCTTTCATCGGCGCCCACGTGCTCCTGGACCTGAGGGGCGCGGACTTCCTGTCCCTGCTGGACCCGCCGGACGGGGCCAAGGAGGCCGCCGCGTCCTGCGCCCAATACCGCTGCTGGCCGGTGCTGGCCGGGCCCGAGGGCCAGACCGACGTGCTGCTGGTGTCCCCGATCATCCTCTACGACCACCCTGCAGTGGCCCCGGAAAGTTCAGTGGCCCTCTACGACTCCACAGAAATTGACGAGATCCTCACCCTGCGCGTTCTGACGCTGACGGACGAGGAGAAGGCCGAGGCCCGGGCGACGGACCCGCGTGCCGCGGCGATCATCGACCAGTGCGAGGCCATGTCGCCGGAGGAGCTCCAGCAGCTGCACGGCATCCTGCGTAACCCCCACGCCGAGGAAATCCCGGACTCCGGGGGAAGCTTCGCCGGCACTGCTGAGGAACCGCCGGCCTGGTGGACGCCGGAATCAGAAGCCCTCGTCCAGCCGCACCTGGATGCCGTTGTGATCAATGGCGTACCGGTGGCCCGCGGCAGCCGGGTAAGGGTAAACCCGAGCCGCCGCGCTGACGCGCAGGATCTCTTCTTCGCCGGGCAGACCGGACGCGTCACGAGCGTGCATTTCGACGTCGACGGCAGCACCCACGTTGGCCTGGTGCTCGAAAAGGACCCCGCGGCGGACCTACACGAGGGCTATGGCAGGTCCTTCTACTACGCTCCCGAGGAACTGGAACCGCTCGACGATGGAAGGGGAAACCCACTATGAGGATTATCGGGATAGTCACGGTTGGAGTGCTGGTGGCGCTGGGACTCGGCGCCGTCTATGTGGGGATTCGGTCGGTCCCGGATATCCAGCGCTACCTGAAAGCGCGGCGGATGTGACGCTGGTGATCCGGCCAGACCCCGCGGACGGCACTGCGGAGCACCCCTGCCACATCCTGGTGGCCGGCGTGGGCAACTTGTTTCTGCGCGATGACGGCTTCGGCCCCGAAGTGGCCCGCCGTCTGGCCGCGGACGCTGGCCGCGCAGTTCCGGGCATGCTAGCCGTGGACTATGGAATCCGGGGAATGCATCTGGCCTACGATCTGCTGGCCGGTGTGGACATCCTGGTCCTGGTGGACACCGTGCCTCCAGACGCCCTGGAGGCAAACTCGCCCGGCTGCATCAGGGTGCTGCGGGTGGGCCGGGAGGACCTGGACGGCGCGGCGGCCCTTGACCCGCACGGCATGGATCCGGTGGCCGTATTGGGACGCCTTCGCTCCCTCGGAGGTGAGCTGCCCCTGACCTTTGTGGTGGGCTGCGTGCCGGCGGACCTGAGCGAAGGGATCGGTCTGACCGGCGCCGTGGCAGCGGCCGTACCGCGGGCGATGGTCGCCGTCGTGGATCTCGTTACGAACCCGAACCGGGAGGGCGCACCGTGTGCCTAGGAATACCTGGCCAGGTCATTGAGCTGCTGGAGGGCTACGGCAACCAGCTCGCCCTGGTGGACGTGGCCGGCGTGCGGCGGAAGATCAACATCGGGCTGCTGGACGAAGGGCCGCCGGAGCCTGGCTCTTGGGTGCTCATCCACATGGGATTCGCCCTTGAACAGGTCGATTCCGAGGGCGCCGACCGGGCCATGGGCGGGCTGGAGCTGATGGGCCGTCCCAGGGATTTTGACGACGACACCGGCTAGCGGCGCCGGATGCCGACGCCCGTTACCGGTATCAGCCCTGGCGTTCAAGGGCGATCGCTGCGCCGCGGTGTTCGACGCCATTGTTGGCAATGTGGAGATGGCGCGCTGTGAAGTGTTTCAGCCGCTGCAGCTGGTGCGGGGAGAGCCTGTCACACACCCAGTCCCAGTGCAGCGAGACCACATCGCCGACGGCCAGCCCGGCCACAAAACCTGTTCCGTTCACTGCGTACTTGGCCGTTTCCACGACAGGTTCCCCCACGGCGAGGGCGAGGCCGTCCCAGACCAGCGGCCGGGACCGCACCACGGCCTCGTCCCCGGTGATCGCCAGCACCTCGCCCCACCGGATCCGGCAACGGTCCAGGACGTTCAGGGCCGTAGCGTGGCGGCGGTCGTCGTGGAGCAGGCCCAGCCAGGGGTAGATCTCAAAAACGTGGAAGCTGTGGTGCGGGACCCCGCCGGCCAAGACACCCTCGACCAGGTGCGGGAACTGGTGTCCGGTGCGGGCCCGGAACCGGTCCTCCATGGAATTGCCGATGTTGGTGATCCCCACAGAGTCCAGAAGACCGTTGCCCACCCAATAGGCCTCCACCACGCTGGCATCGAGCGGATCTGCTATACCGTTGGACCCTGCGATTAACTCCAGATAAGGCCACGCGCCGGCGAAGCCCCTGGCCAGTTCGCGGAGCCCCTGGTCTGTCACGCCGGACTGGCCGTAGTGCAGCAGCGCATCACTGTCCGGGGGCCCGCAACTGCCCCGGGAATTGGGCGGGTAGGCATACCGGACAAACAGCTGGGCACCGTCGACAACCATCACCTGGCCACCTTCTGCAAAGGTTCCTTGAACGTAGCACCGGCCCCGCGCCCCGACAAGGGCCCCGGAACCCGGTGGCCGTTGACAGCCATGACCGCGGGGCGGATCCTGTGAAGAACCTACGCGCAGGGGGTTAATCCATGCGAGACGACGATCTCAACCGCCGCACCGTGCTTCAGGTTTTTGTGGCGGGAAGTTCCGCAGCCTTCCTCGCCGGCTGCGGAGCCGCCGGCCCGGCAGCGACCCCCAGCGGTTCCGGCACTGCCCCCGCAGCTTCCGAAAGCATCAGCATCACGGACCAGCGGGGCAAAACCGTCACGTTCGCCAAGCCGGTCACCAGCGTGGTGACCATCCCGATGCCTGCAGCCTCGCTGCTGGTCGCCGTCGACGGCGGCGCCGACCGTCTGAGCGCCATGCACAACGCATCGTGGGTCGCGATGCGTGACGGCGTCATGGGGACGATGTTCCCCCGGACGCTGGGGCTGCCGCATGACGTCGCCACCCAGGACTTCACCCCCAACGTGGAGAGCGTGCGGGCACTGAATCCCGACGTCGTGGTCCAATGGTCGGATTCCCAGCTGGTCGACCCGCTGGAGAACGCCGGACTGACAGTGATCGGTCTGAAAAACACCGGCAAGCAGGAGGATGTCGACGCCTGGGTCGCCATGTTCGCCGCCATGCTGGGAAAACCGGAGCGGGCCACCGAAATCAAGACGCGGAGCGACAAAGAGCTCGCGGAGATCAAATCCCACGCGGCCGGCCGCAGTTCCGCCGGCCCCAGCATCCTGTATTTCAACAGGTTTACGGGCGGGCTGAAAGCCGCCGCGGCCAACACGTACAACGACTTCTACATCAAGCTCGTCGGCGGCACCAATCCCGCCACCGGCCAGGACCCGCTGCCGGGCGCCGGCATGGTTGGCCTGGACGTGGAGCAGGTCCTCCGGTGGGATCCCGAGGTAATCCTGCTCGGCAACTTCGACAACGCGATGCCGCAGGACATCTACTCGGACCCGGTCTGGCAGAACATCTCCGCGGTTCGCTCGCGGCGGGTCTACAAAGTGCCGCTTGGTGGCTACCGGTGGGATCCTCCCGGCCAGGAGTCGCCCCTCATGTGGCATTGGCTTTCCAGCATCGCGTTCCCCGAGGCACGATCAGGGCTGCGCGGAAAAGTCACAGAATACTTCCGGTTCCTCTACAACCACGAGCCCACGCCGGAAGAGCTGGACAAGATCCTCTGGACCTCCGGGAACAGCGGCTCCGCCGACTACCAACAATTCAATGCTGGATGAAGCCAGCTCAGCGAAACTGACCCGCCGTCCGCGGGCTCCTCGGGAAGCCGGCCGGCACGGCAGGCCGGAGCGGGCGGGCGCCACGGCGGTCCTCGGACCCGTAGTCGTCGCGGCCATGATGCTGGCCGCCGTCGGGCTCGTGGCGCTTGCCGTGGGCCGGTTCAACGTGCCGCTTGGGCACGTTGTCCAGATTCTCGCCGCCCAGGTTGTGCCTTTTCCGGTCGAGGCGAGCCAGACAGAACAGAATGTGGTCCTGCTGGTGCGGATGCCGCGGATCCTGCTGGCCCTGCTGGTGGGCGGCGGCCTGGCGATCGGCGGTGCCGCGCTCCAGGCCATCTTCCGCAACCCGCTGGTCAGCCCGGAGATCATCGGCGTGTCCGCCGGCGCGTCCTTCGGCGGCGCCCTTGCACTGCTGCTCGGGCTGGGCACATTCATGCTGGTGGCCGGCTCCTTTGCCTTTGGCCTAGTGGCCCTTGGACTGCTGTTCCTGATCACCTCGGGGCGCGGCGGGACGCCGATGCTCATGATTGTTCTCGGCGGGGTGGTCACAGGCTCGTTCTTCTCGGCCTTGGTGGCCTTGGTGACCTACATCGCGGATCCGAACACCACCTTGCCTGCCATTGTCTTCTGGCTGCTCGGGAGCGTGGCGACGGCGACGTACGCGAAAGTCGCCGTCGCGCTCATCCCCGTCCTGGGCGGCGCCGTCGCGCTTCTGCTGCTGCGCTGGCGGCTCAACGTGCTCTCCCTCGGCGACGAGGATGCGGCGGCGCTGGGCCTCAGACCGAGGCCGTTGCGCTGGGTGGTGTTGCTGGCTGTGGCACTCATTGTGGCCGGCGCGGTGGCCGTCAGCGGCGCGGTCAGCTGGGTTGGCCTGGTGGTGCCGCACCTGGCGAGGATGTGGGTGGGCCCGGACCACCGTGTGCTCCTGCCCGTATCCTTCCTCCTGGGCGGCGCCTACATCGTGCTCGTGGACACCCTGGCCCGCACGGTGACGGCGGGTGAGATCCCGCTGGGGGTCCTCACCGCCCTCATCGGCGCCCCCGTGTTCTTCGTGCTCCTGCGCCGGAACCGGGAAAGGATCTGGGAAAGTGCTTGAGCTGGACCGCGTGGGCTTTGGCTATGCCCGGCAGGCGTGGGTGTTCCGGGATGTCACTTTCCAGGTGCTGCCCGGCACGGCAACCGCGGTGCTCGGCCCCAACGGGAGCGGCAAGACAACACTGGTCCGGTGCGCAGCCGGGCTGCTCGAGCCGGCAGAGGGAACAGTCCGGCGGGCGGACGGCGCGGGGTACGTGCCGCAGGCCCGCGGCAGCGCATTTGGCTACAGCGCCTTGGACATGGTGCTGATGGGGAGGGCCCGGCACGTGGGAATCTTCCGCACGCCGGGCGCCGCGGACCGGGCCGCCGCCATGGAGGCCATGGAGAAGGTGGGCGTCGACAGGCTTTGGAGCCGCCGCTTCCCCACCCTGAGCGGCGGCGAACAGCAACTGGTCCTGATCGCGCGGGCCATCGCCACCGGCTGCCCGGTGCTGGTGCTGGACGAGCCCGCCACAGGCCTGGATCTTAAGAACCAGGTGCGGGTCCTGTCACTCTTGCGCGGTCTGATGGCCGACGGCATGGCCCTGCTGCTGAGCACGCACCACCCTGACCACGCCTTGTCTCTGGCCGACCGCGCGGTCCTGCTGGGCCGCGGCAGCGCACGCACCGGGCCGGCCGAGGAACTGCTCACCGACCCGGCGCTCACGGATCTTTACGACGTCCCGGTCCGGACGCTCCCCTATTACGACGACGGCACGGCCCGCCGCACGATCGTGGTGCCGTACGGCGAGTCCCGGGACGGGGAGCCCCGTCGCAAGGAGTCCCGGGACGGGGCGTCCTAGCCGGTGTTGCGCAGCCCGGCGGCGACGCCGTTGACGGTGATGAGCATGGCTCGCTGGAGACGCTCGTCGATCTCCGCGCCGGAGATGCTCGCCCCGGCCTCGGCCCGGACGCGGCGCAACAGTTCCACCTGCAGGTAGCTGATGGGGTCGAGGTACTGGTCGCGGATCTCCAGGGAGCGCTTCAGGGTGGGCTGGGCGTCGAGGATCACGTGCTCGCCGGTGAGGTTCTGGATCTCCGCGACGGTGAGCTCGTACTCGGCCCGGATGGCACGGAACAGGTGGTGCAGCTCCTCCGGAACCAGGGTGGAGACGTAATAGCCGGCGATGTCCATGTCCGTCTTCGCCAGCGTCATCTCCACGTTGGAGAGCACCGAACGGAAGAAGTGCCAGCCCTCGATCATTTCCTTGAGCTGGGCCGAATTTCCGGCCTCACGCGCGGCCTTGAGGCCGGAGCCCACACCGAACCAGCCCGGAACGATCTGCCGTGACTGCGTCCAGCCGAACACCCATGGGATGGCCCGGAGGCCTTCAAGTCCGGCGCCGGAATCGGGCCGCTTGGACGGACGCGAGCCGATGTTCAGGGACCCCAGCTGCTCCACCGGTGTGGAGGCCATGAAGTAGGCGGGCAGGTCGGGGTCTTCGATCAGCGTGCGGTAGCGGGCAAACGCGGCGTCGGAGACGATTTCCATGACGTGCCCGTAGCGCACGCGCTGGTCCTCCGAAGTGCGCGGCGCACGGTGCAGCGCCGAGCCCTGGAGCACCGCGGCGAGCGATAGCTCCAGGTTCTCGCGGGCCAGCTCGGGCAGGGAGTACTTGTCCGAGATGACCTCGCCCTGCTCGGTGAACTTGATCTCTCCCTCGAGCACGCCGTTGGGCTGGGCCATGATGGCGTCGTAGGTCGGTCCGCCGCCGCGGCCCACGGAGCCGCCGCGGCCGTGGAAGAGGCGCACGCGGACGCCGTGCTTCGCGGCCACGTCCCGGAGTTTGCGCTGGGTCTTGTAGATTTCCCACTGGCTCGTCATGACACCGGATTCCTTGTTGGAGTCCGAGTAGCCGAGCATAATTTCCTGCACGTCGCCGCGCAGCCGGACCAGTTCGCGGTAGGACGAATCCGAGAGCAGCCGGTCCACGATCTCGGCCGAGGCACGGAGCTCGTCCACGGTCTCCAGCAGCGGCGCGAAGCCGATCTTGGCGTAGGGCGCCTCGCCGAAGAGGCTTACCAGGCCGGCCTCGCGGGCCAGCACGGCCGCGGCCAGAACGTCGTCCGCGCCGCGGGTCATGGAGATGATGTAGGTCTCGATCACGTCGGGGCCGTAGGTGCGCAGGGCACGCCGGATCTCCCGGAAGACGTCGTACGTGCCGTCGGCGACGCCGTCGAGCTTGATCGGGTGGCCGGAGAGCGGGCGCCGGGACGCGAGCTCGGAGCCCAGCACCTCGAGCCGCTCGGCGCGGCTGAGTTCCGCGTACCGGACGCCGGGGCCGCCGAGGCGGTCCATGAGCTGCCCGACGGCGTCATGGTGGTGGTCGGCGTGCTCGCGGATGTCCAGGGTGGCCAGGTGCAGGCCGAAGGAGGCGATGGCGCGGCGGACCCGGGACAGGGCGCCGTCGGCGGCAAGCGCGGCGTGGTGGTTCCGCAGCGACCGTTCCAGCAGGCCGAGCTCGGCGAGGAGCTCCGCGGTGGCGGTGTAGTCGCGGCCGGGCTCGTGCGCGGAACCGGCCGCAACCCGCCGGCCGGTGTTGATCAGCTTGGCCTTGATGCAGGTGAGCTTGAGCCGGTACGGCTCCTGCGCGTTCAGCTCGAGGACCCGGCGGTCCAGGCCCGGCAGGTTCTTGAGGTCGACGTCGATCGAGTCCAGGAGTTCCTGGTCCGCCCCGGCCAGCGCGGTCGAGTTGGACAGGATGGAGATGAGTCCGTCGATCAGGCCGATGCTGATCCGCACGGCGTGCTGGTTCTGGATCTGGAGGATTTCGCGGGTCACCGCGGCGGTGACATTGGGGTTGCCGTCCCGGTCGCCGCCGATCCACGAACCGAAGCGGATCGGCGCCTTCTGCGACGACAGGGTGACGCCGTGCTCGGCGAGCAGCTCGGACAGGTCCGAGAGCATTTCCGGCATGGCGTCGCTGAGGATCCCGGTGAGGTAGTAGATGGCGTTGCGGGCCTCGTCCACGGGGGTGGGCCGGACCTGGCGGAGCTCGTCCGTCTGCCACATCTGGTCGATCACTTCGGCCAGGTGGCGGTCCTGGCGGCGGCGCGCGGAGGTGCCTTCCGCCGTCGACTCGGAGAGGATGTCCGAGAGCCGGCGGATCTTGTCCAGCACCGAGCGGCGCGAGGCCTCGGTGGGGTGGGCGGTGAAAATGGGCCGGACGTCGAGCTCGTTGACGACTTCCTGCAGCACGGAGTTGCCGGCCTGGTCCGCGATCTCCTCGACGGCCTTGGCGAGCCAGCCGTCCTTCTCCTGCCGGGTGCGCAGCCCGCGGACCCGGTGGACCTGCTCGGCGGCATTGGCCAGGTGGAAGTAGAACGCGAAGGCGCGGACCAGGTCCGTGGCCTGCTCGAGCGGCAGGGAGCCGAGCAGTTCCCGGACCTGGGCGACGACGTCGTAGGAGCTCCACGGACCCGTGGCGTCGGCCCCGCCCCGGGCGGCCTCCTTGGATTCCTTGGTCAGCAGGCGCACCTGCTCGACGAGGTCCAGGAGTTCCGGCCCGTGCTGGCGGACGAGGGATTCGCCGAGGAGCGTGGAGACGCGGCGGACATCAGCCCGGAGTTCGGCGGCAAGATCGGTGTCGGAATGCATTGCAGTGTCAGCCATGGAAACTATCTTTCGAGGGTTCGACGTGGCTCGTACACTGCGCTGGATACTGTGAGCCGGATTACTTCTTCCCATGGGATGTTACCCGCAGGCGCTCCCGGCCGGAATTCCGTCTCAGATAGTGAGGCCCGGATCGTGGGCCAGGTGGTTGGCCCCCGCCGCGCCGTCCCGCCCCGCCCCCGGTCCACCGCCCCGATTCCCAACTAACTCGCAGCAGGGGCCGTTTTGGGCGCTTAAAACGGCCCCTGCTGCGAGTCAGTCGGGTGAAGGCGCTAGCGGGCGATCTTGAAGTTGAAGTCGCCAGTGCCCAGCGCACCCCAGAGCCGCAGCCAGATCGGCAGGAGCATTTCCGGGCCGCGGGCACTGGTGATGTCGCCGAGGTCGATCACGTCGCGGTGGCCGAAGCCCTTGAGGAGGTCCGTCACTGCCGCCTTGGCGTCGGCGTCGTTTCCGGAGACGAACACGGAGTGGTCGCCGCCGGCCACCCGCGCCGGATCCACCATCACGGAGGCATTCATGGTGTTGAGGGCCTTCACCACGCGGGCCTCCGGGAAGGCCCGCTGGATCTGCTCGCCCAGGCTGTCCGTGTTCACCGGGTTCAGCGTCGGCGGCATGCCGTGCGAGAAGTCCAGCGGGTTGGCGATGTCCAGGATGACCTTGCCGGCCAGGTTCCCGGAGCCTGCTGCGGACAGCGCAGCCAGGGAGCCCCCGCCGTTTGTGGCGTTGACGATCAGTTCGGCGCCGGCCGCGGCGTCGGCAAAGGCGGCGACGCCGACTCCGGGGTTCGCGGCGTGCCACTGGGCGAACGGCGCGGTGCCCATCATGTCCGGCTCGGTCCGGGCCAGCGTTGCCTTCGGGTCGCGGGTGCCGATCACGACGTCGTGGCCCAGGCCTGTCAGCGCGCCGGCAATCGTGCGCCCCACCATTCCGGTTCCCAGTACTGCAATCTTCATGGCTTCCTCATCCCAAGTCAGTGGAGTAGACAGGTTCGTCTATGTGTGAACACGACGCTATCAGACAGGTCTGTCTACGACAACAGGAGGCCTGCTGCCGCGGCACGAGCAAAGCAATGGCTGACAAAGTTTGAAATCTGTCAGTTGATTGTTGTACGCTCATTCCATGACAACCCCCACCCTCGGCACCCCCCGCACCCTGGGCTCCACGGGCCCCACCACCGCCCCCATCGGCCTCGGACTGATGGGCATGTCCGATCTTTACGGCCCCGCGGACGACGCCGAGAGTGTCGCCACGATCCAGGCCGCCCTCGATGCCGGCGCGACCCTGCTGGACACCGGGGACTTCTACGGCATGGGACACAACGAAATGCTGCTGCGTGACGCCATCCGCGGCCGCCGCCGCGAGAGCGCCCAGATCAGCGTGAAATTCGGCGTCCTGCGCGACGCCCGCGGAGGATGGAACGGCGTGGACACCCGGCCCGCCGCCATCAAGAACTTCCTGGCCTATACCCTGAGGCGCCTCGGCACCGATTACGTCGACATCTACCGGCCGGCCCGCCTGGATCCTGCCGTCCCGGTCGAGGAAACCATGGGCGCACTGGCCGAACTCGTGAAGCAGGGCCTCATCCGCCACATCGGCCTCTCCGAGGTGGGTGCGGATACCCTGCGCCGCGCCAACGCCGTCCACCCGGTCTCGGACCTCCAGATCGAGTACTCCCTCGTCTCCCGCGGCATCGAGCAGGACATACTGCCGACGGCCCGCGAGCTCGGTGTGGGCATCACCGCCTACGGCGTGCTGTCCCGCGGCCTGGTGTCGGGCCACTGGCCCGCCGCCGGAACCGGGAACCGGCGCGACTTCCGGGCCCGCCTCCCCCGCTTCTCCGGCGAGAACCTGCAGCGCAACCTCGAACTCGTCGAACGGCTGCGCGCCATCGCGGACCGCAAGGGAGCCACCGTCGCCCAGCTCGCCATCGCCTGGATCCTGTCCCGCGGCGAGGACATCGTCCCCCTCGTCGGCGCCCGCCGGCGCGAGCGGCTCACCGAATCGCTCGGCGCAGCCGGCCTTCTTCTCTCCGGCGCGGACCTTGCGGAGATCGAGGCCGCCGTCCCGGCCGGCGCCGCCGCGGGCACGCGCTATGACGCCGGCCAGATGGCCATGCTCGACAGCGAACGCCGGTGAGCCCTGCCGCCGTCGTCCTGACGGAAGAGCGCATCCTCGACGCCGCGGAAGACGTGCTGCGGCGCTTCGGGCCGGCCAAGGCCACCGTTGTGGACGTCGCGAAGGCCCTCGGCGTCAGCCACGGCAGCGTGTACCGGCACTTCCCCACGAAGGTGGCGCTGCGGGACGCGGTGGCCCGGCGCTGGCTGGACCGGCTCGCGGATCCGCTGGATCCGGCCCGGGATACAGACGGCCCGGCCGCGGAACGCCTGCTCCGCTGGCTGGAACGGCTCGCGGCCATCAAGCAGGGCATGGCGCTGAACGATCCCGAGCTGTTTGCCACGTTCAGCCAGCTGACCACCGAGGCCCGGGAAGTCGTCGCGGTCCACGTTGGGCATCTTGCAGCCCAGCTCACGGAAATCATTGCCGACGGCGTCCGCGGGGGCGAGTTTTCCGTCGCGGATCCGGTCACCGCCGGCCGCGCCGTCCTGTATGCGACAGCACGGTTCCACCACCCGCTGCACGCGCCGGAATGGGCGGATCCGGCCATCGGGTCAGACCTGCGGGACGTCTGGCGGCTGATCGTGCAGGGCCTGGCCGCACGCCCGTAGGCCGCGACGCCCCCACGCCACGGCCCGCGGCCGTCGGCGGGCGGTCCAGATGACCGGACCGAGGCATAGACAGACTTGTCTGTGTACGATGGTGTCATGACTTTGCCAGCAGCCACCGCCCCGCCGGCTGCCCGCACCCCCGCCGGGCAAGCCAGGGAGAAGATCCTCGACACGGCCTTCCGGCTCTTTTACGCGCACGGTTTCCGGGCGGCCGGCATCGATACGATCATCGCCGAGTCCGGCGTCGCGAAGGCCACGTTCTACAAGTATTTTCCGGCCAAGGACGACCTCATCCTGGCGTATCTGGAAAAGGTCGACGGCGTCTGGACCGGACAGCTTCACGCCGCGGCCGAGGCCGCCGGGGAGGACCCGGCCGTGCAGCTCGTGGGCCTGTTCGATGCCCTGACAAGCGCGTGCCGGCGCGACGGCTACCGCGGCTGCGCCTTCATCAACGCGGCCGCCGAGTCAGCCGCCGGCACCCGGGTCCACGACCGGACCGTGGCCCACAAGCGGCAGATCCGCGCGTGGATCCGGGACCTGGCCGCCCGGGCCGGCGCGCAGGACCCGGACCAGCTCGCCCGCAGCCTGACCCTGCTGCTCGACGGCGGACTGGCCAGCGGCGTGCTCGACGGCGACCCGGCCGCAGCCAGCGCGGCCAAGGCCACAGCAGCCCAACTAGTGGCGGCCGGCCTCAGAACTCCACCCACCCCCAACTGACTCGCAGCAGGGGCCGTTTTGAACGCTCAAAACGGCCCCTGCTGCCAGCTAGTTGGGCTGATACCCCTGAAGGTGCCCGTGACTGATTCGAAGCCGGTGACTGATTCGGCGACGGACGCGCAGCTTGCCCGCTGGCAGCGCTTCCGGAATAACCGCGACGCGGCCCTGGCCAGCGACCACGGCTGGCTGACGCTGACCTCCTTCCAGTGGCTTGAGGACCGGCCGTCCGGCGTCGAGCTCGCCCCGGGGCGCTGGTCCACGGACGGCACGGCGGCATTCCTCACCGCGGCGGCGCCCGACGGCCTGTCCCTCGTCGAAACCGGCGACCCCGTGGACGGGACCGTCAGCGCCGTGCTCGCCGACGAGGAATCGCTGATGTGGGTGCAGTACGGCGGCGACGACGGCCGCCAGGTGGTGGTGGAGCTCGCCATGCGGGCGGGCAAGTACGCCATCCGCACCCGGGACTCCCGGTCACCGGTCTTCACCGGGTTCGACGGCGTGCCCACCTTCGACTTCCGCCCGGATCTGGTGATCGAGGCCCGGTTCGTGCCCTACCCCGAGCCCGTGGACGTGCCGATCGGGACCGCCAACCCGCTGGTGGACGGGATCCACCGTTCGGTCGGCGAACTGGTCTTCCGGCTCCCCGGCTCGGACCACGAGTTCCACCTGCAGGCCGAGGAGGAAAAACTTGGCGCCCTGACGGTGACGTTCCACGACGAGACCAACGGGGCAGCCCCGCCGGGACAAGCAACTGCCGAGTGGCGGAAGGTCTCCACGGCAAGACCCCGCGTCGATTCATCCGGAAATGCCACGGTGGTCCTGGACTTCAACCGGGCCATCAACTACCCCAGCGCCTTCACCCCGTACGGCACTTGCCCCATGCCGGTGAAGAACAACAGCCTGGACTACCGGATCACGGCCGGCGAGAAGGAACCCGGGGTCTTCTGAGGAGTTTGCCGTAACGGTCTTCTAGACGATCGCGGACACCCCGGTGACGGCGCGCCCGGCGATCAGGGTGTTGATCTCGAACGAGCCCTCGTAGGTATAGATCGCCTCGGCGTCGGAGAAGATCTTGGCCATCCGGTAGTCGGTGACGATTCCGTTGCCGCCCAGCAGGGACCGGCCCATCGCCACGGTCTCGCGCATCCGGGCGCTGACATAGGACTTGGCAAGCGCCACCTGCGGCATGTCCGCAGCGCCCTCCTCCTGCAGCTGCGCGATCCGGACCATCATGCCCATGCTGGCCACGGCATTGCCGAGCATCGTCACCAGCTGCTGCTGGACCAGCTGGAACTTCGCCAGCGGCCGGCCGAACTGCTGACGTTCGACGGCGTACTGCCGGGCGACGTCGAACGCCGCCAGCTGCTGCCCCACGCCCTGCCAGGCCACCATGATCCGGGAGCCGCGCAGGAGCTCGTTGGTGTCCTCGAAGCTGCTGATGCCGGCGAAGCGGTCCGCCTCGGCCACCAGCACCTCGGTGAAGACGATGTCCGCATTCTGCACCGTGCGCAGCGCAATCTTGTTCTCGATCCGGCTGCGGCTCACGCCCGGCAAGGTGGCGTCGACGATGAAGCCGCGGATGCCGCCGTCGGCTTCATCCCTGGCCCAGACGAGCATGTAGTCGCAAAACGTCCCGTTGCCGATCCAGCGCTTGGCGCCGTTGAGCACCCACGCATCGCCGCCGTCGGCCGCGCCGCCGGGGACCCGGCGGGCCCGGGTTTCCATGCCGCCCGCGACGTCCGAGCCGTGCTCCGGTTCGGTGAGCGCGAAGGCGCCCGTGGTGCGCAGGTTCGCCGCGTCCTCGAGCAGGCGCGTCTTTTGTTCGTCGGAGCCGAAGCCGTAGAGCGACTCCACGAACAGGTCATGGTGGACCAGGAAGAAGGTCGCGAGCGACGTGTCCACCCGGGTCATCTCGGCGATCACGATCCCGGCGAACAGGTTGCTGTAGCCGCGCTGGGCGGGCGCGCTGAGCTCCAGTGCGGCCAGCTTGGGCAGGATGTGGGCCGGGAACTCGGCCTTGTTCCACCAGTCGCAGGCGTACGGGGCGACCTCGGCTGCCAGGAACTCCCGGAGCTGCGTCAGTTTCGCCTGCTCCGCGGAGCTGAGCAGGGATTCGTAGTCGAAGAAGTCCGCAGTGGGCAGTTCCGCCACAGACGGTGCTACTAGGGACCGTGATACCAGGGACGGTGCTACAGAAGGTGCGGCCACAAACGGTGCGGTCCCGGCGGCCTGTCCCGCCCCGGTCATTTCGGTGCCGGTCATTTCGGACCCGGTCATTTCGGACCCATGCGGATGGCGCCGTCGAGGCGGATGGTCTCGCCGTTGAGCATGGCATTGTCCACAATGTGCGCCGCGAGGTTGGCGTATTCGGCGGGGCGGCCCAGCCGCGAGGGGTGCGGCACCTGCCGGCCCAGCGAGTCCTGTGCCTCCTGAGGCAGGCCGGCCATCATGGGGGTCTCGAAGATCCCCGGGGCGATGGTGACTACCCGGATCAGCGAGCGCGCGAGTTCGCGCGCGATCGGCAGCGTCATGGCGGCCACGGCGCCCTTGGAGGCGGCGTACGCGGGCTGGCCGATTTGGCCGTCGAACGCGGCAACGGAGGCGGTGTTGATAATGACGCCGCGTTCGGGACCGCCGAGCTCCGTGGTGGCCGGCTCGGTGGCTGCCATCGCGGCCGCGGCGAGGCGGATCACGTTGAAGGTGCCCACAAGGTTGATCTGGATGACGCGGCTGAAGGTCTCAAGGGGCAGCACGCCGTCGCGGCCCAGAACCCTGCCGGGGGTGGCGATTCCCGCACAGTTGACCACGATGCGCAGCGGGCCCAGGGCGGAGGCGGCACCGACCGCGGCTTGCACCTGCACCTCGTCGGTGACGTCGGCGGGGACAAAGACGGCGGTGCGGCCGCCTTCGGCAGCCGCCGCGTCCGCACCCGCAGCGCCCGCAGGGGCCCCGCCGGCGGCAGCGGGATTGCCGGCGCTAGCGTTCAGTTCGGCGGCAAAGGCGTCCCCGGCGGAACCCGGCAGGTCCACGAGCACCACCGAGGCGCCGGCGTCGAACAGGCGCCTGGCCGTGGCAGCTCCCAGACCCGAGGCCCCGCCCGTAATCAGCGCGACAGTACCCTTGATGTCCATGCATCCTCCTTGATGTGGAACCGAACCCCGGCCGCGAAGCCTGTACGCGGGCTGCGCTGGATAAAGCGGCCCGCAGGGAACATTAGTTAGTGAATGTTAACTGGAATGCGGACATTCCGCACCTTTCCATGCACCTTCCACCCCAGCTTCTACGGCACCCTCCACGGCACCGTCCCGATCGGTGTCGCAACGGGACCCGCGATTAGGCTTGAGGCATGACCCGAGCCGACGCCGCCCCCAACTGGTCCTTCCGCGCGGACGAGGCCGCCCGCTCGGTGACCAGGCTTTTCGGGCAGCGGCTGTTCTTCCTGCCCGGGACCCACATCGGGGCCATCCTGCGGCCCTCGGGCCGGCTGAAGAACCTGTCCAGGCCCTGGCACTACTGGTGGCAGGCGCATTACCTGGACTGCCTCGTGGACGCCGGCCGCCGGGAACTGGGGTCGCCGGGGCGGCCGGGAGCCAAGTTCGACGGCGAAAACCGGCCCAGCGCCGGCCGGCTCGCCTCCCGGCTGGTCACGGGCATCCGGTTGCGGAACTTCCTCACGGTGGTGAACAACTACTACGACGACATGGCCTGGCTGGCCTTGGCCACGCTCCGGCTGGACAAGCTCGCCGCAGACTCCCGCAAACACACCGGCCGGGGGCGCAACGCCAAGGTCCTGCAGAGCCTGACGCTGCAGTTCGACTCCGCCTCCACGGATGATCTGGGCGGCGGCACCTTCTGGAGCACGAAGCGCGACTTCAAGAACACGCCCGCCACCGCCCCGGTCGCCCTGTACTACGCGCGGACGGGCAACCGGGCCAAGGCGCAGGCTCTGCTCGACTGGCTGGACGCGCGCCTCTACGAGCCCGGGCAGGGCCTGTACCGGGACGGCCTGCGGATATCCGGAACGGGTGAGGTGCTCCTGGAAGAAACCATCTACACCTACAACCAGGGGCCGGTCCTCGGCGCCCTGCTGGAGCTCGGGGGCGAGGCGAACCTCGGCCGGGCGGTCGCGCTCGTGGGGGCCGTGGCGCGCAACCTCACGCAGCCGGTGCCTCTGCCGGGACGCACCGCAGCGGTACTGCGCTGCGAGGGGTCGGGCGACGGCGGCCTTTTCACCGGGATCCTCGCCCGCTACCTGGCCCTGGCCGCCCTCGACGAACGGCTGCCCGCCGAGGCCCGGACCACGGCGGCGACGCTCGTGAACAACACGGCCGAGGCGCTGTGGGAAGGCCGCAGGATCCTCCCGCCGCAGGACCCCCTCGCCCGCCGGGGCAGCCATCTGATCTTCTCCGACCGCACCGATCAGCCGGCGCGCCGCAGCTATCCGGAGGGCGCCGCCGTCGAACTGTCGACGCAGCTCCAGGCCTGGATGGCGCTGGAGGCGGCCGCGTCAATCGCCACAGCCACCTCCCCGTGACAGGGACAGGTGACGGGCGCCCGCAACACCCCCGCAACCGGCGCCAATTACGTCACGCAATAGTTTCGTAATTCATGTGATCCTGATCACTTAATGGCGCCTCAGGTTGGTTGCTTAGGTTTGGCTAACCTACAGTCTTTCTTAGTGAGCATGCCCTAACTTCCCCGCTCACGGGGGTGAAGGCACCTACGACGACTTCCTTGCAGAAAGTAGCCTCATGAAGATCCGCACCAACGCACTGGCGGGCATCGCCCTGGCCGCCACTGCCGCTCTGGGCCTGGCGGCCTGCGGCTCCGGTTCATCCTCCCCGGCCGGCAGCAGCGCAGCCTCCGGCGGCGCGGCCTCCGGCGAGATCACGGTTTATAACGCCCAGCACGAATCCCTGACCAAGGAGTGGGTGGACGCTTTCACCGCGGAAACCGGCATCAAGGTCACGCTGCGCCAGGGCGACGACACCGAAATGTCCAACCAGATCGTCCAGGAAGGCCAGGCCTCGCCGGCCGACGTCTTCCTCACCGAGAACTCCCCCGCCATGGCCCAGGTGGAAAACGCCGGCCTCTTCGCGGACGTGGACAAGGCCACTGTGGACCAGGTCCCCGCCGAGTTCCGCCCCTCCACCAACAAGTGGACCGGGATCGCCGCCCGCTCCACCGTGCTGGTCTATGACAAGAACAAGATCACCGAGGACAAGCTGCCCAAGTCCATGCTGGACCTGGCCAAGCCCGAGTGGAAGGGCCGCTGGGCCGCCTCGCCGTCGGGCGCCGACTTCCAGGCGATCGTCTCGGCCCTGCTCGAGCTCAAGGGCGAGGCCGCCACGCAGGAATGGCTCAAGGGCATGAAGGAAAACTCCAAGGCCTACAAGGGCAACAGCACGGCCATGAAGGCCGTCAACGCCGGTGAAGTGGACTCCGCCCTGATCTACCACTACTACTACTATGGCGATCAGGCCAAGACCGGCGAGAACTCCAAGAACGTCACGCCGTTCTACTTCAAGAACCAGGACCCGGGCGCCTTCGTCTCCATCTCCGGCGGCGGCGTGCTGAAATCCTCGAAGAACGCCGCAGCGGCACAGGCCTTCCTGAAGTTCATCACCGGCAAGAAGGGCCAGGAAGTGCTCCAGAAGGGCACCTCCTTCGAATACGCCGTCGGCTCGGGCGTGCCGTCCAACGACAAGCTGGTTCCGCTCGCCGAACTGCAGGCCCCCACCGTGGATCCGGCCAAGCTCAATTCCGCCAAGGTCACCGAACTGATGACCCAGGCAGGGCTGCTGTAAGGCAGTGACTAGCAAGCTGGCGGTCCCCGGTCCATTAGGTGACCTGACGACCGACACGACGACGGCGGGCAGGGGCAAGCGCCCCCGCCCGCCTTTCGGCGTCTCTATTGTGTCCATCATGGCGGTCCTGATCGCCTTGTTCTCTCTGGTGCCCCTGGCCTACGTGATCGTCATGACGGCCGCCACGGGGTGGGACACTGCCGTGTCCCTGATCGTCCGCCCCCGGGTGGGCGAACTCCTGCTGAACACTGTGCTGCTGACCGTGGTGACAGTGCCGCTGTGCCTGGTGCTCGGCGTCGGCGGCGCGTGGCTCGTGGAGCGCACCAGCCTGGTGGGCCGGAAGTGGTGGGCCGTGCTGCTCGCCGCCCCGCTGGCCATCCCGGCCTTCGTCAACAGCTATGCCTGGGTTTCCGCGGTGCCCTCCCTCGGCGGCCTGTGGTCCGGGGTCCTGATTGCGACCCTGTCCTATTTCCCGCTCGTGTACATCCCGGCCGCCGCGACGCTCAGCCGCCTGGACCCGGCCATCGAGCAGTCCGCCGCGTCCCTGGGACTCGGCGCCTGGCGTGCGTTCTTCCGCGTGGTTCTGCCGCAGCTGCGCATCGCCATGACCGGCGGCGGCCTGCTTGTCGCGCTGCACCTGCTGGCCGAATACGGGGCCTTCGCGATGATCCGCTTCGACACCTTCACTACCGCGATCATGGTCCAGTACCAGTCCACCTTCAACGGGACCGCGGGAAACATGCTGGCCAGCGTCCTGGTCTTCCTCTGCCTGATCCTGCTGCTCGTGGAGGTCCGCAGCCGCGGCAGTGCCCGGTACGCCAGGATCGGCTCGGGCGCCCAGGCGCGCGCCTTGCGCCTGCCCCTGCACGCCTATCAGGTTCCCGCCCAGCTGTCGCTGATCGCCCTCACCGGGCTGGCCTTCGGCCTGCCGCTGACGTTCGTGCTGCGCTGGATCGTCACCGGCGGTCCGGAGATCTGGGCGGCGGAGGAATTCATGCCGGCCCTCCTGCAGACCCTGGCCTACGGCCTCGGAGCGGCCGTCGTCACCACGCTGGTCGCGTTCCCCATGGCGTACCTGGCCGTGCGGCGTCCCGGCTGGTTCAGCAAGTCCCTGGAGCTCTCCAACTACATCACCAGTTCCATGCCCGGGATTGTGGTGGGCCTGGCGTTCGTGACCGTGAGCATCCGGATGGTCCCCAGCATGTACCAGACCTCGGGGCTCCTGATCGCGGCCTACGTGCTGCTGTTCCTCCCGCGCGCCCTGGTGAACATCCGCTCCGGGCTGTCCCAAGCGCCGAAGGAACTCGACGAGGCCGCCCAGGCGCTCGGCAAGCCGCCCCTGCTGGCCTTCCTGCGCGTGACGCTGCGCCTCACGGCACCCGCCGCGGCCGGCGGCGCTGCCCTGGTGTTCCTGGGGATAGTCAACGAGCTCACGGCCACCCTGCTGCTCTCGCCCAACGGAACCCGCACGCTCGCCACCGAGTTCTGGAGCAAAAGCAGCGAGATCGACTACGCCGGCGCCGCCCCGTACGCGCTGCTGATGATCCTGATCTCCGCGCCCATGACCTACCTCCTCTTCCAGCAGTCCAAGAAAGTAGCCGGACAGTGACCGATATTCACCCGTCGCGCGAGGCCCCCTCCCGCCTCCCCGAGCCGCGGATCGCGGCCTCCGTGGCCACCAGCACCAACAGCCACCTGGAAATCGATGCGGTCACCAAGAACTTCGGCTCCCAGGCCGTGCTCAAGGGCGTCAACCTCTCCGTCGCCAGGGGCGGGACGACGGCGATCGTAGGACCGTCCGGCTCCGGCAAGACCACGCTCCTGCGCCTGATCGCGGGCTTCGAACACCCCGATACCGGCAGCATCTCGCTCAACGGCACCAAGGTGGCGGGAGAGAACGCCTGGGTCCCGGCCCACAAGCGGCACGTCGGCTACGTGGCCCAGGACGGCGCCCTGTTCCCGCACCTGACGGTCGGGCAGAACATCTCCTTTGGCCTGGACGCCGCCAAGCTCCCCGGCGGCCGACGCGGCGTCAAGGACCGCGTCGCCGAACTGCTGGAAATGGTCTCGCTGGACCCGGCCATGGCCAAGCGCCGCCCGCACCAGCTCTCCGGCGGCCAGCAGCAGCGGGTCGCCCTGGCCCGGGCGCTGGCCCGCGAGCCGGAACTTATGCTCCTTGACGAGCCCTTCTCCGCCCTGGACGCGGGCCTGCGCGTGGCCACCCGCCGTGCCGTGGGCCAGGTCCTGAAGGACGCCGGCGTCACCACGATCCTCGTCACGCACGACCAGGCCGAGGCGCTGTCCTTCGCCGACCAGGTCGCCGTGATGCGGGGCGGCAAGCTGGCCCAGATCGGCAACCCGTTTGTCGTCTACACGCGCCCGGCGGACCGGGCCACCGCCGAGTTCCTGGGTGACGCCGTCATCCTGGATGCCTGGATGGAAGGCTCCCTGGCCACGTGCTCGCTCGGCGGGATTCCGGTGCGCCGCCCGCCGGCCCAGGGCAGGGTCCAGCTGATGCTGCGCCCCGAGCAGATCCGCATTGCCGAGGACGGCCCCATCCGCGGGACTGTGGTGGACACGGACTACTTCGGCCCGGAGACCACCGTGCGGCTCCAGCTTCCGGTCCCGCCGGTCCTTGCCGCCGGCGCCATTCCGGACCACCGCTACCCCGGCGGCGGGGAAATCATCACGATCCGGCACTGGAACGCGTCCATCGCCCGCCCCGGCACGGAGCTGCGGCTGCGCGTGGTGGGCGAGGCCGTCGCCTTCCCGATGGATGAGCAGCCGGCCCCGTAGCCGTCCGCGGCGCACCGGGCGCATTGAGACCGCCGGGTGCCCGGCATAGGGTGGGCGCATGACTGTTCAGCCAGGCCTGCACCGCCAGCATTGCTCCGTTGCCGCCCCCACGCAGCTGTGGCTCGACCCGGACGGCCGCCTCGCCGGCGAGGCACCCGCGCCCGGCGCCGGTGGCTCCGGCGATCCGGCCGGATTCACCGGGCTTCTGCACGGCGATACCCGGATGCTCAGCCGGGCCCTCGTACGCGTCAACGGCCTGGAACCCGAACCGGCCACCGTCGAGACCGAACCCGGCGGCGTCCTGCGCGTCAGGGGACTCGTCCGGGGCATCCCCGGCCCCACGGAGGATCCCGCCGTCGAGCTCGTCCAGACCTGGACTGTGACGCCCGGTGTTGTGCGGCACACCCTGCAGCTGCGCACCTCCCTGGATTCGCTCGACGCCGAAATCGACGTTGAGCTCGCCGCCGACTTCACCGACATGGCCCAGATCCGGCTCAGCCGTTTCCGCGGCGCGTCCGGGCCGTCCTCGGCCGACCTGTCGGTGTTGCGCTGGCAGGAGGGCGGCAAGACCCTGACGGTCGCCGCTCCCGGCGCCGTGGCCCCCGACGGCCGGCTCGCCTGGCGCGGAAGCCTGGGCCGGGGCCGGCCGTTCGAGGCCGAGTGGCAAGCCGTCCTCACGGACGAGGACGACGCCGTCGTGGCGGCCCGGCCGCCCGCCTCCCGGCCGCCGCGGACCGGCCCGGCCGGGGCCCTGGGCCTGCTCCTGGACAACTCCCTCGATGAAGTGGCCGGGCTCCGGCTGGCCACCCGCCAGCTTCCGGATGCCCCGTTCATCGCCGCCGGGGCGCCGTGGTATTTCACGCTGTTCGGGCGGGACTCGCTGTGGGCGGCGCGGCTCCTGCTGCCGCTGGACACCGGGCCGGACAACGGGCTGACCGCGGGCACGCTGCGGGCCCTGGCGGCGTTCCAGGGCACCCGGACCGACCCGGCCGCCGCCGAAGAACCCGGCAAGATCCTGCACGAACTCCGGTCCAAGGAGCTCGTGCTGGAAAGCCAGGGCCTGCGCCTGCCGCCGGTGTACTACGGGGCCGTGGACTCCACCCCGCTATGGCTTTGCCTGCTCGGTGAACTTTGGCGCGCCGGCCGGCACGACGCCGCCGTCCGGTCGCTGCTGCCGAACGCGGCACGTGCCGCCGACTGGCTGCTCGCCGCCGGCGCACCCGGAACAGACACGGACACGAGAACGGCCGGCAACGGCGGGTTCCTCAGCTACCGCGACACCACGGGACACGGCCTGAGCAACCAGGGCTGGAAGGACTCCCGGGACGCCATGCAGTTCCGCGACGGCCGGCAGGCCGACGGGCCGATCGCCCTGTCCGAGGTGCAGGGCTACGCGTACCAGGCGGCCCTGGAAACGGCAGAGCTGTTCGATGCCTACGGGGAACCCGGCGGCCAGGCGCTCCGGGAGTTCGCCGCCGCCTTGCGCCTCAGGTTCCGGGAGCGTTTCTGGGTTGAGGACGACGCCGGGCCGTTCCCGGCCATGGCCCTCGACGGGCACGGGGTTCCGCTGGACATCCCGGGCTCGAACATGGGACACCTGCTGGGCACCGGCATCCTGGACGCGGCCGAGGCCCGGCTCGTGGCGGACCGGCTCGTGAGCCCGGAGCTGTTCTCCGGCTACGGTGTGCACACGATCTCGCGGCGCGCGGCCGGGTTCTGGCCCTTCAGCTACCACTGCGGCTCGGTCTGGAGCCACGACACCGCCATCGCGATCCGCGGCCTCCTGGCCGAAGGTTTCATTGCCGAGGGACGGATGCTCGCCGACGGGCTGCTCGCGGCGGCCGCCTCGTTCGGACACCGGCTGCCGGAGGTGTTCGCCGGGGTGCGGGCCGAGGACTCGGGGGTCGCGGTGCCCTATCCGGCATCCTGCCACCCGCAGGCGTGGTCCTCAGCCTCGGCGGTGGTGATCGCCCAGGCGATGGGCGTCGGGCTCTGACCAGCTGTCCTGTGACGGGACCGCCTCTGCCCGGCGTTCCCCGGCAAGGCCCGCCCCCACCGGCACGGCCGGGCCCGGAAGCGGCCCTGAAGACGGCGACGCGGTCCGGCCGGCCATGGCGGCGCGCAGCCCGTCGGCCAGGATGACGATCCCGGTGACGGCCAGCGCCAAGCCCATGGAGGCGAGCACGTCCGTCAGCCAGTGATAACCCAGGTACAGGCGGCTCAAGGCGACCGCGAGCGTCCCCGCGGCCGCGGCCGCGAAGCCGAACACCGACGTCGAGCGTTTGCTCGTCCTCGTGCCGCGGGCCGCCAGCAGCAGGTAGTTCAGGACGCACAGGAAGACGCCGGCACCGAAGGTATGGCCGGAGGGAAAGGACAGGGCGTCGTCCGGGCCCAGCAGAAAATCGCTGGCGGCGGGCCGGCCGCGGCCGACGTCGTGCTTGATCAGCGTGGATACCGCAAAAGTTGCCGCCATGGCACCGATCAGCAGGGTGGGACGCCAGAGTTCCCGTTTCCAGGCCGCCCAGGCCAGGGCCAGCACGCAGCCGATCACGGTCATCCACAGCGGCGACGTCACCGTCGTCACGGCCGTCAGGAGGGCGGTGGCCAGCGGGTTCCGGGACGCCACGAGCCCGTCATGCACGGGCCCGTCCAGGGCGGCCGCCCCGCTGTTGGACTGCACCGCGGCGAGCATGGTCCAGAAGACCGTTTCCCCCGTGATCAGCAGGCCCGCGGCCACGAAGAAGAGCCGCCGCTGGGACGCAAGCGGCAGGCGGTCAGGGGGTCGCGGAGCACGCTGGGCAAGGAGCATCGGTCAATCCTGCCAGCGGCAACTACCCGTAGCCCGGACAGCTGCTGGGAGTTCCCTGTGATCGCGGCCGTCGCCCGGACCTCAGTCACGCTTCCGGGGGCCGCCTGGCCTGCGGGTACGGAGTTTCGAACCGGGCGAGCATCTCCACGAATCCCGCGATCTTCTTTTCCCGGGTGGCGGCCTGCTTGACCGCGTTCGTTCGGTAGATCAGCGCGAACCGGTTCACAGACGTCAGGACCTCGAACATCGCCTGCGCCCGGGGCTCCGCCGCGATGGCCGCGGCGAGGTCGTCCGGGACCTCCGCCGCGGCCGCGCCCGGATAAGCGGCCTCCCAGCGCCCGTCCGCCTTGGCACTGAGGACGGCGGCCTGTCCTGCCGGGGCCATCCGCCCGGCCGACTCCAGGCGTTCAATCCGTTCCACGTTCCGCGCGGACCACACACTCCTGGGTCCCCGCCGGGTCATCCGCTGGAACGAGCTCTCCTCATCCCGACGCCGGCCCTGCCCGTCGATCCAGCCGAAACACAGCGCCTCCTGCAGCGCTGCCTCGTAGTCCAGCTCGGTCACCGAGCCGCCTTTCTTGTGCAGCACGAGCCACACGCCGGGACTGTGCGCGTGATGCTGTTCCAGCCAGGCGCGCCACTCGGCGGCGTCCTTCACCAGCAATTCCTCAAGTTCAACGGCCATGGCACCATTGTGCTCCGCGGGGCTGACCATAAGGGTTGCTTTGGTGGGACGATATCCGTGAAAGCCGGAATCCGTCACAACCTTGAGGAGCAACGATGCTGCGTGTCCGCCCGATCCACTTCACCTCCCGCCTTGATGAATGGGAGCGGCTGCTCACCGCCCTGGGCTTGGTCAAGACCGTTGACGAGCCCACCTGGCGGGAGTTCGACGCCGGCTCCGGCCGCCTAGCCCTGCACTTCGTCGAGCAGGGCTCCGCCGGGGACGGCACCACTTCCTTCGGCGTCGAGGTGGGCGATCTGCAGGAATTCGCCCGGCGCACCAAAGAGGCCGGCGCGGCAGACGGCGTCACCAGTGCCGAACTCATCGAGGCAGACCACGGTTCGTCCTGCCGCATCACCGCGGCTGACGGTTTCAGTTTCCTGGCGGACCCGGCCACGCGGGCTGCCGACGGGAGCTGGGGCGGGTCGCCGGAAGCGGACCCCGACATCGCCGTCGTCGGCGTCTGGTTCTCCGAGGATGCCGTCGCGGCGGCTCAAACGCTGCGCCACATCGGCGCGCGGCCCCGCCCGGTCCCGGGCACCGGCGCCGGCGACGCCGAGACCAACACGATCGAATCCGAAGCGTTCACCGCGAAGAACGGCGGCATCCTGATGCTCGGCGCAGGCACCGGGGCCGGGAGCGCCGGCCTGGGCTTCGAATACGCCGGCGATCTCGATGCCCTGCGCGAGCGCCTCAACGAGGCGGGACACGAGGCGGCGGTCATAGAGGAAGCGGCCGTCCCCACCCTTCACGTCGCCAACCCCGATGCGGACGGCATGGCCGCCCATCCCCCGCTGTGGATTTCCGCCGCCCCCGGGGAGGAGTGAGCCCACGGCAATGTGACGGTTCCGCAGGGCGGGCGCGCCTGTTCCGCGACGCGGCGCGGGGAACGGGTCAGGGATGGGGTAGAACTTAACCATGAATGTGCGCACCCCTGACCCGAATCCCGGCTGGCTCTCCGACGACGACTTGTTCGAAGCGCGGGGAAGGCTGCCGATGGTCTACGTCGAGGCCGTTCCGGTCCGGCTGGACCCCCTGGGGTTCGTGAACGAGGTGGGCACCCTCCTGCAGGCCGACGAGGACGGAACCATGGTCAGGTCGTTGGTCTCGGGCCGCGTCCTCTACCGCGAGACCATCCGCGCCGCGCTGCTTCGCCACATGGAAAAGGACCTGGGCCCGCTCGCCTTCCCGCAACTGCCGGTCAGCCCCGTGCCGTTCACCGTGGCCGAGTACTTCCCGTCCCCGTCCCACACGGGCTTCACCGACGACCGCCAGCACGCCGTCGCCCTGGCCTACATCATTCCCGTCACCGGCGAATGCTCCCCCCGGCAGGACGCCCTCGAACTGACCTGGATGACCCCGCAGGAGGTCATGAGCACGGACGTGCAGCTGGAGTTCAGCGGCGGCCGCGGCGCCCTGATCCGGCAGGCGCTGGCCTACGCGGGCGTCGGCAACTAGCCGGCATTACCGGGTCCGGCGCCGCCCCGGGACGCTCGGAGCGTCCCCCGCGTCCCCGACTTCACGCACCCGATTTTGTAGACTGTAGGGCGGACCGCAAGAGAACTTTAAGGACTCCCGATGACCCACCCCCCAGCCTCCCGGAACTACAGCGAACAGCAGGCTGGATCACTGCGGGCCGGCGACCACCTGATCCTGCCCGACGGAAACCGTTCCGCCGAGGTCCACCGGGTGGACGTTGAGTCCGACGATTTCGATACGCCCGCCATGGTCCTGGCGACCCTCAGCGGCGGCGGTGTGCTGCGGATCGCCGCCGGATCAACGGTCCGGATCGCCGGAGACTCCGAACCGGGTGCGGTCACCGCGGAATCCGCCGGGTTCTGGCCCGCGGACAGCGCGGGGGCTGCTCCCGCGGAAGCTTCCGCCGGGTCCGGCGGCGGTTCTTCTGGCGCCGGAGCCCTCGGCGGCGGTGAATCCGACGGCGGTTCATGCGGCGACGGTGAATCCGACGGCGGTTCATGCGGCGACGGTGAATCCGACGGCGGCGCATCGGCGCTGCCGGCGTCGGGACCGTCCCCCGAACCCGAGGAGGTGCCGGACGCCGTTTTGTCCGATGCAGCAGAGGCCGACGCAGCGGTGTCCGCCGTCGTCGTTCCTCCCCAGCCCCTTGCGCCGCCCGCGGTGAGCGGACCCAGCGACGCGGACCTGGCGCACATCCCGGCCCCCGACGGCACGCCGGAATCGGTCGTCGAGGCCGTGGCGGAGGCCCACCCGGGCGCCGTCGGTGTGCTCCTGCTCAGCGAACGGCTCGCCAAGGGCATCAACACCAAGTCCGGGAGCTGCCTGAAGGATCTCAGCGACCTCGCCCATGAACTGTTCGTCACCTTCAAGGACGCCGAAAACGCCCTCGCGGTCGCCGACCTGCTCAACGTCCTGCCCTTCGACGGCAACCCCGGCCGCTGGGCCTCGGTGGAGGCCTCCCTGTCGCTCTCCAGCTACATCTGCCGCCAGCTGGGGCAGGACGAACGCGCCCGGACCTACGAGAAATTCCTCCGCGCGCCGGAAGCCATGGAAGCGGACCCGTTCAAGGCAAGGATCAACGCCAAGGTGCGCCAGCGCTCGCTCAACGAGCCCAACCTGTACGACAAGGAAATCTTCCGCTCGATCGACAACGCGAACCCCGACGCGGAACGTGAATGGCGGCTCCTGCGGCTTGAGGCCCTCCTGTTCCTGCGGGCGCACGGCGGCTCGGAGACCATCGGCATTGCCGAGCTGGAACGCCGGATCGGCAATGAGCTGGAATCCGTCCGCTCCTGAGGCCGCCGCCTGGTCGGCCCGAACCGTTCGGGGCAACCGTTTGGCCCTACCCGTTCGCGGCCGGGCGTTGTAGATTCACCCCATGACGAACAATCTGAGCGTTGTGATCAATTCGGACGCGCAGCAAGTTTGGACCATGCTGCGCGAACCCGGCAGAATCGCCCAATGGCACGGCTGGAACGCCGATGACCAAGAGGCCGAAATCAACGAAATCTACTTCGGCCCCAATGTGGTCGAAGGCGCGGACCACACCTCCCTGGTGGTCGACGGCGGAGACGTCTTCACCCTGAAACCTGTCCCCACGGGCACGGAAGTCAGCGTCACCCGGGCGGCGGTAGACCACAATTCCGAATGGGCCGCCTGGGACGAGGACATCACCCAGGGCTGGCTGACCTTCCTGCACCAATTGCGCTTCGCCCTGGAACGGCACCCGCACGGCAAGCGCCGGACCTTCTTCTTCTCCGTCCCCGGCTCCGGCGGGTCCGCGATAGAAAATCTTGGGCTCAGCGATGTCCCGGCTCCGGGCGACCCTTATTCACTCACCCTGCCCACCGGCGAGGAGATCTCCGGCAAGGTGTGGTTCCGCAGCAATCACCAGGTGGGCCTGACCGTCCACAACTACGCCGAGCACGGCGACGGTCTGCTGATCGTGGCGGACCAGCCCGCCATCGCGGACGTGCGGCCCGACGGCGGATCCCTGGCGATCGTCTCCACCTACGACCTCGGCGCCCACCAGCTCGAGGCGATCCGCAATTACTGGGACAAGTGGCGGGCTGAGAACTACCCCACATCGGATCCCGTCCACTAAGGCCTGGGCAGGGTTAGCTGGCACACTTGAACCGTGCCAGCCAATCCTGACTCCAATCCTTTGCCCCCCGCGCCTGCCCGGCAGTCCGAGTTTTCTTTCCGCGTGGGCAAGAGGCTGAGTGAAGCGTGCCCGCCGTCGGCCGGTCAGGTTGCCGCCAACGGCGGGGAGTTCCTCGGCCGGACCGGCACCATCGCCACCCCGCACGGCGAGATCCAGACCCCGGCGTTCATCGCCGTCGGCACCAAGGCCACGGTCAAATCCGTGCTGCCGGAATCCATCGCCGAACTCGGCGCGCAGGCCGTGCTGGCCAACGCCTACCACCTGTACCTTCAGCCGGGCGCGGACATCCTGGACGAGGCCGGCGGCCTGGGCGCGTTCATGAACTGGCGCGGGCCCACGTTCACCGATTCCGGCGGCTTCCAGGTGATGAGCCTGGGCTCGGGGTTCAAGAAGGTCATCGACATGAAATCGGTGGACCATTCGGGACCCGACGACGCCGTCGCCCCCGGCAAGGAACGCCTGGCGCACGTGGATGAGGAGGGCGTGTGGTTCAAGAGCCATCTCAACGGTGACCGGCACCGTTTCAGCCCCGAGATCTCCATGAACGTCCAGCACCAGATCGGCGCGGACATCATGTTCGCGTTCGACGAGCTCACCACGCTGCAGAACTCGCGCGGCTACCAGGAGGAGTCCCTCGAGCGGACCCGACGCTGGGCCGAACGGTGCCTCACAGAGCACTTCCGGCTCACGGAAGAGCGCGCCGGCAAGCCCTACCAGGCCCTGTTCGGCGTGATCCAGGGCGCCCAGTATGAGGACCTGCGGCGCAAGGCCTGCCGCGACCTCGGCGCCATGAACTTTGACGGCTTCGGCATCGGCGGGGCGCTGGAAAAAGAGAACCTCGGCACGATCGTGCGCTGGTGCAACGAGGAGCTGCCGGAGAATAAGCCGCGGCACCTGCTGGGCATCTCCGAACCGGATGACATCTTCACCGCAATCGAGAACGGCGCGGACACATTCGACTGCGTCTCCCCCACCCGGGTGGCCCGCAATTCGGCGTTCTATCACCCCACCGGCCGCTACAACCTCTCCGGCGCCAAGTACAAGCGCGACTTCGGCCCGCTGCAGGAAGGCTGCGACTGCTACGCCTGCCTGAACTACTCGCGGGCCTACATCCACCACCTGTTCAAAGCCAAGGAGATGGTCTCGGCCACGCTGATTTCGATCCACAACGAGCGTTTCGTGGTGAAAATGGTCGACGACGCCCGGCTCGCCATCGAGGCCGGCAACTTCTTCGAGTTCAAGGCCGAAACCCTGGGCCGGTACTACTCCTAGATACTCCCCGCCGTCCAGGTCGCCGAAACAATTCGGACCCGCCGTCGAATTCGCCGGAACCTCTCGAGGTCGCCGCAACGTCGGAATGAATCAAGCTGTTTGTGACAGCGGGTTGGCTTTGTGGTTGATGCCGGCGTGGGCCGGGGCGGCTGGTGCGGTGGGTTTGTTTCGGTAGCGGTGAGGATGCCGGGCGTGGCAGGCGTTGAGGGTTGCTTGGCGGCGTTGGCGTGCCTGGTCGACTCGTCCTGCGTGGACGGTGTCGGGCGTGTAGTAGTTCAGGCCGCTGTGGCGGTGGTTGGCGTTGTAGTCCGCGAAGAATGCCGCCATATAGTCGCGGGCGTGCTGGAGGTCCTGGAACCGGCGGGGAAAGTCCAGGTCGTATTTCACTGTCTTGAACAGGGATTCTGAGTAGGGGTTGTCGTCGGAGACCCGCGGGCGGGAGTAGGACAGTGTGATGCCCAGGGACTGGGCAAGCTGGAGGGTGCTGCCGGCGCGCATGGGTGCGCCGTTGTCGGCGTGGAGCACGGCAGGGCGCTGCCGGTTTTCGGTGACCGCGCCTGTGATCAGTGCGGCGGCCAGGGCGGCCGTTTCGGTGTGTTCGACCCGGTGCCCGACGACTCTGCGGGAGAAGACATCCAGGATCGCGTAGAGCCGGTAGGTGTGTTTTCCCGGGCCGTGGAGCATCGTGATGTCCCAGCTCCAGAGCTGGTTCGGGGCGGTCGCGTGGATGATGGGTTTGGCTCGTTTGGGGCCGGTTCCCGTGCGCTGTTCGCGGCGGTCGCCGTTCTGCCCGTTCCGGGCCACGATGCGGTGGGCGGCGGCGATGGAGAAGAAACAGTGCCCCGCGTCGAGCATCCGGTAGTAGGCCTGGGTGACGGAGAGGTTGGCGTATTCCCTGGAGTTCAGCAGTTCCATGAAGGCGTCGGCTTCGGTATCGGTGATCCGGTTCGGGTAGGCGCGGTCGGGATGGGGCACCATGATCCCCGACGGTGCAGGCGGGCTCAGGTGCCGGTACCAGGCCGTGCGGTGAACGCCCACCAGGGCGCAGGCCTTCACCGCGGACCAGCCGGCCGTGATCAGTTTCCCGGCAAAGGTCAGGGCGATGTCTTTCCAGGTTTTGGCGTCAGCCACTCCGGCCGGCCCGGCTCCGGTTCCTCCACTTTTGGATCCGTCGCCGCCGCGCTCTTGGCCATCGCGTCCAAGAGCGCGGAAGCTTTTCCCAGAATGTCCACGGCAGCCTCGGACCGCGCCAGCTTGGCCTTGAGGATTTCGTTTTCCTTCAAGACCCGTTTGAGTAACTGCTTATCGCCCGCGTTCAATCGCTGGTCCTCCTCCAGGTTGTCCGATCTGGACCTCAGCTCCCCGGACTCCCGCTGGCGGCACCAACGGTTCATGGTGCCCTCGGTGATGCCCGCCGCCCTGATGAATGCGGCTTTAGCGCCCCACTCGAGGCATTTGTCGTACTCATCCAGCATCGCGTGCTTCTGCTCGGTAGTGAAGTGCTTCCGGTTCGAAACACGAACAGGCATAACGAAATCCATGATGGACCTTTCCCCGCACTGCCCCGGCTCCAGCAACAGGAAACCTGTCACACAACAGCCTGACACACAGGGACGTTCCGGCGATCCCGCAGCTTTCCGGCGACCTCGCGATTCACCGCACGACGGCGGCCCCTACTCCGGGTGCTGTCCGTCCAGCCCCACAACCCTGTTCTCCAGTGCGCTGCGCCGCGCGGCGTCGAGCACCTCAAGGGCCCGTACCCCCTCGACGGCCGGCACCGGTCCGGGCCCGCCGTCCCGAACCGCGCGGGCGAATTCGGTGTAGAACCCGGCATAGTTGTCCTGCTCCGAGTCCGATGCGCACCGTATGGGCCCTTTCTGTTCGTGCGCTGTCCGCACCGCCGTCGAATTCGCCGGAAAGCTGCCCGTTCGCCGGTCTCTTACGGCGAACCCGGCGCTTTCCGGCGACCTCGGGGTATTGATCGAACGACGGTCAGTTCGTGAGGTGCAGCGACGCCGTCAGTGCCGCGTCGGCGTCGCGCAGGACCTTGGCCGCCACCTGGAGGCCTTCGATCCGGCCAAGGGAGACGTCCTCGTGCTCGATGTTGACGAGCATGTTCGGGTCCACCTCATACAGGGCACGCAGGAACTCGGTCCAGTAGGCCGTGTCGTGCCCCCGGCCCAGGGCCACGAAGTCCCAGGCGGAGTTCTTGGGCCACTCGTTGGCCCACTCGTCGCCGCCGAGGTTGGTGCGGCTTTCCTCCGGCGAGAGCCGGCGGAAGCTGTTGTCGAGGACACCGTAGAGCGCGGCGTTCTCCTTGTTCACTCGGACGTCCTTCGCGGCGGCCTGGAAGACCAGCGGGCCGAGTTCGCGAACCACCGCGACCGGATCCATCTGCTGCCAGAACAGGTGCGAGGCGTCCAGTTCGACGCCGACATGGGTCGCGCCGGTCAGCTCGATGAGCTTGCGGACATCGGCCGTGTTGAAGACGATGTTCTGCGGGTGCAATTCAAGGGCCACCTTCACACCGTGGTCGGCGGCGAGGCGGTCGGTTTCCTTCCAGAAGTCCGCTGCGATGCCCCACTGGTAGTCGAGCACGTCCAGGGCCGCCGAGTTCCAGGCGTTGACGACCCAGTTGACCGTGGTGGCCCCGGGTTCGCCGCCGGGCAGGCCGGACATGGTGACCACCCGGTCCTGGCCCAGCCGCTGCGCCAGCCGGATGGAGCGGCGGATGTCTTCGGCGTGCTTCTCGCCGATCTCACGCTTGGGGTGCAGCGGGTTGCCGTTGCAGTTCAGGCCCGCGATCGAGACGCCGGTGCCCTCGAAAATCGCGAGGTAGTCGTCCCGGGCCGCGTCGCTTTCCAGGATCTGGTCCATGGTGGGGACGTGGACGGCGGGCAGGAATCCGCCCGTGTTGATTTCAATGCCGGTCAGTCCGAGGCCGGCGATGACCTTCAAGGCCTCGGGCAGCGGCCGGTCGTGCAGGATTGCGTTGTAGACGCCGAGCTTCATAGCGTGATCATCTTTCCGTCGTGGAGCGCGGATTCGGTGACCGCGCCGAGCAGTTCCATGTTGCGCACGCCCTCGTCGAAGGTGGCGCAGCGGGGCAGGGATTCTTCCTCGCTGAGTCCGGCGACCTCTTCCAGGAACGCCCGGGCCTGGTAGCCGAAGGCGTCGTTCTGGCCGAAGCCGACCTCGGGGGCGTCCATGGCCAGGCCGCCGGCGATGTAGGGGTGGCCCGGGCCGAGGATGACCTGGCGGTAGCCGTTCTCGTTGCCGGAACCATCGTTGAGGAACAGCTGGATTTCGGCGGGGCGGCGCTGGTCAAACTTGGCCGCACCGTTCTCGCAGAACACTTCGAAGTTGAGGCTGTTGGCGTGGCCGGCCGCGACGCGGGAGACTTCAAAGCTGCCGGCACCGTTTTCGAACTCTGCCGAGAACGCCGCGTAGTCGTCGTTCTCGACCGGCTCGAAGGTGTCACTCACTGCCGCGTGGTCGTGTCCCATGACGGCGCCGAGCGGCAGCGGACGCTTGCTGATCACGGTGCTGAGGCGGCCGCCGGTGACGGACTTGATGTCGCCGCAGAGGAACTCGGAGACGTACGTGAGGTGACTTCCGACGTCGGCCAGCGCACCGGAGCCGGGGCCGCCCTTGTAGCGCCAGCTCATGGGCGCCGACGGGCTGAAGCCATAGTCGGTCCAGTAGCGGCCGCTAAAGTGCAGGACGTTGCCCAGGACGCCGTTGCGGATGAGGTCGCGGATGTACGCGATGCCCGGCGTGCGGCGGAAGGTGAACCCGATGCGGGCAATCGAGCTGGCGTTGCGGGCAGCCTCGGCCATGGCGCGGGCGTCCTCAATGGAGTCGCTCAGCGGCTTTTCGCACAGCACGTGCTTCCCGGCGGCCAGCAGACCTTCCACGACTTCGCGGTGCAGGGAGTTCGCGATCACGACACTCACGACGTCGATGTCGTCGGCTGCGGCGATCGCCTGCCACGAGGTGTCATTGCGTTCGTAGCCGAAACGCTTCGCAGCGAGGGATCCGAACTCGGCGTTGACATCGCCGATGGAGACCAGCCGGATGGGAGGAAGAACCGGGCTGTACAGCGCCGAGGCCGTGCGGTATGCGGCCGCATGCGCCTTTCCTGCCATGCCGGCGCCGATTACGGCAACTCCTAAACTGTCAGCCATCGATTTCTCCTTTGAAATTCGGCCAGGCCGATGGCCCGACACTAGAAAATTGGAGCGCTACAAAAACTGGCGCTGTAAGAAGCGTAGCTATGTGCATATGTCCTGTCAATGGTGCGACAGTTATCCTCGAATGAGACATGAAAGGCTCTGCAGATGACGCTGAACACCTCTCGAACCCGCCGGCCGACGATCTACGACGTCGCCAAGAGCGCCGGCGTCTCCCCGTCCCTGGTTTCCCTTGTGCTGCAAAACCCGTCCAAGGTCAGCCAGAAGCGCCGGGACGCCGTCCGGGCGGCCATGTCGGAGCTAGGATATCGACCCAGCCGGGCGGCGACAACGCTCGCCAGCAGCCAGACCAAGAGCATCGGGCTCGTCATTGACGACTTCCGGAACCTCTGGTTCGTGGACCTCCTGCGCGGCATGGAATCAGCCCTCTCCCCGCACGGCTACCAGGTCACCCTCGCGGACTCGCGGCCGGGCGAAAACCGGATCACGGAGGCCGCGGACGGCCTGCTGGCCATGCACGTGGAGGGCCTCGTCATCGCCGCCGAACCGAGCGCGTCCATGATGGCCGGGACCTGGGTTCCCGCCGTCGTCGCCGGCTGGCGGGACGGCGTTCCGGCCGGCGCCGACCTCATTACCAATGACGACGATGGCGGCGGCCGCATCGCGGCGGAGCACCTGCTGGGGCTCGGCCACACGCGGATCGGACACCTCACGGGCGCCGGCGGAGCCGCGTCCCACCGGCGGGAAGGCTTCCGCAGCCGCATCGTGGAGGCCGGCGTCGAGGTCCGGATCGCCGGCGAATCCCAGGGGACCTCCGAGGAAGACGGCTACGCGGCCGCCTGCTGGCTGCTCGAACACCACCCCGACACGACGGCCCTGTTCGCGGCCAACGACACCATGGCCCTGGGCGCCCTCGCCGCCGCCAAGGCACGTGGCCTGTCCGTCCCGGCGGACCTCTCCGTGATCGGCTACGACAACTCCCAGCTGGCCAAGTCGCGCTACCTGGACATCACCTCCGTGGACAACCGCAGCGACGTTGTCGGCGTGGACGTGGCCACCACCCTGCTGGCCCGGATCCAAGACCCCACCCTCGAACCCCGGCGCGAACTGATCGAGCCCGCCCTCATCGTCCGCGGCACCACGGCCCGAGTTTCCGGCTGACACTCGCGCCGTCGAACTCGCGGGAAACCACCGAACTCGCCGTAAATTCGGAATGAATCAAGCTGTTTGTGACAGCGGGTTGGCTTTGTGGTTGATGCCGGCGTGGGCCGGGGCGGCTGGTGCGGTGGGTTTGTTTCGGTAGCGGTGAGGATGCCGGGCGTGGCAGGCGTTGAGGGTTGCTTGGCGGCGTTGGCGTGCCTGGTCGACTCGTCCTGCGTGGACGGTGTCGGGCGTGTAGTAGTTCAGGCCGCTGTGGCGGTGGTTGGCGTTGTAGTCCGCGAAGAATGCCGCCATATAGTCGCGGGCGTGCTGGAGGTCCTGGAACCGGCGGGGAAAGTCCAGGTCGTATTTCACTGTCTTGAACAGGGATTCTGAGTAGGGGTTGTCGTCGGAGACCCGCGGGCGGGAGTAGGACAGTGTGATGCCCAGGGACTGGGCAAGCTGGAGGGTGCTGCCGGCGCGCATGGGTGCGCCGTTGTCGGCGTGGAGCACGGCAGGGCGCTGCCGGTTTTCGGTGACCGCGCCTGTGATCAGTGCGGCGGCCAGGGCGGCCGTTTCGGTGTGTTCGACCCGGTGCCCGACGACTCTGCGGGAGAAGACATCCAGGATCGCGTAGAGCCGGTAGGTGTGTTTTCCCGGGCCGTGGAGCATCGTGATGTCCCAGCTCCAGAGCTGGTTCGGGGCGGTCGCGTGGATGATGGGTTTGGCTCGTTTGGGGCCGGTTCCCGTGCGCTGTTCGCGGCGGTCGCCGTTCTGCCCGTTCCGGGCCACGATGCGGTGGGCGGCGGCGATGGAGAAGAAACAGTGCCCCGCGTCGAGCATCCGGTAGTAGGCCTGGGTGACGGAGAGGTTGGCGTATTCCCTGGAGTTCAGCAGTTCCATGAAGGCGTCGGCTTCGGTATCGGTGATCCGGTTCGGGTAGGCGCGGTCGGGATGGGGCACCATGATCCCCGACGGTGCAGGCGGGCTCAGGTGCCGGTACCAGGCCGTGCGGTGAACGCCCACCAGGGCGCAGGCCTTCACCGCGGACCAGCCGGCCGTGATCAGTTTCCCGGCAAAGGTCAGGGCGATGTCTTTCCAGGTTTTGGCGTCAGCCACTCCGGCCGGCCCGGCTCCGGTTCCTCCACTTTTGGATCCGTCGCCGCCGCGCTCTTGGCCATCGCGTCCAAGAGCGCGGAAGCTTTTCCCAGAATGTCCACGGCAGCCTCGGACCGCGCCAGCTTGGCCTTGAGGATTTCGTTTTCCTTCAAGACCCGTTTGAGTAACTGCTTATCGCCCGCGTTCAATCGCTGGTCCTCCTCCAGGTTGTCCGATCTGGACCTCAGCTCCCCGGACTCCCGCTGGCGGCACCAACGGTTCATGGTGCCCTCGGTGATGCCCGCCGCCCTGATGAATGCGGCTTTAGCGCCCCACTCGAGGCATTTGTCGTACTCATCCAGCATCGCGTGCTTCTGCTCGGTAGTGAAGTGCTTCCGGTTCGAAACACGAACAGGCATAACGAAATCCATGATGGACCTTTCCCCGCACTGCCCCGGCTCCAGCAACAGGAAACCTGTCACACAACAGCCTGACACACAGGGAATTTCCGGCGCCTCCGCCGCGTTCCGGCGAACTGGGTGGGCCGTCCCAAAAAGAGCCGTCGCCACAACTCCGGGTGCGGCCTCGCGTTTTCCACATGACGACGGCGGGGCCTGCCGCCCGCTTCCATGGCAGCCCAAGCTGGTGGCATGACGCAGAACCCCTTGAAGCTGCCACCGATGGGTAACCTCTGGCGCACCGAACAACTCCTGGACCTCGGCTACGGCCCCCGGGCCATCCGTTCGCTCCTGGATTCGGGCATTCTCGTCCGGCTCCGGCACGGCTGCTACATCCGCGCGAGCCTTTGGCGGGCCCAGTCCCCCACCACCCGGAGCCGGCAGCTCATCTACGCCCATGCCCACGGGACGCGGACGACGTCGACAGGCACCTTCCACTACAGCCACACTTCCGCGGCGCGTCTCCGCCGCCTCTATCTGTGGGACGTGGATGACGCCATACACCTCCTCCAGAAAGTGCGCCCCTCGAACGAGCGCCACGGCAGGGACGTCCGCTGCCACACGCGTCCCTTCGCCGAGCACGAGGTTGCCATGGTGAACGGGCTCCGGACGACTTCGCTGGAGCGCACAACGGCCGACTGCGCCATGCTGCTGCGCTACAGGCAGGCGTTGATCCTCACTGACCACGCACTTCGCCTGGGCGCGGACCAAAGCGTCCTGCAGGCCATGGCAGATGATCTGGACGGCCGGCGGGGAATCCGGACATTCCGCCGTGTCCTCGCCTCGGCAGATCCGCGGTCCGAATCTCCCGGTGAGACTCTGACCCGCGAGCTGATTCTGCGGTGCCGGATCAAGCCTCCCGAGCCGCAGCTTGAAGTGTCTAGCCGCGCTGGGCGTCATCGCTTGGACTTTGCGTGGAAGGAGGAGAAGGTCGCCCTCGAGTTCGACGGCAAGATCAAGTACTTCGATTACAGTCCCACGGCCGAGGTGCTCTTCGAGGAACGGCGGCGGGAGAAGGCCTTGACTGAAGAGGGCTGGCGGTTCGTCCGCGTGGAGTGGAAGGACCTCTTCCGCGAGCAGGAATTCGAGAGCCGTCTGCTTCGTGCACTGGCCGGCCGCCGCCCGCACCCGTGAGCGTCGAATTCGCCGGAAGCCCGCGACGTCGCCGGAAACTCCCTGTGTGTCAGGCTGTTGTGTGACAGGTTTCCTGTTGCTGGAGCCGGGGCAGTGCGGGGAAAGGTCCATCATGGATTTCGTTATGCCTGTTCGTGTTTCGAACCGGAAGCACTTCACTACCGAGCAGAAGCACGCGATGCTGGATGAGTACGACAAATGCCTCGAGTGGGGCGCTAAAGCCGCATTCATCAGGGCGGCGGGCATCACCGAGGGCACCATGAACCGTTGGTGCCGCCAGCGGGAGTCCGGGGAGCTGAGGTCCAGATCGGACAACCTGGAGGAGGACCAGCGATTGAACGCGGGCGATAAGCAGTTACTCAAACGGGTCTTGAAGGAAAACGAAATCCTCAAGGCCAAGCTGGCGCGGTCCGAGGCTGCCGTGGACATTCTGGGAAAAGCTTCCGCGCTCTTGGACGCGATGGCCAAGAGCGCGGCGGCGACGGATCCAAAAGTGGAGGAACCGGAGCCGGGCCGGCCGGAGTGGCTGACGCCAAAACCTGGAAAGACATCGCCCTGACCTTTGCCGGGAAACTGATCACGGCCGGCTGGTCCGCGGTGAAGGCCTGCGCCCTGGTGGGCGTTCACCGCACGGCCTGGTACCGGCACCTGAGCCCGCCTGCACCGTCGGGGATCATGGTGCCCCATCCCGACCGCGCCTACCCGAACCGGATCACCGATACCGAAGCCGACGCCTTCATGGAACTGCTGAACTCCAGGGAATACGCCAACCTCTCCGTCACCCAGGCCTACTACCGGATGCTCGACGCGGGGCACTGTTTCTTCTCCATCGCCGCCGCCCACCGCATCGTGGCCCGGAACGGGCAGAACGGCGACCGCCGCGAACAGCGCACGGGAACCGGCCCCAAACGAGCCAAACCCATCATCCACGCGACCGCCCCGAACCAGCTCTGGAGCTGGGACATCACGATGCTCCACGGCCCGGGAAAACACACCTACCGGCTCTACGCGATCCTGGATGTCTTCTCCCGCAGAGTCGTCGGGCACCGGGTCGAACACACCGAAACGGCCGCCCTGGCCGCCGCACTGATCACAGGCGCGGTCACCGAAAACCGGCAGCGCCCTGCCGTGCTCCACGCCGACAACGGCGCACCCATGCGCGCCGGCAGCACCCTCCAGCTTGCCCAGTCCCTGGGCATCACACTGTCCTACTCCCGCCCGCGGGTCTCCGACGACAACCCCTACTCAGAATCCCTGTTCAAGACAGTGAAATACGACCTGGACTTTCCCCGCCGGTTCCAGGACCTCCAGCACGCCCGCGACTATATGGCGGCATTCTTCGCGGACTACAACGCCAACCACCGCCACAGCGGCCTGAACTACTACACGCCCGACACCGTCCACGCAGGACGAGTCGACCAGGCACGCCAACGCCGCCAAGCAACCCTCAACGCCTGCCACGCCCGGCATCCTCACCGCTACCGAAACAAACCCACCGCACCAGCCGCCCCGGCCCACGCCGGCATCAACCACAAAGCCAACCCGCTGTCACAAACAGCTTGATTCATTCCGAACTAACGGCGACCCCGCAGGTTTCCGGCGAGTTGGGTGGCTCCGGCCGGCGGCGGAGGCCAGGGGCGGAGTGCGCGGCGTCGGCCGGCCGCGGAGGGGCCGCCACCAGGTGCGGAGCGGAGTGCGCTGCGGCAGCCGGCGGCGGAGTCCTAAGCCCCGTAGCTCGGTTCGCGTTTCTTGACCCAGCCAATGGAAAGCGAGGTCAGCGGGACGAAGGCGAACTCCACAAGGGTCTTGTAGAGGAAACCCACCAGGACGTAGTTCACGAACATCCCGGCGTCGGTAATGCCGATCACGGATGCGGCGATGCTGCAGAAGATCAGCGTGTCCACGAACTCGCCAACCACCGAGGAACCCATGATGCGCGCCCACAGGGACCTTTCCCCGGTCCGTGCCTTCATCTTCACGAGGATCCAGGAGTTGATGGTCTGGCCGGCGAGGAAAGCCAGGAGCGAGGCCAGCACGATCTGCGGGACCGGACCCAGTGCACCTTCCAGGGCAGCCTGCTTGGAGGCGCCATACTCGTCGCCGAATCCCGGCAGGGCGATGATGACCCAGTAGCAGAGGGAGGCAAAGACGGAGAGCGCGAACGTGGTGACGATGGCCTTGCGCGCCACCTTGAAGCCGTAGACCTCGCTGATGACGTCGCCCAGGATGTAGGCCAGCGGGAAGAGGAAGAAGCCTCCGTCGGTGATGATGGGTCCGATCGCCACGCCCTTGGACGCCCCAATGTTGGACAGGATCAGCACCACCGCCATGACAGCGAGCATGATGCCGAAGTACGGGGAGCCGATCGAGGCGAATTTTGGCGGCGCTGACGCGGGGAAAGTCTTGGCGGAAGTCATGGGCATTCCATTCATAGTGGTTCGCTCGGCGGCCCGTGCCCGCACGGGGGAACGTTCGGCGGCCGGCTGTATTAGCACTGGACGGCCCCGGTGGCGTGCACCTCCGGAACCGCCTCCATTCTCGCACCCAGCCGGCGCGGAATCCTGATGCCACCGGCCCCGCACACCGCCCGTCGCCACTGTGCCCTGTACACTCCGGTCCCTCTGCCTTCCGGTCCTGTCCGGTCCCGCACAGTGAAGCTGCCCCTGTGAACGCTCCGGGACTGGTGGCAGGATGGGGCCATGGAGGAGACCCATGCCTGACACGGCGGTTTCCACGCGCGCCCTCGTCAAGCGGTACCGCGACGTGACCGCCGTCGACTCGCTGAACCTCGACGTCCGCCGCGGCGAGATCTACGGGTTCCTCGGCCGGAACGGTGCGGGAAAGACGACCACCATCCGCATGCTGCTCGGCCTGATCCGGCCGAGCGGCGGGGAGGTGACCGTCCTCGGCCGGCGCATGGCCCCTGGCGAGACGGGCGTGTTCTCGCGCATCGGTTTCCTCGTTGAGACCGCGACCGCCTACCCTAACCTCACCGTGCGTGAGAACCTCGACATCCAGCGCCGGCTCACCGGTTCTCCGCCGCGATCAGTCGCCGAGTCGATAACACTGCTGCGCCTTGATCCTTACGCCGACCGGCGCGCCGGTCAGCTCTCGCTCGGCAACAAGCAGCGTCTCGCCCTCGCCCGCGCCCTGCTGCACTCCCCAGAACTGCTCGTGCTCGACGAGCCCGCCAACGGCCTCGATCCGGCCGGCATTGTCGAGATCCGCGAGCTGCTCCGTTCGCTCGCCGACGACCGCGGCGTCACCGTCTTCATGTCGAGCCACATCCTCGCCGAGGTCGCGCACCTGGCCGACCGAATCGGCATCGTCCACGACGGCCGCCTCATCGAGGAGTCCTCGCGCGATGAACTCGCCGCGAAGGCCCGTGCGTTCGGGACCGATGCCTACACCCCGGAGGAGCGTGAACAGGCGCTGCTCACACTGGATCTGGAGCGCTACTTCCTCGCGCGCACGGGCGATGGGGCGTCGTCCAAGGGCGTGCCGTCCACGGGCGGGACGGCCTGATGTTCGGCCAGGTTCTCGCCACCGAGTTCATGAAGCTCCACCGTGCCAAGGCGACGTGGGCCACGCTGGCGGTACTCGCCATGATGCCGCTCGGCATCGCGCTCTTCATGTGGATCGTGCGGGAACCGGGGCGGGCGGCCCAACTGGGGCTTCTGGGCACCAAGGCGAGCCTCGCCGGGCTCGAGGCGACGTGGCCCCAATACTTCTACATGCTCACGCTGGTCTTCGGCGTCGGCGGGATGCTCCTGCTGGCGTTCATCGTCGCCTACCTGTTTGGCCGGGAGTACCGTGATGCCACCGCCAAGAATATGCTCGCGCTACCCGTGTCACGTCACTGGTTCGCCATCGCGAAGCTGACGGTCGCGGCGCTGTGGTGGATGGCGCTGATCGTTCTCGTCCTCGTCGAGGCGATGGCGATCGGACTGGCAATGGGGCTGCCGGGGCTCTCCGCGGAGCTGGCCGCAGCCGGAATCGCGAACGCCCTGCTCGCCGCGACGATTTCTTTCCTGCTCGCGCCCGTGGTCGCCTGGATCGCAGTGTGGAGCCGTGGCGAAGTGGCCCCCATCGCCTTCTCGCTCGTCATGCTGGCCCTGGGCAATCTGTTCGGCAAGACCGGCTGGGCGGAGTGGTTTCCCTATTCGATCGTCCCGCTGCTGATCGGCATGGTGGCCGATCCCGTCGACACGCTCCCGGCAGGCAGCTACGTGGTGCTCGCGGGGACGTTCGCAGCGGGCACCGCCGCCACCATCCTGCAGCTGCGGTTCGCGGACAACGCCCAGTAGCCCGGTCCTGAGCGGTTGCCGCCCAGGCCGCGGCCAGTTCAGCGGCCGGATACCCCTGCGGATCACCGCCGGCGCCAGCAGCAGCACCCGTGCCCCGCAGCGTCAGCCTTAACAGCGACGGCGGGCCGCCGGCTCCTGGAACGCACGTTCCGTAGCCGGCCACCCGCCGTCGTACTCTGCCGCGGTATCCCCCGCGGACTGGCGCTAGCGCCTCGAGGCGTCGATGAGGTCCTTGTCCCCGTCCTTGCCCGTGACCCCGTCCGTGCCCGTGTCCACACCCCAGGCGTGCCCCTGCTCGTGGTCCAGGTGAGTGGACTTCTTGTTCTTCAGCGCGAAAATGTAGACCAGCAGGGAAATGCCGATGGCCACGGTGACGTAGGTGAAGAACAGCTCTTCCTGGCCGGCCTTCTGCAGGGCCGCGCCGATCAGCGGCACGGTGCCGCCAAAGAGCGAGTTGGCGATCGCGTAGCCCAGGCCGACGCCGAGGGCCCGGATGGACGCCGGGAACAGCTCGGCCTTCACCAGGGCGTTGATGGAGGTGTAGCCGCCCACGACCAGCAGGCCGCCCATCATGAGAAGGAATGCCGTGAATGGATCCTTGGTGCCGGCGAGGGCGGACAGGAGCGGCCAGGTGAAGAGCACGCCGGTGATGCCGAACCAGAGCAGGAGCGGCTTGCGGCCCACCTTGTCCGAGATGATGCCGTAGACCGGCTGGAGCAACATGAAGATGAACAGCGCCCAGAAGTTGATGACCGAGGTGTCCGTTTTGGCGATGCCGGAGGTATCGTTCATGAACTTGAGGATGAAGTTGGTGTAAGTGTAGAACGCCACCGTGCCGCCGAGGGTGATCCCGATGCAGATCATGAGCGGCTTCCAGTAGCTGGTGAACAGCAGTTTCATGGTGCCCGGCTGCGCCTCGCCCGCCACCGCGGGGGCCTTGGCGGCCTCGATCTGCTCGGCAGAAACGGTCTCCTCCATAGAGCGCCGCAGCCACAGGACCACGAGGGCGGCGACGCCGCCGATCGCGAACGGTATCCGCCAGCCCCAGTCGGTCAGCTCGGCCTTCGGCATGGCGTTCTGCAGGATGACGAGGACCAGCAGGGCCAGCATCTGGCCGCCGATCAGCGTGACGTACTGGAAGCTGGAGAAGAATCCGCGGCGCTTGGTCGTGGCGGCCTCGGACATGTACGTGGCGCTGGTGCCGTACTCACCGCCCACGGAGAAGCCCTGGATCACACGGATCAGGACCAGCAGAATCATGGCCCACAGACCGATCACGTCCTGGGTGGGCAGTACCGCGATGGCGAAGGAGCCCGCGGACATCATGGTCACGCTCAGCGTCAGCGCGGCCTTGCGGCCCCTGCGGTCGGCGTACCGGCCGAAGAACCAGGCGCCGATCGGACGCATGAGGAACGACGTCGAGAAGACGGCCATCGCCTCGAGGCCGGCCTGGAGCTCGTCCTTGGAGTTGAAGAAGTGCGCCTGGAAGTAGGCCGCGAAGACGGTGTAGACGTAGAGGTCGTACCACTCGACGAGGTTGCCGGCCGAGCCTTTGAGGATGTTGCCGACGGCTTTTCGGGTCTGGGCCGCTTCGGACAGTTGGGTGCTCATCAATGAACCTTCCTGGATCCGGCGCCGCCTATGGGCAACACCGTCCGCCACCTTAGTCGGCGTGATCCGAAACACTCAGGTTTTGTTCATACTGTTCACGGAATACTTGTTCATAAGCACAATGCAGGCGGATTTGGCGGGATGGCAGGATGGGACCATGACTTCTACCGCATTCGACTCCGCCGCACTGGCTGCTTCCTCCCCCGCCGTCGTCCTGACCATCGCAGGCTCTGAAGCGACCGGCGGCGCCGGCGCGCAGGCTGACCTGAAGACGTTCCAGGAACTCGGCGTGTTCGGGATCGCGAACCTGACCTGCATCGTGTCCTTCGATCCGAAGGACAAATGGAACCACCGCTTCGTCCCGGTGGACCAGCAGGTCATCGCGGACCAGCTGGAGGCGACGACGGCGGCCTACGGTGCCGCGTCCGGCGCTCCGGCCGTGCTGGACACCGTCAAGATCGGCATGCTGGGCAGCCCGGCGACGATTTCGACCGTCGCCGGGGCGCTGGCCGGCGGGCAGTTCGCCAACGTGGTGCTGGATCCGGTGCTGATCTGCAAGGGCCAGGAGCCGGGCCACGCCCTGGACACCGACCAGGCGCTGAAGGCGCAGATCCTGCCGCTGGCCACCTTCGTCACACCCAACCATTTCGAGGCCGAGTCGCTCTCCGGCCTGGTCATCACCGACGTCGAGTCGCTCAAGGCGGCCGCGGTCCGCATCCATGAACTCAGCGGCGCCGCCGTCCTCGCGAAAGGCGGCGTGCGGCTGGAAGGCCCCGACGCCGTCGACGTCTACTACGACGGCGAATCCCTGGAGGTCCTGTCCGCCCCGAAGGTGGGCGAGGTGGCCGTGTCCGGTGCCGGGTGCTCGCTGGCCGCCGCCGTGACGGCCGAGCTCGCCAAGGGTGCGACCCCGCTGGCTGCAGCCCGGACGGCCAAGGCGTTTGTGACCGCCGGAATCCGGAACCGGGTGGCCTCGGGCGCCCCGTTCGACGCGCTCTGGCAGGGCGGCCCGCGCTAAGACCCGTCCGGCCCGCCGGCGGGTTCGACGGAAACGCCCGCGGCGCTGAAGGACCTTAGCGCCGCGGGATGTTGCGCAGGTTGCTCCGGGCCATGCTGACGGCCTCGCCGGCGCCCCGGTTGAGGACCACCTTGGACATGGCCGTGGCGAAGCCCAGGATCTGCGCACCCTTGATCTTCGGCGGGAGGGACAGCGCCTTGGGGTCCGTGATGAGCTCCACGAGCGACGGCCCGGGATGCGCGAAGGCTTCCCGGTATGCGGCCTCGATGCGGGAAGGGTCCGTGACGCGCACGGAATGGAAGCCGAGGGCCCGGGCAACATCCGCGTAGTTGGCGTCCGGGACGTCCACGCCGAAATCAGGGAGCCCGTCCACCAGCATCTCCAGCTTGACCATGCCCAGGGTGGAGTTGTTGAAGACCACCACGTTGACCGGAAGCCGGTGGGCCGCGACCGTGATCAGCTCCCCCAACAGCATGGACAGGCCGCCGTCACCCGAAACCGAGACCACCTGCCGGCCCGGGTAGGCCAGCTGGGCGCCGATCGCGTGCGGCAGCGCGTTGGCCATGGAGCCGTGCAGGTAGGAGCCGATGAGCCTGCGGGTGCCCAGCGGATTGATGTACCGCGCGGTCCAGACATTGCACATGCCGGTATCCGCCGTGAAGATCGCGTCCTCCGCCGCCACCTGGTCCAGCAGCGAGGCCGCGTATTCGGGGTGGATCGGCTGTTTCGTCCCCACGTTCCGGGTGTACGCGCCCACGGCCTTGTTCATGAGCCGGTCATGCTTCTTCAGCATCGCGTCGAGGAAGCGGCGGCTCTTCTTGGCCTTCAGCAAGGGCATGAGGGCGGCGAGCGTGGGGAGGACGTCGCCATGCACGGCGACGTCGACGTCGGTCCGCCGCCCCAGTTTGTGGGCGGCGCGGTCCACCTGCGCCGTCCGGGTTCCCGGCAGGAACTGGTCATAGGGGAAGTCGGTGCCCAGCAGGATCAGCAGATCCGCATCCTCGATGCCTTCGGCCGCGGCGCCGTAGCCCAGCAGCCCGGTCATGCCGATGTCATACGCGTTGTCGTACTGCATGAAGTCCTTGCCGCGCAGCGAGTGGCCGATCGGCGCCGCGATCAGTCCGGCGAGCGCCACCACCTCGTCGTGCGCGCCCTCGACGCCGGCCCCGGCGAAGATGGCCACTTTGTCGGCGGCGTTGATGGCCTCGGCCAGTTCCTGGACGCTCGCGGGATCCGGCGTCAGCGTTGCCGGCCGGAACGCGGCGGGGGCCGGGGTCGGGGCGGTCGCCTCGAGGCCGGCGATGTCCCCGGGAAGGGTCACGACGGCGACGCCCCGGAGCCCCACTGCGTGCTGGATGGCGCTGTGCATGACCCTGGGCGCCTGTTCCGCGGTGCTGATCAGCTCGGAATAGACCGAGCATTCGTTGAAGAGCCGGTCAGGGTGGGTTTCCTGGAAGAAGCTGCTGCCGATCTGTTTGCTCGGGATGTGCGAGGCGATGGCCAGCACCGGAGCGCCGGAGCGGTTGGCGTCATACAGGCCGTTGATCAGGTGCAGGTTACCGGGCCCGCAGGAGCCGGCGCACACCGCGAGCCGGCCGGTCAACTGGGCTTCGGCCGCCGCGGCGAAGGCGGCAGCTTCCTCGTGCCGGACGTGGATCCAGTCAATGCCGCCTTGCTGCGAGCCGCCGGTTTGGCGGACGGCGTCGACGATCGGGTTGAGGCTGTCCCCCACGATCCCGTAGATCCGCTGCACGCCGGCAGCCTGGAGTTGTTCAATGAGCTGGGTGGCAAGTTCCTTGGCCATGAGTGCACACTCCCGCGAGGTGGATCGATGAGCTGACACAGGCCAATATAGTCCGCCCGACTTGGCGCGCGTTTCAGTTTGCCGGGCTGCACGCTCTGGAGGTGGCTCGTCAGACCTTTTCCACATACGGCTGACCGTCCTTGAGGCCGACTGTTTCCCACTCATAGCGTTCTGGGTAGGCAGTCCGCCGCGTGCCGCAATCCAGAGTGAGGATCGATTATGACCCAAAAATCCCGTCGTCAGCCGGCAGATCGGAGCGCCAGCGGGCACCGGGCCGGGAAACCTGCACCCGGAGCAGCTCCCCTTGCGTTGCACCCAGAAGACCAAGAACTGGGTTCCCTGATCGCATTCGGGCGTTGGCACCGGAAGCACGGGATTTTGCCGGACATCGTTCCCGTTCTGGAGCAACTGACCGCGTTCTTCCCCGTTTACGCCGAAATCTCTGGGGGCGCCTCAGTGACCGCAATGGACGCAGGACTTATCGCCGAACTGGTGGATTCGCTCAATGACCGCGATGCCGAGCTTGCATCCTTTTTCTGTGCCTCCCTTTATGAGTACATGCACTTTCTGAGGCACACGGGCCGCTGGTCCGGCACCGACGAAAGCCACCAGGTTTTGCACGGCGTCCTCTATCACGGGATTCACAACGAAGAATGCTTCGCCGCAGGGCAGCCGCGCAGGCGAGCCCGCAACGGTCATCGGGCCTCCGCACCGGCGCGTGAGCGCCACGAGAAACCCGACGAAGACTGCGGGGACGTCGTGCCACAACCCGCAGAACCTGAGGAGGGTCAGTTCCCCGAGTGGGCCTCCAGGAAGGAGTAGACCTCGGTCTCGTCCACGCCGGGGAAGGCGCCCGGCGGCATGGCGGCCAGCAGGTGGGAGTGGGCCCGCGCCGAGGGCCAGGCGTTCCCGGCCCACTCGGCGGTCAGTGACGCCGGCGGGCGGCGGCAGCAGCTTTCGTCCGGGCAGGTGGACTTGGACCGCTCTGTCGTGTCGCGGCCGCGGAACCACTTCACGTGCGCATACGGGACACCCACGGAGAGCGAGAACTCCCCGTTGGCGGAGCGTTCAGTGCGGGCCGTGCACCAGTAGGTCCCGGCGGGGGTGTCGGTGTACTGGTTGTAGGCGCTGAACTTGTCCGGGACGTCGAACACCACCCGGGACGTCCAGTTCTTGCAGGACGGCTGGCCCTCGATCGCGCCGGTGTGGTCCTGCGGGAACGTCACGCCGTCGTTCTCATACGCTTTGTAGATGATGCCGCTCTTGTGGGTCTTCTGGAAGTGGGTGCGGATGTCCAGGTGCTGGGTGGCGAGGTTCGTAAACCGGTGGGCGGCGGTCTCGTAGGACACGGCAAAAGCGTCCCGGATGTCCTCGACGGCGATCTCCTTGGCCTGCTTGGCGCGCTGCAGGAACTCCACGGTGGCCTGCTCGGGCAGCAGGAGCGCGGCGGCGAAGTAGTTCGTGGCCACGCGCTGCATCAGGAAGTCCCCGTAGTTCGACGGCGTCTGGTGGCCCAGGACGTAATGGCCCAGGGCCTGCAGCAGCACCGAGCGGGGGTCGTGATCGGTGCGCTGGTTCTGCGTGAGATAAATTCTGCGGTTCTTAAGATCCGTCACCGAGCGGGTGGAATGCGGCAAATCGCCCACATGGTGGAGGCTGAAACCGAGGTGCCCGGCGATGTCCGCAATGACGTGGTGGGACAGCGGTCCGCTCGTGTGGCCCACCGAGGCCAGGACCTTCTGCGCCTCGGCCTCATACTCCGGGAAGTAGTTGTTCCGCTCCCGCATCATGGCCCGCAGCTCACCGTTGGCGCGGCGGGCCTCCTCCGGCGTCGCCACCTGCTCGTTGAGCCGGCGCTCGAGCTCGTGCTGCAGGCCCACCATGGACTCCAGCACATCCATGGGAAGCCGCGAGCTGATGCGGATTTTCGGCAGGTTGAGGGATTCGTAGATGGGGCTGCGCTGGTAGCGTTCCAGCTCGATTTCCAGCGCCGCGCGGCGGTTGGGCGGCTCGGCGCCGAGGAGCTCATCGATGCTGACCCCGAGGCCAGCGGCGAGCTGCTGGAGCAGCCCGAGCTTGGGCTCGCGCTTGCCGTTTTCGATCAGGCTCAGCTGGCTTGGGGCGGTCCCGACGGCGGCGCTCAGGGCATCGAGCGTGAGGCCCGCCGCCTTGCGCAAGTGACGGACGCGGCGGCCCATGCTGATGACGTCCACCTCCGGCACGGCGGGCGACGGCAGGGACGAAGCTTGGCGGTTCCAGCTGGCGGGATGCATTTATTGAGAATATGCGAAGAAGTGCATTTCTTTCCATAGCTTTGGTCTAGAAACCCCTTGGAAAGTGCAGAAAAGTAGTTCTCACGGAAAGAAACACCGCACCGATCCGGTCGGCCCAACACTGCGAAGGCGCAGGATGGCCGGCCCGGACAACGGAGCACAACCAAGGAGACAAAGATGACTGCAGCATTTGAGCCCACCCAGCAGACGCCCGAACAGCAGGCCGCCGCACTGGAGCTCGAGTGGGCCGCCAACCCGCGCTGGGAAGGTGTGACCCGTGACTATAAGGCTTCCGACGTCGTCCGCCTCCGCGGCCGCGTCTCC